>JAKSIP010000001.1 GCA_024398715.1 Bacteroidaceae bacterium
CCATTGCTAAGTGCATTTCACCCTTCGCGTTTTGGGCCTGTTTTGCGAAGGTTGAGCCGTTTTTTGCCGCCACCCTGCGCAAATTGCGGGGTTTTTGCGAAGGTTTGTATATTATGCTGGGAGGCGGAACATTATAATACCTTTTGCAAGTGGCGCCACCGTCAATAAAGATTGCGCACTGAATTCATTTGCAAATACCGAGCCAATATTGCAGCCAAAATACCTTGTAGCAACGATTCCGTGCAATATTGGCATAGGTAACCATACGCGCAAACTGTGCGGGGCTGGTGGAAACGGGGCTGGGAAACACGTGGAAAAAAGTGAAAATGGTTGTTTTTGCACGTGTGCGCTTTCTTTTTGTTACTTTTCTTTAACTTTATTCTGTTAATTTGACAAAATGTAAATAGAATTCTTGATTTTGCTTACAAAATGACATAAATCAGATATGATATGTTGAAAACTATTTGCAAAATTGGTTATTTTTCTTTCAAAATAATTTGCTAGTTACATATTTGGGTTGTACCTTTGCGCTGCAATTTGAAATAATTGTTTAACTAATTATTTATAACCTGAATTTTAATTCTGGAGCGCAAGCGGAACCTGCTGCGGATGCAGCAGTCCCCTCCTTGAGGAGGGGAGCAGGGGAGGTGATAGTCAAGGATGCTTCAAAAATTAAAATTTAGCCGCAACAACAAGAGAATTAACTAATTATTTATAACCTGAATTTTAATTCTGGAGCGCAAGCGGAACCTGCTGCGGATGCAGCAGTCCCCTCCTTGAGGAGGGGAGCAGGGGAGGTGATAGTCAAGGATGCTTCAAAAATTAAAATTTAGCCGCAACAACAAGAGAATTAACTAATTATTTATAACCTAAATTTTAATTTTATGAAGCACAATTTTTGCGCAGGTCCTGCAGTATTGCCACAGGAAGTGATTGAGAAGTCAGCTCAGGCTGTTTACGATTTTGAAGGTACAGGTATCTCCCTTCTGTCAATCAGTCACCGTTCAAAGGAATTCCAGCCGGTTGTTGATGAGGCTGAGGCTCTTATCAAAGAAATTCTTGACATTCCTGAGGGTTATTCAGTTCTGTTCCTTGCAGGTGGTGCAAGTATGGAATTCTGCCGCGTTCCTTATAACTTCCTCAATAAGAAAGCTGCATACCTTAATACAGGTGTATGGGCAAAGAAAGCGTTGAAAGAAGCTAAGGCATTTGGTGAATGCGTAGAAGTTGCAAGCAGTGCTGATAAGAATTATACATATATTCCAAAGAATTTTGAAATTCCTGCTGATGCAGATTATTTCCACTTTACAACAAACAATACTATCTACGGTACAGAAATCCGCAAGGATCTTGACAGCCCTGTACAGCTGATTGCCGATATGTCCAGCGATATTTTCTCACGTCCTATTGATGTAAGCAAGTATAACTGTATCTACGGTGGTGCTCAGAAGAACCTTGCTCCTTCAGGTATGGCATTTGTTATTGTAAAGAACGATGCTCTTGGTAAGGTTGACCGTTACATTCCTACAATGCTCAACTACCAGACACATATTGACAACGGTTCAATGTTCAATACACCTCCTACATTCACAATCTATTCTGCTCTTCAGTCACTCAAATGGCTCAAGGCTCAGGGTGGTGTTAAGGAAATGGCTAAACGTGCAGAGGCTCGTGCTGCCAAACTTTACAGCGAAATTGACCGCAACAAACTGTTTGTTGGTACAGCTGTTGAAGAGGACCGTTCTTATATGAATATCTGCTGGGTAATGAATCCTGAATATGCAGAGCTTGAGGCAGACTTCCTGAAGTTTGCACAGGGTCAGGGTATGGTAGGTATCAAGGGTCACCGTTCAGTTGGCGGTTTCCGCGCTTCCTGCTACAATGCTCTTCCTATGGAAAGTGTTGATGCTCTTATTGCATGCATGAAAGAATTTGAAGCAAAACATTAATTGTTTAACCTTATAAATAATTGATTTGATATGAAAGTTTTACTTGCAACCACCAAACCGTTTGCTGCAGTTGCTGTAACCGGTATTCAGAATATAATTGATCAGGCAGGTTTCGAACTTGTCAAACTGGAGAAATATACAGAGAAGAGCGCTCTTCTTGATGCTGTTAAAGATGCTGATGCTTTGATTGTCCGCAGCGATATTGTTGATGCAGAGGTTATTGATGCAGCCAAGAACCTTAAGATTGTTGTTCGTGCCGGTGCCGGTTACGATAATATTGATCTTGCTGCTGCAAGTGCAAAAGGAATCTGCGTTATGAATACTCCGGGTCAGAATGCCAATGCTGTTGCTGAACTTGTATTCGGTCTGTTGATTTACGCAAAACGTAATTTCTTCAACGGAACAAGCGGTACAGAACTTATGGGCAAGAAACTTGGTCTGCATGCATTCGGTAATGTAGGCCGTGCAGTAGCCCGTATTGCAAAAGGTTTCAATATGCACGTTTATGCTTTCGATGCCTTCTGTCCAGCAGAAGTTATTGAAGCTGCCGGTGTTCATGCTGTTGCATCTGTAGAAGAACTTTACAAGACTTGCGATATTGTTTCTCTCCATATTCCTGCTACACCGCAGACAGTAAATTCTATCAATGCCGGCCTTGTAGGTCTTATGCCAAAGAACGGAATTCTGCTGAATACAGCACGTAAAGAAGTTGTCAACGAGTCCGAACTGCTCCAGTTGATGGCTGAGAGAACTGATCTCAAATATATTGCAGATATTATGCCTGCTACTGACGAACAGTTCAAGGCACAGTTTGCAGACCGTTACTTTGCAACACCTAAAAAGATGGGTGCCCAGACTGCCGAGGCTAACGTAAATGCCGGTCTTGCAGCTGCAAACCAGATTGTTGCTTTCATTAAGGATGGTATCCGTAAGTTCCAGGTAAACAAATAATTCCATGGCAGTTGTAAAACCTTTCAAGGGTGTACGCCCTCCAAAAGAACTTGTTGAACTGGTACAGAGCCGCCCGTACGACGTTCTTAACTCCGAAGAAGCACGTGCCGAGGCTGCAGGTAACGAGAAATCCCTTTACCATATCATCAAGCCTGAGATTGATTTTCCTGCCGGAACAGAAGAATCTGACCCGCGCGTATATGCCAAGGCTGCTGAGAATTTCAAAAAGTTCCAGGATAATGGCTGGCTGGTCCAGGACGATAAGGAACAGTACTACATATATGCACAGACAATGAATGGCAAGACCCAGTACGGTCTTGTAGTAGGTGCTTATGTAAACGATTATCTTACCGGTGTCATAAAGAAACACGAACTTACACGTGCAGACAAGGAAGAGGACCGTATGAAGCATGTCCGTGTCAACAATGCCAATATCGAGCCTGTATTCTTTGCATATCCTGACGATGCCGAACTTGACCATATTGTAGCAAAATATACATGCAAACAGCCTGTTTACGACTATGTTGCAAACATTGACGGATTCCGTCATCAGTTGTGGATTATTGCTGACGATAACGATATTAAGGCAATTACCGCACGTTTTGCACTTATGCCTGCCATGTATATTGCAGACGGTCACCACCGTTCAGCTGCAGCTGCTCTTGTAGGTGCTGAGAAAGCAAAGAATAATCCTAACCATAACGGTACAGAAGAGTACAACTACTTTATGGCAGTCTGTTTCCCTGCAAGCCAGCTTACAATCATAGACTACAACCGTGTTGTAAAAGATTTGAACGGTATGACTGCAGATCAGTTCCTTACTGCTTTGGAAAAGAACTTTGTAGTTGAGAAACAAGGTGCAGACATTTTCAAACCAACTGCTTTGCATACATTCTCTCTCTATCTTGAAGGTATGTGGTACAAGCTTACCGCCAAACAGGGCACGTATAACGACAATGATCCTATCGGTGTTCTTGACGTAACCATTTCTTCAAATCTTATTCTTGACCAGTTGCTCGGCATCAAGGACTTGCGCCGTGACAGCCGTATTGACTTTGTAGGTGGCATCCGCGGTCTTGGAGAGTTGAAGAAACGTGTTGACAGCGGAGAAATGAAGATGGCTCTTGCTCTTTATCCAGTATCTATGAAACAACTTATGGATATTGCGGACAGCGGCAAGATAATGCCTCCAAAGACAACCTGGTTTGAACCCAAACTGCGCAGTGGTCTGATAATTCACAAATTGGACTAAACTGGACTGAGTTTTTAACTATATGGGGGGGACTGATGCAAGTTCCCCCTTTTGTTTATATCAAACCAAAGAATATTTTTTATCTTTGCACCTGATGATAGATCTGAAAGGTGTAAATAAGACATATTGGGGAGACACTCCATTGGTAGCGCTCAAAGATATTGATCTGCACATTGACCAAGGCGAATTTGTGGGGGTGACGGGGCCGTCAGGTTCCGGAAAATCCACATTGCTGAATATATTGGGTCTTCTTGACTCCTATGATGTAGGCGAGTATCGTCTTAGAGGACAAATCATAAAGAATCTGACCAAAGAAGAGGAAGCGCATATCCGTAACCACAACATAGGTTTCGTATTCCAGCGATACAACCTCATTTCCTTCAAAACCGTTTATGAAAATGTGGAACTTCCACTTATCTATAGGGGTATTCCCCAGCAGGAACGTGAAGCAAGGGTGATGGACATGCTGGAAAAGATGGAACTTACCGGATGGAAAAAACACATCCCTTCCCATTTGTCAGGCGGCCAGCAACAGAGGGTGGCAATTGCCAGAGCTATGGTAATGAATCCCAAAATCATTCTGGCCGATGAGCCAACCGGAGCCCTGGATAGCAGAATGACCCGGGAAATTGTCAACCTGTTCAGGAAATGCAACCAAGAGAACAATGTGACCATTGTTCTGGTCACACATGAGACGTCAATTTCTTCTCAGATGTCCCGTTGCATAACAATGAATGATGGACGGATTGAGAAAGATGAAAGAAGGTAGACTGTCATTGGATAATTTTTTTAAGGACATTCTGGCATCGGTCAGGATGAGTCGCAGACGCGGATTCCTGTCCGGACTTATGACAGTTTGGGGCGTGTTTATCTTTATTGCTGTTGTAGGTACGTCAAACGGAATTGACAGGGGTAACAGATCCAATTATGACTATATTCTTGGGTATATTCTGATATCTGTCAGTCCGGGTGAGACTTCAATGGCATATGACGGGCTCGTGAAAGGACATAGAGTGTCACTTACAAGAAGCGATGCCCAAGAACTGCAAACGTTGTTTTCTGACCGTTCGGAATTTGTCTATCCCAGAAAACAGAACCTTGTGAAATGCGTAAGTCTGACAGGTACCGCAGGAGCGGTGGTAAGCGATTATCGCAAGGAACTTAACGATAATGTCCTGCAGATTACTGCCGGACGTAATTTTACACAAGTGGAATTGGATGGAAGGAGCAGGAATTGCATTATCCCTGAGAACATGGCAGTGCAACTGTTCGGAAAATCAGATGATGCAGTAAACAGGACAATCCAAGTGGATGGTCTGCCGTATCTTGTTCTTGGAGTGTATAAAACGTTGCATAATGTAAGCATCAACTATGTATTCGTCCCTTTTGAGACTTCCATGTCAATGCAGGGAATGGAAGATGAACTGAGCTCCATTGACATAAAACTTATTCTGGATACATCTGTGGAAGAAAAGTACCGGTTGAAAGAGGATATACGCTCCTGGTTGTATTTCAAGAAAGGAATCTGTCCAGACGATGCCTCCGCCCTGCATTTTGAAGAGTCTATCGATTTTATTGATGCTCAGGAAAAATTATTGGATTCGATAAGGCTCTTTACTGTTATTTTGGGATTGTTGTCTCTCCTGATGGGTATCTTGGGAGTGAGCAGCATTGTGTATCTGTCTGTAAAGGAAAGAACCAAAGAAATTGCCGTGCGGCTGGTATGCGGTTCTGGCAAAGGTTCCATTTTCCGTCTGATTCTTGGAGAGGCGGTATTTATCATGCTGATATTCGGGTGTATCGGGATGCTGCTCGGTTCCGCTGCACTTAAAGTGGCAAATATCGTGGTGGAAAAATTCACTGCAGATGAGAAATGGATTTTCATAGGGAATATGACTGTCAGTTGGCAACTGATACTTTCCTGCACCGCTCTTGTTATTGTATGCGGTTTGGTTTCAGGTCTTGCGCCGGCACGCAAAGCCACGTCTGTCAGAATCAATCAGGCTATGGAATGTGAGTAGAATTATGGAAGACTATCTGTTCAATGATGCTATGATTGTGCTGAAACGCAACAGGACAAGAACATTACTGTCAGGCTGCGCTGTTGCGGGAGGAATGTTCATTCTGCTGATATCCTTGGCCGGGTTCAATATATTCATCAACGGGTCTATTGGAGAAATAAGCAAATTGAGTACGGAAACGGTTGTTGTAAACACTCTACCTACTACAATGAACTGTTCCGGATTCGGTCCAGGCAGACTGTGGAATTTCGATATGAAAGACCTCAATTCAATCCAATCTGAATTTTCCGGGACAATAGTCGGTACATATGCCGCTTCTCTTACTCCGGGTCTGCAGACAGTCCGGTCAGGAAACTGTAATACGGATTATGCTAATGTTATGTCAATGACTCCAGGCTTGGATAGTGTGATGCAGATGTCAATGGTAAAGGGCCGTTTTATAGATGAAATTGATATGAACCGGAAACGCAAAGTGTGCGTGTTGGGATTAGACCTGTACAACAAGTGGTTTGGCGATGGCGAGGAGGCCTGTGGACAGGATATCAGAATAGGAGATGTAATGTACACCATTGTAGGAGTTTTGAAAAAGGACAATCCGTTTGTAGCTCCGTTCGGAAACGAACAGAATTCAATTGTTCTTCCATATTCGACGACCGATGCCGTTTACGGACTCCAGGGTACTCTTTCATTCCTGGGTTTTTCTTTGAAAGTGACAGAGGGATACGAACAGCGGACAGAAGAAATTTTGAGATATCTGCGGCAGATCCATAAAGTGAATCCCGATGACAGCTTTGCTTTAGAAGCTGTTGGAATGCAGGAATATGCCCAAATGCTCGATATCCTGTTCCGCGGAACAAAAGTGCTGATATGGGTGATTTTCATAGGAATAATCATTTCCAGTCTTCTTGGCGTGTTTGGCATAATGATTCTTTCCGTAAGGGAGAGAAAAAGTGAAATAGCGGTAAGGCTATCTGTTGGGGCAGAACCGCGGGACATAATAAGACAGTTTGTTCACGAGAGTCTGGTCATTTCAGTATCGTTCTCATTGATTGGTCTTTTTGTTGCGGAACTGGTCATTGTAACCATGCGCTTCCTTATCAGAAGCGGAATAATGTCTGACCCGTTGTACGGTATGCCACAGCTGTCTTTTTTCGGGATTCTGTCTGTGATGGTGATAGTGATTGCCGGAGGCGTACTTTCCGGATATTTTCCGGCACGCAAGATGGCATCAAAAGAGATTTCAGAATTGTTCTACGATATATAATTGACGCTATATGAAAATCAAAAAAGGTTTATCCTTATCAGTTGTATTTGCACTTGTTCTGCTGCTGATACTATGGCAGTTGTCAAGAACTCCCGGAAAGTATTATTCTTATACGGAAGCCTGTTATGCGGATATCGCATCCACAATAACCATATCGGGAAAGATCTCCTCAGACAGGGAAGTGGAAATAATGCCACGTATTTCCGCATATGTTTCTGAAATTCCTGTCAAGTGCGGGGATATTGTCAAGAAAGGACAGTGTCTGGCAATACTGGAAGCTATTCCTGATATTTTTGCTTTGGAAGAAGCGAATGCTGCCGTAGAATTGGAAAGAATTGCATTGAAACAGGCTGAGACCGATTATGAAAGGGCAAGTAATCTCTATGCCGGACAGAATATTTCAACCAAGGAATATGAACAGGCCCTGAATGCTCTCAGCATTGCAGAAGAAAAACTGGCGTTTGCCCTGAACAGACGCAGTATTGTTGTTGGGGGCAGTTCTGAACGCTCTCCGGAGTACGACGAATCAGTAGTGCACAGCCCGGTTGACGGAGTCATTTCCGCTATATATGTGAACCAGGGGGAAACCGTTTCCCGTATAGGCAAGCCAATATGTACAGTTGCAGATAACGGGCCTCTGGTGTTCAAAGGATATGTGGACGAAACTGATGTTGTGTACATCGGCAAAGGAATGGAACTGACTCTTGTTTTAGGTGCTGTTCCTGATATTGTTATCCCTGCAGAAATTGTTTCCGTATCTTCTTTCGGAAGATCGGAAGGCGGTTTTACACAATTTGAAATCAAGGCATCGCTTTCCTCAGTACCCGATGGTATAGAGCTGCGCTCCGGTTTCAGTGCCAATGCCAGGATTGTTACCCGAAAAGCAGACCATGTCCTGTCAGTACCGGAAGAATGCATCCGTTTTGATAAAAATCATATGCCCTATGTACTGAGGCTGACATCGTCACCAAGGAACAGACGTCACCAGCGCTGGGAACAGGTCCCGGTTACTTTAGGTATCAGTGACGGAAGAACGATACAGGTGATATCCGGCCTTGAAGAACATAATCTTGTAAGGTCTTTATCCAAAAACGCTATCTGATAATTGAAACAGGAAATGTACAGGATTGGTATTGATGTTGGTTCAACTACTACAAAGGTAGCTCTTCTCAAAGATGGCGAACTTGTCTTCCACAAGTATATAAGACATTTTGCCAGGCAGAGAGACAGTATTGTCGGACTGTTGAAGGAAGCAAAGGATATTGTTCTTTCGGGAACCGTCAAACTCTGTCTCACAGGTTCAGGAGCAAGAATCATAGCCTCAAAAACCGCCATTCCCTTTACGCAGGAAGTTGTTGCCAATTCACTTGCGCTGAAGAAAAAATATGCCCGGGTGGGTACAGCCATTGAACTTGGCGGACAGGATGCCAAAATAATTTTCTTTAGAGAAAATGAAAAGGGAGAACCTGCTGTATTTGATATGAGAATGAACGGCAGTTGCGCTGGTGGTACAGGTGCATTCATTGATGAAATAGCAGTGGTGCTTGGCATAGATGTGACAGAAATGAATGACTTGGCCTCACGTGGAGAAGGATTGTATGACATTTCCGGCCGGTGCGGAGTATTTGCCAAAACCGATATCCAGCCTCTGCTCAATCAGGGTGCCAGAAAAGAGGATATCGCGCTTTCCTGTTACCATGCTATAGCCAAGCAGACAATAGGCGGTCTGGCACAGGGACTTGACATTATGTCTCCGGTGGTTTTCGAAGGCGGTCCGCTTACTTTTCACCCTAAACTGACAGATGTTTTCGCAACCAGACTCGGCCTTGGGAAGGAAGATATCATTGTACCGGAACTGCCGGAGATGATGGTAGCATACGGAGCTGCACTCAGTATTGATGAAATCCATAAAAATGAAGAAGTCTGTTCTCTTGATGAGGTGATAGTAAGATTTGAAAACATTGTGGACGATACTGAAAATGATGGTGCATCGGGTCAGCTTTATTTTGAAAACAAAGATGAACTCAATGCATTCAGGAAAGAACATGAATTGAAACAGGCTCCTGAATCCAAACCGGGAAAAGGACAAATAACAAATGCATATCTGGGTATTGATTCCGGCAGTACCACAACCAAGCTGGTACTGATTGATGAAGAGGAAAATATAATAGATTCCTTTTATGCATCAAATGAGGGAAGTCCTCTGGATGTTGCCAGAAAGGCGCTTCTTGCAATGTACAACAAATACATTCAGGCGGGAGCAACTCTGAACATTCTGGCCGCATCGTCCACTGGATATGGAGAATTCCTTTTCAATAAGGCATTCAGAACTGAAACACATATAGTTGAGACGGTAGCACACAGTCTTGCCGCCTCAAACTACGTGGACAATCCCAGTTTCATTCTTGACATTGGCGGTCAGGATATGAAGGCCATCTGGGTGGAGAAAGGTGTTATTACCAATATCGTGGTCAATGAGGCCTGTTCTTCAGGCTGCGGTTCTTTTCTGGAAAATTTTGCACAGACACTTGGTATCCGGACCTGTGATATTGCAGACCGGGCATTCGCATCGGTGAATCCAGCCAGACTCGGCAGCCGTTGCACCGTATTCATGAACAGCAGTATCATTACTGAACAGCGTAACGGCAAGACAGCAGATGATATTATGGCCGGTCTATGCCGTTCAATCATTGAGAATGTATTCACAAAGGTAATACGTGTTGCCAACATAGATTCTCTTGGAGACAGAATAGTGGTTCAGGGAGGAACCTTTCAGAATGATGCTGTACTCCGCGCTATGGAGCAGTATGTGGGACGCAAAGTGATAAGGGCTCCGTATGCGGGACTTATGGGTGCCATAGGAGCAGCTCTCAATGCAAAGGAATGTGCGGCTGGAGAGCATTTTGTAAGGTCGTTCCTGAATTATGAGGACTTGAAGAATTTCAGTTTCAGGCAGGAAGCCAATTCTCCATGTCCATACTGCACAAATCACTGTAACAGAACCATACTGTCATTCTCTACAGGAGACAGTTGGGTCACCAACAACCGATGCGAGAGGGGAGAGAATTCCAATATCAAAGCTGGCAAAGCAGCTAATATGATGGCAGAAAGGACCAGACTCCTTTTCAAGGATTATCCATATGAACTTGTTGACACTGAAAAGAATATCACTATAGGTCTTCCAAGAGTGTTGGGATTTTGGGAGGACATGCCATTCTGGAGTACATTCTGGAGAAGTCTCGGCTACAAGGTGAAGATATCTCCAATGAGTAACAGGAGAATCTACGAAAATGGCCTTCACGCCGTTCCTTCTGACACAGAATGTTTCCCGGCAAAACTTGTGCACGGACATCTGAGAGAACTTGCTAAGATGGGTGTGGACAGAATATTCATGCCGGTCATAGCAGTCACTCCTACGGAAAATACGGAAGAGGTGAGTTTTTCCAGATGCGCGCTGGTAAAGGGTTACCCGATTGTCATTGCCAATTCGGACAACACAAAAAAATTGTATGACATACCGTTTGATGCACCATATTTCTTCTGGTACGTTGATGAGGACAGGGACAGACAGCTTTGCGAATATATGGACAAGGAATTCGGCATTGACAGTACAATATGTATGAAAGCCATTTCCTACGCTGCCCAAGCACAGAACAGTTTTGACAGGGAACTCAAAGAGGCTGGCGCAAAAATCATCGGACAGGTTACTGCAGAAAACCGATATGCGGTTGTTCTGGCATCAAGACCTTATCAGGGCGATGCTCTTGTAAATCATGAGCTGCCGGAACTTTTCACAAAAATGGGAATTCCGGTTCTGACGGTTGACAGCATTCCCGGAATCAAAGAAATGGATTTGAGCAAGTCCCGTCTTGATATAGTGAACAATTTCCACGCAAGAGTCATAAGCGGATGTATTGCAGCCGCACAAAGCAAGCATCTTGAATTTGTCCAGCTGGTAAGTTTCGGATGCGGACACGATGCCTGTCTTTCTGATGAAGCTGTACGTCTTATGAAGGAAATAAGTGATAAGGCCCCTCTTATTCTCAAGGTAGATGAAAGTGATGCGCAAGGGCCTATCAGAATAAGGGTACGGTCATTCATCGAAACTGTAGAACGCAAGAGACAACTGGATAGCAAACTGAATGTGAAGCCTATGACCGATCCTTATGCCGTCAAGTTCACAAAGCAGGATATAAAGGACAGGGTGCTTCTAGTGCCCAACAGTTCACACGCTTTTTCCCAGATAATGTCTGCTGCTTTCAGAACCCAGGGAATAACTGCCATTCCGCTTGAGGTAGGGCGCGAGGAAGCAATACGGCTTGGAAAGAAATATACTCACAATGATATCTGCTTTCCCGCCCAGATTGTGATAGGAGAAGCTTTGGCCGCGCTTGAATCCGGCAAATATGACACTAAGCATGTGGCTATCGGTATGGCCAAATACGTATGCTGCTGCAGACTGACCCATTATGCTGCAATTCTTCGCAAAGCACTGGATGATGCAGGATATGCCGATGTGCCCATAGTTACCAACGATGATATTGATTATCACAATCTTCATCCCGGTTACCTTATGAATCTCAAGACCATACTCAAGATACTTGTTGCCCTTCCTATGGTTGATACGCTTGAAGAAATGCTAAGAAAAATCAGACCGTATGAGAAAGTCAAGGGTTCTGCGGACAAAGCCTTTGAAGCTGCTATGGAAATGTTTTCTGACGAAATGGGCCGCAAAGGTATTCCTGGAGAAATAAAAGCATTCAGAAAAGCCATCAAAATGCTTTCGGCCGTTGCGTATGACAACAGTAAAAGAAAACCTACCGTACTGATTGTAGGTGAATATGTCTTGAACTTTCACCCTGGTGCCAATCACGATATTGAAAGATATCTTGAGGCAAATGGCTTTGAGGTAATAGAGGCAAAGATGACAGATGTTATCCAGAAAGGATATTTCTGTCAGAACAGGCAGATTAAGGAACTTGGTACAAAGAGGACACCTTATGTGCGCAGACTTATGTCCATAACCACTAAATTGACTACATTTGCTGTCAGACTGGCGGATTATCTTGCAAGGCACGAAAAACTTCATGAGAAGACTGCTCTTATTGAGGATATGGCCAAAGAAAGCAATCCTGTAATTTATCAGACTTTCGATACCGGCGAGGGCATTCTTATACCGGCAGAGATAATCCATAACGCCAGGAAGGGTTGCAGGAACTTTGTTATTCTCCAGCCGTTCGGATGTCTTCCCAATCACATAATAGGCCGTGGTGTAGCCAAAAAAATCAAGGAGATGTTTCCTGATATCGAACTTCTTGCCCTTGACTACGATCCTGACGTCAGTTTTGCCAATATTGAAAACAGACTTCAGATGCTTGTCATGAACCGGAAGGCTAACGGGTAGATCGCATCAGGTTTTTCCTGTTATTCAGACGGTACAGTTCTTCTGCTGCAATGCGGACCTTTGCCACCAAATCTGGAGTTTCCGGAAAACAATAATACAACTTTCCGTATTCTCCAATGCAGACAATGTCTCCTAATTCGTACCAGTTGAAATCTGAGTAAACACTGTAGCATTTGTTCGGATTTTGGATGAAATGTAGTATCCCGTCATCTCCGGTAAGTTCAAAACCGGATGTGTCGTGGCGCAGAGTGCCGTTGCACACAAAATAGATTGCTTTCATATCCACCATCATAGCAATCCGCACGCGGGTTTCCACACAATAGGTCCCGTCTGCAATCTCCCCACGTATCTGTTCGCGCTCCCATTTGTACCAGTCCGGGATATGAGAGTAGGAGCCTCCGTGCAGGGAACCGTATTCGTCCATGAAAAAATGTCTTCCGCAGGCATTGCAGACCAATTCTGTCCCGTGTCCCGACATTTGTCCTTCGGAACCGCATTCGGTGCAGCGGAACAGTATCCTGTCAAGTCCGTCAGCTCTGAAAGGCTCTGGAGTTGCAACTCTGTTCTCAAACTGCCAGCGGAAGTAATCCAGGCTGAAAGCCTTGTTTACTATACCGTCCAATTGTTCCAGGCTTTTCTGTCTGATTTCGTCCGGAGTCAGCAGACATTCTACTTTTGCACTGGCCCTGACCTTCCTGTTCTGGAGATTATTGTACAGGGGATCACGTGTAAATGAACCGTAAGCCGTGATCATTACCACAGGAACATCCAGAATCTTGAGCAGACGGCTGAATCCGGGAGGAAGCGGCGCAGTGGTACCGTTAAAGGAGTAACTGGCTTCGGGATACATCAGCACGTTGCAATGATTCGTTTTTAAGGCATACGTGATATCGCTGATAAGATGCGGGTCAGGAATAAACTTACAGGTGGGTATGCAGCCCATTGACTTCATAAACCATTTTCTTCCTACAAAGCCGTCCGATGTGGCAACAATATTGAACGGACGAGGCCACAGAATCTTTGTAGCAATTTCAAAATCCAGAAAGCTTGAATGATTCATCAGGACCAGCCATGGCCCTTTTCCGGCCCTGTCCATATTGATTTTTTCATATACGAACCTTGTCTGTGTCAAATCAATGGCAGATGCTATCCGTATTATGGTCTGCATAAGAAATGAGGGCTTTCCGGGACGGTGGTGGGCAGGCCGTTCCATCAGCATAACCTGCCTGTAATCTTTATCTGCGGTTTTTATTTTCATGCAAATGGAATCATTCTTACTGAGTGTCGTAAAGTTACAAAATTTTTTTTTAATTTTGTAGGTTAAAATTTGGAATCCGCTCTGAATATGTATGAATTATTATAAAACACTATTATGAGAAAATTTCTTTTATCACTTATCTTGTTTGTGCCGTTGTTTTTTATGACGGAACTGAATGCGCAGGAAAGACGCCCTATTGACAACCGTCATCCGCTTTGGATGATACATATTGACGTATGGAACAATGCCGATCCTCAAAAAATCATTGACCTTATTCCTGCAGATATCAAACCGTATGTCTGTTTCAACCTGTCAATGTCCTGTTCATACGATACAGACCTGAAAATCTACAAGAAACCGCAGAACGCAATCCAGACATTCAAGTCGTGGGCATCGGTCTGCTGCTTTAACAATGTGTGGTTTACATGCCAGCCGGCATCGGGCGGACATACGCACATAAAGGATAATGACCTGGAGACTTTTGAATATTTCTTCAAAGAGTACAAGAACTTTCTTGGTTGGAATTACTGCGAACAGTTCTGGGGGTTTGATGAACCCAACGATGCCAGTTCTTCCAAGGCGGTTGACCGCATTGCTCTGTTTGCCAAGCTGGTTCCAATGTCTCACCAGTACGGCGGTTTTCTTACAATATCCTTCTGCGGCAATATCTGGTCACATCCGCTTAACCCGATAGGCATGATGAAACGTAACAGCAATTTTCTGAATGCATGCAAAAGTTATCCCGATGCCATGCTGTTCCTTTACAAATACACAACATCCGCAAACTGGTTCAATAACGAGAGTGTCACAATAGGACCGTTCGTTACAGGCCTTGCAAAGAGCTACGGCGTAAGATATGACAACTGCGGCTGGAACGGTGCAATCGATGAACTTTGCAAGGATGACGGTAAAACCCATAATTATCCCGGAGCGGTAGGCATAGCTCCTGTACTTGAGCAGATGACACTGAACGGTGCCTGTGTATGGGATGGTCCGGAACTAATCTGGACAGAAGATTTCCGTGAACTGGGCAGGAGCACCGTTGACGGATATACAAGACGCAATTGGGGTACCTATCCTAACTTTGACAATATATGGCTGGACATGTTCCGTAAGGTTATTGACGGTTCCATCCATATTGCTACCAGAGAAGAGGTTGTACAGCGAACCAAAATCGTTATACAGAATAACATTTCCGCAGAACAGGATGGAACTAGTCTGAAGGTAAACGCTTATGCCGCTCCGCTTGATCTGTATCATGGTCTGTATCTGCAGGAGGACGATCCTTTCAACCAGCGCTCAAGCTATGAATCCGGTTTCGGAAATCTGAAAGGCTATGGGAATAACAATTTCCTGTATTTGAAAAAGACAGGCCGTTATCCTACCATTCCTGTTGTAATGGGCAAATATGACTCTTTGGCAAATACAATCCCCAATTATGCTGCCCGAACAGCTATCAATAACAAGAGAAGATGGTCTGACCAGGCTGCCAAGATTGCAGAGTTCAACCGTCTTTATCCGGAAATAAGCAAGGGAGATCTGTTTGTTGCCCGTCTCAAGAACCAGCTTACCTGCTATTTCCCGTATTCATACATGAACAAAAAGAAAAAGGCAAGTGCTCTGATTCCGTTGCAGTATAACACCTGCGATACCCTGTCTGTTGAATGTGGTCTGTTTGGAAGTGCAATTGTAAGCGAGTATGAGGATAAAATTACAATATATGCCAACAACTACCGTGCAGATTCCACTGCCAACAGAACAGATAAGTTTATTATTTACGGTGCCAAGGAAAAACCGTCATACACATATAAAAAACGTACATCTGCCAGTACAGGTTCAGTAACGGAGAACTGGGATGAACTGACGGGCCGTTATACCATCACGTTGTCCCATAACGGTTCATTTGACATAACAGTAAACTGTTCAGGCAATGGAACGGACAAACTTACCGATTATGTTGACAATGAACCTTTGACAGATCTGCCGCCTGTTCCGGAAGATTTTTACGGAGCATTGGTCATAGAAGGAGAAGATATGGATTTCAAATCCATCAACAACTGCGTTACAGACCAGTACAACTCAAACTACAGAAGTACCCGCGGGCATTCCGGAATGGGTTTTGCGGTTATGGGAACAAGCACCAGTTCTGCTTTGAGCAAAAAAATCAACATCAATTTTGCGGGAACATACAATGTAATCATCAAATATCAGACAGACAGGCGGTTTGCCATCCATACCTCGGTAAACGGAGGTACATTGAACAAACCCGTTTTGGAAAGTACCGGTTCCGGATGGAGTACCGTTTCTTACCAGGCGCGTATGAATGCCGGAATGAATTCATTCCTTCTGCTGAATCCTAACGGAAGGGATTTCAAGGTTGACAATGTTACCTTTGAACCGGTTTCTCTTGATGTCCTGTCAGGAGAGCAGATTGGATATACTCCTGAGTTTGAAGACTACAGGTATTATTCAATAGACGGTTACAGACAGGAGAACCTTAACCAAGGACTGAATATTGAACAGGGACCGAACGGTTCTCATTTGATATTTGTGGAATAAAGGACCGGATTGATGGATGTTTCAGATTCATATTTGTCTATTGAAGGCCCGGCAAAGGCTGAATTT
Organism: Bacteroidaceae bacterium; assembly: GCA_024398715.1. GTDB lineage: Bacteria > Bacteroidota > Bacteroidia > Bacteroidales > Bacteroidaceae > Colenecus. The sequence goes on from JAKSIP010000001.1 coordinate 16,725, forward strand.
ACCGAACAGAGAAGTAGGTTCATTTCTTTTGCATGGCCTGTAGCGGATGTGAATCAGGTCAAGCCGTTGTTGGACGGCTTGCAGAAAGAATATTACGATGCACGTCATGTATGTTATGCATATATGATTGGAGCCGGACGTACCGAGTGGCGCGCCAATGACAACGGTGAACCAAGCGGTACTGCAGGAAAACCCATTTTGGGACAGATAAACAGTGCAGGCTTGAGCGATGTCCTGATAGCAGTTGTGCGCTATTTCGGTGGTGTGAAACTTGGTACAAGCGGTTTGATACAAGCGTACAGGCAGGCATCGCAGAGTGTAATTGAAAACGCTGTAATAATAGAGAAATACATTACTGACACTATGGTTATATATCATAATTTCAGTATGACGGCTCCTGTTATGAGATTCTTCAAGGAACTGGATATTGTACGCTTCAAACAGGATTATGGTGTGTTTGAATACAAGGAACAGTTGTATGAGTGCAGAGTGGAAGTGAATTTGAGACTTACAGTTCTGGGCAAACTTGAAGAAAAGGTCAGGGCATTGGTCCAAGTGGTAGGTAATAAAGATATTAATATTTAAATACGTATATGAACAAAAGTCATTTTATTTATTGTTTGACTTTCGGGTTGTTTGCAAGCTTTGCCGTTTCCTGTGCGGGCAATGCAGAAAAACCTGAAAACAGTAACGGACACAATCTGTGGTTCCATTCGTTGCAGGGTGAAGAACCTTTTGAATTTGTTCCGCAGGAGCAAAAGACTACATTGAACATCTTGTCCAATGAACTGGCTCAGAACTGGAAAGGAAAGGAACCTGTTATTGTAAAATACACAGGCCGCAGCAAACTTCTTGCAAAAGACGGCTTCAGACTGTATTGGTTGCATGATACGGTCTGGGTTCAGGCCAATACTCCAATTGGGGCTATGTATGGTGTTTATGACCTGATACGCCGTCAGGAAACAGGCACATTGCCAAAGGTAGGCAAGGACATGGTGGAGATAACCTCTGTTCCAGCCTATGAGTACAGGGTGTTGAACCATTGGGATAACCCCAATCTGACAGTTGAACGCGGATTCGCCGGCAAATCACTGTGGAAGTGGAAGGAACTGCCAGATATTATCCGTCCGGAATACGAGGAATATGCGCGCGCCAATGCTTCTATCGGTATCAATGCAACCGTTCTGAATAATGTGAATGCGGATCCGTGTATGCTTACAAACGAATATCTGCAGAAAGTCAAGGTTCTTGCTGATATTTTCCGTCCGTACGGAATCCGTGTTTTTCTCAGTCTGAATTTTGCCGCTCCAAAACATCTGTCTGATTTAAAGACTTCTGATCCTCTTGATCCGCGTGTAAGACAATGGTGGAAAGACAAGGCAAAAGAAATTTATTCCCTTATTCCTGATTTTGGCGGATTCCTTGTAAAGGCAAACTCCGAGGGGCAGTCAGGTCCGCAGGATTACGGACGTACTCATGCAGATGGTGCCAATATGCTGGCCGAGGCTGTTGAGCCTTACGGCGGTATAATCATGTGGCGTGCATTTGTATATGCAGCAACAAGTCCGGACCGTGCAAAACAGGCTGTAGAGGAATTTGTCCCGTTGGACGGCAAATTTAAAGATAATGTCATTATCCAGATAAAGAACGGCCCTGTAGATTTCCAGCCGCGTGAACCGTTCAGCCCGTTGTTTGGCCAGATGCCAAGAACACGCGTTATGGCAGAGTTCCAGATTACACAGGAGTATCTGGGTCATTCCAACCATCTTGTTTTCATTCATCCCACGTGGAAAGAATGTCTCGATGCCGATACATACATGAACGGACCTGACTATTCTGTCTATTATATCACATCGGGCAAAAAACCGTTCCATAATTTGAGTGCAATCGCCGGCGTGGCAAATATCGGTGACAGTGTAAACTGGTGCGGACATCATTTTGCACAGGCCAACTGGTATGCATACGGCCGTCTTGCATGGAATCCGGAACTTACATCTGAACAGATTGCCGATGAATGGATAAAACAGACATTTACAGACAACAAGAAATTTGTGAAAGAGGTAAAAGAGATGATGCTTCTTTCAAGAGAAACAAATGTCAATTATGAAATGCCTCTTGGTCTGCATCATGTGTTTGCTGGTGCCGGCCATTACGGACCCGGCCCGTGGGAAGGGGCATCGCGTCCGGACTGGTCTCCAAAATATTATCATAAGGCAGCTGCAGACGGCATCGGTTTTGACCGTACTGACAAGGGTACAAATGCTGTTGAACAGTATAAGGAACCGTTGCGTTCATTGTATAATGATCCGGCTACATGTCCCGATGAACTGATTCTGTGGTTCCATCACCTGCCATGGGATTATAAGATGAAGAGCGGACGTACGCTGTGGAATGAATTGTGCTACAGATATCAGTGCGGAATTGATCAGACAAGAAAGAATATTGACACATGGTCAAAATTGCGTCCGTATGTGGATGAACAGCGTTTCAACGATGTATATGTCAAACTGGTCCGTCAGGCTAAGGATGCCATCTGGTGGCGTGATGCTGAAATGCTTTATTTCCAGACTTTCAGCGGAATGGAAATCCCTGCAAAATATACCCAGCCGCAACATACGCTGGATGAATTGCAGCACTTCCGTCTGCGTATTTCCAATTACGAAACTCCGGCTCTTGACAAACTCCCGGAATATACCCTTGAATGACTATGATAGAAAAATTATTTGAAAAGGGTGGTGTACCGGTAATGCCCATTATGACTCATCCGGGAATTGAACTCATCGCAAAGAAAGTGATTGATGCAGTAACAGACGGTCAGGTGCACTACCAGGCTATTATGGCGCTAAGCAAAGCCTATCCCGCATCTCCTGCAAGTACTACAATAATGGACTTGTCTGTTGAGGCCGAGGCATTCGGGGCTCAGATAGTTTTTCACGATGACGATGTCCCTACAGTTACAGGACGTCTTCTGACATGTGCTGAACAGGTTGTCGCATTGCAAGTGCCAAGCCTTGAAACCAAGCGTGTTCCGCAATATCTTAAAGCCATAGAACTGGCTGTGAAAGAACTGGATAAACCTCTGTTCGGAGGCTGCATAGGTCCGTTTTCTCTGGCGGGCAGACTGTATGACCTGACAGAACTGATGATGGCCATGTATCTTGAACCGGACACGGCCACAATGCTGCTGGACAAGTGTACGGAGTTCATCAAAGCATATTGTCTTGAAATGAAGAAACGCGGCGCAAGCGGTGTGGTTATGGCAGAGCCTGCAAGCGGTCTGTTGTCAAACGATGACTGTCTTGCTTTTTCCACCCGGTATGTGAAACGTATTGTTGAGGCTGTTCAGGATGACAACTTTGCCGTTATTCTGCACAATTGCGGCAATACCGGCCAGTGCACCGATGCCATGGTCCAATCAGGTGCTGTGGCTTTGCATTTCGGCAATGCCATAGATATGCAATCCGCTCTGGATTCAGTCCCATCTGATATTGTTGTGATGGGAAATATTGACCCGGTAGGAGTGATGAAATTCGGGACTCCGGATAAAGTGCGTGCAGCTGTTGGAAATCTGCTTGAAATGGCTGAAGGACATAAAAACTTTGTCCTGTCAACTGGTTGCGATGTCCCGCCTGCAGCTCCATTGGAAAATATCGCAGCGCTGTTTGAAAGGTAACCATAATTGTTTCAGGAGATATGTCTGAAGAATTCAATTTGGTCAAGGAACTGGCCCTTATACTGATATCTGCTGGTTTGTTTACAGTAATATCAAAGGCTCTCAAACAGCCTTTGATCCTTGGATATATTGTTGCCGGATTCGTAGTGGGACCGCATTTGGGATTATTCCCTGGGTTTTCCGGTTCTGAAACGGTTCATCAATGGTCTGAATTGGGTATTATTTTCATGCTGTTCTCTTTAGGCCTGGAATTCAGTTTCAAAAAACTGTTCAAGATAGGCAGCAGTGCGCTTACGGTTGCCGTAGCACAGTTCTTGGGAATGTTTACATTGGGGTTTGTTGTAGGCTCAGCCTTGTCATGGACAATGATGGAAAGCATATTCCTTGGCGCAATGATGTCCATGTCTTCTACTGCAATAATCATCAAGGCATACTCTGACATGGGCATGAAAAACTGCTCTCATGCTCCGCTTGTATTCGGTGCATTGGTGTTCCAGGATATGATTGCCGTACTTTTGCTGGTGTTGTTGTCCACTTTGGCTATATCAGATAAATTTGCTGGTTCTGAAATGATTCTGGGACTGGCAAAACTGGCATTCTTCTTACTATTGTGGTTTATTGTAGGAATATATCTCATACCTACGCTGCTGAAAAAGGCATCTGCTTATCTTAATGATGAAATATTGCTGATAATTGCTCTTGGCATGTGTTTCGGAATGGTCACATTGGCAAACCTTGCAGGATTCTCTTCTGCATTGGGCGCTTTTGTAATAGGCTCTCTGCTGTCCGAGACATTACAGGGAGAACATATCCATAAATTGACACAAAGTATCAAGGACATGTTTTCCGCAATATTTTTTGTATCTGTAGGTATGATGGTTGACCCCCAGATTATTGCCCAATACTGGCAAATAATTCTGTTGCTGACTGTTGTGGCAATGCTTGGTATTGTATTATTTGCCACGTCGGGCGCTCTTATTGCCGGTCAGGGACTTGAACGCTCGGTATTGTGCGGTTTCAGTCTGGCGCAATTGGGCGAATTCTCTTTTATCATTGCCAGTTTGGGATTTTCAATGGGAGTATTGAGAGAATTTATCTATCCGGTAATAGTTGCCGTATCTGTGATAACTACCTTTACCACACCGTATATGATTAAAGCCGGACAACCTGTTTACAGACTGTTGGTCCGCATTATACCGGAAAACCGCCTGAAGAAGTTGGATAAGGTGCATAACAAAGAAACAGCCAATACCCAGGCTGAACGTAAGGAATGGAAACTCCTTATCAGATCTTACGCTCTGCGTATTGTTCTGTATGGTGTTATCCTGTCAGCTATCCTTATGGGCTCAGAAATGTGGTTGGACGGATTCATCGGGCAGCTTGTACCGGAATCATGGTCAGAAACGGTAAAAAACATTATTACCGTATCGGTTACATTAATTGTTATGCTGCCATTCCTTGTTGGAATATCTTTTATGGGTAAACAGGTCTCACAGTCTTCACGGAAACTCATTAAAGAGAAAACTTCAAATTATTGGCCGATATTATCTTTGTCCCTGTTCCGTCTGTTTATTGCAATAGCATTTGTAGTTGCTGCAATATCAAGCCATTTCAATCTTTCTTATTGGACTATTGTACTTATTGTAATATTTGGCTTATCGTTCTTTTTCATTGCCAGGAAGCAGATGAAACTATTTTCTACAATTGAAAGGAGATTCATTGAAAATTTCAATTTCAAGGATGAATATACACGTAAAATGACTCCGGTAGGAACTGCTGTCAACGATAAACTGAGCAATTTCGACATACATACCCAAATATTCACCATGTCTGCCGATTCCACTTTTGTAGGTCAGAAACTGAAAGATCTGCCATTCAGGAATGATTTGCACATCAATATTGTACGTATTATAAGAGGACACCGCAGTATTTATGTGCCATCCGGTAATGAGTGTCTGTATCCTTTTGATCAGCTTGTGGTAGTAGGCACCAGTGCCCAATTGTCACAGTTTGAGACAATATTCCAACAGGAACAGAACTGCACAGCAGACAGCAATGCTTCAAACAGTGAATTCAAATTGGAACCTATTTTGCTCCAACAGGATTCATATCTAACTGGTAAGAAACTGTCAGGAATAGATATGCGTTCATACGGATGTATGGTTATTAGCATTATCAGAGACGGCAAAGTAAGTACCAACCCATCTCCTGATACAGTATTCGCTCAAGGCGATATAGTCTGGCTGGCCGGAGAAAAATCAGCCTGCGAGTGGTGGAAGTAAACAGGGCAGGTCTTTGGCTAATAACCAAAGATCTGCTCTGCTGTTACATGTGTAATAGGTCCATATTCCTTTTCCAAAGATTTGAGGTCAAGCTCTTTGGCAGTACCCAAAATTCCAATGTGGTACTTGCGCCCTGTAATGTATTTCTGCTGGAAATCAACAATATCCTGCAAAGTGTAACCTTGAATCTTCTCGTACATCATTCTGTTCAACGGCTCCGTCAGTCCCAAATCTCTGCAGGACAGATAGCTGCTGATAACGCTTTCTTTGATAGTACGTCCGGTACGGAGCGATGTCAGCAGATTCTCTTTAGCCAGATTGAATGCCTTGTCAGATTGCGGCATGGAATCTGTAATCTGGTCAAAGGCCCGCAAAGCATCCATCATCTTGTCATTCTGGGTTGCAATATAGCGGTAGAATGTGTAGTTGCGTCCAAGACGTGAGGGTGAGTTTACACCTGAACGGGCAGTATATGCAAGTCCGCGGGCTTCTCTCATTTCCTGAAATACAATACCGTTCATGCCTCCGCCGAAATATTCGTTATAGAGAGTGATGATAGGTTGCATTCCGGCATCGTACTCACGACCGTTGTTTGAGTATGCATACATGTATATCTGTTTGGCAGGATAAGGCGCAATGGTAACACTGTTTTCCGTCACTTTCTGCATTGGATATTTCTGGTACTCCAGACCTTTGAATTCATTGACCGGTTCTGCCGGAATACGGTGTATGCTGCAAATGGATGCGGAAACGTCTTCAGCAGACAACGGACCGTAATAGGTAATGGTCTGTGCGCAGTCAAACAGAAAACGCAGAGCGTCAAGCAGTCCTTTTGATGTCAGTTTCTGTATCTGCTTGTTGGCCAATACCTCTTTTGCAGGCTGCGGACCGTAAATAAGGTATTGCTGCAACGCACTGAAATTGGCGCTCTGGTTCAGCTTGTTGTCCGCACGGCTGCGCAGAATATCCGCTTTCAACTGGGACAGGATACCCTCATCGGGCTGGGCATTGTACAATATGTGTTCTACAAGTCTCATAGCTGGCTCCATATTGCGCGCCAGACCGCTGATAGTAAGAGTGGAACGGTCTGCACCGATACTCAAGTTCCAATTGCAGGCAAGTGCATAGAACTGTCTGTTGATTTCATCAGGAGACAGACTGTCTGTGCCAAGGTATGACAGATAACTGTTTGCAATACCAAGGCTGTTGTTGCTGTCGCTTCCATAATCGTAGCGGTAGGAGAGTGTGAAACGTCCGTTACAGGTGTTCTGCTTATATAGAAGTTCAACGCTGTCGGCATATATATGATGAATCTCCAAATCCTTTTCAAAATCCACAAATACAGGCTCAATGGGTGGCACATCAGAGTTCTGTATGGCCGTCAGATAAGCGCTTGCCGAATCGCGGTTTGTCTGGATAGGGGTAATGTGTGGTTTGGCAATGGTTTTCTGCTCTGGGTCAACTCCCTGCAGTTTATAGACTTCAACATAGTTGTTATCCAGCAGGTATTTGCAGGCAAACTCTGTAATGTCATTTTTTGTTACTTTATCTATCTGCGTATAGTTGTCAACGCACTGCTGCCAGTCCATATTGTTTACGTGGGCATCGACCAGCAAGTCAACTATTGAACGGTTGTTTTCCAAAGCTGACATTATGCTGAGTTCATAGTTGTTTATGATTGACCGCATCATGGTGCTGTCAAAATTTCCAGTGCGTAATTTGTTCAATTCCAATAACATAAGGTCTCTTACCTCTTCTAGTTTCTGACCTTCTTTAGGATAACCGCGCATTATGAAAGGGGCATGTTCAGCCAGTCCGTACTGACCTCCTACAAATCCCAATATCTTCTGTGTCTGCAGAAGATCCAGGTCAACCAGACCGCAGACTCCGTTGTACAGCACCTCGCATAGAATATTGTAAACCATGGTCTCTTTGCTGTTCATTCCGGGTGCCTGCCATGCAAGCGTTATGTTGGGCGACTCGTTACCCAGCACTTCTATGCGTTTTGTGGCAGTCAGTTTCTCCGGAACAGGGAAGGAAAGCTGCGGCAATTCATTGTTTGGAGCCCAACTGCCGAAATATTTGTCAATAAGACGTATTGTCTTGTCCGGGTCAAGGTCTCCGCACATGCAGATTGCAATGTTGTTAGGTACATACCACGTTCTGTAATACTCCTTTATGTTTGTAATGGAAGGATTCTTCAAGTGTTCCTGCGTACCCAAGATGGTTTGTGTACCATAGGGATGGTTGGGGTAGAGCGCTTCAAAAACACGTTCAAACACTTTTCGCGAATCCTGTGTAAGAGACATGTTCTTCTCTTCATATACGGTTTCAAGTTCAGTGTGGAACAGGCGGATGACTGGATTCTGAAAACGCTCGGCCTGTATTTTGCACCAGTTTTCAACCTGATTTGACGGAATGTTTTCCGTATAGACCGTCTGGTCATTGCCGGTATATGCATTGGTACCCTGTGAACCGATTGCTGCCATCAGCTTGTCATATTCATTTGGGATTGCATAGCCCGATGCCACATAACTCAAAGAGTCTATTTTTCCGTATATTTCAAGGCGCATGTCAGGATCAGTGGTTTTGCGGTACACCTCAAAAGCAGCCTCAATGGAATCAAGCAGCGGTTTCTCCGCTTCATAATCGGTTGTGCCGAATTTGTCCGTACCCTTGAACATGAGATGCTCAAAATAGTGGGCAAGACCGGTTGTTTCTGCCGGGTCGTTCTTGCCGCCCACACGTACCGCAATATGCGCTTCAATACGCGGACGGTCTTTATTGACAGACATATAAACTTTCAGTCCGTTGTCCAAAGTGTACAAACGGGTCTCTGTAGGATCGTTTTCAAAGGTCCTGTATCCGTACTTGCAGCATGCTGTCTGCAACAAAACAGAACAGCAAAGAAACGCATAATAAAAAAACTGTCTGGATTTCATATAATTTTGATTGTAATTTGTCCTGAAATGCTATCTATTGTCTATATTTGTAAAAACAAAAATACTAAAAATATGAAACCGGAACAAATCAAACTTTTAGAAGAAACATTGTCTTTCAAAAATTCAAAAATTCCCGTAGCCCTTATTGCCGACAGCCCATGGATTCCGGGCTATTGCGGCCACACATTCATTGATTATTACGCTAACAACAGAATTTTCATAGAAGACAACCGCAAGATTGCCAAAGATTTTCCCGATGCCATCTTTGTACCAAGCTGGTGGGTAGAGTACGGTATGACAGCTGAGCCAAGCGGATTCGGTTGCCCTATGTGCTATTTTGACGATAATCTGCCGCATCTGCATCCTCTTACAGAAGACCTTGACAAAGCTGAAGAAATATTCAAGGCATTGCAGCAGCCAGATCCAAAGACAGATGGCGTTATGCCGTTCCTTCTTAACCAGCAGCGCATGTATGAACCGTATATTAAAGAAGACGGAGAAGAAGTCTATATGGTATGTGCCCGTGGTCCGTTCACTGTAGCAAGCCACATCTTTACAGTAACCCAGTTGCTTATGCTCATGATGATCAACCCCGATGCCGCCGCCACCCTTCTCAACAAGACAACACAGATGGTTATTGACTGGCTCAAGGCCCAGCTGGAGAATGTAAAGACAGCCAAAGCCATTATGGTGCTTGACGATGTCTGCGGATATTTCAGCCCGGAAGATTTCCAGACACTCTGCCAACCGTATATGCAGAAAGTCTTTGATGCGTTCCCGGAGTACCGTCATTTCTTCCACAATGACTTTACAAGCGATTCATGCTATCCGCATCTTGAGCAGATGGGTGTGAACGCATTCAACTTTACGTATAAGGTAGATATTGCAGAAGCCCGCAAACTTGCAGGAAAGAATGTTGTTCTTATGGGTAATGTTCCACCTATGCTTCTTGTAACGGAGACTCCGGAAAGGGTATATGCTGAGACAAAGAAAATAATTGAAAACTATGTTGCCGCCAACGGCAGCCATCATGGTCTGCTTCTCAGCACCGGAGGCGGTCTTCCAATGGGAGCAAAGAAAGAGTGCATCGATGCTTTGATTCAGGCTGTAAAGGACTATAACGCTACACTGAAATGAAACGCTTGCTTTCTTTTGTTGCGGGTACAGCTATTGCTGCGTTCGTATCTGTCAGCTCATATGGTGAGCCTATCAATGTTACCGTTAACATAGACAAGACACAGTCAACCCTTGAAGGATGGGGCGTATCCTTATGCTGGTGGGCGCACATGTGCGGCCAGTGGAAAGATGAGTCAAAGATAGATACTCTTGTTGACTGGCTTGTTTCACCGGATGGTCTAAACTACAATGTGTTCCGTTACAATATTGGCGGAGGTGATGAACCGTCTCACCTTGGTCTTGATGGACATACGGTAAGAGGTAAAGGATTCCGTGCACAGATGCCCGGTTTCAAACCCGGTCCAGATTCCGATTATGACTGGAATGCTGATTCCGCCCAGATAAAAATTATGCTCAAAATCAAGGAAAAGCGTCCAGATGCCATATTTGAGGCATTTTCCAATTCCGCACCCTATTGGATGACATACAGCGGTTGCGCATCTGGCAATTTTGAGTCAGGAAAGGATAATCTCAAACCGGAATATTATGAGGCATTCTGTACATATCTGGTAGATGTGTGCAAACATATCAAAGATACGTACGGCATTGAATTCAAAACTCTTGAACCGTTCAACGAATCCAATACCAACTATTGGGGCTTCAAGGGAAGTCAGGAGGGTTGCCATTTTGACATCGCCACACAGATTACAATAATCCGCATGCTTGCAGAGGAACTGAAGGAATCCGGTCTCAAAACCGGCATTTCCGCTGCAGACGAAACTAACGTAGGTCTTGGCATTCAGGAATTTCTGGCATACAAGGAAGCTGGTATTCTGCCGTTCCTGACACAGTATAATGTGCATACATACGGCGGTAATGCACGTGAAAAGGAACGTATGGGACAGTTGGCACGCAATGAGAACATTACTCTCTGGATGTCTGAAACAGGTTCTGGCGGCAACGGCTTTGAAGGTAATCTTAACATGGCGGCCCGTCTTATTGAAGATGTCAATACACTGCAACCTACAGTATGGTGTGACTGGCAGTACATGGAAGAACTGAATGACCAGTGGTGTTTTGTACGCGGCAATTTCAAGGACGAGATATTTTACAAAGTACCTAATTTTGATGTACGTCAAAAGATTACCGCGTATATCAAACCCGGTTACACCTTTGTATCGTTGGATTCAGACATCGCCTTGCAGCGTTCCGGTGTATCTCTGCTTGGAGCTGTCAGTCCAGACAAAAAAGAATTGGTAGTTGTGGCTATCAACCGCAGCAAAGAAGCAAAACAATTGTTATTGTCAATTGACAGCAATGCCTGTGGTCTGAAAATCAAGAAGGCACATTCTGTAACATTGGCAGATTCATATAAAGAAACAACAGAATTCTCTGCAAAAGACATCCGTAATAACGGTGGTGTCCTGCTGAATTTGGATCCGCAGACAATTTGTACATGTATTTGTCTGCAAAAAAATTAAAAAAAATTATCAAGAATTTTGATAACTTAGTAAAAACTGTATTATCTTTGTCAACAACGTATTCGCGAAACGTCTTTATTGTGTTAATTAACAAAATTTGTTAACATTTAAATTGTATTATTATGAAAACATAGAGTAGTATGTCTTTTTCTTCATGCATTGTTTTGCATGAATTATTAATTCACGTTTTTTTTATTTTACGTTTTATATTTAAATCTAATAAACCTAATAACTACTATGATAATTAAAAATTTTAATTTGAGTAGCAAGAGAATTGCTTTTATTTCATTATTATGTTGTACAGTTATTGCAGCTTCGTTTTTTACTCTCAAATCAAATTCTTTCCGAAACATGTGGTCCCTTGCAGACTCTAATGTAGAGGCCCTGTCTGACGTAGAAAATGTTGGAAATTCATTTCGCTATGATTATTTTAACAATTCTATTCAAGCCCAAGGTGAAAATCCGCAAGGTATTGAATGTTTTCTTAATAGTTGCGAATCTGGTGGTGGAATTTGCGTTGTTGACAAATTCACTAATTATTACATGGAAATAGATTTTATTTCAGTTGCTAGTTTTTTGGGTGCAAATGCACGTGCATGGCTTGATTCGTTGGGAGATTTTTTAGAGGATTTGCCAGAAGCAACATGGAGTGTTGTCAAGAGCATTATCTCTAAATTTAAAGGCGGTAAAACAAATAATACAGAGATAAAAGGTAGTAATAACGATTGATTTTTTGTTCTCCAGATGGGTATGCCGTCTGGAGAACTTTTAATATTTAATGTTTAATGATGGAAAAGAGTATGAAATACATACAAAATTTTATGATTCTGATTACCTTGTTTATTTCTGGGTGCAAATCAGATAATAATGCAGATATTATAATAAATAACATAACTGCAAAAGAATATCTGCTGACAGATTTGGCTACAGATATACAAATCCTGACATTACGTTCTCCTGAACCAATAGATGAAGCGTCTTCATTCAAGGTGTATGGAGATCATGTTCTGATAATTGATAAGGATAAGACAAAACTATATGACTTTTACAAAGGTAATTTGCAAACTGTATTGGATAAAATAGGACGTGGCCCTGGAGAATATTTCAATATTAATTCATATTCGTACGATCCATTATCTGACTATGTTTACATATATGACAGATCTGACCAGGAACTGATTTGTTACGATTTAAAAGATGATTGCAAATATATCCGTTCCATTAATACAAAACCTTATGGCTGGATAACAAAACTGAGTCTGCTTAATTCCAATAAAATGGTAATGACATGCGAGATTGCTTGTGGAGACCAATTCGGGTGTATCAGAATACTCGATTTAAATACCCTGAGTGCTGACTCATTGTGTTCATTAAACTATTTTACTACTGTAATGAATGGTATTACTATGAGTGATATTTCTATTGATAACTACGCATTCGGATTATGCAATTCAACGTCTTATCTATGCAAAATGGTTCCAGAAAAGGATTCGTTTAAAATAGATACCATATGTTCAATACTCTCAGGCAATGGTAAGGATATTGATAGCGCAATGACATTTGTAGATAATAGAGATGTTGAACAATATCAAAAATGGGTTGATTATCAAGACTTGTTTTATACCATGCCGGTATCTCCTGTAATTACTGATAATGGATTTTCATTTAATTATATTACTAATAAAATGATTGGCAGTGTTCCGCCTAACAAACAGGAGTCAGGTGTATATATTCACCGTAATAATGGTGAAGATATTATAGCATCAGGGCTGAAAATCCCCGGCCTTTCAAGAAATGGTATAACAATGTTTACTTATGGTGATAGAAGGCAGTTGTTTTTGCAATACAATTATGAAAATATTGTTACTCTGTTGGATTTGGAAACAATATCTGATTATGCAAGAAATAAACGGACAGATGTTGAAGGTCTGTTCTCAGATCTTGGTACAGAAGTTGTTGACAGTGTGATGTCTGATTCAACCGTTGCTGCCGTCATTTTGAGCTACAAATTGGAATAATATTTTTTGCGACTTTAAATTCTTGAATTAAAGTTTAATTTGTACTTTTACCATCAATATTAACATAAAAACTAAAACAAATGAAGAAAACTTTATTCATGCTTGCTGTTGCCACAGTAGCTACAGTAGCAATGGCACAGCCGCCAATGGGTGCAGGTCGTCCTGCTGGTATGGGCAGAATGGGTGCCCCGGAACAGATTGATGTCAAGTTTAATGATTATGTGGCTGCTCCTGCCGGTTTTGATCAGGAACGGGGAAGTATCGATAAAGGTTCATATCAGGTAGTTGAGTATTACTCTACAACAACAGATACCACAAGAAAGGCAACAGTATATTTTCCACCAAAATATAACAAGAATAAAAAGTACCCTGTGTTCTATCTGTTACATGGTATAGGCGGTGACCATATGGAATGGAGACAGGGCGTACCAAATATAATTATGGACAATCTTATTGCAGACAAGAAAGCCGTCCCTATGATTATTGTCATGCCTAATGGTCGTGCTCAGAAAGATGACAGACCTATAGGTAATGTCTATGCCGGTTCTGCCGCATTTGCGAATTTTGAGAAAGATCTGCTGATAGACCTTATTCCCTTCATTCAGAAAACATACAATGTCTATACGGACAAGGCGCATCGCGCAATTGCCGGTCTGTCAATGGGAGGTGGTCAGTCATTGAACTTTGGTCTTGGTCATCTTGATATGTTTGCATATGTTGGCGGTTTCTCTTCCGCACCAAATACAAAACAGCCAGAGGAACTGATTCCAAATATTGAAAATACCAAAAAAGAGAATAAATTACTCTGGATGGTTTGCGGCAGCCGTGATAACCTTATGTACAACAGCTCACGTTTGAAAGCATTTTGTGATAAGAACGGTGTACCGTGTACACTGATTCAATACCCGGAAGGAGAACATAACTTTGTAGTTTGGAAATATGGCTTGTACAATTTTGCGCAACTGATTTTCAAATAACTCTCAGTGATGAATACACTAATTAAGAAGGGGGATTCCCAAATAGATTATTGGCAAAACAAGGAGAAATTATCATATTTCCTGGCAATACTTGTTTTCCTTATCCATATTAGTACCTTTGGCAATTATACAGATTTAAACTCTGATGTCATTAATGTAATAGAGTATCTGAATGATACAATTACGCTGGTTGCAGTCCCCCTCTTTTTTATTGTCTCTGCTGCAACTTTTTTCAGAAATTACAGCCCAGAAACATGCCTCACAAAACTACGTTCCAGACTCCATTCATTAGTGTTACCATTTTTCTTATGGAATATTATCGGAATGCTGTTTGACATGCTCACAACTTTATTTTTAAAGGAATATTTTGTAGGGCGTCCGCCTTTTGATTTTTCTTTTGAGGGTATATTGTTAGGCATATTCCATTATCAGAACAACCGTGTATTCTGGTTTATTTTCAATATTATTTGTTTTATTGCCATATCGCCTGTCATATACAAAATAATGAGGACAAAAACAGGTGCCTTTACAACACTGATATTGGTATATGTACTCTTTTGTTTTGACATCAAGATACCTTCATGTGTCTTCTTTGAATCCCAGTCCATTATCTATTGGTTGGTAGGTGCTCTGATAGGTATACACTACTTTCCTTCTCTGTGTAAATCTAATTCCAAATGTTTTTATCTGTCATTGTGCGGTTTGGTTTTTTCAATTGTTGCAATTCTGTTTTTTTCTGAGATTAGAATCAGGATTCCTGTATTGATTGTGTTCTCTCTGTCATTGTATTGGGTTTTTGCCGCTGTCAGTTATAGAATACCCTCAAGACCATTTATGAAACATTCATTTTGGGTTTATGCATTGCATATGAATGTCAGTGCTGTTATTACCAAATTATTAGTGCTGTCTTTACCTCATTCTGAATGTTTTGCAATAATCAATTATGTTGTAACAATTATTCTGACTTTATACACTATAGAATTACTGACCGGAATCTGTAAGAGAATATCTCCAAAGTTGTATTCTGCTTTATCCGGTTCCAGATGAATGGAGATGTCAAAAAAACTTCAGGTCCTTTTTGATTTGTCGTCCTTCCGCAGTTTCTCCTTGTATTTCTTGTCATAGGCTTCACCTCTCGGGACAAGGTACTTGAAGAACACGCAGTCATCGATGATCTCGATGTGGAAAATGAAGAACGCACGGAGGCTTCCTATGCGGATGCGGTAGACGTTGTCGTAATCGATCAGCTTCTTGCAGTCGGTGATCTCATCCAGGCATGTTGCGTTCTTGACCTCAAGAATCGTGTTTTTGACGGAGTTCAGTGTCTTGCCCGACAGCTTGCGGACTGATTTCTCAAAATCCTTCGAGTACTTCGTCTTCATAGTCCAAGCCAGTTCTCAAAGTCCTTGGTCTCTTCTTCGGAAAGCTCGACGTCTCCGTCGGGACGGACATTGCACAGGTACTGGTATGTCGCCGCCTCGTCCATATCTTCAACCTCCTTCTCAAGGAGTGATTCGATATAGCTCTTGAGGTTTGTGCCGGATGCGGCGGCCTTGATGGAAAGGAAGCGGTATACGTCTTCGCGGATGTCGATGTTCTTTCTTTTTGTCTGAACTGCTGAAGTATTCATAATGCGTTACATATAAGTTATGTGCAAATGTAGATAATATATTTGAAAATGCAATATTACCCGTCAAGATTCTTACTGAAATATATGGGATATACTATATACATAATGCAAAGAAGCACATATGGTTCAGTTGAAAAACAGTGGGGCAAAGCTCCCGAGATTTGGCAAGTGAGCGGAGTTAATATCAAGAGAAATCAACAAATTCTGACAATATACAAAAAATGGCAGTACCTGTCCGCTGTTTACCAAATAAAAAGGAGTCCTGAAATTCGGGACTCCTTATTTATTTATGGGGTGTTAACTTTACTATCAGGTGTTACTTGCCAAGAAGGGACTTGGCAACCTGAACGCATTCGTTGGCATCGGCAGTATAGGCATCGGCACCAACCTGAGCGGCAAATGCGGCATTGAGCGGAGCACCGCCAACCATTATCTTGAGAGTATCCCTTAGACCGGAGTTCTTTACCGCCTCAATAACATCCTTCATATAGTTCATTGTGGTGGTGAGCAGCGCGGAAAGGCACAGAATCTGCGGTTGCTGTTCCTTGACAGCTGCAACAAATTTGTCGGAATCGACATTGATTCCAAGATTGACAACTTCAAAACCGGAACCTTCAAGCATGGAAGCTACAAGGTTTTTGCCTATATCGTGCAGGTCTCCTTTCGATTTATATCATTTCTTTGTGTCTAGATGATTGAAATTTTGTCTTTTAATATTAAGGGAGCTCTTGCTATCAAACCTTTAATGTTATATTGTAATCGCTTTGCATTCGTTTGTGTGATATAATGTTACGGAATGATATGAATTTTGAATATATAACAATTTGTTTAATTTGCTGATATTTGTGTGGTGTTGAAAAATAATTACCATTCACAGGCAATATTTTTAATAAAAGTATTTGCAGAAGAAGAATATTGGTTATATATTTGCATAGGTGTAATTAAACTATTGAAATTTATTGTGTTTTAAACGACAATTCAACATAAAAATAAATATTAAATCTTTGTAGATACTAAATGCTAAACAAATAATTGTTATGGGATTAAAAATATTTAGTGCGAAAAAATATTCTGTAAAATTGAAAGCTACAATTCATGCTTCCGGAAAATTAGGTTTTACAGAGAATACTGCAAACTTTTTTGAGATATGCCCTGGGTCAGGGATAAAATTTGCAAATGATGAAAATAATAAGTTATTCATGATATTTTGTAAAGAAGCAGATGACGATTGTTTTGCCATTAATAAAGCAGGTGCATATTATTATGTTAATGCAAAACCTTTGTTTGATGATTTAGGCTTTGATTATAGAAATAACAGCATAATATTTGATATAACTAAAGCGGATAATTTTGAAAATACCTATAAATTAACTATTAGAATTAAGCCGAGAAAGTGATATTTTTGTACAGAAAAAGAGTATCCTTTTAGTTTGGCGACCAAGGATACTCTTATATAAGAATTCACAACATGTTTGCAGACACGCAAGGCTTCTCACCTTGTTACCATGGATTCTTATTTTGCAAAGTTATATAATTCTTTGGATAAAGGTCGCTGTATTTAATTTAAATTTTGCATATGAAGCAAACAAAAAATTTTATACAGAACATTCGCCACTTAAACTTGCATTTGTGTGAGGATGTTAAGTTTTCCGATAATCAATTACCGGAAATTGTTCCTATATATGAAATACCCAATAAACTTATTTCATATAAAGATTGCCGCAAAACTAATGATTATAATGGATTTGTACATTTTTATATTGATGATATCCACTTTGAAAGGATATGGTCACATCCAGAGGAATCACTATCTTTGTTGCAAAAGTATGATGGAGTCATTATGCCAGATTATTCAATATATTGGGATGCTCCAATGCCAGTTCAACATTGGAATTTATATAGGAGCAGACTTATAGGAAGTTATTGGCAACAAAATGGAATAAAAGTAATACCTACAATTCCGTTTTCTACTTTTGATTTCAATAAATATTCCTTAACAGGTCTTGCAAAAGGAAGTTTTGTTTCTGTCAGTAACGTAGGTTCAAGAAAAGACCATTTTCGCAGAACTTGTTTTCAACAAGGGCTAAATTCATTAATCTACAATCTTGAACCTAAAGCAATAATTGTATATGGGGATATTGATTCTTTTAATT
Organism: Bacteroidaceae bacterium; assembly: GCA_024398715.1. Lineage (GTDB taxonomy): Bacteria > Bacteroidota > Bacteroidia > Bacteroidales > Bacteroidaceae > Colenecus. Next base: position 34,997 of record JAKSIP010000001.1, read on the forward strand.
TTCACGGTATAAAAACTTATTGTTATAAACCTAATGTTTTTAAATATAATGAACGCAAAAAATAGAACTGAATACATTCAAATGTTAGAGGATTCAATGGATACTGCTAACATGACAAGAGAACAAGTTGAATATGAATATGAAGACCATATCATATTTGACAATGGTAAAGTGTGTTTGTTCAAACGATACTTGAATACTTTTTATGTAGGTAGAGTATTTGGAGATGAAGGATGCGAATTTTATCTGGATATGATAGACAAGATAAAATTACGTTTGTCTGATACAGGAGAGTATTTGGATTATGATGCAACTGATTCTCTACAAAATCCGTCAATTTTGGATATTATTGAGAAGGAAGGTTTTCCTATACATTTCAAATTATTTAGAGACTATGGGCAGTAGTAGAAATTGGAATAGAGTGTCGTCCAAAAATCCAGTTGTGAGATTTGAATGGGAACCCGTAACTACAATTTTGGGTGTGAAAGTATTGCAACATACTAAGCAACCCAATAAGGCATTACCTACTTTTTCAAATACTCCAAATACTATGTATTTTCGAATAGATACAAATGGACATATTAGTGAATTAAGAATTTTTAAAGGCAGAAATTCATATATGGATATTGATTGGGGACATAATCATAAAGAAAAGGGTTTTTATGTACCTGCGGGCACTGCGCATGTTCAATACTGGAAATTCAATACATTCACGAATAAAATGGACCGTGACAATAGTAAACAGACTCATCTAATGTCCAAGTATTTAATAAAAAAATATGGTAATAAAATAAAAAAAGCAGATCCTAATGTTAAATGGGAATGATTCTCTAATAAGCAGAGAGTGACAATATTTCACCCTCTGCTTTATTATGTAGAACAACCGGTTATGGACTTATTTGTCGCTTTTGCGACGGTTACAAGTACGGCATAGTATTTGGCAGTTATTTGCTATGGTGCGACCACCTTCTTTCCATGGAGTAATATGGTCGGCTTCCATCTGCTCTATCTCAAAATGCTTACCGCATATTTTACAGATACCATTCTGACGTTCATATACTTCACGCTTTGTGTTGTCATCAAAAGCACGTATTCCCAAATGATGCTCATCGCCATCAAGGACAAACCAATATATCCCGGATTTTTTCTGAACGTCACTATCTTTCATTAAACGGGCAACTCCTTTTTCCAGTTCAGCGGCATCCAATCTTACATCTTTAAACCTGTTGTAGAGTTCGCCCCATGCTACACCTTTCATCTCTTTACGTTTTTTGGGAAATTTTGCCTTAACCCAATTTATGACGTTTTGAAAATAAAGCCATAGTTCATCGGCATTGGTATCATGCTGGTGTGCGGCCATATATGCCTCAATGTTGCCATCATTAAGCCAGGAGATTGCTGTTTCCAGATAATCCTGCCGTATTGGTGAGCCGCTCATATAGTCACTTCCTAAACGGTAGGCAACGCAACCAGTTTTACTGAACTTCTTTTTGGCCTCAGTGACAAACGGACCGGAATATACGGCATTACGGATTTCCTGTTCGGTCAGTTTTTCACCGGCAATATTAATAGTTCGGAACCAATCCAGTTTTTCGCTGTCACTGCCGTTGCGGCAAATATATACCATAAGTTGGTAATTGTTGAATTCAGCCAGTTCATTAGAAGTGAGGTTGTCGCCTCCTTTTAACGTACCACCCCAATCAACAAAAAAGTTCCCGCTCAGAAATTCACAAATGCTCATGGTGCGCTGTTGACCATCAAGCAGTTCAAATGTGCCGTCCTGGTTCTCAACCCAATACATTACATTGAGCGGAAAACCTTTGCGTATGCTTTCAATTACGGCTTTTTGCTGCTTTTCATTATAAACAAACTCACGTTGGTATTTGGGGCGGATGTTCAGTTTGCCACCATAGCCAAATACACCTTCTTCTTCGCTGTTGCTGAAGCCCGCATACAAATCACCAATGCGGATAGGGGTAAGTTCAATTTTCATATTATTATTGTTTTTTTGCGGATTAATATTCGTGCGTAAATTTTTTGTCCGTTTACGTACGGATATCCATAATTATAGCCTTCAATTTTGGTGGTAGTCATTGCTCCAATAATATCAAATTGATCTGGATTGTATTTACCAAGAAATGTAATTGGCACTCCCATTACGCCATTGTAATCCATTGGTATGTTTTCAATCCTTGAAACTTCAATTGCGTCAAAGTTATCATATCTTGAATAGTCATCAGGTGAATAATGTTTGAACATATCAAGTTCTTCGTGACGCTTTTTATGGTCTAAGTTGGTAAACCAACAAATATTACCCATACTGCGCCATTTTTGTCCAGTCTCGTCAATCCAGAAACGAACCGCTTTTTCTTCATAGTCTTGTGGAACTTTAAAAGCACAAAACGATAATGTACTGCCAAGCCACATTATATTGTCTTTAATCAGTCTAAATATTTCTTTATAGGTTATTGCATTTTGATTTCCAATAATCAAAAATTGTTTTTTGTATTCAACAAGTTGCGCAACGTATTCGCGGAATAGGGAGAATGGGGGATTGGTAACTACGATGTCAGCTTCTTTTAGCAGTTCAATACATTCTGCTGAGCGGAAATCGCCATTACCGTTCAGAGTTGTTAGAATATTGCTGTTGTTTTTGAGAAGCAGTTCCACATCGGTCAGGTCTGTAGCACCGTCACCGTTGACATCGGGTACCTGTGTAATTACAATTTTGTGCGGAACGCGGGTCTTCTGCTGTTTGCCCTGCGGGTCTTCAGGGTCAGTCAGACATAATTGTGAACCTGCAACAGGTGAACCATTATAACAGGTACAAATCAGTTTTTTCAGTCCTAAAGAGTTGAAATTTAGCGCAAAGTACTTGAAGAAATTGCTTTCGTAAGGGTCATCACAATTGCAGAATACCGTTTTGCCTGCAAAGTGTGGTCGGTAGTGCTTGAGTTCGTTTGCAATGTCACTGAGTTGTGTATAAAACTCGTCTTTCTTTGCCCTGTTGGCGGCGTGAAGGTTGCTGTTACCTGCCATAGTAATTGATAATTCTGCACAAACTATCAATCATTTGAACCGGGCAAAAAAGTGTAAAAGGAAGGCGTGAACCTTTCTACTCACATTCACGAGGAGCGTCGGATGAACCCCGCCTGTCTATATAGATCAGCCCACGCCTATGGCGTAAGCATTAACACTTACATAGACAGTACGGAACAACCTGTGCTTCCGTGAATTTGCTTTATTCCGATTATTCTAAACAATCAGTTTCCGACGCTTTTTGTTTGAATGTGAATAATAGCTAATGCGTTATGTATTAATATTTTACCTAAAGTCTATTTACCTAAAGTTTTATCTATCTAAAGTTATGTTTGTTATATGCAATTATCATCTAAGCGGAATCCTGTTCTAGAATGCTTTGCAATATTACTAAAAAATTGTGTTATATTCGATATAGGTGTATGCCTATATTTATTGAAATAGTCAATATTGTTTCATTTGAAAAGCTCAGAATGTGTTCCAAGTCTTAATAGTTTGATTGTTTTCTCAGTTTTGTCAATCCAAATAAGAAGGAAGTCACTTTCTATATGACATTCAATGGCTCCGCTGTACTCTCCCTTTAACGGATGTGGATTATGTTCTTTCGGAACAATCCCGGATTTTTCCAAGTAATTGATTATACGTTTTAATTCTTGGAGTTTTTTCTTGTCATGAGAGTATCTTTTAAGGTCTTTTTGAAACCTTGAACTCTGTTCAATGATAAACATATTATAATTTTGATATCATTGAATCTAATTCTGCCATATCAAAGCGGTCCATTTTTTTTCCACTGCGGGCCTCTTCAATAGCTTCAATAGTCTCTTCATTTGGCTCAAAATATGCAGCGTCAAAAAGAATTGTCTCAACATAGTTGTTAAGACTTCTGTTGTTGCGTTTGGCAAGTGAGCGGAGTTTTTTCAGCAAGTCACTATTCAGTCTGAAAGATGTTGTAGTCTTTTCTGTAGTCAGAGTAGTTGCATTCATAATAATACCATTTGCAATATTTTGTATTGCAAATATAATGCATTTACATATTAATATCAAGAGAAATCAACAAATTCTGACAATATACAAAAAATGGCAGTACCTGTCCGCTGTTTACCAAATAAAAAGGAGTCCTGAAATTCGGGACTCCTTATTTATTTATGGGGTGTTAACTTTACTATCAGGTGTTACTTGCCAAGAAGGGACTTGGCAACCTGAACGCATTCGTTGGCATCGGCAGTATAGGCATCGGCACCAACCTGAGCGGCAAATGCGGCATTGAGCGGAGCACCGCCAACCATTATCTTGAGAGTATCCCTTAGACCGGAGTTCTTTACCGCCTCAATAACATCCTTCATATAGTTCATTGTGGTGGTGAGCAGCGCGGAAAGGCACAGAATCTGCGGTTGCTGTTCCTTGACAGCTGCAACAAATTTGTCGGAATCGACATTGATTCCAAGATTGACAACTTCAAAACCGGAACCTTCAAGCATGGAAGCTACAAGGTTTTTGCCTATATCGTGCAGGTCTCCTTTGACGGTCCCTATTACCACTTTGCCGCATGATATGCTGGTATCGCCGGCAAGCATTGGCTTGAGCAGATCAAGACAACCTTTCATGGCACGTGCACTCATAAGCAGATTTGGCACGAATGCCTTGCCTTCTCCAAAACGTGCACCTATTATTTCCATACCTTTAATAAGGTAATCGCTGATGATAGACTGTGGGGTAAGTCCTGCTTCAAGAGCCTCTTTTGATGCAGCTACGGCATCTTCCATTTTTCCGGCTACAACGGCATCGGTAAGTTTCTGAAAATCCATTTGGTTATTTGTTGTTTTAATATTTATCGGACGCAATTTTGTATTGTGTAGAATTCTGCTCTGAAAATTTTTCTGCAATATTACTAAAAAATATGGAGTGATTTATATTTTTAACGATATACATATTAAAAAATGTGAATAATGTTTGTTTTTGATAGTTCTGAATTAAACAGTATAGTAATTTTGCAGTCAAAAATTTCGGCTTGTAGAAATGTTACAGGCTATAGCGTTTTTCAGTTAAATTTTAATATTTAGATTCGTCAAAGATAAATGAAAAAATCCTTTTCTGCACTGCTTCTGTTATTATTGTTTCCGTTAGCAGTTTTTCCACAGCAAAGAGGTAGTAACAAGTATGATTTGAAAGGTGTTGCAATAGACGCTGACAATTCCGAACCGTTGTCAATAGCCGCTGTCCAGTTGTTGGAATCGAAAGACAGTATGCTGGTAAAGGGTGTCGTGTCGGAACTTGACGGTTCTTTTGAATTCAAAGATTTGAAACAGGGAAGCTATATTCTTGAGATTTCCTACATTGGTTACAAGGATTATACGCAGAACCTGAAATTTGACGATAATACTCCAAAGGTTACGGATCTTAAGATTATCAAAGTCAAACCGGACAGCAAAATGCTTGAAGGTGTGGAAATTACCGCAAAAGTACCGAAAGTTGAGGCTGTTGCAGATACCATGATGTTCAATGCCGCTGCCTATCGTGTTGCAGAGGGTGCTACAATTCAGGAACTTATCAAGAAGCTGCCGGGTGTTGAAGTCGATGCCGACGGCGGACTGAAAGTAAACGGCAAGAGTGTATCACAGATTCTTATCAACGGAAAAGAGTTCCTTACAAATGATATCGAAACTCTGCTCAAGAACCTTCCTGCAGATTTGGTTGACCGTGTGAAAACTTACGAAAAACAGAGTGACCAGGCACGAATAACCGGTATTGATGACGGCGAGGAACAGACTGTACTTGATTTGCAGGTCAAGCAGGAAATGATTGGCGGTTTTATAGGAACCATGGATTTTGCATATGGTAACGATTATAAGGACAATCATCTGTACCAGGGAAGACTTGTCTTGAACCGTTTTACCGACAAACATTCCTTTACTGTTATGGGCAATGCAAATAATGTCATAGACCAGGGTATTGGAAACGGAGGCCGGCAGTATGGCAACAACTACGGACAGAACACCATGCAGTCCATTGACGGTAACTATTCTTTTGAAAACGAAAAATTGGAAATCAACGGAAATGCAGGCTTTACGCATAATGAAAATGATTACCGCACAAGCGGCTCAAGCGAAAGCTTTTTGTACGGAACAAAAAGTTATTCCAACAATACAAACAAATACATTAACGGCTCATTCAATTTCTACACCAACTTCTATATTGAAGTAAGGCCTGATTCTTTGACAAATATCATTATTCGTCCTAATTTCAATATTTCCAGAGGAGATAACAATTCCAAATCGGCATCGGCCACATTCAACGATGATCCGTTCCAGTACACTGAGAATCCGCTTGATACGGCTGCGTGGGTATCGCCTTATGACACCATTAGAGTAAACCGTAATGAGGGACAGTCCAGAAACGAGTCAAGCAACATGTCCGGCGGCGCTTCCGTCCAGTTTAACCGAAGATTGGGAAAACCCGGACGAAATCTGACATTGCGTCTGGCCGGAGATTTCAACAATAGCCAGAATGACGGTTTTTCTTTGAATACTACAGATTATTATCAGCTGGCACGCACATTGGGATACGATACTGTAAACGTGCGCAACCGTTATACAAACACTCCGTCTTCCCGTTACAACATGAGCGCACAGATTATGTATTCCGAACCATTGTTCAAGAATGCATATCTGCAATTCCGTTACAATGTCAACTACAACAAGAACTGGAGTGACAACCGGACATACGAGTTCGGTACAACAGGTACCTTTGGCTATCTGCCGGATGATTACGAGAATTACATTGATTCAACCATAAGCAAGTATTCCAGTTATACTACATTCCGTCATAATTTTGAACTGACATTCCGCATGAACCGTGAAAAATTCAATTTGAATGCGGGTGTACGTTTCCAGCCTACAAACACTCTGTTGAAATATGTTCAGGGTCAGAGTTATTCATTGCGCAAAACAATGTATAATTTCTATCCTACGTTGCGTTTTGAATATGAATTCAACAAAACAACGGAACTTACAATACGTTACAACGGTTCAACAAGTCAGCCAAGCATGGTGGATCTTCTTGATATTGAAGACAGAACCAATCCGTTGTATATTACCAAGGGTAATGCTGACCTGGTTCCTTCTTTTACAAGTACCCTGACTGCAGATTTCAACACATACAATACTGAAACGGAAAACTCCTTTTATGTGTATGCAAATTTCCGTAACACGCAGAACAGCATAAGCAGGGTAGTTGAGTATAATCCTGAAACCGGTGGTACAATATCCCAGACCAAGAACATCAACGGCAACTGGAACGTATTCGGTATGTTTGGCGGTAACATCACATTCCCCGATGACAGGTTCTCTTTCCATACATACACCAATCTGTACTACAATCATCAGGTAGGGTATCAGTATCTTACTCAGACTCACGAGAATATCAAAAGTACAACACGCTCATTTACTCCAAGTGAAGATCTCCAGTTTACTTTCAGAGACGATAACTGGGACGTTACTCTTCTTGGCAATGCATCCTGGAACCATTCAAAGAATGATATAAACCAGACCAATCTGAATACATGGAACTATGCATATGGCGTAAGTGGAAGCGTCCAGTTGCCATGGAGCATGTCTTTGTATACAGATTTTGTCTGCAACAGCCGTCGCGGTTACAGCGATGCCCAGTATAACACCAATGAATATATATGGAACGCCCAGGTTTCCAAAAGATTCCTCAGAAATAACGTGGCCATGATATCATTGCAGTTCTTCGATATACTTGGCCAGCGTAAGAACTATCAGAGAAACGTGACTGCAACAAGCCGTAATGAGACATTCTACAATGCAATAAACCAATACTTCCTGGTTCATTTTGTATATGACCTGAATATTTTCAATGGAAAAATCATATACGGGGACGAGGATATGGCATCGCGTTCAGAGGAACTTCTGCGTCAGAATGACAGAAAGATGCGCCGTCGCCGCTGGTAAGAGTGTGATATAAGCGCTACGGAATTTTATTTGTGAAAAACAGTCTTGTTTATATATTATTTGTTATATTCGCAATTCAAACATTGAGAATACTAATAACAAATATTATATGAATAGGTTCAGATTTTCTTTCAGTGCATTGGCACTGTCATTGTGTTCGTTGATGGCATTCGCCCAGTTCCCCGGTGGAGGATTCCCGGGAGGTGGCCAGCAGAGTATTCCTGAAGGTGCTACAAAAATAATGCTTTGGGGCAAAGGAAAGAACAAAGCACCTAATGACAATCACACAACAGACCCTCGTGACATCGGTTTTGAACCGTTCATAAATGTGTACCCGGCAAAAAATCCGAACGGACTGGCAGTATTGTGTCTGCCTGGAGGCGGTTATGCAATGCTTTCAAAGAGTCATGAAGGGTATAACCATGCACCATGGTTCAATGAACAGGGAATAACGTTTGTTCTTCTTGAATACCGTTTGCCGCATTCATATTACCAGGTACCGTTAAGCGATGTGCATCGCGCCATGCGCATTGTCAAGGAGCATGCGGAAGAGTGGGGTATCAGTAAACTTGGTGTTATGGGTTCAAGTGCCGGAGGACATCTGGCATCGACTGCTGCAACACATTACGATTCTGACACCCGTCCTGATTTCCAGATATTGTTCTATCCGGTAATATCTATGGATAAGTCAATTACCCATTTGAGTTCACATGATCTGCTGCTTGGCGCAGATGCATCAGAGGAACTTGAAAAAGAGTACAGCAATAATCTTAAAGTAAATGCACAGACCCCGCCCGCATTCATTATTCACTCTTCTGACGATAATCTTGTTCCGGTAAAGAATTCGTTGCTCTATTATGAGGCTCTTGTAGCAAACAAGGTATCTGCAACATTGCAGATATATCCGGTCGGCGGTCACGGATACGGATGCGGAGACTGGTTCCCATACAAGAAAGAGATGCTTGCAACACTGGCAAAATGGCTGGATACTCAAAAGTGATATGAAGAAAACAGGTTTTGGCATATACCTCTGTATTTCATTGCTGTTCTGTGCATGCAATGGCTCGGAAGAAGGTAAAAAATCCAAATCTGTCTTGTACAGTGTCGATTTTGAACAGACATATTCGTACATGGATTTGCAAAAGAGGGATATACAGTTTATTTCTAAAGCATTGTCAATGCTGGATTCTCCAATTGTACGTTCATCCAATTCCTTTACGTCTTTCATTTCAAAAATACTGTCCAAACCGAATGACGGCATCAAATTTCTCAAAATAAAGTATTGGACTACCGATGCCGCCGGAAATCCTACCTTGGCAACGGCTGCTGTTTTTGTTCCTCAGATTAAAGAGGGGAATGGAAACAAATTTCCGATATTATCCGTTCAGCACACATCCTGTCAGGACAGGGATGCTTCTCCTTCACGGCTGATTGCCAATGGACCATATTATAATTTGGACCAGAAAATATCCCAATCGGCGGAAATGAGGGTTTTCGAGGCGTTTTCAACTTTCGGGTATATAGTTGTTGTTCCTGATAATATCGGTTTAGGAGACAATTACTGTGTATATCCTTTTGCTACGCGCGTAGCTGCTGCTCCGGTGGTTGACGCTATCCGTGCCGTAACAGAATTGGATGCTGCCGGTGCCGATGCCGTATGGGATGGCGGGAATGTTTCGCTGATTGGATATTCGGAGGGAGGATATACAAGTATGATTGCCGCCGAGATGTTGCAGGAACAGTATGCTGATGAATTTAATGTGCAGGCAGCGGCCTGTATGGCAGGCTGTTTCTCAATATCCAAAGTGATGATGAAGCTTTTTCTGACGGCAGACAGCAGATATCCTACTCCATATGTTGTGCCTTTATTCCTGAAAGCTTTGTCTGACCAGTATAAAGATAAGTATCCCCAATATTCATTCGAGCGGATGGTCAAGGAAAAAGCTCCTTACGATGACCGTTTTTTTGCAAAACTTACTGATCTGATAAACTCGTTTGAAGGTTCTTACATGATAGACTCTCTTATTGTCAAAACTTTCGGAAGTGAGTATTCCCAAATGGGACCGAAAGTAATCATTCAGGATGAGTTCTTGAGAGAATTGCAGACGGAAAACTCTCTTATTGACACTCTCCTGGCCTTGAACGATTCGTACAACTGGTGTCCGCGAATGCCTCTCAAAATGATCCATTATATCAATGACGATATGATTCCGTATCAGAATTCGGTATATGCAGACAGTGCGTTTGCGGCAAACGGATCTGCAAGCGTTTACTTTGATACATTTTACGATTTGCCCGATATTATGAACAACGAATTGGAACACGTAAGAGTCTATCTTCCAATAATTGACAAGGGCTTTACATGGTTGGACGGCATTGTCCATCCTAAGAATTAAGACTTCTGACATTGGCCGGGCTTGTGCCCGAGCGGGATTCCGTAGGAATGGCGAAAAGGTGCGGGAATGTGTCCCGCAAAAAAAGAGGGACGTTAAGTCCCGACATCGGCCGGGCTTGTGCCCGAGCCGATGGCGGGACTCGAACCCGCGACCTACTCATTACGAATGAGTTGCTCTACCAGCTGAGCTACATCGGCAGCATTTCGGGTGCAAAAGTAGATAAAAAGTTTGAAAAAAAACAATCCAATAGGAATAAAGATTGAGATTTTTGAAGTATCTTTGCAGCGTATTAAAAAACAATCATCATAATATGTGTTCGTATAAGACCAATGTACAGCATCAGAATGTGCCCAGTCACCATTTGATAATTATGATGCATTGCTATAAAAGTTTTAAAATGTGATATTTGTAGAGAGAGTAGATATACTATTCTCTCATTTTTTTAATATATAAACAGATGGAACCCTTAAAACATGAATGTGGAATGGTCATGATCCGGCTTTTGAAGCCGTTAAGTTATTACATTAACAAGTATCATGATTTTCAGTACGGATTAGGCCGCTTGTATCTTCTGATGGAAAAACAGAAGAACCGCGGACAGGAAGGCGCAGGTATAGCCTCGGTTAAACTGAAAGCCAATCCTGGAGAAGAATATATGTTCCGTGACAGAGCATTGGGTTCCGGTGCCATCAGCGAAATTTTTGATAAGATTCAGAATACTATTGCGAATGCCAATCTGAAAGAGAACCTGAACAATGCCGATTGTGTATCAAAAGAATTTTCTTTTATCGGAGATCTCTATCTGGGCCATTTGCGATATTCCAGCGGTGGCCGTAACGGTATTTCGTACGTTCATCCGTTCCTGCGACGTAACAACTGGCGTGCAAAGAACCTTGCACTCTGCGGTAACTTTACAATAACCAATCCTGACGAGGTCTTTAACGAGATAGTATCTCACGGACAGCATCCGCGTTCATATACCGAAACATATTTCATGCTTGAACAGGTTGGACATCGTCTTGACCGCGAGGTTGAACGCGTATTCCAGATTGCAGAAAAGAATGGTCTTAAAGGATGCGATATAACCAACTTTATAGAAGACAACCTGGACTTGGCAAATGTGTTGCGTCTTTCTTGCCCTATTTGGGACGGCGGATATGTGGTTGGAGGTATTACAGGTAGCGGTGAAAGTTTTGCAGTTCGTGACCCATGGGGAATCAGAACAGCTTTCTGGTATAAGGACGATGAAATTGTAGTTCTGGCTTCAGAACGTCCTGCCATTCAGACCGCGCTCAATGTCGAGGCTTCGGAAATTAATGAGCTGGCTCCCGGCCAGGCACTGCTTGTCAAGAAAAACGGAACTTGCCGTACGGAACAGATTCTGCCCCAGAAAGCATTGCTGCCATGTTCTTTTGAACGTGTGTATTTCAGTCGCGGAAACGATGTTGACATCTATAATGAGCGTAAGGAACTGGGCCGCCAGTTGGTGGAACCTGTTCTTAAAGCCGTTGACTACGATATAGACCATACGGTATTCTCTTTCATTCCGAATACTGCAGAAGTTGCAAGCTATGGTCTGGTAGAGGGATTCAACCAATATCTCAACCAGCAGAAAATAAAAGAAATCAAGGCTCTTGGAGCTCATGCTACCAATGAACAGATAGACAAGATTCTTTCTCGCAATGTACGTAATGAAAAAATTGCATGGAAAGATATCAAACTGCGTACATTCATCACAGCTGGCGATGCCCGCAACGCTTTGGCAGCCCATGTTTACGATGTCACTTACGGTGTCATTGAGAAAGGTGTTGACAATCTGGTTGTAATTGATGACAGTATAGTACGTGGTACCACATTGCGTGAAAGTATTCTCAAAATACTTGACCGTCTTGGTCCGAAACGTATCATAATTGTAAGTTCATCTCCTCAGGTACGCTATCCGGATTACTATGGCATCGACATGAGCAGTATGGACCATTTCATAGCATTCAAGGCTGCTCTTTCACTTCTTGAAGAACGTGGTATGTGGAATGTTGCAACCCAGGTTTACTGCAAGTGTAAGGAACAGCTTTCAAAGAAGCCTGAGGAACGTGTGAACTGTGTCAAGGAAATTTATGCCCAGTTTACCGAGGAAGAAATATCCAACAAGATAGTTGAACTTTTGACATCGCCTGAGATTAAGGCAGAGGTTAAAATTGTATATCAGACAATGGATGGTCTGCACAAGGCATGTCCAAACCATCCTGGTGACTGGTACTTTAGCGGAGATTTCCCAACACCGGGCGGAACTCTGCTTGTGAACAAAGCATATATGGATTTTTACGAACAATATAGACAGAACTGATGAAAGCATCTTTGATTTTAGCCGACGGAACTCTGTTTGAGGGTGAATCTTTTGGTTTTGAGGCGCCTACAAACGGTGAGATAGTGTTTAATACCTCGGTAAACGGTTATCCCGAGATATTGACAGACCCGTCATCAAGAGGTCAGATTATTGTAATGACTTATCCTTTGATAGGCAATTACGGTGTTCAACCAATTAGTCATGACAAATATGGTGTAACAGTTAATGCTGAGAGTGACCATATACATGCAAAGGCGCTGATAGTCAGCGATTACAGTGAATTTTACAGCCACTGGAACGCAACACAGTCATTAGGAGACTGGTTGAAAGCGGAAAAGATTACCGCCTTACAGGGTATTGATACACGCCAGTTGGCACAGCATATACGCAATCATGGCACAATGTCTGCAAAGATAGTGTTCAGGAATATGCCCAAACCGACAGAATTCACAAACAGCAATCTTGTTGATCAGGTCTCCTGTACAGAACCTATAGTTTACAATGAGGGCGGAAAGAAACGTGTTGTACTGCTTGACAATGGTGTTAAAGCCGGAGTACTCAGAACTCTCATCAATAATGACATTACAGTTGTAAGAGTTCCATGGAACTATGATTTTACAGGAATGGAGTATGACGGACTTCTTATAAGCAACGGTCCCGGAAATCCCAACTTTATGGGCAAGGCCATTGAAAATATCCAGAAAGCAATGGAAACGGACAAACCTATCATTGGTATTGAAATGGGTTGTCTTTTGTTTGCTCTTGCTGCAGGTATGGATTTGTTCAAACTCAAATTCGGCCACCATACACATAACCAGAGTGTCCGTGTCTGTGGTACTGACCGTTGTCTTATCACAATTCAGAACCACAATTATGCAATCCGCAAAGATTCTGTAATGGGCGGCTGGAGAGTTTGGATGGAAAACCTGAATGACGGAAGTGTGGAAGCAATAGCACATACAGAGAAACCTTGGACAGCAATTATGTTCCATTCAGAGGCAGACATCATCAAAACCGATGCCGATTTTATATACAATGACTTTTTTGCAAAACTGTAAGATATGGAGAAATATAACAAAGTACTTTTATTAGGCTCCGGTTCAACAAAGATTGGCCAGGCCGGTGAGTTTGATTATTCAGGCTCTCAAGCACTTAAAGCTTTGAAAGAAGAGGGTATCAATACAATCCTTATCAATCCTAATATTGCTACCGTTCAAACAAGCGAGGGTGTTGCAGATAAGGTCTATTTTTTGCCTGTTACTCCATTCTTTGTAGAAAAAGTAATTGAAAAAGAACGCCCCGATGCCATTCTTCTTGCATTCGGTGGTCAGACAGCGTTGAACTGCGGTGTTGAACTTTACAACAACGGAGTTTTTGAAAAATATGGTGTGAAAGTTCTTGGAACTCAGGTTCAGGCCATTATGGACACTGAAGACCGTGAACTGTTCATACAGAAACTTGACGAGATCAACGTGGCTACAATCAAAAGCCATGCAGTTGAAAGCATAGAAGATGCAAAAGCTGCTGCACTTGAACTTGGTTATCCTGTAATTATACGTTCGGCTTACGCACTTGGCGGTCTTGGTTCCGGTTTCTGTGACAACGAAGATGAACTTGTAAAACTTGCCGAAAAGTCATTCTCTTTCTCTCCACAGATTCTTGTAGAAAAAAGTTTGAAAGGCTGGAAGGAAATTGAGTTTGAAGTAGTACGCGATAAGAGCGACAACTGTATAATAGTCTGCTCTATGGAGAACTTTGACCCGCTTGGAATACATACAGGTGAGTCTATTGTGGTTGCTCCTACCCAGACACTTACTGCACACGAGGTTCAGAAACTGAGTGAACTTACCATACGTGTTGCACGTCACGTTGGCATAGTAGGAGAGTGCAATATCCAATATGCATTTGACCCGCAGTCAGAAGAATACCGTGTTATTGAGGTCAATGCCCGTCTGAGCCGTTCAAGTGCTCTTGCTTCAAAAGCAACAGGTTATCCGCTTGCATTTGTAGCATGCAAGTTAGGTCTTGGCTATAATTTGTATGAACTCAAGAATTCAATAACAAAAACTACAACCAGTTTCTTTGAGCCCGCAGTTGACTACATAGTATGTAAAATGCCGCGTTGGGACTTGAGCAAGTTCCATGGTGTTGACCGTGAGATTGGCTCTTCCATGAAATCTGTTGGAGAGGTCATGTCTATCGGCCGTTCATTCGAAGAGGTTATCCAGAAGGGTATCCGTATGATAGGACAGGGCATGCACGGATTTGTAGAAAACAAGAAACTCAAGTTCGATAATCTTGACAAAGCATTGCGTGAGCCTACAGACAAGCGTCTGTTTGCCATCAGCCAGGCTTTCGAACAGGGATACTCCGTAGAACGCATCCATGAACTGACAAAAATTGACAAATGGTTCCTTAACCGTTTGGAATACATTTTCAACATATCCAATGAGTTGCACCAGATTACCAGATTGGAGGACTTGAGTGCCGATTTGCTTCTTAAGGCAAAGAAAGCCGGTTTCTCAGATTTCCAGATCAGCCGTGCAATAGGTCAGGAACAGAAGTTCGGATCAAACAAAGGCCGCTCATCTGTACGTGACTACAGAAAGAAACTGGATATCTTGCCATTCGTCAAACAGATTGATACACTTGGCGGTGAATATGCCGCTCAGGCCAATTATCTGTATATGACATACAACGCTATGGCGCATGACATAAAGTTTGATAATAAGAAGAACTCAATAGTAGTGATTGGTTCCGGTGCTTACCGTATCGGTTCATCTGTTGAGTTTGACTACTGTGGAGTGCAGGCATTGAACACAATCCGCAAAGAGGGTTATGAAAATGTAATGATTAACTGCAATCCTGAAACAGTATCTACAGACTACGATGTTTGTGACCGCCTTTACTTTGATGAACTTACATTTGAGCGTGTTCTTGATATCATAGAATTGCAGAATCCCCATGGTGTGATTGTATCAACCGGCGGCCAGATTCCGAATAACCTTGCACTCAAACTCGATAACGAGAATGTTCCTATTCTTGGTACAAGCGCAAAAGACATTGACAATGCAGAGGACCGTGACAAGTTCAGTGCAATGCTTGACCGTATCGGTGTTGACCAGCCTGAATGGGCTGCTCTTACCAGCATGGCAGACATTGACAAGTTTATCGAGCGCGTAGGCTTCCCTGTACTGGTACGTCCTTCATACGTACTCTCAGGTGCCGCTATGAACGTGTGCAGCAATCAGGAAGAACTGAAAGTGTTCCTGCAGATGGCAGCCGATGTGTCAAAAGAGCACCCGGTTGTAGTAAGC
Organism: Bacteroidaceae bacterium; assembly: GCA_024398715.1. Classification (GTDB taxonomy): domain Bacteria; phylum Bacteroidota; class Bacteroidia; order Bacteroidales; family Bacteroidaceae; genus Colenecus. Next base: position 51,063 of record JAKSIP010000001.1, read on the forward strand.
CGCTTTATTGAGCATGCCAAAGAGGTAGAGATGGATGCCGTTGCAAAAGACGGTGAGATTATAGCATACGCCATCAGCGAGCACATTGAATTTGCAGGTGTCCACTCAGGCGATGCCACCATCCAGTTCCCGCCTCAGAAACTGTACGTTGAGACAGTAAAACGCATCAAACGCATAAGCCGTCAGATTGCAAAGGAACTGCACATCAGCGGTCCGTTCAACATTCAGTATCTGGCTCGTGAAAACGACATCAAGGTAATTGAATGCAACCTGCGTGCATCGCGCAGCTTCCCGTTCGTAAGCAAGGTACTTAAGATTAACCTTATTGAAATAGCTACAAAGGTAATGCTTGGTGTACCGGTAGAAGTTCCTGAGAAGAGCCTGTACGATATTGACTACGTTGGTATCAAATCAAGCCAGTTCTCTTTCAACCGTCTGCAGAAAGCTGACCCTGTACTTGGTGTTGATATGGCATCAACAGGTGAGGTTGGCTGTCTGGGCGATGATCCTAACTTTGCAATTCTTGAATCAATGCTTGCAGTTGGCCAGCGTATTCCTGAAAAGAACATACTTCTTTCCACAGGTTCAGCCAAACAGAAAGCCGATATGCTCGATGCCGCCAAACTGCTTGCCGATAACGGCTACAACATATATGCAACAGGTGGTACAAGCAAATTCCTTACCGAAAACGGCATAAAGAACCAGCTTGTTTACTGGCCGAGCGAGCAGGGTACACCACAGGCTCTTGACATGCTGCACAACAAGCAGATTGATCTGGTAGTAAACATACCGAAAGATCTGACGCAGCACGAACTCAGCAACGGCTACAAGATACGCCGTGCCGCAATTGACCTTAATGTTCCGCTCATTACCAATGCGCGTCTGGCAAGTGCGTTCATCAATGCGTTCGTGCAATACAGCGTGGATGATATTCCAATCAAGTCTTGGGACGAATTCAAATAAAAAAAGCAGGCCGTGTGGCCTGCTTTTTTATTTAAATTCATTTGTTCCTTTGCCTTTTATACGGGAACACATTTCCCGAGCCCATTGCGCTTCGCGGACCCCGAACCCCCTCGTTGCATCCGCAACGGTGCACTTTGTGCACTTGCAGGCTTCGGCCTGCTTTTTTATTAGTATACTACAATGCCATAGCGGCCGTCCAAAGACTTTTTGATGATTCTGCCATGTGGATTTTCAACCTCACGACCAAGGATGTCATAATATCTGATATCTTCAACAGAGTTGGTCTCATCAACTACAGAATCGCAGGATAATGTTGACTTTAGAGCAGATATTTCATTATCCATCCATACCTTTCTTTCTTCAAGCCATTTGATTGTATTATTTAAATAATCATCAAAATCTACAGGTAACCATGACCAGCGATCATGATTCAATTCCAACGACTTTTTAAGAATCTGTCCCTCTTTGGATGTTTTATATGTCTTTAAATAATTGATGGTTGAATCTATTATAGATGCACCTTCTCTATTCCATATATCAATATATGTTTTAATGAATTTCTTATTAGAACTGGAAAATAATAATGGGAAATAAAAGAAGTTATGCGAAGCGGACCACGAATCCTTTGATTGCATGATTGTGTCATAATCCCAAAGACAGACCATCTTGACTTTGGAATTCTTGGAATTATCATATTTTATCAGAAACATGTTACTTCCGGCGGCATCATGTGATCCCAGAATATCGTGAGCCAACAGCCATCTGGCAAATGATTCAACATCCATGAAATTGTCGTATGTTCCGTTATATAAGGATTTCTCGACACTGGAAATTGATTCCTGCACATACGAATACTGGTCAGCAGTTATTTCATCGGGATCAGGATACTTGAAAGTATATTTCATAAACTCACATATATTATGATATGGAGTCTCAAAATACACATCTTCATTCCACCAATAGGCATCGTACTCTACAATATATCCCGTTTTACCAACGTCAATTCTGGCTCCGGGATTCCGTCTTAGTGATTCATGTATCTGATACAGTCCCCAGTATTTCTGATTGAGCATTACATGTACCCATTTATACCGTGGGGTCCAGGACATGCCAATCAACTCATTTATTTTCAATGTTGGAATAATATGAGGAAACATGTTCTGATCAAATTTTAATAGCCAATTCTTATCTTTGAAAGTATTGTCTCCAGAGATTAAATCTGCTTTTTTTTCCAGTTTCAATTTATATGCCGCTTTTTCTCTTCTTCCAGACCCGTTACCTCTTATCCTTAGGGAAATGCCACTGACATCCTTCAGATATCTGCCACTGTCATACAAAGTATCAACCTTATTATAAACCATATATGCCCTGCCATTGACAGTAGTGCAGTTTGTAATAGTACCGCCAACACAACCAACAGGATGATCAATACGATCTGCAGTTGGAAATTCATTATTATTCAAATCAATAAATAGAATTGGTAATCCTGACGAATAAAGAGAATCAATAGAAAAAGCTGATATGTTATCACAGTAAGCCCGTCCTCCTCCGGCTATAGAAGATACAAAGAACAAACTGAAAAAATCAAATATTTTGGCAAGTCTCATATTGATAACAAACAACCAATGTTTGACAAAGATATTACTTTTTGCAAAAAGATGGATTAATTTATTATACTTTGCCCCAATGCCACTGATTTTACCACCGATGATGTCGATGCCGCCGTACGCCAACGCCAGATGTTGATGTTGTTGTGTGTTTGTGGACGGGACGGTGTTACCCCCACACGGTCCACGGTTATGTCACTACAGAAGAGCTAACGTATTTGGATATATGCGTGTTGGACACTTTTTCAGTTAGCGCGTATAGTTACCTGAGCTCAGGATACTCTCGCTGTTAGCGAGTATGGTTACCTATGCCAATATTGCACGGAATCGCTACTACAAGGTATTTTGGCTGCAATATTGGCTCGGTATTTGCATACGAATGAAGTGTGCAATCTTTGTGGACGGTGGTGCCACTTGCAAAAAGTATTATAATGTTCCGCCTCCCAGTATAATATACAAACCTTCGCAAAAAAACCGCAATTTGCGCAGGGTGGCAAGGTAAATCGCTTCAACCTTCGCAAAACAGGCCCAAAACGCGAAGGGTGAAATGCACTTAGCAATGGAACCATCGCCAGAATGGTCTGTGAACGGGGTACGAACAGCGGCGACAAATCAACCTTCGCAAAAACCCCGCAATTTGCGCAGGGTGGCAAGGTAAATCGCTTCAACCTTCGCAAAACAGGCCCAAAACGCGAAGGTTCCCACTGATTGTCTTTGTTGAGCTGAATAATTTCAACAAAAAGTGGGAAGATATTGACAATGACAAAGAAAGATTCTATTTTTGTATTCGCCACATGCATGAGTTAAAGGACTTGCCCGATGGTTTTGCACAAGGGATATGGGCCAAGTTGGCTCAGCAGAGTGAGTTGGCAGAGATGCCGTCAGATGTTAAAGCAAAATACATAAAAGATATGGAAACTGAAATGGATAAACGTGCACAGATGAAATAAAAGAACAGGTTGCGGCTTTGTAACAGACAGCAATCATTCACCAACCAAAATAAACACTCCAGTCTGTCTTCATTGGCGGCTGGAGTTTTCTATTATTATTATTTTCTGAAAGGAAATCAGCATTTCGGATACTAATTGTTGTGAACAGTATCTCAGACAAATGGAGAATATAGAACAGGAATTCACAAAAATGGTCAAGAAGTACCGTAAGACAATATATACGGTATGCTACTTCTTTTCGGACAATCCGACTGAAGTCGATGACCTTTTTCAGGAAGTATTGATCAATCTTTGGAAAAGTTACCCACGCTTCCGCGGTGAGAGCAGCATCAAGACATGGATATGGCGCGTCAGCTTGAACACCTGCTGCTCTGTGGAAAGGGGTAAGAAACGCGTTCTTCCCACAGTGCCCATTCTTGAAAGTGACATTCTTCCTGAGTCCGATGAGCCCGGCCGTCAGATCAAGATGTTGTATGAACGCATCAACAAGCTTGAACTGTTTGACCGTGCCATCATTCTCCTTTGGCTGGAGAGCATGAGTTTGCCTGGCTGTTAATAGTTGTCCTATCAGACGGAAAGGCAGGCGTATTGTTCGTGCTTGGCATGATCGCGGTAGTGTCAATATCCGTCCTTATCCGCAAACTCATCATAAAGTACAAATTCAATGGCGAAGCTATTGATCCACAGACAGGCGAACCTAATATCCTTAAGGTCAAAGGAATCAGAATCTTCTTATTTTCCATACTTGCCATAAGTCTGTTCTGTTTCCTGGCCGATTTTGTGACAAAAGCAATTGAATGCAATACCCTGGTGTCCATGCTTGACAATCTGGCTGATGTGCCGCTGCTTGTCTCAATTGCCGCTCTGATATTGGCCGTACTGTATTTCAAAGGGAAAATCGCCGTTTCACGCAAGGTGGTCAACATTCTTATTGCTGTGTCACTGGTACTGACGGCAATACTGCTTGCAATTCCGCTGCTGACAGACATCGGAGCGGCATTGAATACCGGATACGTGGTGACGACCGTATGTTTCTGCCGTTTGGCTCATAACTACCACAGGATGAAAAAGTGACGATACAGAAATATGAGATATTATATTTTTGAATAATTCGTTGATATGTAACCAAGTAAGCGTGAATTGACGTACTCGGCCCACTTCAAAAATTGTGTGAAGATTGCTTGATTATTCGAATAAAGATGTATAATTTTGCTATACTACAAATTAATTTACCAATATGAAATCTGTGAACTTTTATATGGCAGTTGCTTTGACTTCTGTTTTTATGTGCAGTTGCGGCAGTAAAACTACTAAGGTATTCAATACTCCTGAAACGATTTTGTTGCCGGAAAATATTATTGAAGAAAACCATTTGACGCAAGAAGACCAAGTAACTCTTATTCCTGTAAAATCTGAAGTACTGTTGAAAGATATAGGTGAAACAGTATGCTATGGTGATTATATGTTCATGTTCAGTTCTGATCGTGCTACATTATATGAATTGTATAAGGATTCCGTTATTGGAGTACTTGACCGTCAGGGACGCGGTCCTGGTGAATATATAAATCTGTCTTCAATAACATATTCAGAAGAGGATTCATTATTGTATGTATGTTCTGTTGGCAGTGAGAGCTTTCTTCAGATTTACCGCGGCAGAAATTTTGTCCATGTTGGAAAAGTTGAATTCCCCATAAATGACGACACTCAACGCATATCTTCTTTCTGTCTTGTTGACAGCAAACACATAATGGTATCACAACCAGATATTCATATTTTACAGTTGGTTGAAGATAATAACAAATTTGACATTGATACTGTTGATTGTGGAGGTGTGTATATTTTTGATTTGCAGACAAAAGAATATGTTGATACTTTGCTCAAGTTTGATATTTACGATGCCATTGGACAGCTTGTGAATGCTTCAAATTGCGGATATTGCCGTCACGACGGCGGTGTTGCTTTTTCAATACAGCATTTCAACCATGTAACCATTTACAATTATGCCGATGGAAAAGTGACCCAAGGACCTTCATTCCGATATGATGATATGTTTGCATGTCCGGACAAATACATAATTACTGATTTGTCTGAAAATGACGGTGAACAGTTTTCCAATTTCATGATTTGGAGTTATCCGTATCCTTTAAATGACCAGCGTAAAAGTTTTGGCGCCAAGACTCTTAGGGTTGACGGGGACAAAATCAGTTTTTGGAATATTGTTATAGGTTCCAGCCAAGAAGGATGGACAGAATACAATTACAACGTTTATGACGGTAAAGATGTTGCCAGATACAATTATAAAATTGACAATATGAGTTGGAGAGTATTGCCTCAATTTGTATATAAAGGCCGTTACGGCGAATTGTGGCAAGGAACTCCGAACATGCAGAACTCTGAAGAAGAATATTCTCCGTTACAGAAAAAGATTATTGAAGCATATGAACTTCAGATGGAAGATGACAATCCTGTAATCTTCCTGTACAACAGCTTATAACCTCTCAAAAAAAAGGCCGGAGCTCCATAAGAGACTCCGGCCCGAACAAGTATTTGGTTATTAGTGAAGGTTATTTTTTGTTTTTCTTAGCCTTCTTGGCAGCTTTGCCGGTAGAAGATGATGCTTTGACATCGTTCACAAAGTTGATCATCTTGTCAAGATTCTCCTGTGAATACATACCCATGCCGTGACCGCCTTCCGGTTCAAGTGTGAGTTCTGTCTTAACACCAGCATCCTTAAGGGCATTGAACAGAATCTCGCTTACGCAACTTGGAACAACATTGTCTTTTACACCATGGAAAATGATGATTGGAACATCTTTGCTGTCAACATAAGTAGGAGCGCTGAGAGCAGCAAAATCATCCTGGTGATCTGCAAATGAAAGACCCATTACTGATTCTTCGGGTGTCTGACCGCCCATGCTCATAGGCTTGAACCCGTTGCAGGTCATATGGAGCAGGTCATTGGGACCTGACCAGTCACATGCGCACTGGACTGCGCTGCTCTGATCAAGGTACTTGCCAAGATTACCTTCAAGGTCATATTCTTTTGATGTGCCGCGCTGCCATGTCTTTACACCGCTTGATGTTGCTGCTACGGTTGAAAGGTGACCGCCTGAAGAGAAACCTGATGTTACAACAAAAGACGGATCAAAATTGTATGTCTTTGCTTCGCCGCGGACAAAACGGATGCAGGCGCGGATATCGTTGATCTGTGCAGGCCATTTTGCATCGCCGCTTGAACGGTGGTTGGGGCAAACTACTGCGTAACCAGCTTTAAGGAATGCTGCGCAGATTGTGTTAAGGTCTGCAGCACCTTTTGAATTGTTGCTGAACCATGCTGAACCGTATATGTGGATTGCTACAGGGTATGGACCTTTTACATCTTTCGGAAGGTAGATATCGCATTTGTGATATACCTGATTATCTCCTACATAATCAACATCCATAAATGATTCTGAGGTGTATTCCTCCAACTGGTTCCCTTGAGCCTGAAAACCTCCAAATCCCCCGAAACCGCCCATCATGCCACCTCCGAACTGGGCGAAAGCTGCTGCACACATGGCACTGAGTGCAAATGATAAAATTTGTCTTTTCATAAAAATATGTTTTTAATACAGTTTTACTTATCGTTTCCAATATTTTATATATATTACATAATATCCGCTTTGTTAAACTGAAAATTCAACTTTTTTTTAAAATGGTGGAATATATTTGTATTTGTTGATTTATGGATATATATTTGTAATAGACATATACGTATACGTTTATGGAATTCAATCGTAATGCAAATACCATTAACAGCAAGCATGCTGAATTTTTCCTTCCGGCACTGGTCCTGAACCTGACCGGTATGATTCTTGGCATTTTCGATTCTGTAATAGCCGGAAATCTGTTAGGGGCAATATCTCTGTCTGCAATACGTCTCATCATGCCATTGGGGCTGATAACATCGGCCTTGGTATCAATGATAGTGATGGCCAGTGAGATATTCCTTTCAAAGGCAAGCGGCGCAGACAATAAGGAACAGCGCAACCGTGTGTTTTCCATAGGTCTGCTGCTTTCTATCTCGGTAAGCGCTTTGTGTGCTGTCCTGTGTCTGTCTTTAAAAAATCCTATCTGCAACTTCCTTACCCAGGATGATGAATTGCTGGACCTTTTAATGAAATATTATGTCTGGTTTATTCTTGATGTTCCCGCTTGGGCAATGGTAGCATACGTATCACTTTGCATAAAACTGAACGGCTTTCCCAAGTTCTCCAGCGGAATAATGAGTGTATCAATAATTCTGAACATTATACTTGACTGGCTCTTTATGGGACCTGCCGGTATGGATATCACTGGAGCAAGTCTTGCCACATTCATATCTCATGTAATTGTCCTGACGATTGCTATTGGATACTATCTCAAAAAGAATACAATATTCCGTTTTGACATTGCGGTGTTGGGACCCCAATTCAAACAGTCTTCCGCCATTGCCTCAAAGATGCTTTCTACCGGTTTTTCAGGTTCTTTTGTAATGACAATGTGTATGTCTGTCAGTGCTTGGTACCTGAATACCCTGGCTCAGGAATATGGCGGGAGCAGTGCTTTGCTTGCCTATACCATAGTTGCTACTGCCGATGCCATACTTTTCATTTTTGTATCGGCCACCATAGGTGCCATGACCCCTATGGTTGGAACATTCCTTGGCGAAAGCGATTTTGACGGAATAAGATATGTGTACCGCCGTTCCAAAATATTGCTTGTCACCGGTTCACTGGTTACAATTGCGCTTGTATGCTGCTTCCCTGAACTTCTTGCCAAGGCGTTTGGAGTAAGAGACCGGCAAGATCTTGAACTTGCGGCACGCATGCTGCGGATATGTGCTGCCGGATACCTTTTCCTGGCATATATTCCCATGTTCGGTTCATACTATGCAACACTTGGACGTCCAAAGTTCTCCATGGTGATTACTCTGATGCGTCTGATAGTGTTTACTGTTGTCCCAACATATATTCTGACTCATTTTCTTGGTTTGGACGGCTTTATGATATCCATTCCTTTATCTTATTCCCTGACTGTTGCATTTATTATTGCTGTAGTTACGGTTATCAGAAAAAAGAATCCCGGAAAATACCGCGGACTGTTACTGCTTGATGAATCAATGACCAAACAGGTTGTTTCGCTTTCATTGAAAGCCACTACAGAGCAGGCGTCGCAGGTGTCTGAATTTCTGCAGAAGGAGTTTGAAAACAGAAAGATGGATAAAAAACAATCATATCTGATTGCTGTTGCTGCCGAAGAGGTGACGGTAGATATCTGTAGCAGGACCGAGAATAAAATTGCGGATATTGATATACGGATTGTTGAAATTGAAGGACATAACACACTTATTATCCGTGACAACGGCAAGCAGTTCAACCCGCTTGAAAATGTAAGTGATGACCTGTCATCAATAGGTATGCTGGTAAAAATCTGCAGGAATGTTGAATATTTCAATGTTCTTGGATTCAATAAACTGAAAATCACTATTGATTAAAGATTTTTTTATAACTTTGCAGTTGTTAGAAACGCTTATACAACCTCCTATGCAGCGCAAGCGTAGGGGGTGTTTTTATTGATAAGGTATTGCACGTATTATGATAGAAGACGCAAGAAACAGGATTAATGGTATTGACAGAAAACTGGCTGAATTGTTTGAACAAAGAATGCAGGCTGCCAAAGAAATTGCTGAGTACAAGTTGCAGCATTCGCTCCCTATTGAGGACTCTGACAGGGAACAGTCTCTTATAAGCCGCGATGCGGAGTATGTCAGCAATCCGGAAATCAGGGCTTATTTTGTTGATTTCCTTCAGCATATGATTTCTCTCTCCAAACAGTATCAGGCTGGTGTAATATCCCAGATTAAAGGTACTGATGACTGTAAACGTATAGTAATTGAACGCGGTGCTCTTAACCGTATTGAAGAACTTGTCCCTATGACCGGCAAGATTCTTGTTCTTACGGACAGCGGCGTTCCCCAGCAATACAGCAGGACAATTGCCTCAAAAGCTGGGATGGCTTTCATATATACTATTGAGCAGGGTGAACAGAGCAAAAATATAGACAACTGGTGTAAAATACTGGAGTTTATGAAAGGTCACTCCTTTACCAGGACCGATGCCGTTGTTGCAGTTGGTGGCGGGGTAGTGGGAGACCTTGCAGGTTTTGTGGCATCGGCCTATATGCGCGGCATCAGATTCTATAATATACCAACTACACTATTGTCCCAGGTTGATTCTTCTATAGGAGGAAAGACGGCAGTAGATTTCTTTGGTGTAAAGAATATGGTAGGTGCATTCTACCAGCCGCATAAGGTTATTATTGATACTGATACATTGAAAACTCTTCCCGAAAGACAGCTTCACAGCGGACTGGTTGAGTCAATCAAGATGGCTGCAACATTTGACAAATGTCTGTTTGAACTGATAGAGAACAGTACTGACCTTGAAAAAGACCTTGATGAAATAATCCGTCAGAGCCTGAAAATCAAGGGTAATGTAGTCTGTCAGGACCCGTTGGAAAAAGGATTGCGCCGTGTGCTGAATTTCGGTCACACAGTTGGCCATGCAATTGAAACGCTGGGAAAAGGCAAATATCTGCATGGCGAGGCTGTGGGTATGGGAATGCTCTATTTTTCTGCTCCAGATGTCAGAGTACGCATCAAAAGGCTTCTTGACAAATACAATCTGCCAACTGAATGTGCATATTCTGCAGATGAACTGAAAGAACTGATCAGACTTGACAAGAAAGCAATGTCTGACAATATCCGTATTATCAGAGTGAATACCATAGGTGAATATGAAATCTGTCAGTGCAGTATTGACAGTCTTGAAATATGAAATACTGTAGGATACATAAAAGCATAGCAGGCGGAACTGTTGCCGCACCTCCTTCAAAGAGTTATGCGCACCGTCTTATTCTGGCATCGTTCCTTGCAAGTCTTGAAAAAGATTCATGTGTTCAGACCATAAGCAACATTGCCTTGTCTGAAGACATCAAGGCAACGCTGAACTGTGTGAAGGCATTGGGCTGCAGGTTTGATATAGAGGCCAATTCCGTATCAATGCAACAGAACAAATTGAACATGACAGATCCAATTGTTCTGGAATGCAACGAAAGCGGTTCCACCATGCGGTTTATGCTGCCTGTTGCGCTGGCTCTTGCAGGAAATGCCGTCGTTAAAGGTACCCCCAAACTTTTATCCAGAGGCTTGGGCGTTTACACAAACATTTTTGATGATCAGGGAATTGTATATTCATCTGACAACAATTCTCTTTCAGCTAAAGGTAAACTGAAAAGCGGTGTGTTCAAAATAGACGGCAGCATAAGCAGCCAGTTTGTAACTGGTCTTCTGTTTGCCCTGCCTTTGCTGGAAAATGACAGCAGAATAGAGATTATGGGAGAACTGCAGAGCCGTCCTTATGTTGATATTACCATTGACGTATTGGAACGCTACGGAATAAGTGTCCGGTTTGAAGATAACGCAATTCTTGTTCCCGGAGGCCAGCATTACCATGCTGTGGACAGTGTCTGCCCCGCAGACTGGTCCAATGCGGCATTTCTTGATTTCTTCAATTACATTGGCGGAAAAGTCAACGTTACCGGACTGGATTCCGATTCCTTGCAGGGAGACCGTATCTATAAAGAGTGTTTCCGGATGCTGGATAACGGCTTTTGTACAATCGATGTCAAAAACTGCATAGATTTGGGCCCTGTCCTGTTCACAATGGCTTCAATAAAACATGGAGCCACATTTGTCAACACCAGACGTTTGCGTATAAAGGAAAGTGACCGTGTTGCCGATATCTGTACTGAGTTGGCCAAAACCGGTGCGGAATTCCGGATTGAAGAAAACAGTGTTACCATAAAGCCCGGCACATTGACGGACCAGACACCGGAAATTGAATTTGATTCGCATAACGATCACCGTCTTGCAATGAGTCTGGCGGTGTTGGCATCGGTTTTCGGTGCAACAGTCAAAGATTGTGGGGCAGTGGCCAAGAGTTTCCCCGATTTCTTTGAAAAAATTCAAAAGTTGGATATTTTTGCAGAATTATATGAAAAATGAGAAAATACTTGTTGTAGGATTGGGTATGATTGGCGCTTCTTATGCGTGCAAACTCAAACTGAAAGGAATGTATGTAGGAGGAATTTCTGCAAGACAGTCCACAATAGATTATGCGCTTGAACATGGCATAATACATGCAGGCAGCATTGAAGTTACAAAAGAATTTGTAGAACAGTTTGATATCATAATTTCGGCTTTATATCCCAAACTGTTTATTGAGTGGGTAAAGAAGTTTCAGGACTATTTCAAGCCCGGCGCAATTCTGACAGATACAACAGGTGTGAAGGGTAGTGTCTTGTATGAAATCCAGAGTTTTCTGCGCAGTGATGTTGAAATGATAGGGGCGCATCCTATGGCCGGTCGGGAGCTGTCAGGCATAGAAAGCATGGATATCCATATTTTTGACGGAGCCAATTATCTTATTACTCCTACGGAAAAGAATACACAACATGCTGTTGGTGTTGCAAGAGAAATTGGAGAAATTCTGGGTTTCAAAAGGATATCTGTCCTCTCTCCGCTGGAGCACGATGAGATGATTGCTTTCCTGAGCCAGCTCACGCACTGCATTGCCGTAAGTCTTATGTGCTGCAAGGAATCCAAACATCTGGTGGAATACACCGGAGACTCATTCCGTGATCTGACACGTATTGCCAACATAAATGAAAATATGTGGTCAGAACTGTTCCTTATGAACCGTACGCAGTTACTGGAACAGATGACAATCTTTGAGAAAGAGTTTGCAAAACTGCACAAAGCTCTTGAAGAGTGCGATGCCGAAACAATGAAAGAAATGATGCGTTTATCAACAACAAGAAGAAAATTATTTAACAAGTAGATATGGAAACAATGAATATGGATTTCAAGAGGGTTCTGCCTACCCCCGAAGAAATCAAAGATATGTACCCTGTAGATGACAATCTGCATTCAATAAAGGTTGCCAACGACAATTCAATCAGAGACGTTTTTTTGGGCAACAGCGGAAAACTGCTGCTTGTGATAGGCCCCTGTTCGGCCGATAGGGAAGATGCCGTTCTGGATTACATTACCCGTCTGCGCGGTCTGCAGGAGAAAGTAAAGGATGTCATTACTATTGTGCCGCGCGTATATACCAACAAACCCAGAACAACCGGAGACGGATACAAGGGAATGCTGCACCAGCCGGACCCGAACAGCAACTCCGATATGCTGAAAGGACTTATTGCCATCCGTAAATTGCACATGAGAGTACTCAAACAGACAGGATTCTCATGCGCTGACGAAATGCTTTATCCTGAAAACCACAGCTATCTGTCAGATCTGTTGTCTTACGTAGCTGTAGGAGCACGCAGTGTTGAAGACCAGTTCCACCGTCTTGTTGCCAGCGGACTGAATATACCTGTAGGAATGAAGAATCCTACCAGCGGCGATTTGACTGTAATGCTGAACTCAATACATGCCGCTATGCATTCACACACATTCATATACCGTGGCTGTGAAGTTGAAAGCAAGGGCAATCCGTTCACTCATGCCATACTGCGCGGTAGTGTCAACAAACAGGGCGTATCAATACCAAACTATCATTATGAGGATATGATGCATCTTGCCGAAAAATACTCTGAATCACATCTGCTCAATCCGGCTCTTATTGTTGATGTAAACCACTCCAATTCCGGAAAGCAGTTCATGGAACAGATACGTATTTCAAAAGAGATTCTGCATTCAACCAGACACTCGCAGGATATCCGCAAGCTTGTAAAAGGCCTTATGATAGAGTCTTACATAGAAGACGGAAACCAGAAGATTGGAGGAAACGTTTACGGACAGTCTATTACAGATCCATGTCTTGGTTGGGAAAAAACAGAACGTTTGGTTCTTGACCTTGCAGAATTGAGATAATATTACTATATTCGCCATTATTAAGTCATTAAAATATATAGGTTATGGATAACGAATTGTTGCAGTTAGTTGAGAAAAAAGCTCAGGTATGGCTTGGAAACTCTTTCGATGAGAACACACGTGCTCAGGTAAAGGCTATGCTTGACAAACAGGACAAGTCAGAACTGATAGACGCATTCTATCAGGATCTTGAATTCGGAACAGGCGGTTTGCGCGGCATTATGGGTGCAGGTACCAACCGTATGAATATATACACAGTAGGTATGGCCACACAAGGTCTTGCGAACTATCTGAAAATAGCTTTTGCAGACCGTAAGGAAATAAGCGTGGTTGTTGGCCATGACTGCCGCAATAACGGTGTACTGTTTGCCGAAACCGTTGCAAACATATTCAGTGCCAACGGCATAAAGGTCTATATGTTCGATGCTTTGCGTCCTACACCTGAGGTCTCTTTTGCAGTCCGTTATCTGAAATGCCAGAGCGGTGTGAACGTGACCGCAAGTCACAACCCGCGTGAGTACAACGGTTACAAAGCATATTGGGAAGATGGAGCCCAGGTTCTTGCCCCGCATGACAAAGGCATTATTGACCAGGTGGCAAAAGTCCGTATTGAAGACGTAAAGTTTAACGGCAACAAGTCTCTTATCCAGATAATTGGAGAAGAAGTTGACAAACCGTATCTTGATGCAATAAAGACAGTCTCAATTGATCCTGAAGTCATAAAACGCAATAAGGATATAAAACTGGTATATACTCCGCTGCATGGTTGCGGACGTGTCATTATACCGCGAGCTCTCAAAATGTGGGGCTTTGAGAATGTCAACACAGTTCCGGAACAGATGGTTGAAGACGGCAATTTCCCAACTGTGGTATCGCCAAATCCCGAATATGCCGAGGCTCTTACAATGGCCCTTAATCTGGCAAAGAAACTCGATGCCGACCTTGTGATGGCATCGGACCCTGATGCCGACCGCGTGGGCGTAGCCTGCAAGGACAACAAGGGAGAATGGGTACTTATCAACGGCAACCAGACCTGTATGATATTCCTGTATTACATCATAACCAACTACAAGGCACTTGGCAAGATGACCGGAAAGGAATTTGTGGTCAAGACCATTGTAACAACAGAGGTAATTAAGAAAATTGCAGATAAGAACAGTCTGCCTATGTTTGACTGCTATACCGGCTTCAAGTGGATTGCCAAAGTGGTAGCGGACGAACTTGCAAAAGGCAACAGATATATTGGTGGCGGTGAAGAGAGCTACGGCTTCCTTGCTCAGGATTTTGTACGTGACAAGGATGCTGTCAGTGCCTGCTGTCTCATTTCGGAGATTGCAGCATGGGCCAAAGAACATGGCAAGACACTGTATGAATTGCTGCTTGACATCTATGTTGAATACGGTTTCAGTCAGGAAGGCGCTGTCAGCGTTGTAAAACCCGGAAAGAGCGGTGCCGATGAAATCAAGGCTATGATGGAACAGTACCGTGCCAATCCGCCAAAGACACTGGCCGGAGAAAAGGTTATCCTTATCAAAGACTTCAAACTGCTCAAACAATATAATCAGGACGGTTCTGTAACACCGTTGGTAATGCCTGAAACCAGCAATGTTCTGCAGTATTTCACTGCCGCAGGTGACAAGGTATCGGTACGTCCTTCCGGTACGGAACCAAAAATCAAGTTTTACATGGAAGCCAAGTTGCCAATGGGCAGCCGTGCCGAATATGATTCTCTTAAAGTGAAAGCCCAAGAGAAGATAGAAGTAATGAAAAAAGACCTGGGAATATGAGAATAAGACACTTGTTAGCCTTTCTTTTATGTGTTGTGCTGTTTGGTTCCTGCCATAACAGCACTTTGCATGTAATTGCAACAAGCGATATTCACGGAGATTTCTACTCCTATGATTTTCTGAACAGGAAAGAAACGGAAGGCGGTCTGGCGCGTGTCAGTACATGGCTGAAGACATGTGGAATAAGTAAGAATAATCTTATTTATGTTGATCTTGGCGATATTCTGGCAGATACTCCTGTTACATTTTATGATAAAACTGCAAACTATCAGGATAAGCTTGCCGCTGCTACGGCAACAGATTTCATGAAATGCAGTGTATCTGCTTTCGGCAATCATGATCTTGAAGTGGGCATAAGCCACTATGAACGTTTCTTTATGCATCTGTCCCATCCTGTCATATGTGCAAACATGACATATGATGGTTTGGACGATACATATTTGCCACCATATTATATAATCAAACGTAAAGGAAAACGTATTGCTTTCATAGGAATGCTCACAACAGAAGTCAGCGAAAAAATTCCCGGTTCCGTATTGTCCGCATTCCAGGTGAACAGTATCCAACAATCAGCCGCATTCTGGGCAGAATATGTAAGAACAAAAGAGAATCCCGATGCCGTTATCGGACTATTCCATGCAAGTCTGTCAGAAGTGATAGGGACAGGCATATCCGTTCCTGGTTTTGATGCAATCCTATATGGTCATGACCATATACCCTACATTGAAAAATATGAGACAATGTACGGAGAAAAAGACAGTATCATATTGGCAAATCCCGGCAACGGCGGAAATAATATTGTTGATCTGACTCTGGAATTTTCAAAAAAAGAGAAACCTGTTGTCAGTGCCGAAATGATTTCCATGAATGGTGTTGGAAGGGATATGGCTATGCTTGAAATGTCAAAGTCAAGAATTGCGGAGGTCAGCAGTTATCTTGATTCCGTAGCAGGAACATTCAATACAGACGTAAATACACGCAACTATCTGGAAGGTCCTACAACATACTCGGATTATGTGCATACTCTGTTGAAACTGGGTACACAGGCCAAAGTGTCCATTGCATTCCATTCGGTTGGGAATATTGACGTTCCCAAAGGAAAAGTGACAATGAGAGATTTCTTTGAACTGTTCCCATATCCAAATTACATTTCAACAGTAATTTTCACACCGGAACAGCTCAGAATGATATTGGAGTATTCAATAAGTCTGTTTTACAATAACAGCACCCGCTCTCTTGAAGAAGGCTATGCAGGTGTGGAGATAAACCGTTTCCTTTCCATATCCGGAATTGACTATGTGGTTGATCTTTCAAAACCTTATGGAAAAAGAGTGAAATTCCTGTGCTATACCGGCGGAGAAGAGATAAAGGAAACACACAAAATACGTGTGGCAGTAGATAATTATCTCATTAATCCGTCTCACGGAGTCATTCACGGAGCATTGGGCCTTTCCGCAACAGACCTGCGCAGAATGGTTATGCTTGATTGTGCTGCAGACATACGTTTTCTTGCCGTTACTCAGGCTTGTCTTGCAAAAGACAAAGGAGAGACAGTCAATATTGTAAAATCGGATAACTGGCATGTTGTCAAATAATCTGTAACTTGGATATATGAATAAAACATGTATGATACTATATTGCGGCCTGTTTCTGCTGTCAGGTTGCAAAACAACGGAAAGTGCCTACCGCATGGCATATGAAAAGGCTGTCTCAAACAATGGAACAACCAGTCCTGCACCTGCAGTACAGCAGGCTCCTGCACCGGCTCCTGTTGAAGAGGTAAATGTCCGTTCCGAATATGTAAAGACAGTAACCGGGACAGACGATTTGGACCATTTCAATGTGGTATGCGGCAGTTTCGGTCTGAAAACGAATGCCGATGCCTTATGCAAATCTCTCTCTGACCAAGGCTATCAATCACGTGTGGTATACAATGAATCTGCAAGAACATACCGTGTCATATGTGCAACAGCCGATACCAAAGCCGGAGCTGTTGAAGCAATGAACGCATTCAAAAATAAATTTGCAGATAATCCTGATTTCCAGAAATCTTGGATATTGTACAAAAGAGACGATAGATAATGGGACGGATACTTGCCATTGATTACGGTACAAAGCGGACGGGTATTGCCGTTACTGATCCGTTGCGTATTGTTCCCGGTGCACTTGATACCGTACCGACGCACACATTGGTGGATTTTCTGACAGAATATTTCAAGAAGGAACCTGTAGACACCATCGTAATAGGTTATGCCAAAAATATGGATAATACCGATGCCGCCAGTATGAAACAGATTCATCCTTTTGTAAACCGCATAAAGAAACTGTTTCCGGATAAGGAACTTGTAATGCAGGACGAACGGTTTACAAGCGTATTGGCCCACAGGACAATTCTTGACAGCGGTATTGGCCGAATGGCAAGACGTGACAAACCGTTGGTTGACAGGATCTCCGCAACAATAATTTTGCAATCTTATATGGACACATTAAAATAAAACAATATGATATTACCTATTTATACATACGGCCAGTCCGTATTGAAAAAAGAAACAGAAGAAATAGACAAAGATTATCCCAAGCTTGGAGAACTGATAACCAATATGTTTGAAACTATGGAAAAGAGCGACGGGGTAGGGCTTGCCGCACCTCAGATTGGTCTTTCCATAAGACTCATAGTAATAGGTCTTGACTGTCTGGCCGAGGATTTTCCCCAATACCGTAATTTTAACAAAGCGTTCATCAATCCATATATAGAAGAGTACGGACCTGAAACAGATTCATACGAAGAAGGTTGTTTGAGTTTTCCCGGTATTCATGAAAAGGTAGTACGTTCTACAAAAGTACGGGTATCTTATCAGGATGCGGATTTCAACGAACACGATGAATGGATTGACGGATTCCTTGCAAGGGTATTGCAGCATGAAATTGACCATCTTGACGGGACCTGTTTTGTTGACCGTCTGTCTCCGTTGCGCAAACAGATGGTAAAAGGAAAGTTGAAGAATCTGCATGACGGGAAATTCTATTGCGATTATAAGGTGAAGCCTTTGAAAAAATAAATATTGCCTGTGAGAAAATGGCGTAGAATAATATTCGTAACAATATTTGCCGCATTGGCCTGTGTGGGAACCAAAGCGCAAATCAATACTGAGCGCATGCTCAACATGGGCCGTAGTGCGCTTATGACTCAGGATTATGTTCTCGCCATGAGTTATTTCAATCAGGTGATACAAGCCAAACCGTTTTTGCCTGAACCATATTTCCTGCGCAGTGTAGCCAAATTCTACCTGGAAGACTGGCGAGGAGCGGAAGCGGATTGTAACGTGGTCATTGAAATGAACCCGTTTGTAAAAGATGCGTACGAATTGAGAGGCCTTTCATTTATGCACAGAGGCAATTTCGCTATGGCAAAAAATGATTTCAGAGAGGCACTTGTGTTGGATCCGCATGCCGAGTCATACATGCACAATCTGATAGTATGCCATCTTAATCTTGATGAGTGCGATTCGGCATTGATATGCATAGACAGACTGCTGGCCATCAAACCCAAATACACTCCGGCCATGTCCATGCGTTCACAGATCATGCTGCAGCGTAACGATACGGCATCGGCTCTGGCAGACATAAACAGAGCTCTGGAAATAGACCGCTACAATGCTGACCTGTATTATACAAAGGCTATAATTGTTGGACAGAGCGGCCATTTTGAAGAATCAGAACAATTGTTTGACACAGCCATATATCTTAATTCCTGGACTTCTGTCTATTATTTGAACCGTGCTCTGGTGCGCTACAATCTGAACAATCTGAACGGTGCCATGGCAGACTACGATATGGCTGTCAATATTGATCCGTCAAATATTACCGCATATTACAACCGTGGTATATTACGTGCCCAAGTAGGAGATGACAACCGGGCCATAGAAGACTTTGATATGGTAATAGACTACGAACCGGACAATTATATGGCCATTTTCAACCGTGCTTTGCTGAGACGAACCACGGGCAATCTCAAAGGAGCCATCCAGGATTTCACTGCCGTTCTTGAAGAGTATCCCACATTTCTATACGGGTTGCAGTTGCGCGCGGAAACCCGTCAGATGACAGGCGATATAAAAGGAAGTGAACAGGACCAGTTCACATTGCTCAAACTCAGAACGGAAGGACTGGACAAGAACGATACCATATCAACTTCCGGCAGGACAAGAAAACAGGGGGACAAGAATGTCAGGAACTACCGCAAGCTGATAGTCTCAGATACGCCTGACAACAATCAGAACTTTGCCAGCGAGTACCGCGGAAGGGTTCAGAACAAGAATGTGGATGTTACATTGATAGATTCCTATTGTTTGACATTCTATACATCGGACAGTCCGGTTGACAGAGTTGTACGTTACAGCAACGATATCTCTGCGCTTGAGACAGAATCCTTCCTCCCGCAACTGAAAGTGTGCTGCTACGATGTTCCTTTGTCAAAAGTGGATATAGAAAATCTGTATTCATACATCAGCAAGCTTTCAGCATCAATCAGAAAGAAACCTACAGTCATGCTGCTGGTTTCACGTGCAATATGCCATTATCTGCTGCATGATTATGAGAATGCCATGAATGATTGTATTGATGCCATTGTACTTGACGGTGACGATATGTGGGCGGCATATTTCTGCCGTTCCGTTGTACGCCAGAGAACTGCAAGAGACAGAATGGATTACAATATGATTCTGTCAGACCTTGACAAGACTATAGATCTTGCACCCAATTTCCAGTATGCATATTACAACAGAGCCAATATGTATGCAGAGTCAGGCAACTACAAAGAAGCCATAGAAGATTACACAAAGGCCATTTCCATTGACAAGAATATGCCGGAATCTTACTTTAACCGTGGCATCATATACGTTTTGTCAAAAGAAGAGAACAAAGGCATTACAGACCTGAGCCGTGCCGGAGAATTCGGCATATACCAGTCATACAATATCATAAAGAGAATTACCCAATAAGTAATCAAAATTATTGCAATTGAGTGCAAATATTTGTACTTTTGCAGGATTTTAAAGAATATCAGATAAAAAGTACTTTATTATATGATACAAATTACATTTCCAGATGGTTCAGTACGCCAATACAACAAAGGCGTAACCGGTTATGAAATAGCTGAAAGCATCAGCCAGCGTTTGGCTCAGGATGTTCTTTCATGCAGTGTGAACGATGAGATTGTAGAACTCAACCGTCCTATTGAAGAAGATGCTTCCATCAAGTTGTTCAAGTGGGACGATGCCGAGGCAAAACATGCATATTGGCACACCAGTGCCCACCTTATGGCAGAAGCACTTCAGGAACTCTATCCGGGAACACAGTTCGGTATCGGTCCGGCCATTGAAAATGGATTCTATTACGATGTGATGCCTCCGCAGGGTGTTACAATCAAAGAAGGAGACTTTGCCGCAATTGAAAAACGCATGATAGAACTTGCTCAGAAAAAAGAAGCTCTTGTGCGTTCTGAAATAAGTAAGGCCGACGCTCTCAAATTCTTTGCCGAGCGTGGCCAGTCTTATAAGAATGAACTTATTGCTGACCTTGAGGACGGTAAGATAACAATCTACACCCAGGGAAACTATACAGACCTTTGCCGTGGTCCGCATCTGGTTGATACCGGTGCCATCAAGGCTGTCAAACTTACCGCAGTAAGTGCTGCTTACTGGCGTGGCGATGAGAAACGCCCGCAGATGACACGTATCTACGGCATCTCTTTCCCCAAGAAAAAAATGCTTGACGATTATCTGTTGCTGCTTGAAGAGGCCAAGAAACGTGACCACCGCAAGATAGGTAAGGAGATGGAACTGTTCATGTTCAGCGATATGGTAGGAAAGGGACTTCCAATCTGGTTGCCCAAAGGAACCGCACTGCGTCTGCGTCTGCAGGAATTCCTGAGCCGCATCCAGAAACGTTACGGTTACCAGCAGGTAATCACTCCGCATATCGGTTCAAAACAGCTGTATGTGACAAGCGGTCATTGGGATCATTACGGTAAGGATTCATTCCAGCCTATTACAACTCCAGAAGAAGGAGAGTGCTATCTGCTCAAACCGATGAACTGCCCTCACCACTGTATGATATACAAATCACAGCCGCGCTCGTACAAGGAACTTCCTTTGCGTATTGCAGAATTCGGTACAGTGTACCGTTATGAGCAGAGCGGAGAGCTGCACGGACTTACACGTGTACGCAGTTTTACACAGGACGATGCCCACATTTTCTGCCGTGCAGACCAGGTGAAAGATGAATTCATTAGAGTAATGGAGATTATTGAAATAATCTTCAAGGCTCTTGATTTTGACAATTTCGAGGCACAGATATCTTTGCGTGACCCTAACGATCACGAAAAATACGTTGGTAGCGACGAGGTATGGGAGAAAGCCGAGCGTGCTATTGTTGAAGCATGCCAGGAAAAAGGTCTTAAAGCTACCGTTGAATATGGCGAGGCTGCATTCTATGGTCCTAAGCTTGACTTTATGGTTAAAGATGCGCTTGGACGCCGTTGGCAGCTGGGTACAATCCAGGTTGACTATAACCTGCCGCAGCGCTTTGAGCTGGAATATGTAAGTGCCGACAACAAACGCGAGCGTCCGGTTATGATTCACCGTGCACCGTTCGGTTCAATGGAACGCTTTGTTGCCGTTCTTATTGAACATACAGCCGGCAAGTTCCCGTTGTGGCTTACTCCGGACCAGTGTGCAATTCTTCCTATTTCCGAAAAAGCCAATGACTATGCATATCAGGTTCAGAAAGAACTTGAAAAATACGATATCCGTGCATATGTTGATGACAGAAACGAAAAGATTGGACGTAAAATCCGTGACAACGAGGTTAAGCACGTTCCTTATATGCTTGTTGTAGGTGAACAGGAAGCGCAGAATGGAGAGGTTAACGTACGCAAGCAGGGTTCGGAAAATCTTGGTAGTATGAAAATTGAAGATTTTGCAAAAAAAATCCAAGAAATTGTTAACAATATGATAAATAAATGGTAAATTTGCGCCCGCAATTTACTGAATGCATAACATTACAGACCTATTGAATGAAGAATGACGGTTTAAAGAACCAGTACAAGATCAACGATCAGATTATTGCCCGTCAGGTAAGAATAGTTGGCGACAATATTGAATCAAGAGTAGTTCCCATTAAGGAGGCGTTGCGTATAGCAGATGAAATGGAACTTGACCTTGTAGAGATTTCTCCAAATGCCCAGACACCTGTCTGCAAAATTGTTGACTACTCTAAATTTCTGTATCAGATTAAAATGAAACAGAAGGAGCAGAAGAAAAAACAGGTTGTAATTGATGTCAAGGAAATCAGGTTCGGACCTCAGACCGATGATCATGACTATAACTTCAAGTTGAAGCATGCAATAGGTTTTTTGCAGGAAGGCAATAAAGTAAAGGCTTACGTATTTTTCAAAGGCCGTTCCATTGTATTCAAAGAACAGGGAGAGGATATTTTAGGCCGTTTCTCTGCAGATCTTGAAGAATATGGAAAACTTGAGCAGAAACCAATTCTGGAAGGCAAACGCATGTCCATAATTCTTGCTCCAAAGAAACTTGGAGGAAAAAAGGAGAGTGCAGACCAGTCAAAGGAAGATGCTCAGAAAGATGCTGAATAAATAGAATTACATTTAACTAACTATTAACAATAAAGTTTTTTAAGATGCCAAAAACAAAGACTAATTCCGGTTCCAAAAAAAGATTCGCTCTTACCGGATCGGGTAAAATTAAAAGGAAACATGCTTATCACAGCCACATTCTGACTAAGAAAAGCAAAAAGCGTAAAAGAAACCTTGACAAGTTTGCAATTGTAGATACAGCAAACACAAACATGATCAAGAGTCTGCTTTCCTTGAAATAAACCACGTAGAGATTAGTAACTTAAGTAATTAACCGGATGTTCCAGCCTTAAGACCTTCAGAAATGTAGGCGCTGTCATCCAAAAAAGAAAAAATTATGCCAAGATCAGTAAATCACGTTGCCTCAAGAGCAAAGAGAAAGAAAATTTTAGGTCTGACCAGAGGTTATTTCGGTGCTCGTAAAAACGTTTGGACCGTTGCCAAGAATACTTGGGAAAAAGGTTTGACCTATGCATTCCGTGACCGTAAAGCTAAAAAGAGAGAGTTCCGCGCTCTGTGGATCCAGCGTATCAACGCTGCTGCCCGTCTGGAAGGTATGAACTACTCACAGCTTATGGGTGCAATTCACAAGGCAGGTATTGAAATCAACCGCAAGGTTCTTGCAGACCTGGCCATGAATAATCCTGAAGCTTTCAAGGCAATCGTAAAGAAAGTGAAATAAACAATCTCAGTATTGTGTTAAAAAATGGAATCTGTGTTGCAGGTTCCATTTTTTTTTATAACTTTGGACATCGCATCGGGCTAGATCGGGAGACTCATCAATAAATATCAGTAACCGGGATTGCTCCGTACTTCTCAATGGCGGGCCACGCCTTATTCTTTAAGGTAACCTTTGAGTCGGTGGATTACAAAGAGGAGCGGGCGCTCAAATCATATTTCTCGGAGTACTCATCACATCACCGATGCGATTTTTTATGTAAATACTCTAAATTAACAGCTATATGAAAAAATCAGTTTTGCTATTGTCGGCATTGTTTGCATTGGGTGCCAGCGCCAAGAACAGCATTACCGTAAATGTGGATGCATCAAATCCTGGTGCAAAGATCAATAAGAATATTTACGGTCAGTTCTCGGAACATCTGGGCTCATGTATTTATGGTGGTCTTTGGGTTGGTCCGGAAAGTCCCATTCCCAACAAAGACGGATATCGTCTTGATGTGTTCAACGCACTGAAAGAACTCCAGGTCCCTCTTATGCGTTGGCCGGGCGGCTGTTTTGCCGATGAGTACCATTGGATGGACGGCATCGGTCCAAAAGAGAACCGTCCGCGTATGGTGAACAACAACTGGGGCGGAGTAGTGGAAGACAACAGTTTCGGTACACATGAATTCCTGAATCTATGTGAATTGCTGGGTTGCGATGCATACGTAAGCATGAACGTTGGTAGCGGAAGTGTTCAGGAAACTGCACAGTGGATTGAATATATGAACGCTGCAGACGGACCAATGGCAACATTGCGCAAGCAGAACGGACGTGAAAAACCGTGGAACGTAAAATATATAGGTATAGGTAACGAGGCTTGGGGCTGTGGCGGCAACATGCGCCCGGAGTATTACAGCGATATTTTCCGCCGTTATCAGACATATTGCCGTAATTTTGACCAGAACAAGCCGTTGTACAAGATTGCCAGCGGTGCCAGCGATTATGATTACGAGTGGACAGATGTCCTTATGGACAGAATAGGCAGCCAGATGAATGCCGTATCCCTGCATTACTATACCGTTCTTGGCTGGAACGGCAGTAAAGGCTCTGCAACAAAATTTGACAACAACGATTATTACTGGTGTCTTGGAAAGGCATGCGCCATTGAACCTGTAATCCGCAAGCATCTTTCCATTATGGACAAGTATGACCCAAGACACAATATTGACCTGCTTGTTGACGAGTGGGGTACATGGTTCGATGTCGAGCCTGAGACCAACCCCGGTTTCCTGTTCCAGCAGAGCACCATGCGCGATGCTTTTGTTGCAGCAATGTCTCTGAACATTTTCCACAAATATGCAGACCGTATCCAGATGTGCAACATAGCTCAGGTAGTCAACGTTCTCCAGTCAATGATTCTTACCAAAGAAGACAAGATGGTCCTTACACCTACTTACTTTGTATTCAAAATGTACAGACCGCATCAGGATGCAACATATATCCCGTCATCGGTTCAAGGCTCAAAAATCATTCCTGTAAAGAACGAACGCTATAACGGAACAATGGAAGAACCTGAAAACCGTGAACTGTCCATGGTCAGCGTAACAACTTCCAAAGATGCGAAAGGCAAACTGCACATATCACTTTCAAATGCAGATCTCAAAGAGGAACAGGCTGTTACAATCTGTTTGAACGGGTTCAAGGCAAAGAAGGTAAGCGGTGAAATTCTGACAGCACAGAGCAAGAATGATTGCAACACCTTTGACAATCCTGACAAAATCAAGACAGAGACTTTTGCAAAAGCAAAGATACAGAAAGACGGCAGCATTACTCTTGATATGCCGGCCATGAGTATTATTGCTCTTGAGGTAGAATAATTATAAAAAAATCATAGCAATACATAGGGCAAGGTTAATATTTATTTATTAACTTTGCCTTATATATTCAAAGTCATGCGGTAGTAGCTCAGTTGGTAGAGCATTAGCTTCCCAAGCTAAGGGTCGCGGGTTCGAGTCCCGTTTACCGCTCAAGAGAGGTTTAGGGACAATGGCCCGCGACCCTTATAGCCCCAATGGGGCAGTGTCAATGGAATTGCATCAGCTCTGCTATTTGCCTATGAAAAGAATATATTTACTTGCTGTTTTATGCAGTGCCGTATTTTCTTTACAGGCACAGACTTTTTCCGCAACAGACCAAAACGGAAAAAAAAGCAGTAAGAATGCTCCAAACATCAAATTCGATGTCACTGTAAACAATTTTGGAATATTTGATATTACAGACGGTTTTCAGGAGTGCTATTTCAAGTTTACCAATACCGGTAAAGAAGATCTTGTCATTATACAGTGTGCAGCATCGTGCGGATGTACTGTTCCGGAATGGCCCAAAGACCCCATAAAACCGGGAGCAAGAGATTCCATCAAGGTTGTATATGACGGGACATCGCGCCGCCCAGGCACATTCCGTAAGGTAATAACCGTCAAGACAAACGCCAAAACAGAGAACTCCTATATCTATATACAGGGAGAAATGGTAGATACTGCAACTACTGCACGTATTACAAAAGAATTGGATTCCCTATACAAGAAATGATTATGTT
Source organism: Bacteroidaceae bacterium (assembly GCA_024398715.1). Classification (GTDB taxonomy): domain Bacteria; phylum Bacteroidota; class Bacteroidia; order Bacteroidales; family Bacteroidaceae; genus Colenecus. Next base: position 77,247 of record JAKSIP010000001.1, read on the forward strand.
TACAGAACAGGATTTACAGAACTTCAGGAAAAAAGGAGTATCTGTTGAACAGATCAACAGACAACTCAAGAATTTTGAAGATGGTTTCTCATATTTGCGGCTGGACAATGCCGCATCTGTTGGCAATGGTATATATGTTCCTGACAATGAACAGTGTAAGATGTTCTCCGAGACATGGGAAACCTATTGCAAAGGAAAACATGTAATAACAAAGTTTGTGCCGGCATCGGGAGCAGCAAGCCGCATGTTCAAAGACCTGTTCGGATTTCTGAATGCTGGATATGACAAGCCTTCAACAGACTTTGAAAAGAAATTCTTTGCCAATATAGACAAGTTTGCATTCTTTGACAGTCTGAATGGAACCTGTATCAGATTGTATGGAAAAGACATTGACTGTCTGATTAAAGAGAATCAGTACAAGTCTGTTGTCTCAGCCTTGCTGAATAAAGAAGGTATGTCTTACGGTTCATTACCCAAAGGATTGCTCCAGTTCCATAAATACGGTGACGGCGTACGCACACCATTCCATGAGCATCTGGTAGAAGGTGCATTGTATGCAAGCTGCGCTTCAAAAGTAAACCTGCATTTTACCGTATCTCATGAGCATAAGGAACTGTTTGCGGCACTTTCTCAGGAAACATGCAGTGAATATGGCAGACAATATGGAGTAGACTACAATATCAGTTTTTCCGAACAGAAACCAAGTACCGATACAATTGCGGTTGATATGGAAAATGAACCGTTCCGTAACGCAGACGGTTCCATTCTGTTCCGTCCGGGCGGCCATGGTGCGCTGATTGAGAATCTGGATGCTATTGACAGCGATATCATTTTCATCAAAAATATTGACAATGTAGTACCTGACCGTCTGAAAGGCGATACCGTTGAATATAAAAAACTGATTGCAGGTATACTGGTTCATGTACAGAACAGGATATTCGAATTCCTTGAAATGCTGGACAACGGGTCATATTCGGAAAATGACATAAAAGAGATGCTGTCATTCCTGAACAATGTGCTGTATTGCCGAATGGAGGGTATTGGACGGAAAGGGACAGAAGAACAGACTGCTTTCATAAAGAACAAACTGAACCGTCCGCTGCGTGTTTGCGGTATGGTCAAGAATGTTGGTGAACCGGGCGGCGGTCCGTTCCTTGCCTATGGAGCAGACAATACCGTACAGCTGCAGATTCTTGAGAGTTCCCAGATTGATATGGACAATGCCGATTCCAAAGCAATGTTTGTAAACGGGACCCATTTCAATCCGGTAGATCTTGTCTGCGCAGTCAAAGATTATAAAGGGAGAAAATTTGATTTGACCGGATATGTTGATCCTGAAACCGGATTCATATCACAGAAATCAAAAGACGGGCGCGAACTCAAAGCACTGGAACTGCCAGGTTTGTGGAACGGTGCAATGAGCAACTGGAACACAATTTTCGTAGAGGTTCCGCTTGCTACTTTCAATCCTGTAAAGACCGTTAACGATTTGTTACGTGACCAGCATCAATAATATGTTTTAAAGAGTAAAAGCGGTATGTCCAACACTGAGATAAATAAAGGGGTAGATATTGTATATCTGATAAAACTTCTTTGGAGCAAAAGGGTACGAATCTTCAAAAATGTTGTGATTGCAGGTGTTCTTGCAATAATCATTGCTTTCAGTATTCCCAAAGAATATACATCAACTACTGTTCTTGCTCCGGAGTTTTCAAAAAATTCCATTGGATTGTCTGGAAACCTGGCATCGTTGGCAAGCATGACAGGTATTGACCTGTCTCAGGGCGGCGAGGATGCTCTCTATCCTGAGCTCTATCCGCAGATTGTTTCTTCTACACCATTCCTGTGCAGTCTGATGTCTGAACAGGTGGAAACAAAAGATAAGGAGCTTAACACTACACTTTACGATTATTTGCGTAATCACCAGCGTTGCGCCTGGTGGGAGTGGATTATGGCATTACCGGGTAAAACAATACAGAAATTGTCTTCAAAAAAACATGAAGATATTGTTCCCAGTGCCGGAACAGAAACCATGTATCTGACAAGAACCCAGCAATTGTCTTTAAAATCATTGAACAAAAGAATAAAGGTTGATGTTGACAAGGGTACAAGTGTCATTACACTCAGTGTAACAATGCAGGACCCCAACATAGCAGCCGTGATAGCCGGCATCGTCAGCAGCAATCTTCAGACCAATATTGCAAGATACAGATCTGCCAAGTCTATCAAAGACCTGGAATTCAACGAGAAAATATTCCAGGAAGCCAAAACCAAATATTATTCCGCACAGCAGGAGTATGCGGAATATGCAGACCAGCATCAGAACCTGTATCAGGAACGTCATAAAATTGAAATGACCCGCTTGGAGAACGATGTCACCCTTGCATACGAAATATACAGTCAGGTTGCCGGTCAGCTTGAGGTGTGCCGTGCAAAAGTACAGGACAACACTCCGGTGTGTGTAGTAATAGAGCCTCCTGTGGCACCATTCAAGGCATCGCATCCAAAAAAAATGGTAATGGGCGTACTGTACTGCTTCCTTGCTTTTTTTGGAACATGTGCCTGGTATATTGTAAAAGAAAGATTGGGCAAGTCTGAATAATATAGAAAGAGGACAGAATGGGTGAGGCTCAAAACATTTTACTGACTCTGCTGTTTTTCCTTGAAACATCTGTGCTTTTATATCTGGAAAAGAAAGCATGGAATACGTATTATACCCCATTAAATATTCTGTCAATTCCATTTGCAGTAGTCCTGACCGTATGTGTTGTAATTGAAGGCCGATGGGAATTTGTAGATTTCCATTATCCTGTATTGCTTATCTGGAATATCGGACTTTTGTTGTTTGCTGTTCCAAGTCTGATTCTTGCCTGGTGTCTCAAGCGTGCAAACAGTCCGTTGACAGACAATTTGTCAAGCATAAGGAATGACCATTTTCATGAATCTCTGTTTTGGATAGGATTGGTTCTGTTGGTAGCCTTTCTGTACAGATTGTACAGTATGCGCGGTCTGTTTGGCATTATTGCTGCCGAAGAATTTGCAGACATGTACGCTTTTCATGGTCTGTGGTCCCATTTGCGTATGTTAGGTCTTGTCATAATGATACTTTCAATATATCATCTGGACAAAAAACATTTGCATTTATGGATTCTGATTATTGGATTCCTCATTGTGAATTTTGTAAACCAGGTAAAAGGTGCCATTATCATTCCCTGCGTAACTGGAATCCTGATGCGTATCTGTACTGGTAAAACAAGAATTACCATAAGGCTGTTATTGTGGATACTTGTTGGAGCAATAGGCGTGTTTATGATGATGTACATTGTTGTTCCTGTCATTCTGAACCAAAGTCAGGTAGGCATCAGCATAATTGGTTTTGTACTCAAAAACTTTTGCCATTATCTGACAAGCGGTATTTTAGGTCTGAGTACTGATATCTGCAGAGAGATGCCGGATAAGGGCGACTTTGAAATACTGTTTTCACAGTTTGTCAATATTGGAAAAACAATAGCAGGAGATCAGGATCTGCTTAGTCCTGTCAATCCGTTCTATTTTACTACAGGACTGAACTGGACCAATGTGCGCACATTCTTCGGCACAATTCTGGTTTATTCCAATTATGTGGAATTTGCATTGTATGTACTGCTATTCAGTACTGTAATGTACTCTCTAATGATTATAGCCCGCAAGAGCTGTGATTTATATTCCAACCTGATTTTTTACATAGAATGCGGTTATCTTGCAATGGGGTGGTTTGAGTTTTATTTCTTCCACTTGCAGATAATTGAATTACCAATCATAGCACTCTTGCTTTATCTGTGTTATGAATTCATAGGAAACCATAACTATGGGACTGAAAAAGAATGTGCTGTATAGTTCTCTGCTGACATTGAGCACCTATCTGGTGCCATTGATAGTATTCCCGTACATATCGCGTGTGCTCGGGGCGGACGGACTTGGTATAATAGACAATGTTGATTATACAATAGATTATTGCATTCTGTTGTCAATGCTTGGTATGAACCTGCTTGGAATAAGAGAGATAGCAAAGAACAGAGCAAATCCGTCCAAACTGCAGAAGGTATTCAGTAACCTTTTTACACTCAATATAGTGACAACCTTTATTGTATTGTGTGTTCTGTCTGTTCTTGTATTCACAATTCCACAATGGCATGAAAGGTGGCAGGTGTTCTGTCTGGGAGCATCAAAAATTGTTTTCAACCTGTTCTGGATTGAATGGTTTTTCAAAGGAATAGAAAACTTCAAGTATATTACATTGCGCACAATATTCATAAGACTGGCTTTTGTAATCAGTGTATTCATATTTGTCAGAACAAAAGAAGATTATTTGAAGTATTATATTCTCTGGTTGTCCATTACTGCAGGAAATGCCATATCCAACTGGACATACCGCCGCAGATTTGTCAGACTGTCTTTCAAAAATCTGGAACTGGGGAACTATCTGAAACCGTTTGTCATGCTTGGCTTGGTTGCCATATGTTCTGCCGTCTATACCAAACTGAATGTTACCATTTTGGGATTTTTTGCAGACGATTCACAGGTTGGTTACTATACAGCTGCCATGCGCTTGTATCAGGTACTGATAGCCATGTTCTCTTCCATAACAGGTGTAATGCTGCCAAGGATGAGTTCCCTGCTGGCCAATAACGATATGGACAGCGTAAAGAACCTTACTGACAAGGTATTCGGATTTCTCTTCCTGTTTGCAATTCCCATTGTTGTATATCTTGAATTTTTTGCTCCTGAATTCTTTTTGCTTTTTACCGGGTCTGGTTACGAGGGGGCTGTCCTGCCGTTACGTATTGTAATTTTCCAGTTACTCATAATTGGTACAGAACAGATTTTTATTCTGCAGCTTCTTATTCCGGGTGGATATGACATGAAAGCCCTATTATGTACAATAACTGGAGCCTCCATTTGTATATTATGTAACCTGCTGTTTACAAAAGAATTGGGCGCTGTAGGCAGTTCAATTGCATGGATTGCCGCAGAAAGCGCTGTCATGCTGATAGCCTGCGGATATGTCAAAAAATATTTCGACATAGCATTTCCATTCAAGACATTGCTTTTGTTCATTGTTTATTCAATTCCTTATGCTATCTTTGCAGCTGCAATTCTGATTCTGTCTGAAAATATGTGGATAAGATTGGGCGTATCTGCCGTTCTGTTCGCTGTTTGGGCAGTAATATTGGAAGAAAAAATATTTAAAATCAATCTGTTTGCGGATTTTGGAGCTTTGCTCGGCAAACGGAAACGGTGATAGCATTCTATGATTCCAGATATTTCTGTTCTTTTTGTTTGTGTGAATTACAATTCGTACAGACAGTTGGACAATTTCCTGTTGAGCATTCTGACAGCGTATAACAAGTACGTTGGACATTCAGAATCAAAACTCACAATAAAGGTAGTTGTTGCTGACAATTCCGCTGAATACAGTCAGGTCTGCACAGATACTTTCCCTTTCCCGGTTGTCCAATACCAGACAAAGGCCAATGCCGGTTATCTTGGAGGTGTAACGCGCGCCCGCGCTGCTCTCGGGCTTGATTTCAGCGAATGGAATTTCTCGGTCATTTCCAATGTCGATGTGAATGTATCTGCAGATTTCTTTTCCAATCTGGCTGGACATGTAGGAAATAATGGGGTAGGCTGTATTGCTCCGGCAATAATTTCACGGCAGACACATTCCGACCGTAACCCAAAACTCCTAGTCAGAACGCCCAAGCGTAACCTTCAGATTATGAAATTCCTGTTTTCATTTCCGGTTCTGTACAAACTGAAAACAAAAATTTCATCCGGCAAAATGAGAGGCAGCGGGGATACTGAAAGGGATATCTATGCAGCGCATGGATCTTTCATGATATTTACAGACGCGTTTGCCCGTTTTCTCAACAGCTTTGAATTCCCATCTTTTCTTTTCTGCGAGGAAATCTATTTTGCGGAGCATCTTGCACAAGCCGGTCTGCATACAAGATATGTGCCTTCTATTGTTATTTCTGACATGGACCATCAGAGTACGGGCAAAATGAAATTCAGCTCATATTGCAGAATGAATAAGGATTCCATCAGGATGATAATGAAGAATTATTACCGTTAATGTCAGATGAACAGAATAGAGACCATTGTATATAATGCGGTGCGTAACAACACCGAGCTGAAATTTGCATTGCGCAATGTATATCAGAGCATATTTGATCTTATGCCGCGTAAAAAAGATTTCTACGCAAAAGATACCGTTACAATAGAGAACTGTTTCTTTGGTTTTCACGATATTTCTCCATTTTCTGCAGACGGTTCAAAGATTCTGGTAAACCGCAGCAGTTTTGACCTGCGCATGCCTCTTCCTGGAGAAACATTACAGGTGGGATATTACGGTTTTGACAACGGAAAACCAGGAGACTTCCATGTAATGGGAGAGTCTGCCGCATGGAATTTCCATAAAGGCTGCAGACTTCAGTGGAGAGACAACAGCAGTGTAGTGTTCAATTCTGCAGTAAACAACAATCTTGTAAGTGTATGCCGTTCATTGGACGGGACTGAAAGAATCATTGGGTTTCCCATAGACACACTTTCCCCTAACGGAAAACTCGCAACAGGTTTCAGTTATGAGCGTCTTGAGATGTGTATGCCCGGATACGGCTATCCATACAAGGACAATGGGCTGACAGATTGCTATGCACCATCAGAAACTGGCCTGTTTGTAATAGATATTGAAAAGAATACAAGAGAATTGGCTGTCTCTCTTGAACAACTGTCAGGTCAGGTAACTGCAAAAGGAAACTATTTCCATTACGTTACACATTCAGAGTGGTCAAAAGACGGGCGATACATCTCTTTCCTGCACCGTTGGGTGGACTTGAAAGAAGTTATGAAACGTCATACCAGAATGATGGTGTTCGATACCCAGACAAAAGAACTGATTGAACTGCCCTCACAGCAGTCCGGCTCCCATTATGTCTGGAATAACAGGAATCAGATAGTGGCATCGTGCATCATAGACGGGAAAAGTTGTCACGTAATGTTTGATATGTCAGACCTGACACTATGCAGACCCATTGCTGCAGACAAACTGAACAGCGACGGACATCAGTCTTTTATTGGAGACAGTATGTTTGTTACCGATACCTATCCTGACAAACGGCGGATGGCAAGAATTTTCAGGGTCAATATTGAAGACAGCAGCGCAGAACTTCTTGTCAGCGCCTATTCTCCTAAAAAATTCCAAACAAAGATTCCTGAAATACATATTGCCTGCGACTTGCATCCCAGAGTATCGGCAGATGGCAAATATTTATGCTGGGACACCGTAACAACAGGTAAAAGATCAATCCGGATAATGTCTTTGTAAGCAACTTTTGATGATGGAAATTTTTGCCGGCATTGTAACATATAATCCTGATTTTGACCGCTTGAAAAAAAGTCTTGAGGTACTTGTTGCCCGGAAAAATTCCGGTCTGGTCCATATTGCCCAAATTGTTGTGGTTGACAATGGAACAGAAGATATCCGGACTTTGAGAAATGTCTGTTCCATTGATTTGTGTATTGTGCTGATTGAAAACGGAGAGAATCTTGGTATTGCCGCCGCATTGGACAGAATGTGCGGATACAGTTATGAACAGGACTGCAAATGGCTTCTGACTCTGGACGATGATTCTGTCATCTCGGAGAATCTGCCTGAATTGTACATGCAGGCTTTGGATAATGCAGGAGACAGCTCCGTGGCAATGGTATGCGGACTTGTAAACGAGGCCCATTACGGCAATATGTATTATAATCCAGACTGCAAGGAAACATATCAGTTTGTAGAGCATACCATTACATCGGGTTCTCTTATGAATCTGGAAATTTGGAAGAAAGTAGGCGGTTTTGATGATTCACTCTTCATTGACGGTGTCGATTTTGACTACTGCCTGAATCTTAAAAAACACGGCTATAGGATATTGCGCAACAATCAGGCTGTTCTTCATCATGAGTTGGGTAACGGACGTCCCGTTAATTTTATGGGACGTAAAGTGATTGTCCTTAACCATTCACCGCAGAGATTGTATTATATTGCCAGGAATTACTGGTATCTTGGAGCAAAGTACAATATGAAAAAATATTGGCATAGGGCTGTTTTCAACAGAATGCTGCTTGTTCTGCTGTATGAAAAAAACAGACTTGCCAAATTGCGCGCCATGTTTCTTGGCATTTCTCATTCAAAGAAGCATATCTTTGGTAAACAAATGGTAAAATGATAAAAAAATGTTTTATATTTGCATTCTGTTCGGACGCAGGTGTTCCGTACATGCAAATATGAAAGATTTCGGATTAGTCTCTATAGTTACAGCTTCTTACAATTCTGCCGGTTTTATTGCAGAAACCATTGAGAGTATCATTGCACAGACATATACAAATTGGGAATTGCTTATATGCGATGACTTTTCAACAGACAATACCGTACAGATAATACAGGATTATGCGGAAAAGGATTCCCGCATCAGATTATTTGTACTTTCAAAAAATTCAGGAGCTGGAGTAAGCCGTAACAAAGCCATATCAGAATCAAAAGGGAATTATATTGCGTTCTGTGACAGTGATGACCGCTGGAAGCCATATAAGCTGGAAAAACAACTGGAGTATATGGAAGAAAAGAAATGTCAGGTATGCTACTCGTCATATCTGTTGTGTAAAGAAGAGAACAACAGTCTGTGCGGCGTTGTATTCTGCGCTCCCAAATATACTTACAGGAATATTTGTCATAACGGCAGCATAGGATTTTCCACCTGCATTTACAAAACAACCAATATTGGAAGAATTCTCTTGCCTTCAATGCGCAAACGTCAGGATTGGGCATTGAAAATCCTTTTGATCAAAAACGGAGGTACTGCATATGGTATCAGAGAACCTCTGGTATATTACAGAGTAAGGTCAAATTCCCTGTCTAGAAAAAAATTGACTCTTATCAAATATAACATACAGGTCTATAGGGAAATCCTCAATTACGGCTGGTTGCATGCATGGCTTGTATTCCTGTTCTGTTTCACACCAAGACAAATTGTCCATAATTGGAAAGTGAGATTGGAAAATCTGTTCCTTTCCAGGAAAAAACTTGCAAAGTTGTAAAAAGTTTGCTGTATGTATAAATCCTGTCATAAGATATTTGCTTTTCTGTTGACATGTTGCTTCTCTTTTCCGCTTGCAGCAAAAGACAATGTTCAGGTATCAAAAAAACTTGATATTTCGGCAGAGACAGGTGTAACATTAAGTTCCGGGAATAATGCTCCGTTCTGGCTTACGGCAAACCGTCAGGGATTGTCTTCTATAAGGAACAACAGTTTTTATCTGGACGGGAAAGCAATAGGCGGATTCTGTTTCAACAGGAATTGGAGAATAGACTATGGCACAGAATTGGCTGTAGCTGCAGGTTTTGAAAGGGTTCTGAACATTCAGCAGCTTTATGCCGATTTCTCCTGGAAATGGCTGACTCTGTCTTTCGGAGCAAAAGAAAGGTGGGGAGAATTCAAGAATACTGAATTGAGCTCAGGCGGTCTTACATGGTCCGGTAACAGCCGTTCCATACCCCAAATAAGATTGGAGGTTCCGGAATTCGCCGCTTTTGCCCATGGCTGGCTTGCATTGAAAGGACATGTCTCTTACGGATTGTATACAGACAGCAGATACCGTAAACAATTCGATAAGGCAACTGTTATGGGGACAGATATCAAATATCACAGCAAAGCGGCCTTTATCAGAATAGGTAATGCTGAAAAGTTCCCTTTGAATTTCATTTTCGGCCTTGAGATGTATGCACAGTGGGGCGGATATCAGAACAACAATACAACCGGACAGAAAATAAAAGATTTACCCGGCGGTTTCGATTCCGCAATGCAGATTCTGTTGCCGTTCAATGTTGTAGGAAAGCAGACCATGGAAAATGGGAATTCTTTGGGAAGCTGGCATTTTATCTTTACATGGACAGAAAAGACATGGAAAGCAAAACTCTATTTTGAGCATTTTTACGAGGACCATTCTTCAATGTTGGGAACTGAATATAAAAATGACCTTGAAGGGAACAAACACTTTGTCACATACGGTTTCAAACAGAGTTTTGGAGACGGCTTATGGGGAATTGAACTTACCGCTCCAAAGTCATGGCCCGTTAGAAATGTTGTATTTGAATTCCTGAATACAAAAGGACAGTGCGGTTCCGTATTGAATTATCCGAATCCTGACCTTATGGAAGAGGTGTCCGGTAGGGACGATTATTATGCTCACGGCAGTTACAGGTCATACACCCATTGGGGCTACGGCATGGGCAATCCGCTTGTACTGTCCCCTGTATATAACCAGGACGGAACACTTGATTACAGAAGCAACCGTATTCTGGCATTCCATTTGGGTGTTGACGGTACCGTAGGAGAACAGGTTGACTGGAAAATATTGGCATCGCATACACGTTCATGGGGAACATACCATCATCCGCTTCCGGAGATAGAGTCTTTCACCATGCTGCTTGTTGGAATGTCTTACAGGTTCGGCTTGTCAGACTGCTGGAAAGCTTCTATGGAAATTGGCGCCGACTTTGATTCCGGAAATTATCTTGGCAATAATGGCGGTGTAATGTTCACATTAACAAGAAAATTCAATCTGCTATGAGAAGGATACTGTTCGGCGTTTTGTTCTTCCTGACCGGCTGCACTGCGGTTTTTGATAATCCCAAACTTGATTATCAGTGGCGTCTGAACAGCATCGGATACAAATCCGGAAATGATTTTGACGGTAACAGTTGCGCAATGGATTACTGTAAAGGGAAAGTCTATTACAACTTTGCACAGGACCTTGTTGAAATAGACTATCATCCGGACAGTTCTGCATACAATATCATGGTAGGCTTGTGCATAGACAGATCAGACACCCTGACTATCGATTTTACAATGTACAATGAGCAGCACCAGACTGACCCTTCTTTTGTTCCTAACGGCGCTGATCATTCAATAAGGAATCCGGAAGATATATTGGAGAATATACGCAAGTGCGGAATGGAAACGTTGTGCGAATCCTTTGGCATTGATATTCTTGACAATAAACATATGGTGTTGTCAAACAATAAAGTGGTACTTTCATTTGACAGATGGTAATATGTTCAAACTAAAAGGAAGAATAATAGCATTTGTAATTTTGCTGTCTTATGTGGCTCTTGTCTGCTACATGTGTCTGGCAAATTTCAACGATACCGATATGGCATCGTGGCTGCCAAAGGAACTGTTCGGCATCAAAATTGACAAATGCATCCATTTCTGTCTGTTTTTCCCGGTACCAATACTGTTTTTCATTACATTTCATGGAAAAAGGGTGGTCCATTCGGCAATATTTGCATTGGTCTGCTGTATTTCTGCCGGAACAGCCATTGAATATTCCCAGAAACTTACTGCTTACCGCACTTTCGATGTTTATGACCTGTATGCAAACTATCTGGCTATAGTATGCGGTACGTTCATAATATCTGTTGTGTTTGCTATCAGAAAATTCTACATATACATAAATAATAGGAACAACAAATAATTATAAAACATAAGATTATGATTTACAAAGAATTAGGTAAAACTGGACTTAAATTATCCAATGTTGGATTCGGTGCCTCATCTTTAGGCGGCGTGTTCCATGACATTAATGAGAAAGAATGTATTGCCGCAGTGAATGCTGCTCTTGACAATGGTATCAATTTTATAGACGTATCTCCGTATTACGGTCATTACAAGGCAGAAACTGTTTTAGGCAAGGCTTTGAAAGATATTGACCGCAGCCGTTACTATCTGTCAACAAAAGTTGGCCGTTACGGAAAAGATGGTGTCAACACATGGGATTATTCAGGCAAACGTGCCACAGAGAGTGTGTATGAAAGCATGGAGCGTCTGCATGTTGACTATATTGACCTGATAAATGTTCACGATATTGAATTCTCAGATCTGGAACAGGTTTGTAACGAGACTCTTCCTGCTTTGTGTGAATTGCGCAGCAAGGGAGTTGTTGGACATGTAGGTATTACAAACCTTACACTGCGCCATTTGAAATATGTTATTGAACATGTTCCTGCAGGTACGGTTGAGAGTATCCTTTCATTCTGCCATTACACATTGAACGATGATGCACTGTTGGATTATCTTGACTTCTTTGAATCAAAAGGCATAGGCGTTCTGAATGCTTCTCCTTATTCAATGGGCATGCTTACCAAACGCGGTGTTCCTGCATGGCATCCTGCTCCAGCCGCACTTATCCGTTTGTCACGCAAAGCTGTTGAATATTGCGAATCAAAGGGTGTTGAAATTGAACGCCTGGCTGTCAACTTCTCAATGAACAACCCGCGCATTGCCTCCACATTGTTCAGCTCAGCGCGCGTAGATGGTGTACTCAAAACAATCAAGTATGCAGAGGAACCGGTTGATCCGCAGCTTATTGCCGACGTTCAGAAAATATTTGAACCGGGTTATCGTGATTCTTGGGTAAACAGTTAATTGAATATTATTGGATATATGAGAGCAGTTCAAATAATAGAAGCCGGAAAAGTTGCATTGGCCGATGTCGATATGCCAAAACTGAAACCCGGTTATGTATTGCTTAAAGTTGAATATGTAGGATTCTGTGGTTCAGACCTTAATACATATCGCGGATTCAATCCGCTTGTAAAGCTGCCTGTAATTCCGGGTCATGAAATAGGTGCCCGTATTGAGGCGGTAGGAGAGGGTGTTCCCGAATTTTTCAAACCTGGAATGGCCGCTACAATCAATCCGTATTCCAATTGCGGCCATTGCTCCGCATGCCGCAATTCCCGTCCTAACGCATGCCGTGACAACGAGACACTTGGGGTACAGCGTAATGGTGCCATGTGTGACTATATCTGTATGCCTTGGGAAAAGGTAATTCCGGACGATTCAATCTCTACAAGAGATTTTGCTCTGGTTGAGCCTATGAGTGTAGGTTTCCATGCCGTTAACCGCGCACAGATAACAGACCTGGATTACGTTATGGTTATCGGTTGCGGAATGATTGGAGTAGGTGCCATTGTACGTGCAAGTCTGCGTGGTGCAAAAGTTATTGCTGTTGATGTTGACAACAACAAGCTTGAACTTGCAAAGACACTCGGTGCAAAATACACCATCAATTCCATGACAGAAAACATGGAACAGCGTGTTAAGGAAATCACAGCCGGAGAGGGCGTTGACGTAACAATAGAGGCAGTAGGACGTCCGCAGACATATGTTGCAGCTGTAATGAATACTGCATTCACAGGTCGTATTGTTTATATTGGCTACTCAAAGCAGCCGGTAGAATTCGATACCCAATACTTTGTCAAGAAAGAACTTGACATACGCGGTTCACGCAATGCAATGCCTACAGATTTTGCTGCGGTTATTGAATATCTCAAACGCGGTACATGTCCTGTTGACAAACTCATTACTGCAATATACACTCCGGAACAGGCTGGAGAGGCACTGCAGACATGGGCATCGGCTCCGGGCAACGTATTCAGAATATTGGTTAAATTTTAAAATAGAGTAATTATGAAAAATTATGGTGAAAAGAAACTATCTATTGTAGTTGCTCTGGCTATGGTATTCAGTCTGTTCTTCCTGTGGGCAATAAGCAACAACCTGCTGCCTACAATGATCAAACAGATAATGAAAACATGTCAGTTGAATGCGTTCCAGGCTTCTTTTACAGAAACATCTTACTGGCTGGCATATTTCATTTTTCCAATACCTATTGCCATATTCATGAAACAGTTCAGTTACAAGTCCGGTGTAGTATTCGGTCTGTTGCTGGCTGCTTTCGGCGGTTTTATGTTTATTCCTGCCACAATAGCACAGTCATACTGGATATACCTGATGGTATTCTTCATCATTGCTGCCGGAATGTGTTTCCTTGAAACTGCTGCAAATCCATACGTTACCGTATTGGGTGATCCGACCCGTTCAACCCGCAGACTGAACATGGCACAGGCATTCAACGGACTCGGTGCATTTGTGGCTGCAATGTTTCTGAGCAAACTGGTGCTTAGCGGCGATGTCTATACGCCTGAAACTCTCCCTGCCAATTACGTTGGCGGTTGGGAAGGATATATTGCAACAGAGACAAACAATATGAAACTCCCTTACATAATATTGGCATCGTTATTGCTGATTATTGCAATAGTTTTCATATTCACCAAACTGCCCAAGATTCAGGAGGAAGAGACCCATCAGGGAAAACTTATCAATTTTGCCGTAATGAAACGTGCTCATTTGCGTAACGGTGTGATAGCCCAGTTCTTCTACAACGGCGGACAGACCGCAATCAACAGTATGTTCCTTATATACTGCTGTCTGTATAACGGTATGACAGAGGAAAAAGCTACCACATTCTTTGGATATTACATGCTGTCCTTCCTGCTTGGACGTTGGATTGGTACATTGCTCATGTCAAAATTCCATCCGCAGAAAATGCTTGTGGTTTACGGCATTGCGAATGTAGTACTCTGTCTGGTTATTGCAATATTTGGCGGTATGGTAGGTGTATATGCAATGATAGGTGTATCATTCTTTATGTCTATTATGTATCCTACCCAGTTCTCTCTTGCAATCGAAGATTTGAAAGAAGATACCAAGAGTGGTTCCGCATTTCTTGTTATGGCAATTGTTGGAAATGCCATACTGCCGCCTGCAACAGCATACGTGCTGCATAACTTCAAAGAGATATATCATGTAGCATATTTCATTCCGATGGTATGCTTTGCAGTATGCGCATGGTACGGCTGGAAAGGTTATATTGTCCGCAAGGCCTGATATATAGAGCACTTTTATGAAAAGAGTATTATTTGTAGTCAATCCTCATTCCGGTACAAACAACAAGGCCGGAATTGAAGATATTATTGCTGGCAATATAGACAAGGAGCAATATGACTACGATATACTTTATACAACTGCACGCGGCGATGCGTTAAGGTATGCAACCGATGCCACCGCCGCAGGTGCAGATATTGTTGTGGCAGTAGGCGGAGACGGAACCGTGAACGAGGTTGCCAGCGGCATATCAGCCATCAACGAACAGCGTGTTTCTGAAGGGAAACCAATATCGGAAACAGCATTGGCCATATTGCCATGCGGTAGCGGAAACGGCCTTGCAAGACACGTAGGAATGTCTTTGAATTTGAAAGATGCAGTCAGACAGTTGAATGGATGTACACCAAAGTGTATTGATTACGGAAAAATCAATGGTGTGAATTTTTATACAACCTGCGGTGTAGGATTCGATGCATTTGTAAGCCTGGAATTTGCACAGGCCGGAAAGAGAGGCCCAATCAAGTATATTGAAAAGACATTGGCCAATTGGGTCAAATATACTCCCAAAGATTATATTCTGCAGTCAGACGATTTCAGAATGGATGTCAACGCATTGCTTATTACATGCGGAAATGCCTCACAATGGGGCAACAACTGCTGGATAACACCGCATGCCCTTCTTACAGACGGCTGGTTGGACATTACCATACTCAAACCGTTCCCTACAATAGAGGCTGCCACTTTAGGATTGATGCTTGTAAACAAATCAATAACAGATTCATCCAAAGTGATAAGTTTCAAATGCCGTCATCTGGAAATAATCAAACCTGGAGACGGTCCCATACATTTTGACGGAGACCCTGTTATTGCAGGAGAAAAAATTGTAATTGATATTGTTCCGCACGGACTTATGCTTATGGTTCCTGACAATACCGGACATATATAAGAATCTGTTTTGAAATATTCCAAATAGTGAAAAACAAAATACCCTACAAATTGATAGAATTGGATAAGACATTGTGGAAACCGTTTGTTACTGTTCTCTGCAATTTTGCAATGGCAATGATCCTTATGACCATTTGCCGTTTGCTTTTTTATCTTGACAACAAGGAACTGTTCACAGACCTTGACTTGCCGCATTTTTTTGAAATTCTCAGAGGCGGACTTTTATTTGACTTGTCTATAGTCTGCTATGCCAATTCCGTATGGATTCTGCTTATGCTTGTTCCACTACCGTACAAGCTGCGTGTTGCCAGATGGTACAGAACATTATGCAAGTATTTCTATGTAATTCCCAATCTTGTACTTGTACTTGCAAATCTTGCCGATACAGTTTATTTTCCCTATGTGAAACAAAGGGCATCATTCCAGATATTCACGGAGTTTAGTAATGAATCCGGTGGCCTGACAGGCATTTTCCTGAAAGAAACATTCTGTTCCCACTGGTATTTCACACTTCTGTTCATTGTACTCATTGCAACAGTATGGTATGCATATATTGAACTTGAACCGGTCAAAGAGAGAGCAAATACGCTCAAGAACAAAATGACATATTGGATTACAACATCGGTCCTGTTTGTCCTTATATGGATACCTGTTGTTGGCGGTATGCGCGGCGGATATGCATACACAACACCATTGGGAGTAAATCAGGCAAACCAATATGTGGACAAGTCTCTACACACCGGAATTGTACTTAACACCCCTTTCTCCATAATAAGGACCATGCACACCGGCGTATATGTTGTTCCCAATTATTTTGAAGACAGGAACCGGATGTTTTCCATATACTCTCCGGTAACCCATATAAAGGGAAAGAACCCAAATAACATGAATGTTGTTGTGCTTATTGCCGAAAGCTTCGGGCTGGAATACAAGAATATGGGACTGATGCCGTTTGTAGATTCACTGGCTCGGCAAGGCGTCTCTTTCAGATTCTCTTTTGCAGACGGCACACGCAGTATTGATGCCATGCCGTCAATATTGTCATCAATACCTAAACTGCAGGAGTCCTTTTTTGTGTCAGACTGTTCTTTCAACAGAGTCACATCTCTTGCGGCCGTATTGAAAGACAAAGGGTACAGTACAGCATTTTTCCATGGTGCGAGCAACGGTTCAATGGGATTGGAAGCATATGCAAGACAATGCGGTTTTGACAACTACTATGGCATGAACGAGTATTACCGTTTCTCTTCTGAGAACAGCACTGCCGATGCCGATAACGACGGTACTCCTGATTTTGCCGGACATGCAGATTATGATAAAGGCTGGGCAATATTTGACGAACCGTTCCTGAAATATTCCGCCTTGCAGATTGGACAAATGAAAGAACCGTTCTGTGCAGGGCTGTTCACAGCAACATCCCACCATCCGTTTCCAATGCCAGACAAATATAAAGATGTATTCACAAAAGGAACGCACCCCATGCACAGATGTATCCAATACAGCGATTACTCATTGGAACAGTTCTTCAAGGTGGCAAGACTCCAGCCATGGTTTGACAACACATTATTTATAATAACGGCAGACCATACAAGCAAAACGTCTGATCAGCGCTACCTGAATGCATGCGGTCTGTTCAGAGTGCCAATCATATTATATAAACCGGGCGGTGTTCATGTTGAAGGAGAACTGATTCAGGGAGAACAGAACACTGTTGTCCATCATGCCGATATAATGCCTACCGTTCTGTCCATGGTTGGCGTAGATACAACACTGATAACGTTCGGACAAGACATATTCAACACTCCGGAAAAAGAAAAAATTGCTTACAGTTTCAACTCCGGATTGTATCAGTACTATACAGACAGTCTTATGCTTCAGACAGACGGCGAAAATGCCGTAGGACTGTACAGATACCGCACAGACAGTATATTGGGAAATAATATCATAGACCTTGAACAGTATTCGGAAACGGTCAGCACATTGTCCCTTTCAATGCAATCAATATTGCAGCAATACCTTGAAAGAATGAAAGGAGACAGTCTTGTAATAAAGTGACAATAATGCAAAGCGGCAGACATTTCTGCCTGCCGCTCTCTATAGAAAAATCCTGATGATTAATCCTCAATCTTTTTATTGATGACTATATAGGCAACCAAACCGGCAATCATCAGACCAATACCTGTGAACTGAACTCCATTATAGCTGTTCCAACCTACCAATTGGCTGACAATAAGAAGAATGGCACCTACAATAACAGCTATAGCCCCTAAATACTTTAATAAATCAGTTTTCATTTATGTTGTTTTTTTAGTTTTTACATATATCCATGTGCAAATATAAGAGTTTTTTTTCACCAATAAAGTGTATATGCTATTTTTTTTCAAAATAATTGTGTATCAAAATAATTATTGCTAATTTTGCGGTCGCTTAACAAAAAGCATAACATTAATAACTTTAAATTTTATGAATCAGTACGAGACCGTTTTCATTTTGACTCCCGTTTTATCTGATGAACAGATGAAGGAAGCGGTAGACAAATTCCAGGGTATTCTCAGCAACGCTGGTGCAGAGATTATCAATCAGGAGAACTGGGGTATGCGCAAGCTTGCTTACCCAATCCAGAAGAAATCAACAGGATTCTATGTTCTCATCGAGTTCAAGGCAGAGCCATCTGTAGTAGAGACTCTTGAAGTAAACTTCCGTCGTGACGAGCGCGTTATGCGTTTCCTCACAGTAAAAGAGGACAAGTTTGCAGTAGAGTATTCCGCAAAGAGAAAAAGTTTAAGAAATTCAACACCAAAACAGGAGGCTTAAATTATGGAACAGCAAACAGAAGTTAGATATCTGGCACCTCAGTCAGTTGACATCAAAAAGAAAAAATACTGCCGTTTCAAAAAGAGCGGTATCAAATACATCGATTTCAAAGATCCTGAATTTTTGAAGAGATTCCTTAACGAACAGGGTAAGCTTCTGCCGCGCCGTATTACAGGTACATCTCTGAAATACCAGCGCAGAGTATCTCAGGCCGTTAAAAGAGCACGTCATCTGGCATTGCTCCCATATGTAACAGACATGATGAAATAACCCTTAAAAAAATTGAATTGACATGGAACTTATTTTGAAAGAAGATGTAATCAATTTGGGTTACAAGAACGATATTGTCAAGGTAAAAGACGGTTACGGCCGTAACTATCTTATTCCTACAGGTAAAGCAGTTATTGCAAACGAATCATCAAAGAAGGTTCTTGCAGAAAACCTCAAACAGCAGGCAAGAAAACTTGCACAGCTTAAGGCCGATGCAGAAGCTGTTGCAGCCAAGCTGAACGGTGTATCTTTGAAGATTGCCGTTAAGGTTAGCGAGACCGGTTCTATCTTTGGTGGCGTAACAAACGCTGACATCGCAGCAGAACTTGCAAAACTTGGTATTGAAATTGACAGAAAGATTATTGTAATCAAAGAAGCTGTCAAGAAACTTGGTGAATACTCTGCAGTTGTACGTCTGCACAAGGAAGTTCAGGCAGAAGTAGCATTTGAAGTTGTAGCTGAATAATTCTATTCACAATAAAAATGAATGGGCAAACCTATTGGCTTGCCCATTTTTTTTGTACCTTTGAAAGTTGATGAATATATCGAATGGAGAGTCTGCCGCTTATAGGGAAAAAGATAAAGAGCTATACACTTGGATGTAAGCTCAATTTTGCCGAGACATCGTCTATTGTGCAGAGCCTGTGCCAGTTAGGTGCGGAGCAATGTTCTCAGGGACAGATTCCTGATATATGTCTTGTCAACACCTGTTCCGTTACAATGGTGGCAGACAAGAAAAGCCGTCAGCTTATACACAGAATAACAAGACAATATCCCAATTCATATATAGTTGCGACCGGTTGCAGCGCCCAACTGCGCAGCAGTGAAATGAGCCGTATTCCCGGTTTGGATGTCATTATCGGTCAGGACGGAAAGAAACACGTTCAGGACTATCTTGAAGATTTGACAAAACGTACGGATCCTATAGTGGATGTCACCCGTCCGGGAACAGACAACTGCTTTGTTCCATCCTGTTCACGTGGAGACAGAACACGCTATTTCCTGAAAGTACAGGACGGCTGCAACAACTTCTGCTCATATTGTACAGTGCCGTACGCCCGCGGCCGTAGCCGTAATCCGAATATTCAAGACCTGGTACTGCAGGCGCATCGGGTGGCGGAACAGGGCGGAAAAGAAATCGTAATCACCGGTGTCAATATAGGAGACTTTGGTCGCACAACAGATGAGCTGTTCTTTGATCTTGTAAAAGCATTGGATCAGGTAGAAGGTATTGAACGTTACAGAATATCTTCAATAGAGCCCAATCTGCTTACAGACCAGATAATAGACTATGTAGCAGAATCAAAACGGTTCATGCCTCATTTCCATATACCGCTCCAGTGCGGAAACAATGACGTGCTAAGGCTTATGGGAAGGCGTTATGACCGTGAATTGTTTGCTGAAAGGGTAGAGCGCATAAAGAATGCCATGCCCAACGCTTTTATCGGTGTAGATGTAATAGTAGGCATGCGTGGTGAAACACCGCAGTTCTTTGAGGACTCATGCCGGTTCATTGAATCTTTGCCTATAACCAGACTGCATGTGTTCAGTTATTCGGAACGCCCCGGAACAAAAGCGCTGACCATACCGTATGTTGTATCTGAGCAAGACAAGCATGAACGCAGCGAACGCCTGTTGGAAATATCAGAAAGAAAACTTGACTCATTCTACCGTAACCATATAGGCAGAACAATGGACGTTCTGCCCGAACATGCCACAAACGGCAATGTGATGTACGGTTTTACCAACAACTATATCAAAGTGGAACTGCCCAAAGACAATACACTTGCAAACAGAATAGTAAAGGCAAGAATAGACTCCATTGATCCTGACAAATCAAAAGAGTGTGTCAGAGGAACAATTGTAAACAGTGTAACAGACAATGAGTAACAGTAAAACTGCAATAGTAATACTTAACTGGAACGGAGCACCTATGCTGGAAAAATATCTTCCTACACTCATACGCTGCTCTGTCAGTCCGTATATAGAAATCATTGTTGCAGACAATGCGTCAACAGACAGTTCTGAAAGATTGATGCGCGAACAGTTTCCGCAGATCCCTTTTATCAGATTGGACAGGAACTACGGATTTGCAGAAGGCTATAACCGTGCGCTGCAATATGTCAAAGCAGACTATTATATGCTGCTCAATTCCGATGTGGAGGTTTCCATGGGGTGGTTGGAACCAATGATAACCTACCTTGACAGGAATCCGCAGGTTGCCGCATGTCAGCCCAAGATACATCAGATTGCAGAAAGAGACATGTTTGAATATGCAGGAGCAGCAGGAGGTTATATTGACCGTCTTGGATACCCGTTCTGCAGAGGCAGAATATTCGGTACAATAGAAAAAGACAACGGCCAGTACGATACCGATGCCGAACTGTTCTGGGCAACTGGGGCCGCCATGCTTGTACGCAGTTCCGTTTATTGGGAAGCAGGCGGGCTGGATGCTGACTTTTTTGCCCACATGGAAGAGATTGATTTGTGCTGGCGCATGCGTGCAAGAGGATATTCAATAAGACTGGTGCCTCAGAGCACGGTATATCATGTAGGAGGTGGCACATTAGGCGCTGAGAAACCGTTCAAAACATATTTGAATTTCCGCAACAACGCCTTGCTGCTGTATAAGAACCTTCCTGAAAATGAATTGCATAAAATAATGCGCCGGCGTTACCTGTTGGACATTGTAGCTGCTTTTGCCTACTTGCTCAAGTTCAAACCCGGGCACATGAATGCCATATTCAGAGCGCATCGGCATGCAAGAAAAATGAAAAAGCAATTTGCCGCGAAACGTGCGCAGAACATGGCCGCCACAACAGTAACCCGTATTGAACAGAGAGTCGGGTACAGCATTTTGTGGAAATATAGCATATGCGGCCACAAAACATTTTCTGAATTATTGAAATTTTGAATTATTGGAATAATAGATATGCACAAAAAAGGATTTTTATTGATTAATGTTGCAGTAGCCCTGCTGACGGGATGTCAGGACATAGACTCTCCGGGGAACTATTACACTTTCACCGGGCAGACTGTAGCTAGTTTTCTTGAGAGTGACCCCAACAACAGTTTCAGCCAATTCATTTATGTATTGAAAGGCTGTAACCTATGGACCACACTCTCTACATACGGAACATACACCTGCCTGGCACCAACCAACAGCGCCTTTGAAAAGTACATGTCTGATCACAATATCGGTTCCCTGTCTGAGCTTACCTATAACCAGCTTGATACAATAGCCCGTTCCCACATAATGGAGCAGACTTTTTACTGTACTGACCTGATAGAAGGTTCAATACCGTATCCCAATATGCTGGACAGACTGTTGACCTATAGTGTTGACTCCTCAATGAACGGCAGTCAGGTACGTCTGAAACACAAAATCAACAAAACAAGCCTACTTCTTGAGATGGACGATACCGTTCAGAACGGGGTAGTGCATATTGTTGACAAGGTACTTGAACCCAGTACACAGACTGTTGCAGATCTCATCATTGCAGACACAGCCACCACATTATTTGCCCAGGCTTTGGAAATAACGCATTTCAAAGACTCGCTGACTGCCTTCATGGACCGTACATATATTGAACCTGGCGGAGATTCATGCAACACTCTCAGACCTATAAAGTACGGAGACATAAAATTGATATGGCCTGAGAACCGTCTGTTCAAATTTACCGGATTTGTTGAGCGTGACCAGGTATTCCGCAATGCAGGCATCAACACGTTCCAGGATCTTGTCAATTATGCAAATTCCATATACGATACGGACAATGGCCAATATCTTGCCGATGCCACCAATCTGCAGGATACAATGTTCCGTAATCCCAACAACCCGCTGTTCAAGTTTGTTGCATACCATTTTTTACCTGAACAGATGGGATACAATGATCTGAATGTTACCAATACCGATATTGTAACAAATTACATCAAGAGAGACAAATACGATATTGAAGATTTTTATGAGACAATGCTTCCGCATTCAATCATGAGAATCTCTACACCCAACAAACCTGCCGGTGTATATATCAACCGCAAGGGTAGGGCTCCTGTAGAAGTTGAAGGCGTGCGCGTGGTCGCTCCAAGCGAGACCGATGCAAACCAGTCCGCCATGAACGGCGTATATCACTACATTGACAACATACTTGTATATAGCGACGATGTAAGGAAAAACGCATTGAATGTGCGCATACGTCTTGATTGTACAACATTGTCTCCAGATTTTATCAATTCCGGAGGCCGTAACAGACCGGGAAACCACGAACAGAACAACACCTGTACCGCATTGAAAAAAGGATATGTAAAGAATTTCGATTTTTCAAATGAAACCCTGCTGCTTGTCCAGTTCCGTGACAGCTATTATTCCTGTTGGGAAGGAGACCAGATACTTGTGTTCGGTATATACGATGTTACTTTCAAACTGCCTCCTGTGCCCAATTCCGGCACATACGAGATCAGATTCGGCTACTTTGCAGAAGAAACAAGAGGTGTGGTACAATGGTACTTTGGCGATGCTCCATGCGGAATCCCATTGGATATGCGTGTTGAAGGCCTTGACCCCAAGATAGGTTGGATTGCAGACTCGGAATTCAAATCCGATAGGGAAATAGTTGCGCATGAGAAGACAATGCGTGCCCGCGGTTATATGAAATCTCTTGACAGTTTCAAGGCTCCGTACAGTTCTACAGACTTGCGTGGAGATTACAGAAACCTGAGACGCATTGTTACAACAGAATATCTTGACGCAAATACAGATTACACGTTGCGTTTGCGTCAGGTTATTGACAATCCGCAAGCTGTTATGCAGTTTGACTATATTGAGTTGGTTCCCAAGAACGTATATTACGGTCTTACTCCGGAAGATTTCCATTAAGTATCTTTACTATAAGCAAATATTATGAGCGATTTATTTGATAATTTTGATTGTCTGGAGAATATCAAAAAAGAAATGACAGACAGTGCAAAGAACGAGTTTATAGAAAGTCTTGAATCCACTAGACGCAATGGCATAGACAAGGTGCTTGAAAAGCTTGAACAGCTGGGATTTTTTGAAGCACCGGCATCGACCCGTTTCCATTTGAATTATAAAGGCGGTCTGCTTGAACATTCATTGAATGTAATGCATGTTGCGCTCATGTTGCGTGAACAGCTCCACCTTGAAGCAAAAGTGTCCAAGGAGAGTGTCATCATATCTACACTTTTGCACGATGTCAACAAAGCTGAGATATACTACATTGAGAAAAAATGGCAGAAGACCGATGGCAAATGGGAAGAATATGAAACATACAACGTCAATTATGAACAGTTCCCGTTTGGTCATGGAGAGAAATCTGTCATCCAACTGTTACGCTGGGGTCTGGAATTGACAGACGATGAGATTCTTGCAATACGCTGGCACATGGGAGCCTGGGATCTGCCGTTCCAGAGTTCGGAACTCAAAGCCAACATTAACGCTGCAAAAGAAAAAAGCCCGTTGCTTGCAATTGTCCAGGCTGCAGACGGATTGTCTTCTTCCATCCTTGAAATTACAGAGAAATAATCCAACAATCTTACGCGTTTTTCCGCCTTTTTGCGTAGGGTATGGTTATCGGTGTTCCAAATAGAGCGAAATTGACACAAGTATGGACGTAGTAAAAATAATCAGTGATATAATCTGGAGCCCGGTATTGGTTGTTTTTCTGGTTGCTGCCGGCATATATTTTACAGTTGGAACCCGCTTTGTGCAGATACGCAAGATTCGTACCATGCTACGAATTCTATCTCCGGAGAACAGACGTAAAAAAGGTGATAAGATATCTTCTTTTGATGCTCTTTGTCTGTCTGTATCAGGACGTGTGGGAACAGGCAACATAGTTGGTGTAGCCACGGCTATTGCCATTGGAGGTCCGGGTGCCATATTCTGGATGTGGATGGTGGCACTTCTTGGGGCATCGTCTGCTTTTGTAGAGTCAACACTGGCACAATTGTACAAGTTCAAATACAACAACATGTGGCTTGGCGGTCCGTTCTGTTACATCAGCAATGGACTCAAATGCCGATGGCTGGCAGTACTGTTTGCAATAGTGACAGTAATAGGGAACGGATTGTTTGCTACAACTGTCCAGTCAAACAGTCTGGCGGGAGCTGTCTTCAATTCATTCCATCTTGGACATGTGTGGAGCGGAATAATTCTTGCCTTTCTGATAGCCTGCGTTATTGTAGGAGGCAGAAAAAGAATATTCAACATGGCATCTGTTGTTGCTCCTGTCATGGCTTTGGGTTATCTTGCAGCTACTGTTATTGTTCTTGCATTCAACTGGCGCGGTATACCGGCCGCTTTCGGCAGCATTATTACCAATGCTTTCGGCATCAATCCTCTGTGTGGCGGCATTCTGGGATCTACCATTATGATGGGAGTCAAAAGAGGACTTTTCTCTAACGAGGCGGGACAGGGTACAGGAGCCATCCCTTCCGCATCGGCCGATGTGGAATATCCCGCAGAGCAGGGTATTGCCCAGTCTTTTTCCGTCTATATAGACACGCTGTTTGTCTGTACCTGTACAGCACTGATGATTCTTACAACAGGATGTTTCAATGTCATTGATCCTGATACGGGAGAAATGCTTGTTGCCAATGTTCCGGAATTGGGCGACAACTATGTGTCTTACACCCAGTCTTCTGTTGATAAGGCTTTCCCGGGAATTGGTGGGGGATTTGTTTCCATTGCCCTGTTTTTCTTTGTGTTCACATCGCTTATGGCATATTATTTCTACTCGGAAACCAGTGTAATCTGTATGTGCCGTAACAGAAGTCCCAAAACGGTCAAACTTCTTATTAATTTGCTGAAAGCGCTCTTCATAACAGCTATCATCTATGGCGCTGTCAAGGAATCAAATCTGGTCTGGACCCTTACGGACATAGGTGTGGGCGCTATGGTATGGATAAACATCATTGCCATTCTATTGCTTTCCAAACAGGCCTTCAAGGCTCTGAAGGACTACGAAAACAACCATTCGTGAAAGCTGGAGGGGTGCTATTAAAAAAAAGCGGCCCACAAATAAAATGTAGGCCGCTTCAAATATCTGACTATTTGATTATTTCTTTTTCTTGAAATCCTTGATAAGGTAGTAAACAGCTTTCGGTTTGTACTCTTTATCGTATGGGAGAGGGTAGTTGTTCTGACCCAACCATGAATCGCGGTCACCAAGGTTCCAGAAAGTAACGCACTTGATAACATCTTTGTGACGGCGCATAGCCTCGAACAGAGCAACATATTTGTCATTGAACTGTTTCTCAATTTCCGGAGTGATGTCAGTACCGTCACGGTTGAACTGCAGCTGACCGCCGGCCTCGTGGTTTACACGTACGTCAAGCTCTGTAATGTGGATGTTGTCAACAAGTTCTGAATACATCTCGATAGCCTTCTCAAAGTCTTCGATTGTCGGGTTGTCATAGATGTTGTAGTGACCCTGCATACCGATACCTGTGATAGGAGCACCCTTTGCCTGCAATGTCTTGACCATGTTGTAGATGTATGTTCTCTTTGCAGGTGTCCATGCTGAATAGTCGTTGTACATAAGGATAACCTCTTTCGGATCAACAACCTCTGCTGCAAACTGGAATGCCTTGAGAATGAATTCGTCTCCGCAAAGCTGATAAAGCTGTGACTGACGGAAAGACTTCTCATAAGCGCAATCAGGATCGTTGGCATCGCTCATACACTCGTTGCAAACATCAACAGCATAGATAATGTCTTTGTAACGGTTCAGTACAAAGTGGATGTGAGCGCGCAGACTGTCATAGAATTCCTCTTTTGTAGCTTTTACATATACAGGTTCCATAACTGGAGCAGCATTTGCCTGTGGCTGCTGGCCGCGGCGACCGCCGAATCCGCCAAAACCACCGAACTGACGGCGCTCCTGCCATACTGTATCGCCTTTTTCATCACGCTGAACAACCTGGTTGCCGTTCTCATCGTACTTGTTGAACATCCAGTTTGCAAACTGACTGTACCATACAAGTGTGTGGTAACGCATCTTGATGCCGTTCTTGCGGCAGAAATCTGCAAGAGCATCGGCCTGATCAAGGTTCCATACGCCAGGTGCAGGATGAATTTCGCCCGGTTTCATGCAGTTCTCAGCTGTTACGCTGTTGAAATCTTTCAGAACAATTGCAATTTGTTCATCGTTGGTAATGTTACGCGGGTTAAGGGCAACACCAATCTTAAAGTACTTTTTGTAAGCATCTTTAAGACCTGATTCTTTTGCAGCATTGGCATTGGCGCAAACCATTGCAACTGCTACAAGAAATGCAGATTTTAATAATTTGTTCATATTGTTTGATTTTAAGTTAAGTGTCAGCAATTATTGTATTAGATGCAAATATAGTTAAAAAGTTTAATACTGCTCCGATTCGTTAGGGAAATTGCAGTTCTTTACATCTTCAACGTAATGTCCTACGGCATCGGTTATTGTAGTATAAAGGTCTGCATAGCGGCGCAAAAAGCGCGGGGTAAACCCTTTGTTCATTCCAAGCATGTCTGCACAGACCAGAACCTGTCCGTCAACGGCACCGCCTGCGCCGATACCAATGATAGGAATGGTGAGTTCCTGAGCAACGCGTGCTGCAAGTTTTGCAGGAATTTTCTCAAGCACAATAGAGAAACAGCCTGCTTCTTCAAGAAGATGGGCATCGCGGATAAGCTTCTCGGCCTCGGCCTCTTCTTTGGCGCGGACTGCGTATGTTCCGAATTTGTTTATTGACTGCGGGGTAAGTCCAAGATGACCCATTACCGGAATACCAACCTGAATCAGGTGCTTGATGGCTGGCAGAATCTCTTCTCCACCTTCAAGTTTGAGGGCATCGGCATGAGAAACCTTCATTATTTTAACGGCGTTGCTGACAGCTTCCATCTCGCTTATCTGATATGTTCCGAAAGGCATATCAACAACAACCAGAGCACGTTCAACGCCGCGTACTACGGATTTGGCATGGTAAATCATCTGGTCCAATGTGATAGGAAGGGTAGTGATGTTACCAGCCATAACGTTCGATGCCGAATCTCCAACAAGGATGATATCGATTCCAGCACCATCAACAATCTGTGCCATTGTGTAATCGTACGCAGTAAGCATAGAAATTTTTTCTCCACGCTCTTTCATTTCTCTAAGTCTGTGCGTGGTCACTTTTCTTTTGTCTTCTGTAATGTAGCCCATTGCAAATGATTTATCTATTATTAATATAACAAATTCGTCTGATAGTTAACTCTGCCAAATGCTCTGCAAAAATCTTATCTTGGAGCTTTGAAATAGAGATATATGGCAATTGGAACAAATATGATATTAGGCAGCCACTCAGCCCAGAATGGAGACATGGCACCAGATACGGCAAATGTGGATGTTATGGATTGGAACAGGATATATCCGAAACTCAGACCGAGTCCTATGGCAAGATAGAGTCCCATACCGCCTTTGCGCTTGCGACTGGACAGCGAGACGCCTATCAGAGTAAGTATGAAACTTGCAAAAGACATGGAAATACGCCTGTTGTATTCAATCTGGAAGTCTGTAACATTGCCAACACCGCGTTCTTTCTGACGGGCAATGAATTTGCGCAGTTCAGGCGATGTCATTGTTTCCTCCTGTTTCTCCGTTACAAGAAAATCTGACGGCTCAAGCTTGATTACCGTGTCAAGACTGAGACCTTTGGTAATAATCTCTTTGTTGCCGGACAGGTTGCGTATATTGTAACTGCGCAGTTCCCAATGGAAGCGTCCGTTGGCAACGGTATCGTAAGTGGCGGTACGTGCAGTCATGTGTGATACCAGCAGTTTGTCTTCAAATTTATCAAGAGAGAAACTGTATGCGGTATTGTTGTAATCCTCGTATCGCTGCATATAGGCTATCACGCCCGGTTCAACCTCTATCTGAATATTGCTGGCAGATAAAGAAGACGTGTTCCGCTCAAAGTACTTGTTGGTAAAAGCTACTCTGGTGCGGCTTCCAACAGGAATCACGTATGATCCCAATGCAAAATTGAACAATGCTATGAAAGCGGCAGACAGCATGTATGGGCGCAAGAGCCGGTTGAAACTGACGCCGGTGGAGAACATTGCAATAATCTCCGATCCGTCTGCAATCTTGGACGTAAAGAAAATTACGGCAATAAAAACAAAAAGCGGGCTGAAAAGACTTGCAAAATACGGAATGAAATTCAAATAATAGTCAAACAGAACCTCTGATGGAGCCGCATCCTTCAATTTGTCAATATGTTCGTTATAGTCAAAGATAACTGATATGGCAATAATCAGTGCAATTGAAAAAAAGTATGTACCAAGAAATTTCTTGATGATATACCAGTCCAGTTTATATATAAGTTTGAAGTTTCCCTTAAAGTTCATCAGTCTCTATAAAAATACTACAATCTCTGGGATAATTGTTTAACCATTTGACTTTTCCACGTTGTAAACGTATCGTCCAGAATATGTTTGCGGGCTTCTTTCACCAGCCACAGATAAAATGCAAGGTTATGCTGAGATGCAATCTGAAGTGCCAGAATCTCTTTTGCCTTGAACAGATGGTGCAGATATGCTTTTGTATATAAGGTATCTGCAGCCGATGCCCCCTCTTCTTCAATAGGTTCAAAGCAATCTGCCCATTTGGCGTTCATCATGTTCATCACACCGTTTTTGGTAAACAGCATGGCATTGCGTCCGTTGCGTGTAGGCATTACGCAGTCAAACATGTCAACACCGCGTTCAATTGCTTCAAGAATATTTACAGGAGTGCCCACTCCCATCAGATAACGCGGTTTGTCCTTTGGCAGAATGCTGTTTACGGTCTCTATCATTTCATACATGACAGGAGCCGGTTCACCTACTGCAAGTCCGCCTATGGCGTTACCGTCCATATTCTTGGAAGAGATATACTCTGCACTCTGCCGGCGCAGATCTTTGAACACACATCCCTGAACAATAGGGAAGAGTGCCTGATAGTAGCCGTATTTGGGTTGTGTGGAGTGATATTGCTGTACACAGCGGTCCAACCAGCGGTGCGTGCGTTCCATTGACAGTTTAGCTGCATTATAATCTGCATTTGCCGTAAGACACTCGTCAAAAGCCATCATGATATCGGCACCTATCGTGCGTTGCGTATCCATCACATTCTCCGGAGTGAACATAATCTTATGACCGTCTATGTGCGATGCGAACCTCACTCCCTCTTCTGTCATTTTGCGCAGTCCGCTCAGAGAAAACACCTGAAATCCACCGCTATCCGTCAGCATAGGGCGGTCAAAAGAGTTGAACTTATGCAGTCCGCCGGCTTTTTCCAGAATGTCAAGTCCGGGTCTCAAATACAAATGGTAGGTATTGCCAAGGATAATCTGAGCCTTAATGTCAGTTTTCAGAACATCGACAGGCACAGCCTTGACGCTTCCAACCGTTCCTACAGGCATGAAAACAGGAGTCTCTATTACACCGTGATCAGTAAACAATTCTCCTGCACGCGCTGCAGAATAATTGTCCGTATGATTACAGTAGAATGAGAGATGACTAAGCATAACCTGTTGATTATTTGTTTGGTGTGATATCTATGGCACTTGCAACCTTTTCGTTAAGGAGAGCCAAATCCCAAACCTGACTGATGCGGTCAACATAATGGAACTGCAAACCCTCAAGATACATGGCCGGAATCTCTTCAATATCGGGGCGGTTTTCCTTGCAAAGGATTATTTCAGTAATACCTGCACGTTTTGCGGCAAGAATCTTTTCCCGGATGCCGCCAACAGGCAGAACCTTTCCGCGCAATGTTATCTCTCCGGTCATGGCAAGACGTTCCTTGACCTTGCGTTGCGTGAATGCCGATGCAATAGACGTAGCCATGGTCACTCCGGCAGACGGACCGTCTTTAGGAATGGCACCCTCAGGAACATGGATGTGTATATTGAAACTTGTAAAGACCTCCGGGTCAAGTCCAAGCATTGACGCATGAGCGCGTGAATATTCAAGAGCCAGCATGGCAGACTCTTTCATTACATCGCCCAGATTACCGGTGAGAGTCAGTTTGCCACCGTCTTTTGCACGGCATAGAGAGGTTTCAATAAACAGAATCTCTCCACCTACGGCAGTCCATGCCAGACCCGTAACCACGCCTGCAAACTTATTATTCTGGTACATATCGCGAGAGTAGGTCTTCTTGCCCAGCAAATCGGGCAGATCCTTTGGCTGGATAGTGACTTTCTCGCATGTCAGATAATGTCCGCTTGCAAATTTGGAAGCGGTCTTGCGTACAATCTTGTCAATAACCTTTTCCAACTGGCGCACGCCGGATTCACGGGTGTAGTTCTCGATGATTGCCTCAAAAACAACCTTGCCCATAGAAATGTTGTTTCTTTTGAGACCGTTGCTTTCAATCTTGCGGGGCAACAGATGGCGCTTTGCTATTTCCAGTTTTTCCTCTGTAATGTAACCGCTTACCTCAATAAGTTCCATACGGTCCAGAAGCGGGGAGGGGATGGTGCTCAGGCTATTGGCTGTAGTAATGAACATAACATTGCTCAGGTCATAGTCAATGTCAAGATAATTGTCGTGGAAAGTATTGTTCTGTTCAGGATCAAGAACTTCCAGCAATGCACTTGACGGATCTCCGTTCTGAGTCATCTGCGCAACCTTGTCAATCTCGTCCAGAAGGAATACCGGGTTTGAAGAACCGGCTTTGATAAGTCCGCTGATAATACGGCCGGCCATAGCGCCTATGTAAGTACGGCGGTGACCTCGGATTTCAGCCTCATCGTGCAGACCGCCCAGAGAAATACGTACATATTTGCGGCCCAGTGCATGTGCAATTGACTTTCCAAGAGAAGTCTTGCCAACTCCCGGAGGACCATACAGACAGATGATTGGCGCTTTGTTGTCTCCACGCAGTTTCATGACTGCCAGATGTTCCAATATACGTTCCTTCACCTTCTCAAGACCGTAATGGTCCTGGTCAAGCGCTTTCTGAGCCGTTGTCATATCCCAGTTTTCCTGCGTGCAGAAATTCCACGGCAGATTCAGAATAGTTTGCAGATAGTTGTATTGCAGCATATAGTCCGGGCTCTGGGTGTTTGTACGCGCCAGTTTGGCCAGTTCTTTCTGGAATATCTCTTCAATTGCTGAGCTCCATTGTTTGTGACGGCCCTTCTTTTTAAGTTCTTCTATCTCTTCTTCCTGGGAATTGTCTCCAAGTTCGTCCTGAATGTTTTTTATCTGCTGCTGCAAAAAGTACTCTTTCTGCTGGCGTTCAAGGTCATGATGTGTAATACGGTTAATCTTGTTTTTCAGATCTGCCAGCTGCTGTGCCTTGCTCAGGATTTTAAGCAATGCAACCAAACGCTCCTGCATGGGCAGAGAGAGCATATCCTGTTTGTCCTTTATTTCAAAAGGCAGGTTGGTTGCTATGAAATTGATCATGATAGCAGGATTGTTCAGATTCTTTATGGCGAAATCCAATTCATTCGGAATATTGTTGTCCAATGTGGACTTTACAAACTGAATGGCCCGTTCACGGCACGAATCAAGCATGGTCATGTATTCCAGATTGTGGACAGCCGGTATCTCAGGCATATTTTCTATGGCTGCAACCGGATATTTGCGGCCGTAATGCATAGACTGCAGTGTAACACGGTGCATTCCGTGAATGATAGCCGTCTCTGAGCCATCGGGCAGAGTGATTACTTTCAGAACCTTGGCAACAACACCTACGGAATAGAGCTGATCCTTCTTAGGTTCTTCCACATCCGGGTCTTTCTGACTGAAAACTGCAAAATAAGAGTTCTTTCTGTGTGCTTCTTCCACCACATTATGAGAGAACTCACGGCCTATCTGTACAGGCATGACAACACCCGGGAACAGAACAATGCCGCGCAAAGGCAACAAAGGCAACTCACTCTTTGTTGGTGCCGGTTTGAATATATCCTGTGCATCGGAATCGATTTCCGCTACAAAAGAGACTACATGTTCAGGGTCTTCGAACGGACCTGAGAAAGGGTCGTTTTCAGACATATCTCTATTTTTCTTTGCCATAGAACAATAATTACTGGTAAAAAACCTGTTTTGAAATGCAAAATTACTGAATTTTCTTGATTATTTGCGCTTCTCTCCAAGTATTGTAGTTTTTTAAGACTTTAATAGGGCTTATGTAATTAAGTTTTGTAATTTTGCACAGTTGGAAATCAAATAAATGGCAGATATGATAGAAAATCCAAAAACTGCGGACATCTGTAAGGAACCTGTATTGTACAGTATTCTGGAAAACGATTTGTACAAGTTTTCAATGTCCCACTACTATCAGATGATAAACCCGTTGGCAACAGGAAAATTTGCGTTCAAAGACCGTAACAATCTGGTTTTCACCCAAGAGTTTGTAGATATTCTGCGCCGTGCCTTCAAACACCTTACAGAGTTGCATCTTACAAATCAGGAATTGGACTGGTGCAAAATCAATCTGCCTTACATTCCACAATGTTATTTTGAATGGCTGCAGGGATTCAGTTTCAATCCTGACCTGATTAACATCTGGCTTGACAGCGAGGGACATCTCCAGATAGAAGTCCAGGATCTTATATATAAGGTAACTCTGTATGAGATGCCTATACTCTCTACCGTTTCCGAAATGTACTACCGTTACAAAGGTTACAAGGTAAAAGACTGGGCCTATATTGACGAACAGCTAGCCCGCAAGGCCGAACTGTCAGACAGCCATCAGCTCAAATACGCCAACTTTGGTCTGCGCCGCCGTTTCTCACACCAGGTTGAAGACCACGTGACAGATTATCTGGTACACAACTCAAAATACTTTGTAGGCTCATCAACCGTCAGTTTCGCAATGAAATATCAGGCAGTCAATCCATATTTCAAACCTATAGGGACAATGGCTCACGAACTTATTATGGCAAGCGGAGCCATGTACGGCCCGCGCGAGGCCAACTATATAGTAATGCGCAACTGGTCTCATGTCTATGGCGGCTCGCTTGGCGTAATGCTTACAGACTGTTTCACTACCGATGTCTTTCTGCGCAACTTCAGTATGGACATGGCCAAACTGTATGACGGTGTGCGTCATGACAGCGGAGACCCGTTCCTGTTCGGAGACAAGATGATAGAAAAATACAAATCATACAATATCAACCCAATGACAAAATCCATAGTATTCAGCGATGCCTTGGATTTTGAAAAAATGGTTGCCATCAATGACTATTTCAAAGGACGCATCAACCTGTCATTCGGTATAGGAACCAATCTTACCAATGACTGCGGCTACGAACCGTTGAACATAGTAATGAAACTTGTCAGTTTCCGTGTCAATCCGCGTCAGCCGGAGCTCAAATGCGTCAAGCTGAGCGATGTCCGCGGCAAGGAAATTGGAGACCCGTCAGAGATTGACCTTTACAAGCGCATGCTTGGCATTTCCCTTTCCTGAAATGTCTCCCGCCTTGAAATGCCGTCCACAGGATTCACATTCAAGCAGTTCCATATAGAGCAGGGCAGTTGTGCCATGAAAGTTGGCACCGACTCCGTATTGCTTGGTGCATGGAGCGCCTTGCCGGAGACTGGCCGCATACTTGACATAGGTTGCGGAACCGGCATACTCTCCCTAATGGCCGCACAGCGCACCGGTTGTATCATTACCGCTGTTGAAATTGAGGCCGATGCCGCCGCCCAGGCCCGTTTGAACGTTTCCGCTTCAAAGTGGAGTAGCCGCATAGATGTTGTATGTGCAGACATCAGGACCTTTACTGCAGCAGAACCGTTTCAGACTATTGTCTGCAATCCGCCATATTTCCAGAATTCCCTTGCGGCTCCGCTTGCCGCGCGCGCCGGTGCACGCCAGGGCGTGAATCTCTCTTTTGATGAATTGTTGCAGGCTGCGGCACGCCTGCTCTCCCAAGATGGGGAAATGTTTGTAGTCCTGCCTTGTGACGCCCTGCAGCCGTTCTTCAAATCTGCCGCAATGAACGGCCTGCACCAGCACAACCTGTGCTACGTAAGCACCGCACCCGGCAAACAGCCCAAGCGCGTACTGCTCTCACTGCAGCGCCACTGCACACCGTCAGCTCCCACCACACTTGTCATGGGCTCACCAACCCAGCTTGCCCTTACCTCCGCCTTTTATCTGACCGGGAGGTAGAGAATCTGCTTGGAGTTTTCGGCAAACCAGGGATCTGGAAAGTATGTGCTAATTGGCTCAGTAACAGCGCTCTTGCCGCCCGGTGTTGAAGTAATTTCCTGCGTCAGGTCACCGCCTTTCAGGCAGATAAGGCCGGCAGGGTAGGCGTTATGGCCAAGCTTCTTGTCCAAAAGACGGCCGCATATTTTCATAAGGTCCGGCAACGGCATTACGGCACGGCTAACCGCAAACTCGAAACGGGTCTTGAGTTCCTGCGCGGTAGCATGGATACAGGTCACATTCCTAAGTCCGATCTGGCTTGCAATACTTTCTGCAACCTTGACTTTTTTCCCTATACTGTCAACAAGAGTAAAATGGCTGTCCGGGAACATTATGGCAAGCGGAATACCTGGAAAACCGCCGCCAGTACCTATATCCACAATTTCTGTACCCGGTCTGAAATTTATAAAACGCGCTATGGATAGGGAATGGAGCACGTGATGCAGATACAGGTTGTCAATATCCTTGCGTGATATCACATTGATTTTGCTGTTCCAGTCACGGTACAGAGCATCCAATGCTTCAAACTGCGCAATCTGTCCGGTTGACAGGTCCTTGAAATATTCCAATATCTGCTCCATAAAATTATTCTTTCATTATTTCTTGTTGCAAAGATACTCAATTTTTAATGTTTTTAATTACCTTTGCCTAATGTATTACTCGGAAAAATAGGCTGATGAAAACTGGAACTCCATATATTCTTGACGGGAAAATACCTCTTTCAAAGGCGTTGCCGTTCGGTTTGCAGCATATACTTTGCATGTTTGTTGCCAACGTGACTCCAATCATACTTCTGGCCAATATCACCGGACTGGAAAACGGAATCTCCGTAGCGCTTGTGCAGAACGCAATGATAATAGCCGGAATAGGAACTCTTGTCCAACTTTTCCCGTGCTGGAAGATAGGCGCGCGTCTCCCCATAGTTATGGGCATCAGTTTCACGTTCCTTTCCGTAGCAGTAAGCATTGCTGCCACCCATGGCATGGGAACGCTGATGGGTGCTGTCATAGTTGGAGGTATCATTGAAGGTTTGCTGGGACTGTTCGCAAAATACTGGATCAGGATAATTCCGCCCATAGTTTCCGCAACAGTAGTCACTGCAATAGGCTTTTCCCTTTTGCCCATAGGAGCAAATTCATTTGCCGGCGGACAGGGTGCAGCAGATTTCGGATCCCTTGACAATTGGATTATAGGTTCCGTCACTCTTCTTTCCTGCCTTTTCTGCCAGATATTCGGCAAAGGGTTCTTACGCTCAATTTCTGTTCTTGTAGGATTGGTTGTGGGTTATGTGCTTTCATTGTGCATGGGTGCTGTCGATTTGTCCGGCATTCATCAGACAGATTTCGTAGCCATACCCAAAATACTGCCGTTCAAGCCGGAGTTTCACTTTGGCAGCATACTATCAGTTCTGACCATTTTCATAGTTTCGGCAACCGAAACCATTGGAGACACGTCTGCACTTGTAGCAGCAGCGCTGGGGCGCAACACAAGTACAAGAGAGATTTCAGGTTCCATTGCATGCGACGGATTTGTAAGTTCACTCTCAGGTGTATTCGGTTGTACACCTATTACATCGTTCAGCCAGAACATAGGACTTGTAGCAATGACCAAAGTTGTAAACCGGTATTCAATTGCTACCGGAGCCGTACTGATGATAGTTGCCGGAATTTTCCCGTTCATAGGATTCCTGCTGACAAGTATTCCGCAGGCAGTTCTTGGCGGTTGTACCATTCTGATATTCGGAACAATTGTCTATGCCGGATTGGGTATGGTTGCAAAATGCGGGTCAACATCGCGTAACCTGATTATTGTATGCATGTCACTCAGTGTGGGACTGGGATTTACCCAGGCATCGGACATATTCAGTATATTCCCACAGATAATACAGGATATTTTTGGGGAAAACTGCGTTGCAACAGTATTTCTTCTGGCTGTTATATTGAACCTTATTATTCCAAAAGATCTGACATACTTTGAACAATGAAACATACAGGAAGTCCATTTACACTTGAAGGGTCATTGCCGCTCTTGCAGACTCTGCCGTTCGGATTGCAGCATGTGCTTTGCATGTTTGCCACAAACATAGCTCCGATTGTTATTCTGGCAGGCGCTGTGGGTCTTGACAGCAATACCTCAAAGGCATTGATCCAGAATGCTATGTTAATAGCCGGCATAGGAACACTCATACAACTCTATCCATGTTGGAAAATAGGTTCCCGGCTGCCCATAGTAGTAGGCACCAGTTTCAAATTTCTGGCAATAGCAATAAGCATTGGCGCCGCCCAAGGTATGGGAACTCTGATGGGTGCTGTCATTGTTGGAGGTCTTTTTGAAGGTCTGATAGGACTGTTCGCAAAATACTGGATAAAGATAGTATCGCCCATAGTGGTTGCCACTGTCATAATGGCAATCGGTCTGTCTCTTCTGCCGGAAGGTGCATACTCTTTTGCAGGAGGACAGGGCGCTGCAGATTTCGGTTCACTGAACAATTGGATAATGGGTTCAGTCTCCCTTCTGTCATGTCTGTTGTGTCTGGTTATAGGAAAAGGAACATTCCGCTCAATATCCGTTCTTGTAGGTCTGGCTGCAGGGTATATAACATCTATCATTCTGGGTGTGACAGACTTGTCAGAAGTCCAGCAGGCTGCCGGACATATTTCAGTACCAAAAATACTGGTGTTCAAGCCTGAATTCCATATAGGTTCAATTCTGTCCATTCTGTGCATATATATTATTTCTGCTGTGGAAACAATAGGAGACACAACGGCATTGGCAGGAACGGCACTTAAACGCAATCCGTCAGTACAGGAATTGTCCGGTGCAGTAGCCTGCAACGGCTTTGTGAGTACTCTGGCAGGACTGTTCGGCTGTCTTCCGGTCACATCGTTCACCCAAAATGTGGGATTGTGCGCAATGACCAAGGTTGTGAACCGCTATTCAATTGCAGTAGGGGCCGCATTGATGATTTTTGCCGGAATAATTCCGTGGTGCGGAGCATTTCTTACCAGCATTCCGCAGTCGGTACTGGGCGGTTGCACCATACTGATATTCGGAATCATAGTCTTCTGCGGATTGGAAATGGTTGCAAAATGCGGTATGACAACCCGCAACATGCTTATTGTTTCATTGTCTCTCAGCGTAGGACTGGGATTTACCCAGGCATCGGATATGTTCAACATATTCCCTCAATTTGTACAGGACATATTTGCCGACAACTGTCTTGCCTGCGTATTTGTTCTTGCAGTTCTTTTGAATCTGATAATGCCCAAAGAAGAAAACCCACAAATATGAATTACCTTATACCAATATTGGCAATAATAGTCTCCAACATCATCACGTTAGGGACGGTTTACATAATCCAAGTAAGAAAATGGCAGCGGTTTGCCCAAAACAAGTCCGTTGAACTGGAGCAGGCAAAAAAAGAGCTGTTTGCCGCTGAAAAATCTCTTGAAACAGAAAAACAGGTATTCCAGGCCAGGCTGCAGGCTGCGCTCGATGCAAACACTGAGTTGCGTAACAATTACGAGAAAAGTCTGAAAGAAATAAAAGAGAGTCACGCACTGGCACTTGAAAAACAGGACCAGGCATACCAGAGACAGACCGCCGCGCTTAAGGCAGAGATGATTGCAAAAACAGAAGAGATACTCCGTCAGCGGCAGGAAGAACTTGACAAAAAGGCTGCTGAGACCTTCCAGACAATAACAGGAACTCTTGGCAAAGACCTGAAAGATATGAAAACCGCTTTTGAAGAAAACAAGACCAGGAACAGCGAGGATTCGGCACAGCTAAAAGAAAAATTTGAAAACGCCGTGCGCCAGCTTGAGCAGCAGACCAAGAGCATAGGAGACAAAGCCGATCACCTGGCCGATGCCATGCGCGGACAGAAAAAGATGCAGGGTTGTTGGGGAGAAACCATTCTGCAGAATATGCTCGATGCTGAAGGACTTGTAGAGGGTAGGGATTACGACAAGGAAGAAACGCTTAGGGATGAACTGGGCTTTGTTATCCGGAATCAGGAGACAGAAAAGCGCATGAGACCGGACTATCTGCTGCATTTTGTTGACAATCAGGATGTTGTTGTAGATTCCAAAGTATCTTTGGCCGCATTCATAGATTATCAGGAAGCCACAACACAGGAACAGAAAGACGATGCCCGCAAACGCAATCTCGACTCAATCAGGGAACAGGTAAAACGTCTGTCAGCAAAAAATTACAGCGAGTATCTCAGGCCGGGCCGCAAGATGGTTGACTATGTGATAATGTTCGTTCCCAATTATCCGGCAATACAGCTGGCATATCTTGACGAGCCCAAACTCTGGAAATGGGCATACGAGCAGAAAGTGCTTATTACCACATCGGAAACTCTGATGCCGTTCCTGAGGACAATTCTTCTTGCATGGAGAAATGTTGAACAGGTAAAGAACCAGCAGAAAATAATTGAATCGGCCCAGAATATGATAACCAGGGTTGCAGATTTTACAAAATCAATGGCTACGCTGGGCAAAAAACTGGACGAGGCGCAGGATGCCTTTTCCGCAGCCGACAAAAAACTCAAAGACTCCGGACAGAGCATTCTGGTGAGCGCCAACCAGGTTGTAAAGCTTGGTGTGACATCAAAAAAAGCATTACCAAGTATACCTGATACCGATTCAGACATTGACATTGACATGAATCTGGCTTAATTTATTTAGACTACATAATGAAAAAAATTTTGAAAAAAGGATTGGCTTTGGCCAGTCTTATGGCATTAACACTTGAAAGTATGGCTGCAAATCCGTTTCTACCTCTTTGGGAATATATTCCTGACGGGGAACCGTACATTTTTGAAGATCCTGACAATCCCGGTCAGTTCAGGGTGTACATATACGGCTCACACGACTCTTTGATCAAGGAGTACTGCGGACGCGAACAGGTAGTGTGGTCAGCACCCTTGGATGACCTTGACAACTGGCGCTATGACGGCATAATATTCATATCAGACAAGGATGCCGACGGCAAGCTGCTCAGATTGGATGGTAAAGGAGATGTTCTGTATGCTCCCGATGTTGCCTGCCGTATGGAGAACGGCAAGATGGCATATTACCTGTACCCAAACAACCAGGAGTACGGACGCCAGACCCAGATAGCACGTTCCAACCGTCCTGACGGTCCGTTTACCGTGTTCAACTGGTCAAAGAAGAATCCGCGGGCTACAGAAGGAATACTTGGCTTTGACCCTGCAGTATTTGTTGACGATGATGGCCGTGTTTACGGATACTGGGGCTTTGAACAGAGTTTCGGTGCTGAACTGGACCCGGTGAATATGGCAAGCCCGAAGGAAGGAACCGAAATTGTAACAGACATGGTTTCCAATTACAAACAGGACGGCATATTCCGTTTCTTTGAAGCAAGCTCGATGCGCAAGATCAAAGACAAATACGTGTTCATATACAGCCGTTGGACGGAAGAAGGTGAGTTTGGTCTTCCAACTACCAATTATACTCTTGCATACGCATACAGCAACAATCCTCTTGGACCGTTCACATACGGAGGTACCATTATTGACTGCCGCGGCCGTGATACTGACCTTGAAGGCAATGCTATTCCTACTGCCACATTTACAGGCAACACGCATGGCAGCATTGCAGAAATCAACGGACAGTGGTACGTTTTCTACCACCGTCAGACCGGTGGCGACGAGTTCAGCCGTCAGGCAATGGTATCGCCAATAACAGTCAATGTTACGGAAGGTCCGAACGGAAAGGTAGAAATCAGCGAGGCCGAATATACCAGCCAGGGATTTGAACTTGAGGGCTTGAACCCGTACCGTACATATTCTGCAGGTATTGCATGTTATTATACCGGACCGCGTCCCGCTACACAGGAATATCCCAATATGTACTACACCGGGTCATACGTGGAGCCTAACCGCATTGGAGTGGAGCCCGGTCAGGATCCGTACAGCAAAGACCTGGAAAACAATCCTATGGTCAACAATACAAGCGGTTCCGTAATAGGATACAAGTATTACAACATGAGTCTGCTGGCAAAAGGAAAAAACATGCTGGAACTTGGTCTGGTTCCGCAGGGTATTGACGGTTCTGTTACAATTATGCTTGATTCTCCGTACACAGAGCGTGGCGGCAAGGTGATAGGTAAAATCAATATCCGTGCCAAAGACAGGAAAGAGATGACCTATTATACTGCAAAACTGGATAATATTGCCGATGCGGAAGGCAAACATGCCCTGTATCTGCTGTTCAGTTCAGAAACCGGGGATACTTCAATCTGTACTTTGCAGACTATACGTTTCAAAGTGGGGAAGGCAAAAAAAAGTTTGTAAAAAATGCGCTTTTTGTTTGGATATGATGCATATTGGTTGTACCTTTGCACCGCAAAAACAAAAAGAGCAATGCGCGATTAGCTCAGTTGGTAGAGCAATTGACTCTTAATCAATGGGTCCAGGGTTCGAATCCCTGATCGCGTACAAAGAGAGAAGCTGGACACGGCTTCTCTTTTTTATAGTATGAAGAAAATCTCTGAAAGGACATTACGCAGTTGGACATTGCCGTTTTCAATATTGTGCGGCATATTCCTTCACAATTATCTGTATCAGCTCAAGTTTCTGACACCGTACATATTGTTCTGTATGATGTTCTTTACCTGTTCAAAGATATCGTTAAGCCAGCTCAAGGCATCAAAGATGCATTTTATGCTGATTGCTTTCCAGTTGGTTTTAGGTCCAGGTATCTATTTCCTGGTACGTCCGTACAGCGAGATTGCGGCCCAGGGACTTATGATGTGCGTAATGAGTCCTGTGGCTACGGCATCGCCTGTAGTTGGAGCATTATTGGGAGCCGATGTGGCACTGATGACAAGTTACGTTTTCATCAGCAACATTGCGGTGGCTGTAGTTATTCCGCCGCTTATGTCTTTCCTTAACCATAGTGTGGAGGTTTCTTACCTTGCAACTATGTGGCATGTTGCCAAGAGCAGTCTGTCCATTCTTATCATTCCGCTCATTCTGTCATGGCTGTCGGGAAAATATACTCCGAAAGTCAGTGAGTGGACACGCAACCATTCAATGGTTTCTTTCTACCTGTGGGGTAGCTGCATGATGATTCTGATTGGCGGCACCATTCACAGTATGGCTCTGAATCCTGCTCAGGACCGTATGCAGGAAATTGTAATGATTGCAGGCGCACTGGTCATTGCTTTGGTGCTGTTCCCGTTAGGAGCCTGGTTCGGTACACGTTGCGGAGACAAGGTGGCTGGCCGTCAGATGATGGCACAGAAAAACACCGGCATCGGTCTCTGGCTTACCATGCAGTTTCTTGACCCGTTGTGCACCGTTGCACCTGCCGCCTACATTATCTGGCAGAATCTTATCAACAGTTACGAGATTATCAAAGGAACAAAACATCAGAATTGAGTATTTTTTGTATCTTTAGGGTCTCAATAGGACTCAAACAAGACTACAAAAAATGAAAAGAACAGTTCTGCTGTCCCTGGTAGGGGCGTGCGCAACGTTGTGCGCCCATGCACAGTTTGGTGGCAATCAGATGCCATCGGACGGCAATCCCAGCCATACAATCCTTCTGTACAAAGAATATACAGACAATGCTGCTCCTGCAATAACCGTCTTTCTGCCTGAAAAGGAAAAGGCCACAGGCGCGGCTTGCGTAATATGCCCGGGCGGTGGAATGATGTCCCTGAGCTGGGACGGTGAATTCATGCAACTTGCGCGTTTCCTCAATGAACGCGGCATTGCAGCCATAGGTCTTAGATACACCCTGCGCAACAATCCCCGCGTAGCACAGGAACAGGCTCAGCAGAATGCCGGCATCGGCAGTGGCATGAGTGGCGCAAGCGGCAAGAGGCTGCAGGCAACAATAACAGAAACAGACAAACTTGTCAAAGCCAACTGCAATCCGGTACCGGGAGTAGAAGACGTTAGCGTAACGCTTGCCATTACAGATGCTATCAAAGCAATGCAGGTTATCCGTTCCCATGCCAAAGAGTGGAACCTTGACCCAGCAAAGATTGGTTATGTGGGTTACTCAGCAGGCGGCGGGGTAGCGGTAGGTGCAACCGTGCGTGCTACAGAGCAGACCATGCCCGGTTTTCTGTGCAGCGTATATGGCCCCAGCCTGATAGATGTTGATGTACCAGTGCAGGCACCACCGTTGTTTATTGCCGTACATGCAGATCATCCCAACGTAGCAGCCGGCTGCCTGGCTCTGTTCCTTGAGTGGAAAAAGGCAGGCGTAGATGCAGAGATGCACGTTTATGGACGCGGTACCGGCGGCCTGTTTGGCGGCGCCGGCAGCTCCACCGATTCTCCCACCTCTTCCGGCCGCTGGCAGGAAACCTTCTACAGCTGGCTCTCCGTCAACGTGCTTCGCAAGTGAATGTCTTAAATAAAGAAATGCCAAGAGGCTATACTCCTTTAATCTTTAGCAGGGCAAACGCCCAATCAATAAGAGGGGAAGGGCAACTTAGCAGATTGCCATTGAACTGCAGGTTGAGCATGGAGAAACGACAACGATAGTTTGGCGCATACTTGTCATTGTAAACGCCAATACTCCTACCAGAGATGTTTCCTTCTGCCTTTACCTCGATAGGGATAATCTCTGTGCCATATTGCACAACAAATTCTAACTCGGACTTACTTTGTGAACTCCAATAGCTTGGTGTGTCATCAGCAATAGTAACAAGTGACTGTAACGCAGCATTCTCTGCCAATGCCCCCTTGAACTCAACATAGTTTGATGTAGGACTTGCGATGATGTCAGCAGGTAACTTTGCGAGGCGACGCAAAAGCCCGGTGTCACACGCGTAAATCTTGAATGCGTCAATCTCCTGATAGGCAGTCAATGGCATTCCTGGCTTTGAGATGTTGTAAATCTGATAAATCATGCCAGCATCATTCAACCATTCAAGAGCGTCTTCATAATCCTTTGAACGTGCGCCAGTACGGATCACTTTATACAGGAACTTGCGATTCTCTTTCGCCAATTGTGCTGGCAATGAGTGCCAAAGCAAACGGATGCGTGTTATCTCACGAGGTTCGGCATACTTGGCAAAGTCAAGTTCGTAAAGGTCAAGGATGTCTTGAAGTGCCTTGTCAACACTCGCCATACCTCCACCATCCAGAAGTGTTGATGCCGCCTCAGGCATACCACCGCACACCATAAAGCGCTTGTACTCAACTTTTAGTTTGTTGAGTATAATCTCTGGCAGATGCTTGATTTCATCTAAGCCATCTGCATACTCATAGAGCTTTGGATCGGCAGCACGCAAGAACTCACGGAATGTAAGAGGGTACATACGTAACACATTCACTTTGCCAACAGGCATCTTCATGTGCTTCTTCTTGACCGCAACGCCCAGCAAACTGCCTGCTGCAACAATGTGGTATTCTGGAGCATTCTCGCAGAAATACTTCAAACTGTTCAGCGCTTCTTCGCACTCCTGTATTTCATCAAAGATGATAAGCGTCTTCTCTGGCAACAGGGGAACGTCACAGAACAACTCCAATTCCTTGATGATACGATGTGGATCTTTTGTCGTTTGGAAGACAGATGCCAGTTCCTGCTGTTCGTCAAAGTCGAATTTGACATAATGCTCGTAGCATTGTCTGCCAAATTCCTCCATCACCCAGGTCTTACCTATTTGGCGAGCACCTTTGATGAGAATTGGCTTCCTGTCAGCCGAAGCTTTCCAATTTTTGAAAGCCTCAAGTATGTCTCGTGTAATTATCATAGATATACGCTATTTTACCTTGTTAAGTTCCGAAAAATGTATTAAAACGACACTAATCGGAAGTTGTGACTGCAAAATTACACTTTTTTCTTCGATTGCCAAAGTTTCTTGAAGAGATTTAACACATTACGTTCTGCACTTCAATGGAGC
Organism: Bacteroidaceae bacterium; assembly: GCA_024398715.1. Classification (GTDB taxonomy): domain Bacteria; phylum Bacteroidota; class Bacteroidia; order Bacteroidales; family Bacteroidaceae; genus Colenecus. Next base: position 122,173 of record JAKSIP010000001.1, read on the forward strand.
AGCTATAGGGCGGCAATGGTTTCTATTTCTAAAAGGGCGTTTTTTGGTAACGACTTTACGGCAACGGCCGAACGGGCAGGGAAATCTTTGCTGAAATGCTTGGCATAAACTGCGTTCATTGCTGCAAAATGGTTGATATCGGCCAGGAATACGGTAGTTTTAACAACATTATCGATAGTCATACCGGCATCGGTCAAAATAGCTTCAATGTTTTTGAAAACCTGCTCGGTCTGTTCTGTTATGTCTCCCTGCACAATATTGCCTGTTGAGGGATCTATTGGAATCTGTCCTGAAATGAACAACATTCCGTTCACTTGAACTGCCTGACTGTACGGGCCTATTGCTGCGGGGGCAGCATCTGTTCTGATTATTCTTTTCATACGGGAAATATTTCTTATAAAACCGTTTCAAAGTTATAAATTATTTATTTAAGTTTCGCAAGTGATTCAGGCGGCCGGTTGTAGTTGTTGTGCCGCTTATCAAAGGTACTCGCAACCACCGCGATTGACTCTTTTGCATAGGGCAATTCTGTATTTGGATATATGCGTTTCGGACGCTCGCAGTTAGCGCTTCGCTGACTAACTGCTCGTCCCTCCAAAAAGTTAGCCTTGCGTCTAACTTTTCGGTGCCTCCCGTTCACCGAAAAACGGGTGTTTAGGGTCCTCTACCGCATATATCCAAATACATTTGCTGGAGTAGTAGTTTTGGAAAATTATTTTGTAACTTTGAAAAAGAATCATTAGGCGATTACGGACTGGGGTATCGCAATCACGACTTTGGTGGAATAATGTATTATATCCGTATAATTTGCGGCAAATATCTTGAATAAGACAATGTCAAAGAAAATCAGTTTCATAATTCTGTCGGTATTTATGTTGGCTGTATCTGGTTGTGACAAACCTGAAAACCAACCTGTTTCTCCAGCTTGCATAGAACGTATCACTGTTGCAACCATGAATGTTGACGGTCTGCCGTTGACAGTCAATATAGGCAGAATAGCACGCCTTGTCAAGGACATGGTTCCACCGGAATTCATTGATGTTGACACAGAAACCCTTCTGGTCAATCCAGATGGTCCGGGTATTGAAGGCTCACGGCTGATAAGTGAGAAAATACGCCAAAAAGGTTGGGATGTATTCGGCTTGAACGAGGATTTCAATTATCACAAGGAAGTATGGAATGCTTTGGAGAGCTATTGCAGAGGTACGTATCAGGGACCGATAGATTCAGTCAGGATATTGGAGATATTCAGAAAGTTCCTTGCAAATGAGACTCTGTTCAACACTGACGGTTTGGAATTGGGTGTCAAAAAACCTTATTCCATAATACCTGGACAGGAGGTTATCCGCCCGTGGAAATCTGATGCGGTTTACGGATATACAACCAATTCCAATGACAAACTCACTACCAAAGGGTTCCGCTATTATCAGGTTTGTTTTGACAATAAGACAAATGTTGACTTTATTGTTCTTCATGCCGATGCCGGCCCTGACAGTGCAGATATACAGGCACGCCAGGTAGGTATGCTGCAGTTGTATGATTATATCACAACAGAAATCACAACAGACAATCCGCTGATATTGATGGGCGATTTCAATTGTTATTATACGCGCGACCGTTTGAAGGAATTGCTCATTGACCGTCTCAATTCCAATCCGGCATTTGAGGCCGGCGATGCATGGATAAAGTGTACAAGAGATGGGGTTTATCCTGATATTTCAGCTCCGGCCGTTCCCGGCGAGCAGCTGGACAAGATTATTTATGTCAATCGCAGTAACTCCAGCATAAGACTGGTACCGGATTTTGCCGCCAGAGTGACAGACTTTACATATCATGACGGAAGGCAACTGTCTGACCATTATCCGCTTCAAGCCTCATTCTTGATTGAACGGCTGGATTGATAACAATATTATTGGTTCAAGATAAGACTGATTACCCTGGACAGTATTGCCGCGCTGAACTCGTAAATGTCCTTATAGCCGAACATTGGAATCTCACTGAGCGGACGTGTAGAGTAATCGTTGCAGATTACGTATGTAATCACATAATCCTCTTCTGAGTATTCTGTTGATAGTTTGATACGTGCTATTGGATTAGTGTACCCTAAGTGGTATGGTGTGGATATCATGATATTCATATTGTTGAACATATCTACAAAGTTATCTACTCCCATACTGCTGTTCAGTACTGAACTGGTTGTTCCGCGCCATGTTTCTGCACCCTGTATAAAGAACTGCAGAATGATTGATACCAGTTTGTCTTTGTTGGGGCTCAATTTTGAAAAGAAGTTGTCAATGTCTGCGTCCATTGTCAGCTGGTTGTCAAAACAATTGGCTTGAAGGTGACGTACAAGTATCTTTGCTTCAATGTCCTGAGACAGTAACGATGAATACAGGTTGCGCCCAACCATAACAAACTTGGCATTGAACAATTCTGTTTCTGATACAGTGTTGGAAATATTGAAAATGAACTGGGTATCATCAACCTGCACATTGAGAGAGAAATATCTGTTGCCGATCATGTCAACATCGGCATTGGCAACAATTCTGTGTGCAATGCTGTCAAGTTCCATGTGGTAATCAATCTCAAGATATGTTTTCTGTGGACAGGATGAACCTTTCCTGTTCATCAGTGATACTTTTATGTTGTTGGCCAGCGGAATTGTCAGAGAATCAAATTGCACTGAAAAAATATGATTGGCTTCAAATACTGCAGTGTATGTGGAATCTTCTCCAATAATTGCGTTAAGAATCAGTTTTATGGCATCGGGGTTAGGTTCAAACGGTTCAAAATGGGATTTTCCTGTTCTGACATCTACGTCTATGCGTCCATGCGGTATGCTTGAAAATGCTGTGGCAAAAAAAGAATAATTGCCTGAAAGCAAGGCCGATATATAATCCATTATGTTGCTGTTGTACAATGGAAAACTATCCCTGTCAACAATCATGTTTCCGGCCAAGTTATTGATATACTGTGTGTTCTGATAGCCAATCAACATAGTATCCACCTCTGAGAAAAGAATGTCTCTGTAGTCTGACGTAACTTTGTCAAAATATCTGCTGAATTCGTTAATATTCATCAGCATAGAATCTTTCTCAGGCTCGTTGTCCAGGCAGGAACACAACAAAGCGGTACATAATGTATATGTAAATAATTGTGCAGTCTTTTTCATCATGAAAGTTATTATTCCGCTAATTAAAGAAATAAAAACCAAAAGAACAACTTTTTTTGAGAAAAAAACTATTCTACGCTGATTCTTGTATGGTTTTTACTATTTTTGTCTCTATATTTACAGAGTAATACAGAACCGTTTAATTTTGAAAGTCAATATGGAAGTTATACCAAGTTTTCAGGTAGATCATACGGATTTGAAACCGGGAATTTATGTATCGCGCAACGATATTGTTGGCGGCGAAAGGGTTACCACATACGATATCCGCATGACGGCTCCCAATCACGAGCCGGCTGTTGCTCCCGCCGCTCTGCATACAATTGAGCATCTTGTTGCTACCTTCCTGCGCAACAGCGAACAGTGGAAGCAATATATTATCTATTGGGGTCCAATGGGCTGTATGACAGGCAATTACCTTATAATGAAAGGGTATTATGACCCGCAGGTAATACGCAGTCTTATGATTGAAGCCTTTCAGTTTGTAGTGGATTTCAACAATGTTGTTCCCGGAACCACTCCTGCCACATGCGGCAATTATCTGATGCATGACCTTCCTATGGCCAAATGGGAGGCAAAGCGTTATGTAAAGCGCCTCAAAGAGGAGTTTGTATGCACCTATCCAGGTGTGGAACGTCCCACTGTTGATGGCGGAAAGACATTCTTTGATGCCTGATGTCTGTTTTCAAGTCTGATGGGTAATAAACGCAAAACAAAGAAAAAGGGCGTAAGTTTTGTTACGCTGCTGCTGGCCGTAATTCTTGTAGGGTGCGGTCTGTTCAGGAATTATCTTTTTCCAACGCCAAAAGGACTGGAAATCCCTTATTTTGAGGCCGACAAGACCAATCAGGTCATAGAACACATGGGCTATACCGTTTCCTACAACCAGTCAATGCTCATTCCCAACTGGGTTGCCTATGTGCTTGACATTTATGGAGTGAGGGGCGATGTCAAACGTACAGACAACTTTTGTCCGGACCCAGACATTATAGGACCGCAGGCAGAACTGTCAGACTATAGGAACTCTGGATATGACCGCGGACATATGGCTCCGGCAGGCGATATGAAATGGAGTTCTCAGGCTATGGAAGAGAGTTTCTATCTTAGCAACATGTGCCCCCAGTTGCACAATCTGAACAATGGTGACTGGAAAGAGCTCGAAGAGTTACTGCGCACATTGACAGACACTTATCCTAAGTTATATATAGTAAGCGGACCTATTGTTGAAAAGAAGAATCCAAAGACTATAGGCGCAAACCGCGTGGTTGTTCCTGACAAGTTCTTCAAGGCAGTAGTTGCACAGCGCAGTCTTTTGGATAACGCACTTGGCGGTGCAGAGGAATATACTGCCATAGGGTTTGTATTTCCGCATGTGGCCGGACACAAACCGCTCAAGGCGTATGCCTGCACAATAGACAGTCTTGAAAAGGTGATAGGCATGGACCTGTTCCATAATCTTGATGACAAAATTGAAAAAGCAATAGAGAAACAGTATTCTCTATCTGACTGGAATATAAATTAGAGGTAATATGAACAAGCGCAGAATTGGTATTTTAGGTACAGGATGGATTGCAGACATGATGGCCCGTACCGTTGCCGGAATGAAAGAAGTTGAGGCGTATGCGGTGGCATCGCGTTCTTTAGGTAAAGCCAAGCAATTTGCTGAAAGTCACGGTTTTACCAAGGCTTATGGAAGTTATGGGGAACTTGTCTCAGACCCGTTGGTCGAACTGGTCTATATTGCTACGCCGCACTCCGAACATTATGAAAATGCCAAGATGTGCCTTATGGCAGACAAGCCTGTTCTGTGCGAGAAAGCTTTTACTGCTGCGGCATGGCAGGCGCAGGAACTGATGGAACTGTCCGCACAGCGCGGCGTGTTCATTACAGAGGCTATCTGGACCCGTTACATGCCGTTCTCAAAGACTATTACTGAACTAGTGAACAGCGGTGTTATTGGAACACCTACAATGCTCAGTGCCAACCTGTGCTACTACAATATTGAACGTGAACGCATGTATCTGCCCGAACTTGCCGGCGGTGCGTTGCTTGATTTGGGTGTATATGCAATAAATTTTGCTACAATGGTTTTTGGAAAGGATGTAGTAAAAACAACCAGTGACTGCCTTATGACCACAAGCAAGGTGGATCTGGCAAATACCATTACATGGACATACGCCGATGGCAGGTATGCTGTACTGTATTCATCGAACAACTGCAAGAGCGAACGTCACGGCATCATTTCCGGCACAAAAGGACATATTGTTGTTGACAATATAAACAATCCGCATAGGGCGGATATCTATACCGAAGAGTATGACAAGCCAGTAAAGACCTACCGATGCCCGCGCCAGATTACAGGCTACGAGTATCAGGTCCGTGAGAGTTTCAAGGCTATTGACAACGGTCAGATTGAATGCTCCCAGATGCCGCACGCCGAGACCGTCCGCATTATGCAGCTGATGGATGATCTGCGCCGCGAGTGGGGTGTACGTTACCCCTGTGACCGCTGGTAAAATTATGTTTTTATAGCCAAAATCAGAAATATCTGAATTTTACATTGGGATTGGCCAATTTTATAAGTTCGCCATATTCTTTTATTTCATCAATGTTGAGACCACGCGGTGTTCTTGCTCTTACCCATTTCCCTTTTGAATTATAATGCCATTCATGAACATGTACAATCCCTTTTCTGAAGTTCTCATGGGCATGTCCCCAATCAAAATCATAAGCTACTTTTCTATATTTGTAGATACGTGCTTGTTCAATTGAATGGTCTCCTTCATCAGATTTTTTGAAATAAACCTTTGATGTATTTGAATACATTGGCAAACTTCCATGAAAATCTTCTTTCAATTTATCGGAGATTTCATTGACAATTTTTCCTTGAACTCCGTTTCTGGCTACAATAACATCACCTACTTGGTAGTATAAATACTGGTCAAACCCACCAGATGTATTATATGTTTTGAAATCACCCATAGTTATTTCCGATTAAGAATAAAATTACCATTATAATTCACGCCGCAGAAATTGTTGTTCCTTAACCATTCAAGTAGTGTAATATGCCTATTAATCAAAACAAATAAATCTGCTTCAAGGGCATCGGCAAGAGTTATTGAATATATGGAATTCTTGTTCCGATTGTCTTTTTTCCCTTGTCCGATTTTAAATTCTTCATAATAATATCTTACTATGAATATGTTGTCCGGATTAGATCTTTCATCTAATATCAAGTCGGCAGAAGGAGCAAACTCGCCGAATACCTTGTCTTTCATATTTAAAAAGAATGTTTTTTCTGACACAGTCATTTTATTAGTAGTAAGATTATTGAACAAAGACAGGTCTTTTTCATCAATTTCTTCATTGTTAATAAAAATCTCTGGGAATGCGCTTTTATCTATTGTATTCATGTTCTCTAATTTTTTGAATTCTACTTTTATAATATACTACGGGAATACCTGGGTCAAAATCCAAACGATTCCCTACAATTATTAGTGTTGTTGGATTCTTTATTTCTAACAATTTTTCTACACTTAATCTCAATAAGTATAATAGCTGTTTGTCATTATACTTACACATGTATTCAAAAGCTACAGGACAATTAGGGGCAAGTCCATCATAGGCAATGTCAAAAAATCTTGCACATGTCAATGATACTGTTTGAATGGTAGGTATTCCTGCCCGTTGCAGTGCAATTGTAGCTATTCTGTTTCTTCTAATTGCTTCAATAGCTTCACATCTTAACCCATCCATTAAAACAGAGAAATTGGGACCAAAAGCGCAGTGAAATTTTTTAGCTTTGTTAATGACTCTATTCCAGTTATTCAGTTTTTGTTCAAGAACATAATCGTAACAAAAACCATGCAGACCTAATTGATGACAATCTTGCGGAACTCTCTCATCCATAGCAACAATATCCCTGGGAAGACTTTGTGTATAAGGTTGTACACATGGAATTTCCTCAGGACCTTCCGTAACAAAACTATCCGTCAAAAGGTTTTTGTGTAGATAATCCTGAATGTTTCTACATCCAAGGCTGACACATTCCTGTTTTGTTTCAGAATGGCCATTGCATGTAATTATAAACTTTTTATCGGACTTCTTGTTAAGTACCGGTAAGTAATCTCCTTTGCCCCACAAATCAAGTTGTTGTAACAATTCTGGCCGATATGGCCAATTATTAAAACATTCCATATTATATATTTTAATGGAATTAATATATTTAGTAGAACCAAAATCTGAGATAGAGTATTGATATATTCAAAAATATAGAATAATTTTGTGCCAAAACTCTATATGTACAGAGTGTGTCTCGTCTACTATTCGAGACTGAGCCCTATTCATTTTCCAGGTGCTTAGGGCTCTTTTATTTTTAATTATTTTATAATTGTTTTTTTAATAATTATATTTTTTGTTATATTATTTCTAGAAATGGCTCAAATTAAGACAATCACAATGATTATCTGGGCTATTTCTTTTACAAATATAATCAAGAACAGAGAATATTTTTCATAAAATTACATAAAGTTTTCATCATATTTTCAACAAGACCTGTGACCGCTGGTAAAATTATGACATAAGTATATGGAGTTTGGACAATTGATTGAGTTTTACAAGGAGTTGGCATGCAACAATGACAAGGTCTGGTTCGATGCCAACAAAGCGCGATACAAGGCTCTGCGTGCCGATTTTGACAGTTTTGCAGAACGTACCATAGCAAAGATGGCAGAACTGGATTCCGACTTGAAGGGTCTTACTGTGGCAAACTGCACTTACCGCATATATCGCGACATCCGTTTCAGTCCGGACAAAACTCCGTACAAAACATTTATAGGACTGTGGATGCCCAAGGGTGGCAAGAAAGGACCGTATGCGGGTTACTATCTGCATATCCAGCCGCATGACAATACATATTTCATGGGTGGAGGCAGTTATATGCTGGCAAAACCGTTGCTCAACAGTGTGCGTGAGGATATAATGTGCAATCCGGCCGAATTTGCGGCACGTATCAAAGCAGCAAAGGGTTTTGAACTGGACTGGGAGAGTGCACTCAAAAAGCAGCCGTCAGACTGGCCAGCCAGCGGTGAATATGCCTCTTATTTCCGCCTTAAGGATTTCTTTGTAATGAAGCGCATAGATGCCGCGTACCTTTGTGATGCAGATTTTGAGAAGCGTCTTGTTGCAGACTTTTCACGCTGTGTCCCGTTTGTCCGGGGTTTGAACAGAGCTATTTCATATGCTCTTGAGCAGGAAGAATAACATTCTGCCACCAAATGACGCTGCATATTTTCAATCCGGAACACGATACGGCACTTGTTTCAAAAAGCCCGTTCAACCGTTATCCGCGCCCGTTGCTTGATTTTGCCAATGATTTGGCCGCAATGCCGCTTTGGTGGGCAGAGCAAGGCGATGCCATTGCCGTACCCAATGAACGTGCAGCGCGTGAATGGGCCAGTGCTCTTCCTTTTGATATGCCACATGTTGAATTTGTTGAATGGTCACAGCTTAAAACTTTGTATTTCAACAAAATAGACCCATGGGGATGGGATAGGGGACTGCGCAAAAAACTGCAGTATTACGGTGTAAACATTGGGGTTGACCTGGAGAACATAAAGCGTTTGTCCAGCCGGCAGTTTGCGGTATCCGCTCTGCAGCAGATCAGGCAGCAGGCGGCTGTGTCTGCACCAACGCTTGAATGTATTGGGGACAGTACGTTCTGCACTTCAATGGAGCAGGTGCGGGCGGCGATTGCTTCTACGCCGTGTGCCGTACTTAAAGCGCCATGGTCAGGTAGCGGAAAGGGACTGCGTTGGACTGAATGTGGCATGAATGCTGAACTTGAACAGTGGTGCATGCGCATTCTGAACGCGCAGAAGGGTATTGCCGTTGAACCGCGTCTGGACAAGACGGCAGATTTCGCACTTGAATATACATGCTCAGATGGGATAGCCAGTTACCTTGGATTGTCCGTCTTCCAGAATATTGATGGGGGTATATATGCAGGCAATCTGATTTGCAGGGATGAAACCGTAAAACTAAAGCGTATAGGACTGGGCAAGACTGCTTTGGAACAGCTTGTAGAGTTACATAAGGAACTGCTTGATCAACAGGTGGCGCCATATTACAGCGGACCGCTGGGCATTGACTGCATGGTATGCGGCACTGCAATACAGCCGTTTGTTGAGATGAATCTGCGCCGCACCGCAGGAATGCTGGCGCTGGGCATTGAAGAGCGTATGCGCTTTGCTGCGGAGGCATCGGCTATAGATTTTGAAAAAGTATATTGTTCACATTTAGAATATTTTGAAAACCCTGTCGCATTAGAATCACACTATGGTACATTGCAGGCAGAATATGGTTCCGACATGATACTGCTTGCTCCACTCAAAACATCAACCCATTACTTTCACTACATGATTCCAGAGAAAACATAGGCCGAATGCTTCTTATTATTTGTGTGTTTGTAATTTTTGTATGATATTATTTCTGTATTTTTGTATTACAATAAAAGTATAACCAAATATCCCGAAAATATGAGAAAGACAATTTTCATTACCGGCGGTTCAACCGGAATAGGTGCTGCAACAGTACGCAAGTTTATTGACATGGATTGGAATGTTGCCAATTTTGACTTCAATCCGCAGAAAGGACAAGAGTTGGCATCGGCCATAAACAAACCGGACCAACTGCTGTTCATTGAGGGAGATACCCGCAGCAAAGAAGATATGGAACGTGCCGTCAAAGCTACCGTTGAACGGTTCGGAGCCATAAACAGTCTGTTTGCCAATGCCGGTGTGCATGGAGCCAATACGTTGCTCGATGTTACCGATCAGGAATTTGACCGCATTGTAGGAACCAACATCTACGGTACTTTCAACACGTTGCGTCAGGTTGTTCCCAAAATAATAAATGTTGGCGGCGGCAGTGTTGTAATAAGTGTATCTGACCAGTTCTTTGTTGGCAAACCCAACAGTTTTGCATACGGACTTACCAAAGGTGCATTAGGCCAGATTGTACGTTCCCTTTCCATTGATCTTGGCCCCAAGGGTGTACGTGTGAACGGTATCTGCGCCGGTACGGTACGCACTCCGCTTGTTGACAATCTGTTCATCGATATGGCACACAGGAACAACTGCACACTTGAAGACTACTGGACAGCAGAGAACAAGCTCTATGCACGCGGTTCTGCAGGAAAGCCCGAAGAGGTTGCCGAATTTGTCTATTTCCTTATAAGCGATGCCGCCTCTTTTGTGACCGGCGGTCACTATCTGGTTGACGGCGGCCTTGTAGCCCGGTAACCGCCAACTTATCTTTGAAAAGTTGTTTAGTTGATGATGACTTGTGCTGGGAATCTCTGCAAGAAGCTGGCGTCAAATCCCGCTTTCATAGTATACAACCAACAAACACAGTGACCGTGTGCTTCATAATATTTCGGTTTCCCTTCATTGTCAGTAGGAATTTTCTGGGCACTCATAATGCCATTCATAGCCACTGCCCCGGTATCTGTTATTGTCAGTGCAAGGAAATTGTGGTCAAGCAGGCTCTCCAGAATCGCTTTAACTTCTTCCAGTGTATAAACGGCAGATGTAAGTCCGGCAAAGGTTTGGGATTCCTGCTTACTTTTAAGCAATTCGTCAATGTCAACAAGAAAAATTCTGTCATCTGATACAGGTTCTGCCGATTTTTCTGCAGCAGGCAATGGTGATGCAACTGAGTTGAGCAGTTCGGCATGCTCTTGGGAAATGACTGACATGGCTATGCCGCGTGCAACCACCTCCATATCGTTCAATGGAACTATTGCCGTTGTGTCTTTTGATGGTTTTATGCCTACCTGTAATGTGGTAGGGTCTGTCATGTAGTCATAAAAGGCAGCGGCGGCCGCCAAACCGTTTTTTCCATTGACCAGGACAGCGATGCCGGCTTCATTTTCACTCTGATCAACAACCGGCAGGGTTGCGTTTTCTACAGCCTGTATGATTTGTTTCTTTTCGGCGTCAGTCTGGTTGGTATCATTTTTTGTGCATGATGATGCGCCAAGAGCCAGAATGACGATGGCGGCCAGATAAATGGAAAATTTCTGCATATGGGTTATTGTTTAAGGTTTATGGTTGGGGCAAAGATAAGCAAAAAAAACGTAGGAATAATTGTCTTTTACTATTTTATTTGCAGACGGCGCGGACAGGAAGGCCTTATTTTCCAAAGATACTACAAATTTGATTGAAAGTTTGTCTATTAAATTAATAAAATGTGTAACTTTACATTTAATAGTACTATTTATTATGGAATTTAGAAGATTATTGATATCACTTGCTTTTGGCTGTGGCCCGTTATTGTTAGTGTCTTGCGATAAAGAAAAATCTTCATTGGATCCTGTACCGGCACCCATACCGTCAGATGTATCCTGGACTCAGGAACAATGGGAAACCGTTCAGTCCTTGAGACAGATTGATGAAGAAGGTTATCTTTACGAGATTAACTACACGGCAGATTACAAAATGGACGATGTTCTGGCTCTCAATGCCAGTACTTTGACAAAATCACTTGATGACATCAGAAAAACAATTCTTCCACAAACTAAGTGGAATTTGGAGACTCAAGCGGTAGGCAGTCTTGCCGAACGGTTGCTCAATTGGTTGAAAAAAGGCTTGGGCTGCACTTGTTTTACAGCTCCAAACGGAGAGGGTTTTATTTTGGGAAGGAACTATGACTATCCTCCAACCAACGACCACCAGATGATTGTACATACTCCGCAAGTGAAGAACGAGGACGGCACTATTTTAAGACATGCAACAGTTGGATGTGCCGATATCTCATCGGTTGCAATATTGTTGGGATTGGACCTTGGATACAAGTCAAACCGCGATAAAGAAATTGCATTGTATTCTCCATATTTCATTCTTGATGGCATAAACGATGCCGGACTTATGTGCGGTCTGATGATTGTTGAGTATGACGGTTCGTCTCAAAAATCCGGTGACGGAAAACTGAATCTGTTGAATGCCATGATTACCCGTTTGATTTTGGACAATTGTACTACTGTATCGGAGGCAATCAGAAAGATAGGTGAATATGCTGTACAAACAATTTTCCAGTTCCCCGGCATGTACGGTTTCTGGACAGATCTCCATTTTCTGATAGCAGACAAATACAATGACAAGGCAGTGGTTGAATGGATAAATGGAGAAATGAGGGTATTGCGTCCGTCTGTTGGAGACCTTCAGGACCAGGAGCCATATTATGCATTGTCCACCAATTTCTATCTTTCCAAAAGTAATCTGCCAATCAAGTTTCTTCTTGAAAAGAAATATGTGGAGACTGTAGGTTCCGAGTTCGGATATTGGCGATATGACCAGTTGACAGCCCTACTCAAGGAAAAGCAGTCATTTTCCATTCAAGATGGCATGAATATGCTACAGTCCGTCAAAGTTTATCAGAATGATCCGGAGGTATTTAAATTTTTTGATTTGATGTACCCAAGCTGTAAAGACAGAACACAACTGCCTGAATGGAATGATATGTACAAATGGCCTTGGGTTACTCTATATTCAGAGGTGTTTGACACCAATACACTTACAATGACATATTGTCTTCATGAAGATTTTTCACATCAGTATATATTTGGTATAGACTACAAAAAATAATTGACAATTATGAGAACCAGATTTCTTATTTTACCGCTTTCGCTGGTATTTGTTCTATTTTCGTGTAAAGAGACACAGGATGAAATCAATCCATCGCCCATAGTAACGGCTCAGAAAACTGAATTACCTGCCAATAGTAATAAAGTTGTAAAAAGTTACTACAGTACTTGGGAAGATTTGGTACAACTGTTGTTTGATTATTTTGAAAATATTGATATTGAGGAATTCTATGATATGGAACTCCCTGAGATAGGAGCACTCAATAAATTGAATATTTCTGATACCGAAGGCAACCACATTGTCTTTTCGGATCTGCCCATAGATGAACAGCATATGTTTATTCATGAGCTGGCTATGTATCTGACAGATCTCCAAACCAAAAAAGTTATTCAGGTATCGGATCTTGAAGCTTATTTCGAGTATATGGAAAGTGTGGCATCGGATCTGTACGGATATTTTGATTCGCATAGTGACCAGTTCAATGTCATTGGCGATATTTTGGAATCTTTTAGAAACACCCCTTCTCCGATAACAAAAAGTATTCTGGATTTTGGTCCTTCAAGCGGAAGTGATATTCCTTATGACATTTTTAAGGATGAAATTGCCGGGGTTGTAAAGAAAGGTGATTTTTGTATAGCTCTACCTATTCATAGAAGACCTATGGTACTGATGAATCTGACCAATCTGTTAACAACAGAGGGTGATATGGACCATCGTCTGACAGGACATTGCGGAATATTCGTAGAAGACTTCAATCAGGATGTTGCTGCCGATTCTCTGATTACAATTGCAGCCAGTTGGGACGGTGTCATGTATGAGCCAATATCCAACTGGTGTACAGAGCTGTATATACTCGAGATAAAAGAATTTGAATTTATATGGGACTCCGAAAGTGAGGAGCCGTTGACAGTAAACAGAAAATCCTATTCCTTACAGAAAAGAAATGAATTTATTGCCTATGCGCAACAGTATCTGGGAACTCCTTTGATTGATTATACAATTGGCAGTAACTGGTTGACTTTCAAGAATCAGATGCCAGATTATTTTGTCTGTTCGGGACTGTTGTACTGGTGTGCTTACCATGTGTATGGAGTTGACATGTCTGTGTCATTCCTTCCTATTGTAACACCGTCACGTATAGTATTGAATCCCTACACAGAGATAAAAAGAATTGTTGAATAAAAGGTTTGGGAATGGGTCCCAATTTTGAAGGTTAATATTGTAATGCGCTGTCATCATCCCATGACAGCGCATTGCAATGTGAGCAGCCCGGGATGGTAAAGACGGCACCGTGTGTGCAGTGCATGACAAAAGCCTGGGCCTGGGCATCGTAACTGAGAGAAATAGGGACCTCTGTCAGTTCAAGAACAGAGCCTCCGGGAGCCGTATAGACCAGTTGGCGTTCGCTCCACACATTACCGCCACTGGAAAGAAAAAGCGCCGGACGGCCATCTGACTTTACGCCGCACAACGCAACCTGACCGCCACCTGTACAAATGTCTGTGAAGGTCTCAATATCGTAATAATCTCTGTAGTAGTTTTTGAAATCAAACTCCAGCCACCGGCCGCCGGCAGCGGAGTAGAGAACTACTCCGTCGCCAGTCAGACGATAACTTGTTTCAGCAACAACAGGGCGCATAACCTTGATGGCAAAACTGTGTGTCACACTCTTGCCGTTTACTGTAACCTTGCAGAAAATGGTGGCAACACCCTCTGTAACAGCCTGAATGGTGCCGTCGGCACTGACTGTTGCAACAGACGTGTTGTTGCTGTACCATTCAACTTTTGCTTTTGCGGCAGGGTAGAAACTGTCATCTGTCATGCAGGCAGAGAAATCCGCTTTGGTAGTGGAACCGGCAGTAAGAATGAACTGATCGGGACGGGCCACAACGGTTTTGAGTTCAGGAACAAACTTGCCTTTGAGGGTAGCATTGACTGTGCCGCGTATATCCTGGCTTGAAGAACCTATCTGGAACTGGTAAAGGCCTTTGTCAAAGGTGATACACTCACGTTCCATATCCCAGAACCACAGGTCGGCGGCAGGTATGTCAATCTCTACATGTGCAGTCTGTCCTGCGGGAACGGTTACGCGCTTGAAGCCTTTAAGACGCTTGATGGGGCGTTCAAGCTCAGCCTTGGCATTGGGGGTTGCAACGTAAATCTGAACAACCTCGTCGCCATCGTAGCGGCCAACGTTACTTATATCGGCAGAAACGGTAAGTATGTCCATCGGACCAAATGTCAGACCCTTCTTGCCGTTTGCAGAAGATTTTGCAGAAGAATTGCGCTTTTCAATCTTGAAATTGCTGTACTCAAACCGTGTGTAGCTGAGTCCGTAGCCAAACTCGTAAGAGACAGGTTGGTCGAAATACCACAGTGTACGTCCGTTCTTTGGATTGCCGTCGGCATCGACTCCGCCACGCAGCGTATAATCTGTAATGTGCGGCAGATCCTTCACGCTCTTGTACCATGTGGCGTTGAGTTTGCCGCCGGGGTTGACATCGCCAAAAAGAACACGTGCAATAGCAGCACCCTGAGCCATTCCGTTATATCCGGTCCAGATAATACCCTTAATGTTCTCAAGGTCTTTGAACTCTTCAACCTCTACACAGCCAAGAGTCTGCATTACCAGAACCACATTCTTGTTCACAGCCGCAATAGCCTTGATAAGGTCCGGCTGGTTACCTGGAAGGAGCAGGGTAAGACGGTCGGCCTCCTCGGTAGCGGTATTTTCGTCAGTGCCTACTAATACAATTGCAACGTCGGCCTGGCGCGCAGTTTCTAAGGTCTGGGCGTCGATGGCATCGTCTTTTGGAGCATGATATGTAAGGTAGAGCGTTTCCTTGCTGTTGAAGCCAAGTTTCAAAGCCGATGTCTTCATTGGTCTGGTAGCGCCATAGACACCGCCAGGGCGCTGACCTGCAGCACGTGTGGCGTTGATGGTGGCAATAAGACGGCCGTCCGGACCGTCAACGCGCACCTCTACAATACCGCCCTCGGTTGGGATGTTGATGCCAACGGTAATGGAATCTATGTTTGTAAGGTCAACTCCCTCGTACGCAGTCCAGGAGCCATCGTCAATAGAGCGGACCTGCTCTTCGGTACCCATACCGGAACCTACTGTGATTCCTTCTGAGCACGATGAGAACCTGGTGGCATCGTAATACTGTGTTGTGCCGTCAGTCTTCTGGATAATGAAATTGCCAATATAGAGCAGGTTGCTCTTGCTTTTCTGGTTTGCGCCGTTGGCAAGAGTGACTTCTATACCAAGGTTATTGTCTTCTATGTACTTGGTGATGCCCTGGTACGGCGATATCATGCTGCTTGACTCGGGACGCCCGGAGTAGGGACCAAGCTCAACATCGGCAGCCTGCGGACCTATTAGGGCAATCTTCCTGAGCCCTTTTTTCAATGGCAGAATCTGTGTGGGGGAGCCGGCGGCAGGTTGGTTTTTAAGAAGCACTGCAGTCTTTGTTGCAACCTCCATAGCCAGTTCCTGATGTGCCTTTGAGTTGACAATGGCAGGGGTAATCTTGTTGTAGCTGACCATCTCTGCCGGATCAAACTCACCGGTACGCATACGGATGGTGAACATGTTTATCAATGCGCGGTCCAGGTCATTTTCCGTCATGTAGCCCTGCTCAATTGCACTTATGGAGTTACGCTGGTATACGCTTCCGCAATCAGTATCAACACCAGCCTGCAGACCTTTGGCAGCGGCCTGTGGGCCTGTCTCAACGTAGTAGTGGCCGGTATAGATATCTTCTACGCCGCTGCAGTCGCTTGTAACGTAACCGTCAAGGCCCCAAGTGCGGCGTGCAAGCGTATCAATGTACAGTTGGCTTGCTGTAGTGGGCACACCGTTCACCGCATTGTAGGAACTCATTATACCCGGCAGATTGTCTTCTTCAATCAGCTTCTTGTAGGGAGCGGTATAGAACTCGCGCAAATCGCGGCTGTCCATATTGGATGAGCTTACGTGGCGGTTGAACTCGCTGTTGTTGGCAAAGTAGTGCTTGGCTGTAGGAACGGACTTGAGATAGACCGGGTCATCGCCCATAAAGCCGCGTACAAAAGCACCGCCCATTTCAGATACCAGAAACGGATCCTCGCCAAAAGACTCACCGGTACGTCCCCAACGCGGGTCACGCACAGGTTCCACAACCGGGCTCCAGAATGTAAGTCCCTTGGTGCCCGTGCTGAAAATTCCGCGGGCCTCGTCTGCAATGGCGGCGGCATCGCGCTGCATAAGATCAAGATCCCAAGACGAACCAAGAGCCACACTGTTAGGGAACGAACTTGGTCCGGCCAGTCCTACACGGGCATTTGCTCCGCTCAGCACACCGTGCAAGGCCTCTGACCACACATTGTAACGGTTTATGCCAAGACGCGGCACAGCTGCCATGTTGTTGCCTGCCAGACTCTGCTTTTCCTGCAGCGTGAGGCGTGACACCAGGTCTGTTGCACGTTCGCGGAAAGAGTAATTGGGATTCATGTAAAGCGGAATCTCTTCTCCCTTGGCAATGTTGCTTACAATCTTTACCGGCTCTACCGGCGTTTGCGGCTGCATGGCGCGGCGGCGCTGCTGCGGTTGGACGGCTTGGGGTTGGTTGGCTTGGGGTTGGGTGCCCGGTGCCTGAGCCGTTCCCGGTGCCTGCTGTGGCCCCGGTGCATTTGCATTCTGCGCACTGGCAGCCAATGCTCCGCCAAGCAGTGCGGCAGAGCACAGTGCAATAAGTTTGTTTGCTTTCATATTTAATGTGTTAGTAAGAATCTGTTTCAAAGTAAGAATCTGTTTCAAAGTAAAAATCTGTTTTGAAACGCTTCTTTTCCTTTGACTCTTTTTTTCTTTGACTTGAATTCTTAACAAAAGTAACGTAAATAATGAAAGTTTTGTATTATTTCCCCGCTTTTGTTGTTTTTGCTGGGGACCGTGTTGCGTTTTGCCTTGTTTTGCCGCACGGTTCCCCCGCAGTATTTGGAACTTGCCAATTTGTGTCTGGTGATAGGGAAGTAAAAAACTTCCGATGCTGGTTGGAAAGACACCCTGCGAAAATTTGGACAATAATTGGCACACAAGGACATAGAACCCCGTTATACGCTACTCACTTATTCCGTTCCATAAAGCCGTGAACTCCATTCAAAATTAGACATGTTGTCATAAAAATAAACCACTTCCTCTCTGTTATTCGCGCAAAATTTCGTAAATTTGCAATATAGGAGTACATTGATGGATCACGAACAAAGTTACATAATAAGCGGATTGGATGAGTACATCAGGCAACTATGAGCAGAAATTTGGCAAGTTATACTTGGTAGTTAACTCGAAAACGAGAGTATAACGATTATTGAATGAAGAAAAGTTAAATTATGACATACAACAACGAATCACATATCAAGTCTGTTGAGGATATAAAGACATTCTTCCATCATTTTGTGGATGAACGTAAGGTGAACTTTTATCCAGATGATGATTTTGCAGATTATATCTGTTATGATGACAAGACTCTTACCTTTTGCAAGGAAGATGTGGGCATTTATAATCGGTTAATGGGTGAAGCGTTTGATGTTTGCGAGACAAAAGGTGTTGATATATATGACATCGGTTTTGACGAACTAAGTCGAGAACTGAGATTAAATTAGTAAGAGAAATAATTAGACAAAACATTCAATTATGGCCATTCCCAAATTTGAAGATTTCCTTTATCCGTTCATGCTCCATTTAACTGATGGAGATTCCAATAAAGCAGATATGATTTCTGTTTTGAGTGATTTCTTTGACCTTAGCGAGGAAGATAAAACACTTAAGACAAAGGGAGGCACTTCTTTGCAATTGAATGATAGAGTTGGTTGGAGTCTACAATGGCTACGTCGTGCGCATTTTGTAGAAATCCCTGAAAGAGGTGTATGGAGGATTACCCAAAGAGGACGCGATTACATGAGTACAGCAAGTGACTTACGTGAGTCTGACCTCATGAAATATCCTGAATTTGCAGAATACTCAGGACATAATAAAAACAGAAAAGGGTCTAATGAGCACACAACTTCGATTAACATTAATGAATCTATCAATATTCAAGCAAAAGAGAATTGGCTTGAATTTGTTGAGTCAATAAAACCATTTTTAGTAGAGGGTGTTAGCCCCTCTCTATATCTTAATTCTGTATTGTCTTGCTTAAGACTTCTTGGATGGAAGAAGTCAAATGGCACTATCATAGAGAATACAGGATTCGAGCAGGGGAAAGATATTAGTCTAATGTCACTCTACACAAAGAATGACAAAAGCGACATACCTGTATTATGTCTCAGTCCCAGTCTTGGAACCTTGGATGATTCAATGAAAGAATATGTGGTCAAGGCCATGTCAAGTGGTCATTACCAAATTTGTCTGGTATTTAGCAGGACTATTGATGTTTTCTTTGCTAATGATGCAAAGGCAATACCAGTACGTGTAATTCATGCAGACATAAACAAACAAGACACTGCGGGTAGTTTGATCTGTAGTATATTTGACTACAATTCATTTAGCCTGTCGAAGATTGTTAACTGTTGCGCCACGACTTGGACTCAGTCACGTGAGGACAATAAAATAAAAAACAGAATAAAAGAACTCTCAACAGATACCGATTTTATAGCAAATGCCTTTAGGCAAGCTCTGCTTTCCGACAACTATGAGCAAAGCCTTGTGGAAGAATTGCTGACGCAATACAATTTCAAGATAAAACTAACCGACAAGACTAAGGGAAAATTGGAAGGATTATCTCCGAAAAGAGGTGGCGATTTACATGATTCAACAACTTATTCTTTTGACAATGGGAAAACTTTCTACAATAAGCGGAGATTTGTTTTGGAAGTTGTGCGCAAGTATGTTCAAGACAATCCATATGTCACTATTGATGACTTGGAAAATGTATTTCCTTCCGAAATCCATAGCACGAAAAGAGGTGTTGTGCGCCCGTTATCTTTAGTTCAAGAGTGGATCATGTCAACTCCTGATTTAAAGAAAAGGTACTTTTTGAAGCCGTCAGAAATAATTCGACTTCATGACGGAACAGAGATTGTTGTTAATAATCAGTGGGGGGATAATTTTTCCAAATTCATTCCTGTCGTGCAAAAATTGTTTGGTTCTTTCAACGAACAAAAAGGTTCTGTAGGCGAAAATGTTGAGCTTGATGTCAACAAGAGTAATGAAGGTAAATCCGGTATCAAGATTTCAGCAGATTCAATCTACAAATTTAAGAACAAGAAATGAAAAAGAAAACAATAAAATTTATAGACTTATTTGCAGGCATTGGTGGCTTCCATACAGCAATGCATAGTGTCGGTGGGAAATGTGTTTTTGCCAGCGAATGGGATAAGTATGCCCGAATATCCTACGAGACGAATTATTCGCAGCTTGAACCAAAACTATTCACAAAAGATAGTAACGGCAGGTATTTGTTCTTTAATGAAGACATCAATGATGTTATTCCAGAAAACGTCCCTGATTTTGACATATGCTGTGGTGGCTTCCCATGTCAGCCATTTTCTGCTGCTGGATTAAAAAGGGGATTTGAAGACACCAGAGGGACGCTTTTTTTCAATATTGCGAACCTTGTACGCGAAAAGATTAAATCTGGGTATCCACCACGTGTACTATTCCTTGAAAATGTCCGAGGCCTCAAAAACCATGATGGTGGTAAAACTTTGAGTGTCATTCTTGCCACTCTTGAAGAATTGGGGTATTCGTACGCATATGAAATACTGAATGCCAAGTATTTTGGAGTACCTCAGAACAGAGAGCGTCTTTTTATAATTGCATGGTACAAGGGATTGATAGATGCTGAAACTTTCAAATTTCCTTACGGTATATCACCAGAAGGTAAAGTGATATATAATAAGGCGCAGCTAAAGCAAGGTACACTTTCTACGAGAGTATCTGATATTTTCGAACCAGAAGACACAACTATTTCATTCACAATAAGTGATAGAATGTGGATTGGTCATCAGGAGCGAAAAGAACGTAACCGTCGTAATGGGAAGGGATTTGGATATTCTCTTTTCAATGATGATAGTATATATACTAGTACTATTTCTGCTCGCTATTGGAAAGATGGTAGCGAAATCTTAATCGACCAGGCAGACAAAGGTTTGAATCCACGAACCTTAACGCCTGTTGAAGCTGGTCGTCTTCAAGGCTATCGGATAGTAGGAAATGGGTGGAAAAATCCTGAAAACAGTGGCAAATACGATGACTCCACTCCCGAATTTCGTATTGTCGTTTCCAAGAAGGAAGCTTACCGACAGTTCGGAAATAGCGTAGCAATTCCTGTAATTAAAGTACTTACAGAAGAAATAATGGTTCAACTTATTAAGAATGAGAAGAAGTATGGGAAATAAGCTGATATTAAAAAACTTACATGCTGTTCTTACATACGCCAAAGAAAGATTTCATAATGAATTCGTATGGCAGGAAGTAGTATTGGCTGAAAACTTTAAAGATGCGTTTCGTGTCTTCATGGAGTCAAAAGGAAAAAAAATTGAGTATTTCCAACATACCTCTATTTTGGCAAATCGTGATGGTCAACAAATTTACATAGCCAACCAATGGTTTGCTATTGCATCATATTTTGTTGATTTTTGCACAGAACTTCTTACTTACAGCCAATATTTTGAAAGGATTTGCTCATATCTGAATATCAATGGTAGTACCCAACGAAGAGATTATGCAACACGTTTGAAGAATGTGCCTTCTACTGGGGATAAGGAGAACTATTTCATGGCAGCAATGAATGTATTACAAGAAGATTTCCCTGACAGTACGGAACATGAGAGAATTGCAGGCTATCTCTGGAGATTTGCCCATGACTATAATTGGTGGGCTGGAAGCAAGACTGTTAATCGTCATGATTTTCATATATCACCAATTCTGAATCAATTAAATGTGGTTAATGCAAATGCAGAATTCCTCGCTGAAATAGTTTTGGCATATTCGAGTGATTTGGAGTTACGTAGGATGGTTGAAAGTTTGGACAATTTCACTATTAACGCCCAAAAGAACACCTACGAAGTTTCTGATATCGAAAGGGAATCATACGTCGAAGCAGAAGAAATCTCTATCCCTGAACAAGGTTATGGATTTATGGGAATATCCATTAGTGCAGCTAGTCTTGAACGATTTCAAGCAAACAATAAATAATGAAAGGAAGTTGGTATATGGCAGAGAACCATTTGGCCGTTAAATCTGGAGATATTGTATACCATCCGAGTGCCAAAGATGTATATTCTGCCCTTAATGGTCAGAATATACAAGGCGTCACCTGTGGTGTTCCAAGTGATGAATTGCCAGACTTGCGATATTCGAAAATTGGCACAGAAGTATCTGTAAGCCTTAGAAACGATGCATATGGAACAATTAGCATCAGAGTATATGCTGTAAGAAGAGGTGAAGAGATACCTGTTGATGTGATAGAAGGTCGTATTATAGATCAATGTGTACACAATGGAACCTGGTTCTATCTTTCAGGAAATGTTCAAGAGGTGCAAGATGTGCTGACATGTGGCAATATTAAGCAGGTAGGCACAATATCAATGCGTCAGTACCTGAAGCTCGTTGAATACGAATTGTTGAGCGATCACAAAATCATCAACAATGACGTTTCGGTTAAAGACTTAAACTCCCCCATTGATAACACCGAAAAGGAGCCATCAACCTTGCAAGCTAATTTATTCCAGTATCAGAAGACGGGTTATCTATGGCTCAAATATATGCTAGAAGAAACGCGGGGCTGTATTTTGGGTGACGAAATGGGACTTGGCAAAACAATGCAAGTCATTACAGAGATGCTGCATCTTAAAGCAACAAATGCGTTGCCCATAATTGTTATAGCACCTATTTCTTTATTGGTAAACTGGAAAAGAGAATGTGCAAAATTTGCCCCCATTTTGCATACACACATCCATCATGGACAAGACAGAACGGGTAATTATAAAGACTTGTTGGAATATGATATAATAATCACATCGTACACAACGGTGGTCAGCGATATACACATGCTCAATATGATTTCGTGGGAATTGGTTGTTTTGGACGAAGCGCAAAGCATAAAGAACCCATATAGCCATAGAACGAAAGCATGTAAAGCTCTTAAACGTGCCAGAAGTTTGGCTGTGTCTGGTACGCCTTTTGAAAACCATGTTACTGACGTATGGTCTCTTGTTGATTTCATCCAGCCTGGTTTGTTGGGTACACTCCAAAAATACAACGAAATCATTTCTGACGATACAGAGGGAGCAGAGCGAATTGAACCGATACTCACCCCTCTTATGCTGAGAAGACTTGTTGACGATGTGGCGAAAGATTTGCCTCCTAAAGTTGTTTCTGCAATTCCAATCCAAATGTCAGAAGAAGAGTGTGTTCAGTATTCTATTTATCGGAATCATCTTCTTGAAGAATATGGTGCAGAAGATATAACTCTGGGGATGTTGCAAATGTTGCGTATATACTGCACACATCCATATGCAGCATTAAAGACACCACATGCTGGCAATCCTGCTGACGTTTCAATAAAGTATCAACGATTTTGCGAAATTGCAGAAGAGATAATAAGTCGTGGTGAGAAATTCATCGTGTTTACCTCATACAGAATGATGTTTGAAGTTTTTCAATCAGATATTCCTGGTAGATTTAACATACCAATATGGTCTATTAATGGAGACACACCTGTTGATGACAGGCAAACTATCGTTGATACATTCAATTCAGCACAAGGTTCAGCCATGTTAGTGCTTAATCCGCGAGCTGCTGGTACAGGATTAAATATTACAGGAGCAAATCATGTAATACACTTCAATTTGGAATGGAATCCTTCTCTTGAAGACCAATCAACAGCAAGAGCACACCGCCGAGGTCAAGAAAAAACGGTCTTCGTGTACAGACTTTTCTACCAAGACACAATAGAAGAGATTGTCAATGAACGAATTGACAGAAAACGAGAAATATCTGCAACAGCTATAATTGGTAACGATGGCATAAAACAAGATCGAGCGGACATAATAAAAGCTCTAAGTCTTGTTCCTTCATTTAGAAATTAAAATTTTGAGATATGATTACAGACATGCAAAAGATTATTTCGGAAGACATAGAGCTTCTTCCTGATCCAGAACGAATTGTAAATGGTTTAAGAGATACCGGCTACAATTTTAACACCGCAATAGCTGACATAGTTGACAACTCCATTTCAGCTGATGCGACAGAAGTAAAGATTGACATTAACTTAGATCCCAATCTAAATGTCAACATCTACATTGCAGACAATGGATGTGGCATGGATTTGGATGGTTTGAAGAATGCCATGAAGTATGGCTCTTCTGAAAGAATCGTGAAGAACTCATTGGGAAAGTTCGGACTAGGATTGAAAACTGCTTCTACAGCATTTTGTCGTAGATTTGCGGTTCTGTCTCGAACGAAGGATGACCCAACACTTCGCAAGGTTCAGTGGGATTTAGACTATATCGCCAAAAACCGATCATGGCTTCTTCAATTCCCTGAGATTGAAGAAGACGAGGAAATTATTCTGGAAAAAACCACAAGAAATGGACAAGGTACACTTGTCGTCTGGGATAAAGTCGATAGAATGATTCGTGATTATAAGACGAAAGGAGCAGCAGAAAAGAATCTTAAGAAGCAAATAGACAACCTTTGCGAGCATCTGTCAATGGTCTATCAACGCTTTCTTGACCACACGGATAGTCGCGCTTCTAATGTCAACATTTATGTTAACGACATAAAGCTCGAAGCTTGGGATCCTTTCTGTACAAAAGAAGAACATACCCAAGTGTTGCAAGAAGAGGATGTCCCAGTTGAGATGCCTGACGGGGCAACTGTCTCATTCCATGTAGCCGCATATGTCCTTCCCAAAAAGGGGGATTTCTCAACTATTGATGACGAGAAAAGGGCAAAGGTTAGCAATGACTTACAGGGTGTCTATGTATATCGTGAGAATCGTCTCATACATAGTGGTGATTGGTTCGGATTGATGAAGAAAGAACCTCACTTGTCATTGCTGAGAATTGATTTTTCTTTCGACTATAAGATGGACGAACTTTTGAATATCGACATTAAGAAGTCACGTATTTTACTCATAGGTGAACTGTATAACTTCTTTAGTACTTTCTTCGGCGCTCCTAGAAGAGCTGCTGAAAAGCGATACAGAGATACCGAAACGAAAGCTGTACATAAAACAGGGAAGGAAGCTCATAGCCCATCCAATTCTGGAATCGAGGGAAAGGCTGATGAGATTGTAGACTCAAAGATTAAACCTGTAGGCCAAGATAGTGCTGAGATTCAGAATCCAAACGGCACATTTACCAAGTCTATAAAGATTGTGAATGATGCCGATCCGAAGCAGGCTCGCGTTTTTCCTGTACAGGACATAGAAGGCAGTGCTCTGTGGGAGCCTTCGTTAATCAACGGCAAACATGCAGTTAATATTAATGAAAGCCACCCATATTACAAGAAGATTTACGGCCCATACCTTGCGCAGCACACCGTAGTTGAGGGTCTTGACTATCTTCTGTGGGCATTGGCAGAAGCTGAAAATTCCACATGTTCGCAATCAAGCATTGAAAACTATGAAGATATGCGCCATAAGGTGTCACGCACATTGAAGAAGTTGGTTGCAGACCTTCCTGACCCAGAATTACCTGAGGAATAATAGATGAACGATTGGACAAACAAACTGAAGGTGGCATTGGAAAGCACCTTTTTAATGCCTTTTGATGCTTCTCAACATACATTGGATGGGGAGGAACATTATACATGTTGTCCTCACAATGAGGATGACATGTATTTTAGCGTGACGGTATTCATCCACAATCAAATTCGACTACTTGTTGAAATTGAGCCACAAAAGTTTGGACGTGACATTATCAATGAAATGTCCCAAGCTGATGTACAAAAGAGGAAATGCTTCTTCAGTTACATCCAAATGCTCAAAAGCCAGGGAGGCAAAGTTCAATTTAAGGTCAATAATGAAAATATTGTGAATGAAGAAGACTGGCCAACAGTGTGGAAGTCATTTTCATGCAAGATAACCAAAGTACCAGTAGAATTTTATAGTGCAACAGGTGAATTTAACCTTGTGTGTGAATGGATGCAGCATGGTGTTAGCCTTATACTCTCCTTGTTGACCATTGATGATAGAAGCATTAGTTCGGATTTGTTTCCTGCTGAAGGAGAGGGAACGAGACACCAAGTCCTCTCTGTACGATATGAAAGAAATCCTATAAACAGGTGTCTTTGCTTATATAAGAAGGGTTATAATTGTTCCGTCTGCGGAACGAACCTATATGAGAAATACGGGGCAATAGGAAGAGATTTCATAGAAGTTCATCATACTACCCCAGTTTCAATGATGGGTGACGATTATAAACTTGACATAGATAGAGATTTGGTTCCTTTATGTCCGAACTGTCATGCGATGATTCATCGTAAAACTCCACCATATACTGTAGAACAACTCGTTTCATTTTGGGAAGAACAAAACTATGGTGTAGGACTTGCTGCTGAGCCATTTGTAGAATACAATGAAGTCTGCAATGTCATTATAGGTGTGGTAAAAAAGGAAAGTATAGCCGATTTCAAAACAGGGCAAGCAAACTTATACTATTTTGGCAAGAAGTTCCCTTCAAAATACAATATAAAGAATATACAGTATTTCGCTCCATATTTCGAAGGAGGTGTAAGGGGGTATTATGACGTTATCTCCGTAAGAACCGCACGCAAGGCTGAAATTATCAACAATTTTGACTCTCCTGAACAAGATATGAGAATAATACTTGACCTTGGCGCATATCATCATATCTCTGACACCCCCAAACAAATCAAACTCGCTTCTTATACTCAAGCTTTTATATCATTAAGTGAGTTACTTGAAAAATAGTTGACAATTCGTAAGCACCCAGTGAACCACGAATTTTCCGCTTGACTGTCACATCATTGTATCTTTACCACGTTTAGAATGTTGTGGGCATCGGCTTGCATAATGAATGTGCCATGCAACTATTGAGTTGATTCGCTAACAGGCACACGCAAGGCGGTAGGGTGGTAGGATGGTGTTCGGCAGAGTGGCCAGGCGTTCTACGGCTTTGGCATCGGTTACACCACAATAAGTAGTGGTAATGATGCGTAACTTATGCTGAGGGTTGCTGCAGAAACGTTCTAGATGGTCATAGATAAGGTTTACGCCGGACAGCTTAAGGAACGACACAATCATACTGATGCTGTCTGCACTTTCAATGTCGCGTTCAATCTCGCTGCTGAGCGACACACGGCTCTGGCCTCCCGTGAACAGATTGCTAGTGCGGAAACCGGTCAGAGGACGTACGGGTGTTTTGCTGGTTGCTTTCAGCTGCGCTTCTTCTTGTTTTGTTACAACCGATGCCAACATCTGCTTGTCATCTACCAGCTTTTGGGTCTGGTCTTCACCCAGGAAGTCTATCAGTCTGTTGACAAACTGGGCACGCTCTTGGGCCGAGAGACTTTCATCAGCCAGCCGATTGCGGATTATGCGGCTGATGTGATCTGTGAGCATGTTGGGCGTTTCTGCGCTGTCCATGTCTTCCTGCCTGCACACCAAGCCCTTGTCCTGCGCTTGCTGCATGTCCTGCTTCAATCCGTCTGTTATCAAATTCTGGTACGTTCCCTCTACAAGTTCCATTCCTATTGCGTTTTATTGTTGTTACCTAGCTATTGTTGTTAATGTAGGTTGCTATGAGCTGTACTGCTTGCCGATATGCTATTGCGCTATTTGCAAATGGCGTTCACTGCAAATGACGTTCACTGCAAATGCGCTATCTGCAAAAATAGTAAGATAGTTCTAATTGACAAATTCCATCGCCACTTTTGGAGGCCGAACGTTCTCAAATTGCCAGCACTTTGCACACCTTCCAAGGTAGTATTTGGATATATGCGGTAGAGGACCCTCAATACCCGTTTTGAGGTGAACGGGAGGGGCCCGGAAGGTAGGATTGCACAAGAGCGTGAAAAGCCTGCTTTTCAAAGCTCAGCAAGACTAACTTTTGGGAGGGACGAGCAGTTAGACGTAACGGAGTGCAGACTAACTGCGAGCGTCCGATACGCATATATCCGAATACCATTCGCAAAAAGACGGCAGCAAAGCAGGTCAGCGCAGCGCTAACTGCGAGCGTCCGATACGCATATATCCGAATACCATTTGCAAAAAGACGGCAGCAAAGCAGGTCAGCGGTAGCGCTAACTGCGAGCGTCCGATACGCATATATCCGAATACCATTCGCAAAAAGACGGCAGCAAAGCAGGTCAGCGCAGCGCTAACTGCGAGCGTCCGAAAACGCATATCTCCAAATGCGACTGAAGAAATGTTTGGTGTTGCATGAAAAAAGTGACAGGTGCTGACTGTTTTTGAAAAATAATCATTAAGTTTGTGTCTGGTGACATCAAGTTACACTGTCAAATAATATTAGAAAATAATGAAATCCAAGTTTTTTAATCCATTTGTATGTATTGCAGGTTTTGTAGCGTTGCTCTTTCTGCAAGGGTGTGACGGAATAAGTGACCTGTTTAAAGAACCGGCGTCTCTTAGTAGTCCAAAAGTGAGGAATATTGATATGACAGTGGTTATTCCCATTCATCCATCGTCATTGGAGTATTTCTATTATTGTATATGCTATACAGATAACACTGGTGAGGAATATTGTGATACGGTTAGCAACTCGAAGGCATCGCTCTATAATGAATTCTATTGGCTAAAGACTTATCAGTATAAACTTATGCCTGTTGTTGACAGGTGTGAGGTTACAATTTTTCCGAAGGTTTCAAGGGATTCTGTGATATCGTTCTCTTATATCATCCCCAAGCCACGCATTTACCCAAACGTGTATTATGATTCCGGTCCAACATTCCTTCATAATGAAGAATATGATAATGAGTCTCTTGGTATTATGAATTTTGATAGAGTAAGAATAGGCTCATTTATGTCTGCATATGGATCTTATTTCTGTTCTACCTGCCGTGTAAGAGAAGATTATGATGGTATAACATACTCGTTCAACTGAATAATTAACAGATAATAAAATGAAAACTAAGATTATTGTTGGGCTGTCATTGGTTGCAGCTTTGTTCCTATCCGCATCATGCGGCAAAGAGAATATTAAGGATGATGCCGTTGTTGCAATTTTGAAGAACGGAAATACTGATTATTACAAACAAATAATAAGCAGCATTGAGGAGGAAAGCCGTGCCAAAGGATGCAAGGCGCTCATTTATGCAGCATCCAATGAATATGACATAAACAGCCAGATACAAGCGGCAGAATCTCTGGCAAGTCTCAACTATAATGTTAAAGGAATAATCTTCAATCCCATATACGATTCCACAAACAGGAATGATGCCGAAAACGCAATCTGCTCATTTGCCGGGAAAAACATTCCCGTAATTTTCCTCGACACTAAGCCTTCAGAATTATCTCCGATGAAAAATTCATATTCTACATATGTTGGAGTGGACCTGCAACTTATTGGAACCGATTTTGCTGAGATGGTAACAGAAACCGAACAATCAAAAATATTGTCAGTTTATTATTGCACTGCCGCAACAATGAGCAGATATGAGACTTTCAAGAGAGTCAAGGGTATAACTGATGACAATAATTCCATTTCCATTACGGCTGACGATACACTGACTGCCGCTTCACTCAATGCCAAACTGTCCAATCTGGGCACAGGCGGAAGTGTAGTCCTTTTCAATGGT
The DNA here is from genome assembly GCA_024398715.1 of Bacteroidaceae bacterium. Lineage (GTDB taxonomy): Bacteria > Bacteroidota > Bacteroidia > Bacteroidales > Bacteroidaceae > Colenecus. The sequence continues at coordinate 151,754 of JAKSIP010000001.1, forward strand.
GACTTTTATGACAAGATTCTGTCTTTTGGCGAGGATGTCCAGGACCTCAATGACAAGCAGATATACGCATTCGATGCATACAAGTCATTACTGCTCAATATCAAGAATGGAGGCAATGTAAAGAAGGTACTTGCCCAGAATGCATTTGTAATGGGTAAGGCAGCAGTTGACTGCATATTCTCAATGCCGGTTGACAAGAATGTTTTTGTTACACCAATCATCATATCGGCAGCCACATTCGACTCTCAAGAGGTCAAACCGTTCCGTGACTTCTTCAGCCTATAGGCTACAAAGCCGCAACCTGTTCCGTTGTCAAGCCTGTATATTTGCAGATAGTGTCAGTATTCAGACCATCTGCTTTCATTTTGCGTGCAGTCTCAAGTTTTCCCTGTTCGAGTCCTTCTGCACGTCCTTGTTCGGTAGCTTTACGTAATGCACATTTCATCTGTGCACGTTTATCCATTTCAGTTTCCATATCTTTTATGTATTTTGCTTTAACATCTGACGGCATCTCTGCCAACTCACTCTGCTGAGCCAACTTGGCCCATATCCCTTGTGCAAAACCATCGGGCAAGTCCTTTAACTCATGCATGTGGCGAATACAAAAATAGAATCTTTCTTTGTCATTGTCAATATCTTCCCACTTTTTGTTGAAATTATTCAGCTCAACAAAGACAATCAGTGGGAACCTTCGCGTTTTGGACCTGTTTTGCGAAGGTTGAGCCGTTTTTTGCCGCCACCCTGCGCAAATTGCGGGGTTTTTGCGAAGGTTTGTATATTATGCTGGGAGGCGGAACATGTATGGTAACCTGTGCAAAAGGATATCCACCGCGTAGCGTTAAGCGAGTGCAGTGAAGTGACCGGAACAATGCCGTGATGTCTGACGACGTTATACATGCCGGTTGGCATGGATAAAAGGAGGAGTTCACGGCTTTAGGGAACGGAACAAGCGAGTAGCGTATAGCGCGGTAAATGTCCTGAGCGCAGGTTACCATACGCGCTAACTGAAAAAGTGTCCAACACGCATATATCCAAATTATTTTGTAAATTTGCATAACACATACATACGCAAAAAAGAACAATGGAAAAGAGATATTTTGAACCATCGGAGCTGATAATAAACGATGACGGATCATGCTTCCACCTGCATATCAGACCTGAGCAGCTGGCGCGCAAAGTGATACTTGTGGGAGACCCGGGACGTGTATCGATTGTTGCTTCAAAAATGGATGCGATTGAATGCGATGGCGGCAACCGTGAATTTGTGTGGGTAACCGGTATATATGCCGGCAAGAGAATAACGGTATTGTCAACCGGTATAGGGTGCGACAATATTGACATTGTTATGAACGAACTTGATGCCCTGACAAATATAAACTTCAAGACACGCACTTTAAATGAGACAATGCAAAGTCTTGATATTGTGCGCATTGGCACTTGCGGTGGACTGCAACCGTTCACTCCGTTAGGCACGTATCTGTGTTCGGAAAAGAGCATAGGGTTTGACGGACTGCTGAACTATTACGGCGGTCGTGACACCGTTTGCGACCTTGATTTTGAGGCGGCTTTCCGCACCTACATGAACTGGTCTGAAAAGCGTCCCGCCCCATACGTGGTGAATGCTGACAAAGACTTGCTCAGACGCATTATGGCAGACGATGCCACCATGGTGCGCGGTGTTACAATAGCTTGCGGAGGTTTTTACGGACCGCAGGGCAGGGTACTGCGCATTCCGCTTCAGGACCCGGACCAGAATGCAAAGATTGAGGCTTTCGAATACAAGGGATACAAAATCACCAACTTTGAAATGGAGAGTTCTGCTCTGGCCGGACTGGCCGCATTGCTGGGACACCGTGCAATGACTGTCTGTATGGTTATTGCCAACCGCTATGCAAAAGAAATGAATACCAACTATAAACCGCTTATGCAGCAGCTCATTCAGAGCGTTCTGGACAGGATTTAAGAGTGATAAGGGTTATTTCCGGACGCAGACCAATGCGCATTGGCAACAGAGTCTGTCCCAAACCGGTATTTACATACAGATACCTTGGATTGCCGTTATATTCAAATTCCTTGTCACTTTTGTACAATCCATGGTCTTGTTTGTACAGAAATCTTGAAGGGGTAAAACCGAATATGCCTAACTGCATGCCGTGAGTATGTCCCGCCAGCATAAGATCTATAGATGTCTTTGGCAACACCTCTGCTTCCCAATGTGACGGATCATGACTCAACAGTATATTAAAACATTCAGCGTTCAGATTCCTGACTGCGTCAGACAATACCCCTTTTGACACAAAGCGCGGATTGACCGATATGTTGTCAACACCTGCAAGACCTATGGAATCGGTTCCACGTACAATATTTATGCCCTCGTTGCGCAGAATGGTCCATCCCAACTGAGATTGACGCAAGCACAATTGTCCAACCAGAGAATCGCTGCTGTTGGCGTACTGGCTGTATGTGGAGAAATCGTGGTTCCCCAACACGGACCAGACTCCGTCCTGTGCATGCAATTCAGACAATATGGACTCAAATCCGTCTATCTCTGACGGAAGGAATGTGACCAGATCGCCGGTAACGGCAATCATATCGGGATGCAGTGAATCTACAGCGGCGACAATCTTTTCCAGTGCTTTGGTGCGTTTGGGTTCCGAGCCTTGTACCATATCGACAAACCGTCCGCGTGATTTTATTTCTTTTGATATTCTGATAAGCCCTGTGTCTTCTGTTCCGGCAGTACGGAAAGAGTGCAGATGCATATCAGAGATCTGCACAATGCGGTAGCCGTCAAAACTTTGCGGAATGGCCCGAGATGGGATACTGACTTTTTTTATTCTGTAGCTGTTGATGCCGTGAGTGGCTCCGGAACAGATTGCCAGAACCGGCAGAACCAGTGCAAGCAGTCCGTATTTGAACCATGTTGTGAATTTCTTATGAAAACAGAATCTGGCAATAAGGGAGACTGTCATATCCAGCAGCAATATAAACAGTTCGGCTGCAACCAGAATGTAGAGTATCAGAGTCAGACCTATATTCATCAGTCCATAAAGCGCTTGTTGAACATAAGAATACCAACGGTGACGCCGAATTCCGGATTTCCAGGATTGTCCGTATCAATCTGGAAGAATGCGTTCGCTGTAATGCTCTGATATTTTGCAACAAAGTTGATTTCTGCCATGTGGTGGGATTTTGAGAAGGAATGGCCGTAATAGGCATGTCCTCTCTCATCGCATAAGATTGGTTTGACTGGCAAGAAGGAGTATATTCCGGTTCTTAAATGAAAGAAGTTGTTGAAACGGATAATGGGCATTACCCCTATTCCTACAAAACTGTTGGCGCGGAAACCGGGCTTGAAGGTGTATGCGCTGCCAACTGTAGGCTCATAGCGTCCGCTCTGCATCATTGTGGCGGTATAGCTGGGAGCAAGGTCTCTGCTTGAATAATATACCTGTCCTTTAAGACCCAATACAAACCTGCTTTGTGTCTGAATGTATTTTTCCGCATTGAGATTGACTACAAGCCAGGCGTTTGATTCTTGAGTGTTCTCCTCCTGATAAGGATTGTATCTGTTTTTTGCGGAATAGGCCTGTCCTTGAAATTTTACGGAATAGCCTTGCGTGGCGTACTGTTTGGCATCCAGGCTGGAACCTGACAGAGTTACTCCGCCTCCAAAGATGTTTGATCTGGTCTTGTCATAAGACAGATTGTGATAGTTTTCCTGATCTGTATAAAAATCTTTGTGATGAGCTACACCTAAGTACCATTCAGCTTTGTAGTTGTTCAGGAACGGGCGTACCAGGTTTATCTTGGCAAAGAATTCAATGTCTTTGAAATATGCAGGATGAGGCGTACTTGTAAGGTATTGGGCATCGTAGTAGTTGATGTTTGAATATCCGCCTATTATCTGGACAGACATGGGCACTTTCCATGGAAGATCAATGTTGGCTGTCAGCTGTGCATTGTTGTAGCTTCGTCCCAACTGGCCTTCAAGCAGTAACTTTGTGTATGTGTTACGGATCCTGGAATACGATACTCCCATATACAACTGGCTGGTGTAGGCACTTGACAATGCTCCTCCAAGATGAAACTGGATTCCGTCGTTCACTTTTACATTCAGCAGTGCGGTGAACATGGAATCGTTACTGTTGGATCTGACGTGAGGATGAATCTCACGGAAATAATCATCGGATACAAGAGAGTAGTAAGAGGATTTGAGATTGTCCATATCAATGCTTTCCTGCTCTGTCCTTGTTTTGTAGTTATTGTGGTTTATGGTAAAATTCCTTACAAAACTTGCAGTGTAATTGTCTGTTCCTGATACAATTACATTGTTTATTCCGATTTGGGGGATACGGGCATTGAACGAATCGCGTTTTGCCTGCAGAGCCTCTTGTGAAATCCGGTAGGGAATCTTGTTTGTGATTGAATCCATGTACAGCATGGCAAACTCATACCCTTTATCGAACAGTTCTGCGGATTTGTCAAAATCAAGCCAGCTGAATCCGCTCATGTCAAATGTCAGCGATATGCCTATATCCTGCGGCATTTCAGACGGGTTGTCATTTACAATCATGTTTTCAATCTGTCTGTAAAGGTCAGCTTCTGTAGGTAACTGCTGGGGCATTCCAACGTAACTGCCTATTATGTAGTCCGGATTGAAATCGTTGATCATGACATCGATGGGGTAGTTGTTGTAGATACCGCCGTCGAACAGCAGAACGGAGTCTATTTTGATTGGCTTGAAGAAACCGGGGAATGTCATTGATGTGCGTACGGCATCGTCAACGTATCCGTCTTTGAAAATAACCTGTTTCTTGTTGTATGTGTCAGCAGCAACGGTTCTTAACGGAACAAAGAGATTGTCAAAGTTGTAGTTGCAGGCAGCGCTTGCACCGGAGAATATCTGGGAGAATGCAATGTTCATAGGCATAGGGTCTATGATTGACAATGCATTCGGAACAATTACCCTGTTGCCTGTTGTGTCTTTGAAATTGATAGCGATGTCAAAGAGTGACGGAGTGAAACTGTTTGTGCGGTAGTAGAACCTGTATTGTCCCGGAACCTGCCCCAGAAACCAGTTGGTGAATTCTTCTGAGCAGATAAGTTCCATCATACGGTCTGTGCTGTATCCGCTTGCGTACAAGGCCGCAATAATGGCTCCCATTGATGTTCCTGCAACGTAGTCAATGGGGATGCCATTTTCTTCCAGAGCACGGATTACACCAATGTGGGCAACTCCTTTAGCACCGCCGCCGCTAAGTACAAGGCCTACACCCCGTGCATTAGCGGCAAGCAATGATGTTGCCATTAGCAGTATTGTGAGTAATTTTTTCACTAATGACAAAGTTAGAAAATTATCTTTACCCTTGTGGTAAGATTTACAACAAATCTACACTGCGGTGTATAAAGTTGCTCAGAGCCTGACCCTTGAGAAGTCCGTTCTGGAGCAGTGCAAGGTCCACAAGTTCGTTCAGAACTTTCACGTTCTGACCCCATTCCTTGACTTTGGCATCGTCTTTGGCATCGTCTCCCTGAATGGCAGCCTGGGCCTCTTCAAGGATGCGTTTTGTAACAGGGTGGTCTGAGTTGACAAGCACTGTGAGCATATCGTCCATCTGACCGTAGAATGCCATTCCGGCCTGTATGTTGCTCATCTCTTTCATACGGCGCATGTACTCGCTTTGAGTAATCATAACTGGCAGTGCATCAGCACCTTGCGCATTGACTTCTACAGTGAATTTTATCTTGTCGAGAGCAGGCATGGCGTTCTGGAACACCTTGCCCAGAAGTGCGCTGGCTTCTTCTGTAAGGCCGGTTTCTTTCTTCTCTTCTTTGGCAATAAGTTTGTCTATGCTGTCGGCATCGACGCGGTTGAAACGGCATTTCTCAATTTTCTGCTCAAGCATGCCAATCAGTGCCACATCAAGAGGGTTGTCCATAAGCAGTACATTGTATCCTTTTGCTTTGGCAATCTCTATAAAGCTGTACTGCTCCTGCAGATTGTTTGCGTACAGATAGATTACATTGCCGTCTTTGTCTGTCTGCTCCGGCTCAATAAGAGTGCGGTATTCTTTGAATGTGTAGTATTTTGAATCAGTATCTTTGAACAGGGCTATTGATTCTATCTTGCTGTAAAACTCTTCTTCTGTAAGCATTCCGTAGTCCATGAAAACTTTCAGATCGTCCCACTTGGATTCGAAAGATGCACGGTCGGTTTTGAAAATCGATGTCAGACGGTCTGCAACTTTCTTTGTGATGTAGCCGGAAATCTTCTTGACGTTGGCATCGCTCTGGAGATATGAACGCGATACGTTGAGAGGTATGTCCGGAGAGTCTATCACACCATGCAGCAGTGTAAGGAAATCGGGTACAATACCTTCTACTGAGTCTGTCACATATACCTGGTTGCAGTAGAGCTGTATCTTGTTCTTCTGCAGTTCAAGGTTGCTCTTTATCTTTGGGAAGTAGAGAATACCGGTAAGGTGGAACGGGAAATCCACATTGAGGTGTATCCAGAACAGAGGCTCGTCTGACATGGGGTAGAGGGCCTTGTAGAACTTGGTGTAGTCCTCGTCTTTAAGTTCTGACGGTGCTTTGGTCCAGATAGGATCTGTTGAGTTGATGATGTGGTCCTTGTCTGTCTCTACGCTTTTCCCGTCTTTCCACTCTGTTTCCTTGCCGAATATTACGGGAACGGGCATGAATTTGCAGTATTTGCCAAGCAGTGACTCAATCTGGTATTTCTCAAGATACTCTTTGCAGTCGTCAGAAATGTGCAGCACGATGTCTGTTCCGCGGTCTTCTTTCTTTGTTTCTTCCATTGTGAATTCAGGTGAACCATCGCAGCTCCATTTTACTGCAGGTGAGTCTTTGTAAGACTTGGTGATGATTTCAACCTTGTCTGCAACCATGAATGCGGAGTAGAATCCAAGACCGAAATGGCCTATGATTGCGTTTGCATTGTCCTTGTATTTCTCAAGAAAGTCTGTAGCACCTGAGAATGCAATCTGGTTGATGTATTTTTCTATCTCTTCTGCGGTCATTCCAATTCCGCGGTCGCTTACTGTAAGTGTCTTTTTGTCAAGTGTGATGCGTACTGAAAGGTCTCCAAGCTCACCCTGGATTTCTCCTTTTGAAGACAGGGTCTTGAGTTTCTGTGTTGCATCTACTGCGTTTGACACAAGTTCGCGCAGGAATATTTCGTGATCACTGTAAAGGAATTTTTTGATGACAGGAAAAATGTTGTCTGTCGTTACTCCAATGGTTCCTGTTGTTTTTGCTGCTTTACTCATAATTATCTTTTTTTTAAGTTATCTTCAAAAAATCATTTGTCTGCCATTTTGTCCGTTACCTTGAATGACAGTTCTCCGTTTCTTGCCATTCCGACCCTTACGGTCTGTCCGCTATGGCACTCGCCGTCAATAATCATTTCTGACAATTTGTCCTCAACGTATGTTTGGATTGCACGGTTCAGCGGACGTGCCCCGTAATCCGGATTAAAGCCTTTGTCTGCCAGAAAATCTATTGCTCCGGCAGAGAATTTAACCTCGATGCCTTTGTCTGCAACACGTTTCGAGAGGTTGCCAAGTTCTATGTCAACTATCTGTTTTACAGCCTCTTTGGACAGTTGGTCGAAAGTGATTATTTCATCAATACGGTTAATGAACTCCGGTGCGAAAGTGCGGTTCAAAGCCTTGCGTATCAAGTCTCCGGCATTGACATTGGCATCGGTTCCGCTTGAAAAACCTATACCTTTTCCGAATTCCTTTACCTGACGTGAACCTACGTTCGATGTCATGATTATGATTGTGTTGCGGAAATCTACAGTGCGTCCGTTGCTGTCTGTCAGGCGGCCTTCGTCCATAACCTGAAGGAGCATGTTGTAGACATCGGCGTGAGCCTTTTCAATCTCGTCAAGAAGAATGATGGAGTAGGGATGACGGCGCACTTTTTCGGTCAGCTGTCCGCCCTCCTCGTAACCTACATATCCCGGAGGGGCACCTACCAGTCTGGACACTGCGAACTTTTCCATATATTCGCTCATGTCTATCCTTATCAAAGCACTGTCGGCACCGAACATGATTGTAGCCAACTGCTTGGCCAACAGGGTTTTGCCAACACCGGTAGGACCAAGGAAAAGGAAGGTTCCAATGGGTTTGTCTGTGCGTTTGAGTCCTGCGCGTCCGCGCTTGATTGCACGTACTATGGTATCTACAGCCTTATCCTGCTGTATTACTTTCTGCTTGAGTTTGCGGTCCATGTCTTTCAGACGGCGGCTTTCAGCACTGGCTATATTCTCAACGGGAACTCCGCTTATCATGCTTACCACTTTGGCTATGTCCTGGGCATTGATGCTGACACGGTTGGAACGCTCTTTTTCTTCCCATTCCTTACGCATCAGGGTGAGCTGTGCCTCAAGCTGTTTCTCCTGGTCGCGGAAGTCTGCGGCAAGTTCGAATTTCTGGTCGGCAACAGCCTGATTCTTACGCTGTTTCATCTGTTCAATGAACTGCTCCTGCTGGACAATCTCCTTGGAGGTGGTGAGGTTTACAATGTGTACGCGGCTTCCGGCCTCGTCCATGATATCTATTGCCTTGTCCGGAAAACTGCGGTCTGTAATATACTGGTCTGCGTAATGTACGCATGCCTGCAAGGCCTGTGGTGTGTATGTCACGTTGTGGTGATCCTCGTACTGCGTTTTGATGTTCTGCAATATCTGGAGCGTTTCTTCAAGGGTGGTGGGTTCAACCAGAATCTTCTGGAATCTGCGTTCCAGAGCACCGTCTTTTTCTATACTTTTGCGGTATTCTTCTGTTGTGGTTGCACCTACGCACTGTATTGCACCGCGCGCAAGGGCCGGCTTTAGTATATTGGCGGCATCCATTGACCCCTCGGCATTTCCGGCACCTATTATTGTATGGATCTCGTCAATGAAAAGGATTATTTCCGGATGCTGCTGCAATTCATCTATTATGGTGGTGAGCCGTTCCTCAAACTGTCCGCGGTATTTTGTGCCGGCAACTACCTGAGCCATATTCAATGACAGAAGACGTTTGCCGTGCAGTATGCGGGATACTTTCTTGTCGGCAATGCGTTGTGCAAGACCTTCCACAATGGCGGATTTGCCTACACCGGGGTCTCCTATCAGTATGGGATTGTTCTTTTTGCGGCGGCTGAGAATCTGCGCAACACGCTCAATTTCAGTCTCACGGCCTACAACAGGGTCAAGTTTGCCGTTTTCTGCGGCAGCGGTTATGTCTGTAGCAAATTTGTCCAACGCTGGAGTGGCTCCGGAATTGTTTCTGCTACTGCTACCGGAATCTGATACCTTTTCCGTCTTTTCGGCATCGAGCAAATCTCCAAAATCGTCGTCGTTATTGTTCAGGTTCATATTTATATTTTAATTTTTTTATCCATCTTTTACCAATGTAGTGCAAAATCCGTGCCACAAATCTCATAATGTCGGATTAACGCGCCTTTCCCATTAAAATTGTGGAAAAAAAGTGCCTGTTTAATTTGTCAGGATTAATAAAAGTGAGTATCTTTACAAAGAAAATGAGGCGCATTCCAGTGCGTATTTTGTTGATTTCTTAAAGTTGGAAAAATTGGATACACAAGACAGAATTATTAAGGTAGACATAGAAGAGGAGATGAAATCTTCTTACATTGATTATTCTATGTCAGTAATTGTTGCCAGAGCGTTGCCCGATGCCAGAGACGGTCTGAAACCGGTGCACCGCAGAATTCTTTACAGTATGATGCATGAGGGTAACACTCATGACAAACCATATCGCAAATGCGCAAGAACCGTGGGTGATGTGCTTGGTCACTACCATCCGCACGGAGATTCTTCCGTTTACGGAGCATTGGTCCGTATGGCTCAGGATTGGGCTATGCGTTATCCGCTGCTTGACGGACAGGGAAACTTCGGTTCGGTAGACGGTGACAGTCCTGCAGCAATGCGTTACACTGAGTGCCGTCTTCAGCAGATAGGAGAGGACATGATGGAGAACATCAACAAGGATACAGTTGATTTTGTTCCCAACTATGATAATAAGGAGACAGAACCTTCCGTTCTGCCAACTTGTCTGCCTAACCTGCTTATCAACGGTTCTACAGGTATTGCGGTAGGTATGGCAACCAACATGCCTACACATAATCTGTCTGAGGTTATTGACGGTGCTGTAGCTCTGTTGGAGAATCCTGATATTGATACTGACAGCCTGATGCATTTCATCAAGGCTCCTGATTTTCCTACCGGCGGTTTCATTTACGGAATTTCCGGTGTAAGAGATGCATACGAAACCGGTCGCGGACGTGTAGTAATCCGTTCAAAAACAGAGATTGAGTCAACAGACAAGCATGACAGGATTGTTGTTACGGAGATTCCGTATGGTGTGAACAAGACTGATCTGGTCAAGTCCATTGCTGATCTTGTAAACGAGAAGAAAATTGAAGGAATAAGCGATATCAATGACGAGACGGACCGTAACGGTATGCGCATTGTCATTGACATAAAACGCGATGCCAGCGCCAACGTTGTTCTGAACAAGCTGTTCAAGATGACCCAGCTGCAGTCCAGCTTTGTAATCAACAACCTGGCTCTTGTCAAGGGCCGTCCGCGCACACTTTCACTGAAAGGTTTGCTGCAGTGCTACATTGACCACCGCAAGGAGGTTGTTACAAGACGTATCCAGTTCGATATACGCGAGGCCGAAAAACGCGCCCATATACTTGAAGGTCTTATCATAGCATCGGACAACATTGACGAGGTTATACGCATTATCCGCGCAAGCCAGACTCCGCAGGATGCAGTTGAAGGTCTTATGAACCGTTTCAATCTGGACGACATTCAGGCCAAGGCAATTGTTGAGATGCGTCTGCGCCAGTTGACAGGACTCATACAGGAACAGCTGCGTAACGAAATGGCTGAACTTTTGAGACAGATAAACGAGTGGAAGAGCATTCTTGCAATCCCGGAAAAGTTCATTGCTACAATAAAGGCTGAGATGCTTGCCGTCAAAGAGAAATACGGAGATGAGCGTAAGAGCCAGATTGTATATTCTTCAGAGGAATTCAATCCTGAAGACTTCTATGCCGATGATCCTATGGTCATTACCATTTCACACGTAGGCTATATCAAACGTACACCTCTTACAGAATACAAACTGCAGAACCGCGGCGGTGTAGGCTCAAAGGGTAGTGACAAACGTCAGGAAGACTTTATTGAGCATATATTCTCTGCAACAATGCACAATTATCTGCTGTTCTTTACAAGCAAGGGACGCTGCTACTGGTTGAAGGTATATGACCTGCCGGAGGGTGTAAAGGCAAGCAAGGGACGTGCAATACAGAATATTCTCAATATTGAACCGGACGACAAGATTACAGCATACATTGCCATCAAGTCTCTGACCGATAAGGAATTCAACGAGTCTCACTTCCTTCTGTTCGGTACACGCAACGGTACAATCAAGAAGACAGTTCTTGAAGCATACTCACGTCCGCGTCAGAACGGTATCAACGCCATCAACCTTGTAGAAGGCGATGAGGTTGTCAATGTTCTGCTTACAGACGGTTCAAACGAAATCCTGATAGCAAACCGCAACGGTCGCGCCATACGTTTCAACGAAAAGACTGTACGTGACATGGGCCGTACATCTACCGGTGTCCGCGGTATAACTCTTGATGACGAAAACGATTATGTGGTAGGTATGATCTGCGTATCCAATCCTGAAGAGGAAACAGTTCTTGTTGTTTCCGAACAGGGATTCGGCAAGCGTTCCGATATTGAGGATTACCGCATTACCAACCGTGGCGGAAAGGGTGTAAAGACCTTGAACATTACAGAGAAGACAGGTCCCGTTGTATCTATCCAGTCTGTTACGGAAGATAATGACCTTATGATCATCAACAAGAGTGGGGTAGCTATCCGTCTTGATGTATCGTCTTTGAGAGTCATGGGCCGTGCCACACAGGGCGTTACCCTTATCAACCTGAGCAAACGTAACGATGCCATTGCATCAATATGCAAGGTTGACAAAGATCCTGAAGATGTCACTGCAGATGAGAATAATGTTGAAAATAATGTTGAAAATAATATTGAAGAGAGTAATAATTAAATTCTGAAAGATATGAAAAAGGTATTGTTTATTCTTTTTTCACTGGTAATGTTTACCGGTAACGCATTCAGCGCTGATGCGTCGAAAGCGGAAGCAAAGTTGGCCAAGAAGCTGACAAAAGAGATTATGACAAAGGTAAGAGAGGCCAAGAGTCTTATATCGGAGAGCGCAGCTCAGGTCAATATCAACAATGCGCAGCGTATTGTTGATGAGGCCTTGAAAAACCAGTATGCTGTCAAAGAGGCAGAAACATACGAGGTTGCAGGTAATCTCTATTATGAGATGTATGTCCGTGAAACCCTTAAGAGTTATGAGAAGAAAGCCTTTGATACTGTAGCAATGTATAACTATCTTATCAAGGCATTCGACAATTATCTTATTTGTGACTCAATACAGCATATTCCCAATGCCAAAGGCGAGGTTTCAAATGCATGCCGTTCAGCAAAGGCTACCCAGCTTGAACCGCACCGTATCAATCTTGTACATTCCGGTATCAATTATCTGAACAAGAACCAGAACCAGAAGGCATATGACATGTTTGACCTTTACTATAAATATGGAAAGACAGATTTTATGAAAGATGCCATTGCTGCAAATCCCAACAATGCAAAAATGGATACATCCTGTGCATATTTCCCAACTGTAGCGGCTCTCAAGATGAAAGATTACGACAAGGTTCTCAAATATGTTGATATGGCTTGCGAGGATTCAACATACGGTGAGCTTAGCTATCAGATCAGAACCGATGCCTATAAAGTTAAGGGCGATACTGCAAAGTGGGTTATGTATATGCAGGAAGGTGTAAAGAAATATCCTTCAAATGAGTCCATCTGCATGGAACTTATAGGTTACTACAACGATACAAAACAGATGGATGCACTTGACAAGTTTATTGAAGATATGCTTGTTGGAGATCCCAAGAATGCAAAATTCAACTATGTAAAGGGTTATATTCTTTACAATCAGGAAAAGTTTGAAGCAGCACAGAAAGCATTCCAGATAGCTGTAGAGACTGATCCCAAATTTGTTGATGCCTGGTTGAACCTTGGTTTGTGCTATTTGATTGAGGCACAGAACTACATGAGCAAACAGGGTAATATCAGTTACAATTCAGCCGCTTACAAAAATGTAATGGCAAAAGAGAAATCATATTTCCAGAAAGCAAGACCTTGCTACGAGAAAGTTCGTGAACTGATTCCTGACCAGGTTTCCAAATGGGGCTTCCGTCTGCAGGAAATTTATTACAAGCTGAATATGTCCAAAGAGATGCAGGAAGTTGAGAACCAACTCAAAGCTGCAGGTGTAATCTGATTATACAAAACAGAAAAGATAGGGGTCATAAAAATTATGGCCCCTGCTATTTTATATACTACTTAACATAATAGTAATTATGTAAAATGTACCTGCAAAAAATAACCCCCGGAATGACTCAAGCTCCGGGGGTATATATTTATTATAATTGTATCTGATTTTCTTTCAATATTTCGAGTGCTCTGTCAAGAACTGTTGTATCATCAATAATTACAGCGCCGCCATTCGGACCAGGTTCTACGTGAAAACCTACAGACTTACCTGTTTTATAATTGTCACCTCCAAAGAAGTTTCTTACGGTCTCAACATCTATGTTCAACTCATCGGCAATGCGATGCATGCTACCGTCAGGAAGAGAATCCTTAATCCTGCGAAGCTCATTGAACGTAAGTAATCTGCTCATAATTGTTATAAAGTTTTATTAAGTTTTAGTTTTTGATTTTGTTTCCCTAAAGATAAAACTTTAATTCCAATAAAGCAAGAAACATTGATGAATTATTGAAAAAAATATTGCAAAAAGATATGTTCCGTACAATACCCGTCTGAACAGCAACAGGTCCTTTTCATTGTATGTTCCGTTATGATTTGCATCTTTCAGATGTATTTTGCTATAAATGAAATAAATAAGCCAACCGAACAATATTCCGCATATGGCACCGCACAGGATATCGCCCACAAAGTGTACTCCCATATATATTCTTGTATAGGCAAATATGAATGCAAATATGTATGCAGATATTGTAAAACGCCTGTTTTTGAAAACAAGCATTAAAAATGTCGCTACACCGAATGCATTTGCGGCGTGACTGGAAATGAATCCGTACATACCGCCTTTGATGCCGTATAATGTGTCAACAAGGTCCTGAATGGCAGGATCATGCGTTGGACGCAACCTATGGAACAGAGGTTTGCAGATATGGGCGGAGAACTGGTCGCAAATAAGAATTGTCATTCCTATTCCAAGCAGCATAATAATGAATCCGGTCAGATTGTTGTTTTTCCAAATGACATACAATAGTGTTATTGCCAGTGGAATAAACATCCAGAATGCCGATGTCAACAGATAGACTATATTGTCAAGAACGGGACAATCAGAACCGTTCAGGAATAAAGTGACGGCTTTATCCGCTTCAATAAGTCCAATAAGACTATCGGGCATAATCAGTTCAGTATTAAATTATTTCAATCATATCGGCTTCAATCCAACCGACATTGCCGTCTTCCAGCTTGATTTCAATCCATTGTTTCATGGAAGATTTGTCTTCTACCTTTACTTTGAATCCTTCATGAACAATTACAATCTCTGTACCCTGACTGCTTGGTGTGCTGCGCACTGTTACACTTGGAGCGGTAACAATAGCGTAATCGTGTCTGGAAATATTTCTTTTCTGCTGTCCGGCTGTTATCCATGACATTATTGAAAACAGAATGAATATGGGAAACAGCCATGCGCATAAACCTTTGCCGCGGCGACCGGGAGCCAATATGTAATACACGCATATGAGAGCCATGGCAACTGTAAGAAAAACAATTGCTGCCATACCCCATTGGTTTACGTTCATTATCCGGGATATTTTCTTTGCCCATGCTGTAATGAACAGCATATTTGGCTGGGTTGTTTTGTCAACACATTTGGAACGCGCAAGTTCAAGGTTGAAGCGTACATCCTGGTCTGTAGGATCAAGAAGAATGGCACGTTCATAACTGATAAGAGCCTGTGCCAGGTTGTCTGTCTTGAAATATGCATTGCCAAGATTAAGGTATAATCCGGCAGAAACACCCTGTGTTGCTATTATCTCCTGATACATTTGTATGGCGCGTGAATATTGTCCGTCAACAAAAGCCTGGTCTGCTGCCTGTACTGTAACAGAAACGGTATCGCTTTCCATATTGATTGTTATGGACTGTGCACTGCTACCCTCTTGTCCTGACATGGTTTGCAGGCACATTGCAGAACAAAGAATGAATGATATAATATGCTTATTCATAATGACTTGTCTATATTTATTTGATTTCTTCATCAATCTTGCTGATAATGGAAATGGCGTTGTTGTAAACATCCTGCAAGTTAACGTTCTGGGCCTGTGGTGCGTAACGTGCAAACTGACAGTTGTCTATAAGAGTCATCAATTCTTCTATAGTGTTCTGATGAACATGTTTGTTACGCAGTTCTTCCATTGCATTCTCTTTTGAAAGCTGGGATGTTGGTATTGAAAGCTTGTCGCTGACATATCCCCAGAGAGCACCAAGAACAGCATCGTAGAATTCTGCACTTCTGTTATTCTGCATAAAGTTATTTGCTGTCTTCAAGCGCTTGGCGGCCATTGAGTTGGCGCGTTTCTTCCTGACTACCACTACATTGGCATTCTGTTTGCGCTGTCTGTCATACAAGATGACGAATGCAATCAGCAGCAATACCGGCAGAATAAGCAGCAGGTGGAATCTTGCTGAACCGTAGAACAGATTGTTGATATCAAGCAGTTTGCCGTTGTTCAAGTGGAAACGTACATCCTGACCGACAAATTTCAGGTCTGCCTGGCTTATATAACTTGAAAGCGCATCGGGTTGGGTATTGCTGTTGCTGGCGGAAACAGCATTGCTTCCACGTTCAACCTCGAGTGTTATTTCCTGTGTGGAAATTGTTCTGTACTGACGTATCTTGGTATCAAAATACTGGAACTCGACAGACGGTATGGTATAGGTTCCCGGATACTGCGGAACAAACAGATATTCGAATACTTTGTTTCCTGTCTGGCCTTCCGGTTTCAAAGAGAACTTGTTTTCTATCTTGGGATCATATATTTCAAAATCTTTAGGCAGATTGACTACCGGTGTCTTGATAAGTTTAAGGTTGCCGGTTCCCGATACGATGATTCTGAGAGTCAGAGCATCGCCTGTCTTGACTTTTGTAGCACTGCATGTGGACGATATGGAAAAGTGCCCTACTCCACCGTAAAAGGCATCGGTTTTTCCTGCCGGTAACGGTCTGACATTTATTTTGATTGCAGGTGTAGTAAGGTTCTTCTGAACTTCCACATAGCGGGAATTCATAAAGATGTCAAATATGTCGTTGCTCTCAATGGGCTGATGGATATATGCTTCGAATGTTGTAGCCGGAATTTCAAGTTCTCCTGATTTTTGCGGGAACAGTACATACTGGCTCCAAAGTCTGGACTGATAGTTCAGCCCGTTGTAGTGCTCAAGTTCAAAATCCATGTCTGGTAACTCTATCTCCTGAGTATGGAAATTCTGCATATCGGGGAACGGTTTGCTCAGATTGGTCAGGTTGACACGTGAGTATATCTTGAAAGACAGCAGGATAGGCTCCTGTTCATAAACCACTTTCTTGTCAAGAGATGCTGTCATAAACAGGTCTTTGTTGTTTACGGCAGTTTTGCTGTTATTCTGTTGGTTGGACTGCTGATTGCTGCCCGGAGTACCTACAGTGTTAGAGGACTGCTGGGTCTTGTCCGGTGGCAAGACTTTGATACTGACAGAGTTGGACTCGTATTTCCTGCCTTTTATCTCAATGGTTGCCGCAGGAATTGTAAACTCGCCTTCTGTCTGTGCCAGCAGAATATATGTGTACGTCTTTTTGTAAGACGATGTCATTTTGCCGTTGATATATTGTGTACTTTGGCTGGTCGAACTGTTTGGGCCGGACAGAATGCGGAAATCTTCTATTGCCGGAATCTGCAGATTCTCGGCATCGCGCTCGTTGATGCTGTAGGACAACCTGAAATTCTGTCCCAGTACTACAGCTCTGTCTGCCGATGCTGTAAACTCAATTTTGTCTGTGGCGAATGCTGTTCCTGAAAAGAATCCAAGAGCAATAACCAATAGTGATATGTAACGTATGTGTTTCATCTTGTCAATATGTTTTACCAGTCTTTATCGTAAGAACGCTGCTGTGTCTGCATCAGGGCTTCCTTAACACGTTCCTGAACATCTTTCTCATCCTGCATGGCAGCCTCAAGCAATTGGTCTGCAGCTTCTCTTGACATCTGGTCTCTTTGTTCCGGCTGATTCTGCTGGTTCTGCTGATTCTGATTATCCTGCTGATTTTTGTCCTGATTCTGCTGTTGGTCCTGTTCCTGCTTGTCCTGATCCTGTTTGTCCTGATCCTGATTCTGGTCCTGGTTGTTCTTGTCTTTATTGTTTTTGTTGTCTTTGTTCTTGTCTTGATTCTGGTTCTGCTGCTGTTGGTCCTGCTGCTGTTGCTGCTGGTCCTGCTGTTTTTTAAGTTCATGCATGGCTCTCAGCAGATTGTAACGGGTCTCGTTGTCTGACGGATTCAAACGCAAAGATTCTTTGTAAGCTTCAATGGCTTTCCCGTAATCCTGCCCGGCATGATGTATCACGCCTTTATTGTGATAGGACATTGACAGTTCTTTTCTTACAGACTCAATCAGCTGCGCATTGTTCTGCGGGTCTGTCTGAAGCATCTGCAAACGTTCCTTCTGCAGTATGATTGCCGTATCTATCTTTCCGGCAGCCTCCTGATATTTGGTCTGGTCTATGTAGGTGTTGCTCAGATTGTATAACGCGGTTGCAGATTCTTTATTAAGGTCCAGCGCTTGCAGATATCTTGTTTCCGCTTTGGTGAAAAGACTGTCCTTATATACTCTGTTTCCTTTGCGGATATAGTCACGGTCCGTATATTGTGCATGCAGAAGACCGGGAACGGATAACAGCAACAGTAACGTCAGTATATTTTTGCTTTTCAATTTTCTGATAAGTTTGGATTGGCGTTCACTTATGAACATTTCCAACAGAAGCAATACCAATATTACAATGGCAACAATCCAGAACTGTTCATCCCATGCAGAATAGATTGTTGTTTCAATATCGGCTTTTGAAAGTGTTTCAATCTCTTTTCTGAGTGCGCGTTCGGCACTGTTGGAGTTATCTACAAAAAAGTACTTTCCGCCTCCGGCAACGGCAAGTTCCTTACACATGGATTCATTCAGTCTGGTAATGATAACCTGACCGTCTTTGTCTTTTTTATATGACTTGCCATCGTCTGTGGATATTGGAGAACCGCTGGTTGAACCAATGCCCAATACAAACAGTTTGTACCCTTTTTCTTTCACCATCCTGGCTGCTTCAATTGCTCCGTCTTCGTGGTTCTCTCCATCGGTAATGAGAATGATTGCACGGCCAATATTGTCCTGGGCGGTAAAACTTTTCATACACAGACTCAGAGCGTCTTTGATATTTGTACCCTGACGCTTGACCGATTGTGTATTGATTGTACTCAGAAACAGTTTTGCTGAAATGAAATCTGACGTTATGGGTAGCTGCACAAAGGCATCGCCAGCAAAAAGGATAAGTCCCACTTTGTCATCCTGAAACTCGTCAACAAGGTTGCTTATCAGTCTTTTGGACTTTTCAAGTCTGCTTGGCGCAACATCCTGTGCAAGCATGGAGTTTGAAATATCAAGAGCTATCACAGTTTCAATACCAACCCTCTTGACGGTTGTCTGTGATGAACCGAACTGGGGCCTGGCAAGCAGCATGGCAATAAATGCTACACAAGCGAACATAATCCAGAAACGCACTACCCTTTTGGTGTTGCTGCGGTCCGGCATCAGAGCTTTGACCAGCAACGGATCTCCAAAGGCAAGCATTCTTTTCTTATAGCGTATGTTACCTATAATGTAAAGTGCTGCAAGTATGGGTAATACCAGCAGTATGTAGAAATATTCAGGATTTGCAAATCTAAACATAGCACTGTCTGTTTTTAAGGCATTGTTCTCAATACGGTCTGTTTCAGCAGGATGTCAAGCAGGACGGCAAACAGCAGGAACCATGCAAACGGCTGGTATGCCTCGTTCTTTTTGCTGAAATCCTTAACAGAGAGTTTTGTCCGCTCCAGTTTGTCAATCTCGTCGTATACAGCCTTGAGTTTGCTGTTGTTGGTAGCTCTGTAATAATGACCGTTGGCTGTTTGGGCAATCTTGGTAAGAACGTTCTCGTCAATCTCGACCGGCACATTGATATATCTTATACCGCCGGTATAGGTGCGTGCAGGATAAGGAGCGGTTCCGTTGGTACCCACACCTATGGTATAAACCCTTATTCCGTAACTTTTTGCCATATCGGCAGCTGTTAACGGAGATATTTCTCCGGCATTGTTGCTACCGTCTGTCAGCAGTATGATTACCTTGCTTTTTGCTTTGCTTGCCTTGAGTCTCGATATTGAATTGGCGAGTCCCATGCCTATTGCGGTACCGTCTTCAATTATTCCGTTGCTGGCAATATCGCAATTCACGCTGTTGAAAAGATTGAGCAGTACGGTATGGTCTGTTGTAAGCGGACACTGTGTGTATGCTTCGCCGGCAAAGATTGAAAGTCCGATGTTGTCGTTAGGACGGCCGTTGATGAATTCCGATGCCACCTGCTTGGCAGCGTCAAGACGATTGGGCTTGAGGTCCTCTGCCAGCATACTTGTTGAAACGTCAACGCATAGCATTATGTCAATACCTTCAATTTCTGTGTTCTGCCAGTTTTCTGTTGTCTGCGGACGCGCCAGAATAATAACCAGCATGGCAAACGCAAACATGCGCAATGCAAAACGCAGATGTATAAGCCATACTTTCCAGCTTTGCCTGCCGGCATGGGCACTTAAAGAGAACATGCGCACAGTGGCATTCTCTTTCTTTCTGCCCATGAATATATACCATGCCGTGAATGGTATAATCAGTATCAGAAACAATAATATAGCGCTATTTGCAAAAGTCATAGTTTAGAAAAATAGTATATAAACCTTATACATCAGATATACAAATGCAGCCACAGCAATAATGCCTGACAGTGTTGTAAGACCAAGAACAATAATCTTGTCTTTATGTGACATTCCGCCAACCTGAACAATCTGCTCTTCCGGTTTCTGTTCCTGCTGCTGCGTCTCAACAAAAGTATCTGCAATAAAACTCTGGGCAATATCCAGGTACATGTCGTTCTCGTTCAATAAAGGGTTATACTTGGCGAATTTGACCAGGTCTGCGGTCTGGAGCAGTTCTGAAAATTCCTTCAATCCCTGATAATCGGCACAGGTCTTGAGATTTTCTATAATCTGGTCCGATGTCATATCCGTTGCGTTAAAGCCGAAACGTTCTTCAATATAGTTCTTGATAATATCAGTAAGGCGTGAATAATAAGCCTTTGAATCTGAATCGTGCTGCAATTTCTGTTCCTTGATACTTTCAATTGCATTCTTTGCAACAACATGTGCGGGAGCTTTCTTTTCAATAACCAGTTTCTTGAGAATAGGCTTGTCTTTTTTATACCGTCTGATAAAGAAGATGAACGCGGTTACGAATGCCCCGATAACAAGCAGACTCAGCAGGGAATCATCAATATCCTGCCAGAGAATAGGTTCTGACAGCTGTTCCTTGTGACCGAATATTGAATAACTTGTTGTGTCAACGGGGAATGCATATACCATCAGCGGAATGCCGTGAGTGGCTCTGCATACCACATTGTCAACATAAACCTTGGTAGGCGGAATATAGAACATGGAAGTATCGAACGCGGTGACTGTATAATGATTGTTGACAGTCATGCGCTGTCCGAAATTTATGAATTGCGTATCGGTTTCAACCGGCGGAATAATTTCCAGACCGGGAATGATGTGCTTGTCATAATCGGGCAATGTTATCTGGGAACCTTTATCGCACGTTACGCTTATGTGGACTTTGGTCTGGTCTCCTATCAGGATGCCAATGGAATCGCACTGCAGTTCTACCACCACTTCTTTTTCTTTGGCAAACAAAACCACACTTAAAGCCAAAAATAAGACAAATGTATATAAACGTTTCATAATCAGCTTCTTAATGCAAATAATCCTAACAATACCTTTACAAAATCCTGATCGGTTCTGATTGAAATGGAATCCACCCGGCTCTTATTGAACATTTCCTTGAGTCTTGCCTGCTGCCTGTTCCAGGCTTCGTTATGACGCTTGCGGACAGATTTGGAGCCTGTATCAACGTACATTTCCATACCGGTTTCGGCATCGGTCATGTTTACCAATCCGATATTGGGTAACTCTTCCATGCGTTTGTCATATACCTGAATTGCAACAACATCGTGCTTCTGGTTGGATATTGTCAGGGCATTCTGAAAATTGCTGTTGTCCACAAAATCGCTCAGTACAAATGCGGTGCAACGCCTTTTGATAGCATTGGTCAGGAATTCCAGCGGTGCCTGCAGACTGGTGGTTCTGCTTTCAGGTTCAAAATTAAGCAGTTCACGGATAAGATACAGGATATGTTTCCTACCCTTCTGCGGCGGAATGAATTTTTCCACATGATCTGTGTAGAACAGCAATCCTACCTTATCATTGTTCTGAATGGCTGCAAAAGCCAGTGTTGCAGCTATTTCCGTGACCAGTTCGCGTTGGGTTTGTGACGATGTTCCAAAATCAAGACTGCCGGACATATCTACCAGGAGCATAACCGTAAGTTCGCGTTCCTCTTCAAACACCTTTACGTATGGGTGGTCCATGCGGGCTGTCACATTCCAGTCGATATCGCGTACGGAGTCTCCATATTGGTATTCACGCACCTCGCTGAAAGCCATACCGCGCCCTTTGAACGCTGTATGGTATTGACCGGCAAAGATGTTGTTTGACAGTCCTTTGGACTTTATCTCAATTTTGCGGACTTTTTGTATCAGATCCAGTTCTTCCATTACTCTTTGTGGTAATTTTCCGGATTATGAAAATCAAGGCACGTCAATGCGGTTCAGAATCTTGCTTACAATCTCGTCTGCCTGGACATTGGTGGCCTCGGCCTCGTAGGAAAGTCCAATACGGTGACGCAGTACAAGATGTGCCACGGCGCGAATATCCTCAGGAACCACATAACCGCGGCGTTTGATAAACGCGTAGGTACGGCCTGCCATGGCAAGTGAGATTGAAGCACGCGGAGAACCACCGAAGGATATGAGCCCTTTCAGTTCCTGCAAACCGTAACGCTCCGGATAACGTGTGGCAAATACTATATCAGCAATGTACTGTTCAATTTTCTCATCAAGATATACCTGGTTGACAACGCTCTTGGCATCTTCAATCTCTGCAGTTGTAACAACACTGCGGACAGGAGCGGAGAATGAACCGTTTATTTGCTGGTGTATAATCTGTTTTTCTTCTTCAATCTTTGGATAATCAACTATCACTTTGAGCATGAAACGGTCAACCTGGGCCTCTGGCAGCGGGTAAGTACCCTCTTGTTCGATAGGGTTCTGGGTTGCCATAACAAGGAACGGCTTTGGAAGAGCGAATGTATCGCTGCCTATGGTTACCTGACGTTCCTGCATAGCTTCAAGAAGTGCACTCTGTACTTTTGCCGGTGCACGGTTAATCTCGTCAGCAAGTATGAAGTTGGCAAAAACAGGACCTTTTTTTGCAACAAACTGTTCGTTCTTCTGGCTGTATATCATTGTACCTACAACATCGGCAGGCAACAGGTCCGGAGTAAACTGAATACGGCTGAAACTTGCATCGATCAGACTTGCCAATGTCTTGATTGCAAGTGTTTTAGCCAAGCCTGGAACACCTTCAAGAAGAATGTGTCCGTTTGACAGAAGACCTATGAGCAAAGATTCAATCAATTGTTTCTGACCTACAATAACCTGATCCATTCCGGTTGTCAGATTGGTAACAAATGCGCTTTTTTCCTCTATGCGCTGGTTTAACTCGCGAATATCAATATTTGCATTCATCTTGTTTAAAGTTTATTCTGTTTCAAAGTTATTGTTTATAAATGTATGTACCGCTTTAAAAAAATATAATAATGTTTGATTTCTGTTTATTGGCAGTTCTATTCACTTTTTGGAAAATCAATACCGATAAAACTCAAATCAAGGGGTTCAACAAGATTGTAAAGAGTCAGAACATAGTAAACAGCGGCGGCAAGCAACAGTACCAGCAGAACAATCAGAACCGTCCATCCTGCTTTGCATTTTTTCTTGGAAGGCGTTTTTGCAGCGGCAACATTGTCTTGAGTATCTTCCGGATTGGCAGGCTGGTCTGTAGCGTCGTCAGGCTGGTCTGTAGCAGCAGGCTGCTGGTCCGTAGCGTCGTCAGGCTGGTCTGTAGCGGCAGGCTGAACGGTAGCGGCAGGCTTTTCCTCACGATTCCCAGCTTCAATTATATCTGCCTGTATCTTCTTTTCCTCTTCATTTTCTGCCTTTTCCTCATCGGATTCCTGCATGACGGAAAATTTTTCTTTCAAAGCGTCTTCGCTGTCATTGTCTTCAATTTGAACACTGGAGAAAGAAGAGAACGGAGCATTAATGATATCTTTTACGCTCTGTTCAGGTACAAATTGTATTTTTGTGTACGCATCTATCAGTATTCTGTTTCCGGTGTTGACATCAACGCTTTCTCTGGCAGAGATCTGTACTTTCTTGAACGTGCCAAATCCTTTGATTTTAACCAGTTCTTCATCCTGAAGGGCTTTGGTAATTGTATCAAAGAAAGTGCGCGCAAAATCTTCGCATTCAGACCTGGCTGCACCTGTACGTTTGCTATGTGATTCAGCCAGCAGACTCAAATTCAGTTTTGTCCTGTTATCCATAATAAGGGCCTGTTACTTTTTGTTCAGTTTGTCTTTAAGAATATCACTCGGTTTGTAAGTCAGAGAGAGTTTGGGCGGAACAAGAGAACGCTCTCCTGTAGTGGGGTTTACACTGATTCTTTCCGCTTTTTGTTTAACCTCTAAAGTACCAAATCCGTTAATGCTTATCACATTGTTCTGTTGAAGGGTATCAAGCATGGTGCCAATAAGTTGCGCAACCTGCATTGTTGTCTTCTCTACAGACATTTTTGCATTTTTGGATAATGTGCCAATAAACTCTTTGTTATTCATAAAACATTATTAGTCTGTTGTACCGTACAGTTCAAAAGGAGCTGAATCTGTAATGCGTACGTTATAAAAATTACCTGTTTCAAGTTTATGGTTTTCGCAGGGTATCAGAACCTCAGGGTCTACTTCCGGTGAGTCGAATTCGGTTCTTCCAACCCAGTAATCCCCTTCCCTGCGGTCAATTATTGTTTTTAAAGTCTGTCCAACCTTATCCTGGTTGATTTCATAGGATATATCCTGCTGGATTTCCATCAGGGCATCAAGACGCTGCTGTTTGACTTCTTCAGGAACATCGTCCTTATAGTGCATGGCTGAATATGTGCCGTCTACCTGACAATAGGCAAATGCTCCCATACGTTCAAAACGCGAGGCGCGCACAAAATCCGCAAGCTGTTCAAAATCCCGTTCCGTTTCTCCAGGAAATCCTACCATAAGCGTGGTGCGCAGATGGATACCCGGTACTTTCTCACGAATGGCATGAATCAGATCAGATGTCTCTGTAGCAGTGATATTTCTGCGCATACGCTTGAGCACAGGATTGCTTATATGCTGAAGGGCAAGGTCAAGATAACGGCATACATTGCTGTTGCTGTTTATGGCATCAAGCAACTCCATGGGGAAATTGTTTGGATATCCGTAATGCAGACGTATCCACTCAAGCCCGTTCAGATGGGCAAGACTGTCAACAAGTTCCGCAATATGGTAACGTTTGTCCTGATCATATCCGTAATAGGTAAGGTCCTGGGCAATAAGCTGGATTTCCTTGACTCCATTATCAATCAGGTACTTGGCTTCGTTTATTATATCTTGTTGGTTATAAGACTGATACTTGCCGGTCATTAAAGGAATTGCACAATACGCGCAACTGCGGTTGCACCCTTCTGCAATCTTGAGGTATGCGTAATGTTTTGGAGTGGTAATGATACGCCTTGGAGCACTGCATGGACTGCCGGTTGCGCTATTCTCCTTTTTCAGGTCTTCTGCAAGGAGTGTCCAATCGAACTTTCCGTAGTAACGGTCAACCTGGGGAATCTCCTGCTCAAGTTCTGATTTGTATTTCTGTGACAGGCAACCCATAACGTACAGTTTTCTGATAATGCCCTGCTCTTTCATTGCAGCACATTCAAGAATGGTGTTGATGGATTCTTCCTGGGCATCGCCTATAAAACCGCAGGTATTGATTACCACAACGGGAGCGGTGACCTTGTCAGGGTCATGGTGCATAACGTAGCCGGCAGCGGATAGCATACCCATAAGTTTCTCCGAATCTACCAGATTCTTGGAGCAACCCAATGTTATGACATCTATCTGACTTTTACGCATATGCCGTGTCTCAGTTATGAAAACAATGAATCAACAAACTCTTCTCTGTTGAACAGCTGCAGGTCTTCCATTTTCTCTCCAAGTCCCACATACCTTACGGGTATCTTGAACTGGTCAGAAATGCCTATCACTACTCCACCATGTGCAGTGCCGTCAAGTTTGGTAATAGCCAGACTGGAAACCTGGGTGGCTTGAGTGAACTGCTTGGCCTGCTCAAATGCATTCTGACCGGTGGAGCCGTCAAGAACAAGAAGAACATCGTGCGGAGCACTGGGCACAACCTTTTTCATGACGTTCCTGATTTTGGTCAGTTCGTTCATAAGACCCACTTTGTTATGCAGACGGCCTGCCGTATCGATAAGAACAACCTGCGCTCCGGTTGATACCGCAGACTGTAATGTGTCAAACGCAACCGATGCCGGATCCGAGCCCATTTCCTGATGGATAACAGGGACACCGGTTCTTTTACCCCATTCAAGAAGTTGGTCAACTGCTGCGGCACGGAATGTATCGGCCGCACCAAGAACAACCTTGTAGCCGGCCTTCTTGTACTGGTATGCAAGTTTTCCTATTGTTGTTGTCTTGCCAACACCGTTTACACCTACCACCAGTACAACGTATGGACCGCTGATACCTTCAGGTATTTTGAATTCACCGTTTTCAGAAGATACAGAACCGTTTTCCTGCAACAGAGCGGCTATTTCTTCTTTAAGTATTGAATTCAATTCTGATGTTCCTACATATTTGTCTTTGGCTACTCTTTCTTCAATACGCTTGATTATACGTAATGTGGTTTCAACGCCAACATCGCTGGTAATAAGAACTTCTTCCAGATTATCCAGAACTTCATCGTCAACTTTGCTCTTACCTGCAATGGCATGACCCAGTTTGGAAAAAATAGATGTCTTGCTTTTTTCCAAGCCTTTGTCCAAAACCTCTTTTTTATCTTTAGAAAATATAGAAAACAGTCCCATTTTTCATCAATCTGTTCAAATTTCACAAAAATACAAAAAAACTCTCTTTTATCCGACCGTTAAGACAAAAAAAAGTGAGAAGCCATGGACTTCTCACTTTAATGGGATTGTATTGGAATATTTCCTATTTACTTGATGGCAGCTTTGAGCTGGTCGTCAGAAACAATTGATTCCTCAAATACGTAAGCACCAGTCTTTGGTGACTTAACCATTTTAATCAGTTTGGCCATTGAGACCTTACCTGTACGCAGGGTTGCAACAACTTTTTTTGCCATAGTGCTATATCGTATTACTTGATTTCACGATGAATTGTCATTCTCTTGAGAATTGGGTTGTACTTCTTCAACTCAAGTCTTTCCGGAGTATTTTTTCTGTTCTTAGTGGTAACATAACGTGAAGTGCCCGGCATACCACTATCTTTCATTTCAGTGCATTCCAAGATGACCTGAACGCGATTTCCTTTTACTTTCTTAGCCATGATAAAACTCCTTAATTAAGCAATGATTTTAATGCTTTTCCAATCACAATAACCTTTGGCGACTGCTTCTTTAAGTGCGGCATCAAGACCCAACTTGTTGATGGTTCTAAGACCTGCAGCGCTGAGGCGAAGGCTAATCCAGCAATCTTCCTCTACATAGTAGAACTTCTTGGTGAACAGGTTTACATCGAATGTTCTCTTTGTTCTTCTTTTAGAGTGAGAAACATTGTTGCCAACCATAGCCTTCTTTCCGGTAATTTGACAAATTCTCGACATTTCTATCTATTTTTTTGTAGTTTGAACTCTTGTTCCAAAATCGGTGTGCAAAGTAACTGCTTTTTTTTGTTATTTCCAAATAAATTAGGAAAAAATCCCAAAAAAAATGAATATAAATAATGCTACAATACCGTATTTGCAAAAATGGGTACGTCAATGTTGCAGAAATCCTTGTCCAGCAGTTTGAAATAACCCGTCATGGCAATCATGGCAGCGTTATCGGTAGTGTATGAAAACTTTGGAATATATACGTTCCATCCGAATCTTTTCGCATGGTCAAGGAAAGCGTTTCTGAGTCCCGTATTGGCACTCACGCCTCCGGCAAGCGCAACTTCTTTAATACCCGTCTCCTTTACGACAGCACGCAGATTCTTCATAAGTATTTCCGCAATTGTACGTTCAAGACTGGCTGCCAGATCAGCTTTGTTCTTTTCAATGAAATCGGGATCCTGAGCCACCTTGTCGCGTAAAGTATAAAGGAACGATGTCTTGAGACCGCTGAAACTGTAGTCGTAACCGGGAACATGCGGTTTGGCAAATTCAAAAGCCTTGGGATTTCCCTGGCGCGCAAGTTTGTCAATGATAGGACCGCCCGGATATCCAAGCCCCATAACCTTGGAACACTTGTCAATAGCCTCGCCGGCGGCATCGTCTATGGTCTGTCCGATAATGGTCATCTTATTGTATGCGTCAACACGGACAATTTGGGAGTTTCCGCCTGAAACAAGCAGGCAGATGAACGGGAAATCAGGAGATTTGTGGTCATCGTCGGCCGTGCGTACAAAATGGGCCATGATATGTCCCTGCAGGTGGTTGACCTCTATCATGGGAATATTGAGCGAACGGGCAAAGCCTTTGGCGAAAGACACTCCCACAAGCAGCGAACCCATAAGTCCCGGACCTCTTGTAAATGCTACCGCACTGAGATGCTCCGGCTTGACGCCCGCGCGTTTGAGCGCTGTATCCACAACCGGCACAATATTCTGCTGGTGGGCGCGCGATGCCAGCTCCGGCACTACCCCGCCGTATTCCATGTGGACATTCTGACTTGCAACTACGTTTGAAAGGAGAATGCCGTCTTTTATGACTGCGGCTCCGGTATCGTCGCAACTGGATTCTATTCCTAGTACTATTTTTTCTTCCACTTCAATATTGAAATTTACCGCAAAGGTACTCAATATTGGGTTATGTTATCTTAAAATTACCTTGGAAAGTTAGACAAGATTCTATAAAAATGAGTAATTTTGCGGCACATTGTATAATCTTAATGAAAAAATGATCTGGAACAAAGAGCATGAGTGTATGTCTCGCGAGGAATTGCGCGAACTCCAAAGCAGAAAACTTGTACGTATGGTTGAACATGTCTATAACAACAGTCCGTTCTACCGTGCACTATTTGACTCTCACGGAGTACACCCCAGCGATATCCGTTCCATTGACGATATTACAAAACTTCCGTTCACAGTCAAAAAGGATCTGCGTGACAACTACCCTTTCGGTATGATGTCTGTGCCGATGTCTGACATTATCCGTCTGCATGCATCAAGCGGAACCACAGGCAAACCTATTGTGGTAGGTTATACCCAGCAGGATCTGGATAATTGGGAAGAGTGTGTTGCACGCTGTCTTACCGCCTACGGTTTCTCCAAAAACGACATCATTCAGGTTTCATACGGATACGGCCTGTTTACAGGCGGACTGGGCGCACACGCCGGTGTTCAGAAAATTGGAGCTACGGTAGTTCCTATGAGCAGCGGAAATACGCAGAAACAGATTCAGATCATGCAGGATTTTGGTGTTACCGGTCTGTGCTGTACTCCGTCTTACGCATTGTTCATGGCAGAAGAGATTGCCAAACTTGGCCTTGACACAAACAAGGACCTGAAACTCAAGGTTGGCGTATTCGGTGCCGAGCCTTGGACCAATTCAATGCGCCAGGAACTCCAGAACAAGCTTGGAATCAAAGCTTACGATATTTACGGACTTACAGAGATAAGCGGTCCCGGTGTGGGCGGTGAGTGTGAATGCCAGAACGGCACACATATCTGGGAAGACTTCTTCTATCCGGAGATTGTTGATCCGAATACGCTTGAGACTGTTGAACCGGGTCAGGTTGGCGAACTTGTCTTCACCACTCTTGACAAATGGGGCATGCCAATGATCCGTTACCGTACGCGTGACCTTACAAGCCTTAACTACGGACAGTGCGAGTGCGGCCGTACAATGGTACGCATGAGCAAGATACTTGGCCGCAGCGATGATATGCTCATTATTCGCGGAGTAAATGTATTCCCGTCACAGATAGAGTCTATCCTGCTTGAGTTCAAGCAGTTCCAGCCATACTTCCTGATAGAGGTTGACCGCATTGGCAATACAGACACGTTTGATATTCATGTTGAACTTATGCCCGATGCCTACTCAGACCAGATTTCCGTCTATATGGAATACACCAAGGCTCTTTCAGGCCGTATTCAGAGTGTTGTAGGTATCCGTCCAAGCATCAAGATTGCCGAACCCGGTTCAATAGAGCGTTCTACCGGCAAGGCAAAGCGTGCCATTGACCACCGTATATTCAAATAACCGTTAACCGTTAAACTATATGTTAGTAGAACAGATTTCAGCATTTTTGGAGAACAAACCCGGCAGATTTGCCTTTATCTCCAAGGTATTGGGCGAGAATGGTATCAATATGCATGCGTTTACAGTTTCGGAATCTGCAAAATTCGGAATTGCACATATAATAGTTGATAACCCGCAGCGCGCCAACAGCATTCTGCTAGAGAACAATATCGGCGTTCACGTTTCAAAGGTGGTGCGTCTGGATATTTCGGACCGTCCAGGAGAGATGTCAAAGATTCTGAAACTTCTTGCTGACAACAATATTTCCGTGGAATATATGTACGCTTATGCCGATGCCAATAACGCACATGTCTTTCTGCGTACTGACAATCTGGAACTGGCAGATTCTATTCTTTCAAAACTTTGATTCCGTCATTGATATAAATACCCGGTGCAACGGCCGATTGTATCCGGTATCCGTTCAGATTGTAGGTCTTGTTGTCTGAATGTTCTGCAGGTATGGTCTCCGCGCCTGTTGTTGTCCATTCTTTGAAATTCAGCGTAATGTTGGGATTGTCTGACATAGACAATATCAAGAATACAGGATTATACCCCACTTTCTTGCCCTGCTTATAGTATTCTAAAAAGTTGGTTTCGATAATCAAGTCGTCAGAGCTGCCTACTGTTACCTGAATGGAATCTGTATTTTTGAAAAAAACAGCATCTGACGGTTGTACCTTAACATAGAAAGGCATTCCAAAGACAACTTTTGTCTGTCCTTCAGGATACAGGGATGCCTTTATGCTGCTGCCGTTGTATTCGTAGGTTATATTATGATACTTCAAAGTGTTGTCATATGCCGGAATCCAAGCGTGCCTGTTCTGACTGTTGTCTCCGAATGCGTAATCTACAATTTCTGTACTGTAGTCATAAGGGTCATATGTGACCAAGCCTATATAATCTGTCGGATCTGCATTTTTAAGGGACAGACAGTTGTCTCTAAAACAATAACTATAGACAGTGGATTCTTTCAATTTTCCGATTGTAGCAAGACGTTCCTTTACAACCAGATTGGAGTCCAAAAGTGCAAGGTAAACAGTTCTTTCTTCCAATGCGGTAATATCTTTTACGCATACATTGAAAGGAATACCTTTTCTGACTGTTTTTTCATCTGCCGATATTGCTGTGTGATCGTTATCTGCAAAAACGGGAGAATAGACATATTTACGGTTGCTCCTGTCCGGTTCAATGTGGATTATGGCCTGTTGTCCATAGGAAAAATCAAACTTGTTTGTCTCAAATACCAGATTCGACAATATGAAATATCCGTTTTCTTTTCCGTTCCAGCCAAAATTGACATGGTAAAACGCATTGTCATAACCGTCAACAACAAAAGCATGACCGTTGGAACCGTTGCTGTCGTGACCTGAATACAATACTGGCCTGTTATTGTCTATCTCAACATGAAGAATACTGTCCCATGCCTGGTCAGAGTAATATTTTTTATCAATCAATGCTGTCCTTTTGTATTTGAAATATCTTGACAGTACGTTTGTGAGGTCGTAGGAACTGCTCCCGCTCCCGCCCTTTTCTGCAGAATTGAAATCAGTATTGGAACAAACGCTGACATCGTACAGAAGGTCAGATAAGGCTTTGACAGATTGGCTGTTGTATGACTGCTGTGTGAAAACAGGCATGTTGTCCCAATCATAATAAGTGTTCAAGGTTGTTGACAATGATTTCTTCATTTCTTTGTTCCATACAGAGTGTTGTCCCTGCCCAACATCCGGCCAGTTATGGTATTTCATAATAATGGCAGCAGCCGTTGCTCCGCAGCCTGTTATGAAATTAACCGGCAGTTTGTAGTTGAAAGGATAATTCTGTCCCCACTCTGCCGTTTGCAGCAAACGCTGTCCGGTAAAAGTTCTGGCCGATGTCTTTGCTTGTTGCAGGACAGAACCGGATACATCTTCCCAAACGGAACTTTTGAGTTCCTCCGTATAGTTGTCAATCAGATACTGCAAACCGTCTGATATGTTTTCAGGATCAAAACTGCCGCAGTTGCTCCAACCAAGAACGGAGACGGTGGCATCGGTTGCGGACATAATGATAAATCCAGAGTCATTTCCAAAGTTGAAAATATAAAATAACGGAACAGTACTGTTTCTTTTCCGGGCACATTGCTCCATTACCAGTTCCAGATCCAATGTTCCGGAACTGCCTTTGACTTGAGGAATTTTGTTGCTGAGGAAATCACGGGCCAAATCCTGTGCCATCTGTTGGGAAACAACACCGGCATGAATACATATTGCAAAAGCCAGAGCAAACAGACTGGCAAATAGTTTTCTGTTCATAATATTCTGAAGATTACTTCAAACCGTCTCTATGCAGCAGGGCATCTATTTTGGGTTTGCTGCCGCGGAAACGGACATATAACTCCATAGGGTCTTCAACTGAGCCCCTTTCAAGAATGTTCTTGCGGAATGATTCGGCAATTTCCTGAGAGAAAATTCCGTGTTCCTTGAAATGTTCAAATGCGTCCGCATCAAGCACCTCAGCCCACTTGTAACTGTAATATCCGGCACTGTAGCCTCCGGAGAAAATATGGGAGAAGTGTGTTGATGTGCAGGTTCCCTGTACCGGTTCAATAAGTGTAACAGAAGAACATGCCTTGTTTTCAAAATCACGTACACTCCCTTCAAAAGGCTTTTCAAGTGTGTACCATGCCATATCGATGAATCCGAAACTCAACTGGCGCAGGCATGCGTATGCGGCATGATAGTGACGGGCTTCTATAAGTTTGTCAAGCAATGACTGGGGCAGAGTCTCACCTGTAATGTAGTGTTTGGCAAATGTGTCCAGAAAATCCTTTTCAATCAGGAAATTTTCCATGAATTGGGACGGGAGCTCAACAAAATCCCAATATACGTTAGGACTGCATTCAGACTCATATTTCACATTGGAGAATATTCCGTGAAGAGCATGTCCGAACTCGTGAAGGAAGGTACCTACCTCGTCCATTGTAAGAAGGGACGGCTTGTTCTGGGTAGGCTTGGAGAAGTTCATGTTTATTGTTACGGCCGGACGTACATTTTTTCCGTCTTTCATATACTGACCGCTCAGCAGATCCATCCAGGCACCACTGCGTTTGTTGGCACGCGGAAAGAAGTCGGCATATAAAATGGCCAGGAATTTGCTGTCTTTATCGTAAACCTCGTACGCACGGACATCCGGGTCATACACCTGTATGTTCTGATTGCGCTTGAATGTGATTCCATATAATCTTGTGGCAAGACCGAACACACCTCTTATGACATTATCAAGTTTCAGGTATGGACGGAACTCTTCCATATCAAGGGAATAACGTTTTTTTTTAAGCAACTCTCCGTAATATGCCAAATCCCAAGCGTTGAGCATATATTTGGGATTATTCTGTTCTATGGCAAATTCCTGCAGTTCCTCTACCTCTCTCAATGCTGTAGGCTTGTAGGCATCTTTCAGTGTATTGAGCAGCTGATATACATTGTCTGTATTTTCAGCCATACGTTTGGGCAGAATGTACTCTGCAAGATTCTTATACCCCAGAATCTGTACCGAACGCTGTTTGAGATTGACAATCTTGCGCACAAGATCCTGATTGTCAAACTCCTTGTCATTATATGCCGTAGCAGCGTATTTCATATACATTGTTCTGCGCAGCTCAGGGTCTTTGCAGTATGTCATGAATGCAACATAGCTTGGTGCGTGAAGCGTGAATACCCATCCGTCAAGATTTCTGCTTTTTGCCTCTTCTGCAGCCTGCTCAACAACACTATCCGGCATACCCTCAACAGATTTCGGATTGGTAAGGTGCATAAACCAGCTGTTGGTATAGCGCAATATGTTCCTGTCATATTTGAGAGTTGCAAGTTCAAGCTGTTCGCAAACCTCCCTGTATTCCATTTTACGCTTGGGAGAAAGATTTGCACCATGACGCACAAAACTGTTGTATGTATCGTCAAGCAATTTGAGATCTTCCATATCAAGTCCCTGCGGTATATGATCGTATACGTATTTGACACGTTCAAACAGGGTCTCGTTCTGTATAATGTCATTGGAAAGAGTTGTCATTGCAGGTGTAAGTTCTTCTGCAATCTCCTCAAGTCTGTCGCTTGTGACAGAACTCTGGTAGAGGTTGAATATTGAGCAGATGTTTCCGTAAAGACTTCCGGCAAATTCCAACGCCTTTACAGTATTGTCAAATGTGGGCGTTTCAGGATTTGTTACAATGTTGTCTATTTCCCTGCGGTTGATTTTGATTGCCTCCAATATGGCCGGCTTGAATAAATCTATTGTTATGCTGTCAAATGGTATTGTATTATGTGGAGTGTCCCACTCGGTTCTAAGAAGAATATTAGTTTCTGTCATATTTTTTTTTTTTAGACTGATGGATGCGAATCTTGTGAATTCGTCTGCAAGCATTTTACCCTCGTCCTTATTGAACGGATATACATAAGTCTGCACATGGCCTTTTCTTTTTTCAATATCCTTGACCAGTTCAGGGAAATAATTGAAAGAGACCTTAACCTCGTCTTTGGCATTCCATGAAATGAAATAATTGGTCTCTTCTTTCAGCAACGGCTGCTGTGACATGGAAGAGAACATAGGCCCTACACACCAATAGTTGGCATACAGAGACTGATGTTTCATGCTTATGCGCAGTGCGGCATCGGCCATGAAATAAACACCGTACATATATCTGTTCGAACGGTCTGCCGATATGCCACCCTCTTTGAAATAATCCTGAACGGTATTGATGAGTTTTCCGCTGAAGAGTATTTCATAAACGTCCATATGATCAGAAGGAATCTTTTTGCGCTGGTCGGTTACGCAAGCCATTACGACAGGATCAATAGCCTGGCACTCAATGAGCGAATCAAGTCTGTGACAATACTCGCTTACACTGGCCTCGCGCCCGGCATACGCATATATTACGGGGTATTCCTCAAGCTTTGAGAAATATGCCGGCTTGTATATGGTAACTTCAACATTTCTTGAAGCGAATACATTGTCAAGAGGGAATGTCTGGACAGTTGAATGGGATACGGCCTGATCCTCACATGCCGTAAACAGCAGTAATGCAGGTAGCAATATTCCTATGACATGCTTGGATTTCATATTATATAATTCATTCTAATGCACTGTAATTGTTTGGAATACGTTTGTTGTAGCCTTGAGCGGAGAATGTGGCTATATGAGTTCCGTCCTGGGCTGTAACAATAACCTCTATGGCCGGTAATTTGGGTTGTCTGCCAATTACGCGTGCGGTTGCTGTCAGATGCATACCCAATTTGGCTGCTGTGTGATAGTATATTGTTGAATTGATTGCAAAAGCAAGATTTCCCAAAGAATTGACGGCTGCTGCAAAAGCAAGATCTGCAAGAGTGAATATGGCACCTCCCTGGCATATGCCGCCGGCATTGAGATGTCTCTCTTCTACTGTCATTTCAGCAATAGCGTACCCGTCTTTGATTTCCGTAACTGCCATCCCGGCATTCCCGGCAAACCTGTCATTGTCATTCAAATGATCTTTTAAAGTCATTCTTTCATCAAAATCAACTTTCCAAAAGACAAAAGTAATAAAATTAAATATAAAATCCTACATTTGCACAAATTTTTTACAGCATGAATCCAGCAATAGAATCTTTGGCACTGCATTGGGTTGGAAACCAGTCAAATGATGAGCAGTGCATTACCAGCAGCAAACCTTTTGCCCTGACACAGGAAATGAACCAGTTGCTGACAGACTACTTTATTGGTTCGTTCAAGAGCGGTGAACGTTATAATTTCAGCAGCGAAACCGGAGATCTGTCCGGAAACTTTGTCTACAAATTTGTAAGCAACATATTTGACAATCCCGATATGCTGCTTGATTTCTCCGTTGATCTTGCTACGCAACTTTATGAATGCTGTGACCATCCGCAAATAAAGGGCGGAGACTTTTATGTGGTCCGTTTTTCCGGTTGTTCTGTCGGGAACGAGGAGTGCGATGCCATAGGACTGTTCAAAATAGAGAATAAGGATCTTTTCCTTACAATAGAACACGATACTGAAAACAAATTCGATATGAGTGCCGTTGAAGGCATCAGTCTGAAGAAGGTGGACAAAGGGTGTCTTGTATTGAATTATGAACGCCAGAAAGGATATTATGTTATGGTTGTTGACAATTCAAACAAATCAAATGCACAGTATTGGGTAGATGATTTCCTTCACTTGAGCCGTCGTCAGGATGCTTATTTCCAGACGGAGAACATGATGCATCTGTGCAGAAACTATCTTATTGAACAGCTTCCTCAGGATTTCCAGGTAAGCCGTGCGGACCAGGTTGATTTGCTGAACAAATCAATGAATTATTTTGCAAAATCACCTAAGTTTGACAATCAGACGTTTCAGGAACGCGTTCTTGCCCAACCTGAACTCACAAACCGTTTCAACAATTACCGCCAGCAGTATGAGCAGGATCGCGATATTGATCTTGGAGATAATTTTGATTTGAATCCCGATGCCGTCAAAAAAGAGAAACGCGCTTTCAAAAGTGTAATAAAACTGGACAAGAACTTCCATATATATATTCACGGGAACAGAGATCTGATTGAGGCCGGAACAGATGAAAAAGGCAAATTCTACAAGCTGTATTTCAATTCTGAGGGGTAAACGTTTTATGACACACAATATGCAATACAAGTCTTTTGTTTTTAATTTTCTGGAAGAGAACACATATATATTATGGGATCAGACCGGTCAGGCGGCCATAATTGATCCTGGTATGTATACAGCACAGGAAGAACAGATATTGGATGCGTTTGTAAAAGAAAACAATCTTGATGTGAAACTGCTTCTCAATACCCATCTTCATTTTGACCATGTATTCGGAAATCCGTATGTATGCAAGCGCTACGGCATTGCACCATGGGCAAACGGTGGAGATAAAGTTTGGCTTGAAGATATAAAAAAGATGTTGGGCAAAATGGGGTTCAGGCTTGAAACAGAGCAACCAGCCATTGCACATATGCTTCAGGACGGGGAAATTGTAAGATTCGGGAATACGGAATTGAAATGCATATTCGTTCCGGGACATTCTGCCGGTTGCATGGCATTCTATTGTGAACAGGAACAGCTGCTGTTCAGCGGAGATATACTTTTCCGCGGAAGTGTAGGCCGTACAGATTTTCCGGACAGCAGTCATTCATTGCAGGTTGAGGGTATCCACAACAAACTTTTTGTACTGCCTGAGCAGACAAAAGTGTGCCCCGGTCATGGACCTTCAACAACAATAGGTTATGAACTTGACAATAATTGCATTGCATGAACATGAAAAAGATATTTTGTACCGCTACCCTATCGGCATTGTTGTCCGTTCAGGCTTTTGCACAATATGCTGCAGAATTTGATTCTACAGCATATGATTTTGGTACAATCAGAGAGGGAGACGGAATTGTAAAATGTAATTTCAACTATACAAACGCAAGCAGCGATACGCTCTACATCCAGTCTGTTGCAACCAGTTGCGGCTGTACTGCCACCAGACATAACAAGACTGGCGTGGCTCCCGGACAGAGAGATTCTGTTGTTGTTTCTTTTGACCCGTCCGGTTTGTCCCAGGAAGTGTTCCGGTATGTGTACGTATGTTTTAAAGGAGTGGATGAATGCCAGGAACTGGTTTTCAGAGCCAATGTCGAGCCTTCTCCTTTGACAATGAACCAATTGTATCCAATCAGAATCAATGACAGCGTTGGTGTTGTTACGCGCCAGATAGACTGGAACTACATTACATACGGGACCCAAGCCTCAAAAACAGTAATGCTGGCCAATCTTTCTTCCAAAATGATTCGTGTAGAAATGGAATCGGACAACAGGGAATTGGATATTGACTGTCCGCGTGCAATACGTCCAGGCAAAGTGGAACCTGTAGTCCTTTCTTACAACATAGATGAATCTGTTTCCAAGATAGGTCCAAGACACGATATTGTCCACATTTATATAGACGGAAAAGAGGAACGTTCTCTATTGACCGATGCCCACGTTACTGACAAACCGTCCATGAACGGGAATGAATATGCTTCCATTCATTGTTCTGAGACCGATTTTCATATCTCCGGAAACCGCAAACTGGTAAAATTGCCAGTTACAATAACAAATGTAGGTCAGACTCCTCTTATAATCCGTCATATTGAAAACGGATTCCATTCAAGGCTTGATCTGAACGAAGGTACTGTAATCCAGCCAGGCCAATTGATTCATGCATACATAAAGGTGCAACGTGAAACTGCCGCAGAACGCAAACAGGGGTATGAATTCATTCACCTCTACACCAATGCCCCCATGCGTCTGGTCTACCAGTTGCGAGTCATCTGGTAATTCTTTTTTTTAAAAAAAGTAAAATTTCAGGCCGGAATATTTGTGGGTTAAAAAATTAGTTGTACCTTTGCAGTGCAGTTGCGGAATGACGCCGCAACAAATAAAGACGTGTTTTATAATTTGAGGGTGCATGGGCCTGTGAAGGTACTGCACCTTTTTTTTATTGTCTATTTTGATAACCAACCATATAAACAAAAGGTGAAGCGTTGTGTGCTTCACCTTTTGTGTTGTATGTGGAAAGTTATTATTATTTCCAGTTGATCCATTCAGAAGGATTGATGCTGATCTTTGACGCTTTCATGTATGTGATGTCCTTTGTGTCAACATCTTCTTTTCCAAGCAGGAATCTGTCAACGAAAGCAAACAGTTCAGGATACTGGACCTGAGGCAGCTGGCAGTGGCCATGACCATCGTTGATAGAGAAACCCATACGGTCCTCAATACCGAATTTTTCCCATACCTTGCGTGCTGCTACACAAGAAACATAACCTGCAGGTTCTGCAAGCCATTCAAAATCGTTGTTACCGAATACAAGAACGGCACGCGGACAGCACAGAGCAAGCAGCTCATGCTGGTCAAACGGCAGGTACTGTGTATTTTCTCCGGCATACTTGTCATGATCCTTGATGAACCAGTTATGGTTTGTAGCACCAAGATTTTCAACCTTGCCAAGAGTCTCTGAAACACGCCATGCAGCTACTCCACCGCCACCCGGTTCCTGCGGAATGGTAAGAGCAATACGTTCGTCAAGAACACCAGCATAGAGAGCCATCTTGCCTGCGTATGAACAGCCGGATACGCCAAGATGTTTTGTGTCAATGTTTGTTT
Organism: Bacteroidaceae bacterium; assembly: GCA_024398715.1. Taxonomy (GTDB): domain Bacteria; phylum Bacteroidota; class Bacteroidia; order Bacteroidales; family Bacteroidaceae; genus Colenecus. The sequence goes on from JAKSIP010000001.1 coordinate 190,899, forward strand.
TCTCCACACCCAGTTCCTGAAGCGCGTCGATGATACGGCTAACACCCCAAGACGTCATTGCGTATCCGCCACCGTCCGTATATTCCGGGTACAGGCGGTCAAAGTCTCCTGTAGAGCCTGGGAAACCGCCCTCTTTTTTGTTTACCTGTGTGGAAGTGAATGAGCAGTAAGCTACACCGCGTTCAAGCAGCAAACGTGAAAAACTGCACATATCGCAACCTATAAGCAAAGGATAAGGAGCTGTACCTGTCTGCGGATACTGGATTGTGGTGGTGATTGTCAGAGACTCTCCATTACGGGTAAGAACAATCTTAAGTGTTGAGCCCTCCATAGAGGCTTCCATTTTAAGATCGTCTGTTGGAAGAGGTTTGACACCAAGCTCATAATGCTGTATCTCGGCAAGAATTTCAGCACGGCGCTTTTCCCAGTCCTGAAATTTCTTTACCTGCTTTTTGCTGTTGGAAAACTCAAACGGATTGGGAAGAGTCTTGATTGATTCTGATTCTTCCATTGATTTCATCTCAGGAGCTTTAAAGGCTGCACCGGTATTCTCCTGGTCATAAACCAAGGGAATGGCATTGGTCTTTGCTGCCATTGGCATAACCATAGCCGATGCCAGAGCCAATGCGTAAAATTTTTGTCTTTTCATATCGTGTTAATTATTTAGTGAATTGCAGTAATATGTCATTCAAAGAGAAAACTCAAATGCTTGAATCTGTTCTTGCTCAAAGACCATTTGAAGTCTGACATTGTTCTGCGTGCCAGCTCATGATAGTCTGTTATCAGCATATTGGCAGGGCAAAGAAGTAAAGTCAGCAACAGTGCCAAAGACCAGTGCGGAATAAAGACAAAGAACAGGACTGTCCACAGAATCAGCTGTATGGCACCAATGCTTATTCTTACTCCCACACGTATGGAATTGTAAAACGCATTGTCATGAGTGTGGCGCAACAGCACAAGCGTTGTTACCCAGACTGGGAATGTGACTATGATGGAAAACAGATAGTAAGGTAATGATATCAGCAGCAGAAGTATATTCTTGAGCATAAGCAGAACCGGATGCTTGCGGGCAACTGAATATACAGAAATACCGTTCTGAATGCGCCATAAGCGGAACTTGTCAATCTTTTCAAGCATAATCGCCGTCCTTTCCGGTTCGTCCTGCTGCATCTGAAGCATTTCTTTGATTGCATAACGGTTTACAAGCAGAATACGTTCAAGTCCGCGGAAACGTTTGTTGGCATCGTTTTCTATTTGTGTGATGGCATGCTTGAAATACCGGCGGTTGTTCGATTTGAGTTTTGTGTATTCCCAAACAGAGTCGTAGTCTAAATTGTCAGGAACGTATGCTATCTGCTTTTCTATGCATCCGGTCAGTATCTCCCGCATTTCCAGCATCTGTTTAGGAACGTCAAGTTCAGTATGTTCCGCCAGGTACTGGCTTACATTGAACGGTTTCCCGAATTTTACCAGACATGTGGCACGGTAGCGGAAGAAATCGCTGTAATTTATACCTATTGGCTGTATATAGACAGGCTTGTTGTCTTTCTTGGCCTGTTCCAGTTGCATGGCTATGTGGAATACACCCTTGCTCAACGGCAGAAGTGTATGTTTTGGCTGATGTGTACCCTCTGGAAACAGCGTGATAGGAGTTCCGGATTTGAGTACGTCTACACATTTCTCTATTACCTCTGTGTTCTTTTTTACTGAATCCATACCGTCTCTTATGCGGTATATGGGCATAATCTTGAGATATGTGAAAAGCTTTACCAGAATGGGCTTGGAAAAAATATCGGCACGGCACAGGAACACTTTCGGACTTTTGTTTGTAACAAGAAGCGCCAGGGCATCGCTTAACGCATTGGAATGGTTTGCTACCCAGATAACATAACCGTCATCCGGAATATTCTCCTTACCCTCTACCTGATATTTTCTGTATGAATGTTTAGTTACCTTGTCAACGAAAAATCTACCTAGTCTATAGGCGAAAGTTGAATCTTGAATCTTTGACATATATAGTTCAAATTGAGCGCTTTTTTCTGCGCAGATCTAATGTATCGAATTTTAGGAGCCTCAAACAAACAGCCAATATAAATCCTGCAAGCAGATGCCATACTCCCCACAAGGCTGTTACAAACATCATACCTCCGTTCACCACTCCCGCTCCTGTTGGAAATACTTTCGGATTGTTCAGCAGAGTCAGGGCAAGTCCGGAATTGCGGATTCCGTTGTCAAGTGTAACCGTACGGAGATCCTTTACAGGTAATTTGAACATGATACTTGCCAGATAACCTATGCAGAACGCCAGCAGGTTGTGGACAAATACAATCAGCAACATGTATTTGATGTATTTGGCAAACACCTGAAAATTGTTGATAAGCATTACCAGCATTGTAGCAAGGAACAGTGCTATTGAAAGATATCTCATTACGGGTTTGAGGCGTTCGGAAAAACGTGGGGCTGTCTTGTTGGTCAACCATCCGAGTACAAGCGGAAGGAATATGACGAACAGTACCATCAGTACAGTTGAACCGAGAGATACCTGTAACGGCTGGTACGATGCCAAACCCAACCTGTTGAAGTATTTTACATAAAGACCTCCCCACAACGCAAAGTTGAGAGGAGTGAAGATTGGGGTTCCTATTGTTGTGATGGATGTCATAAGAATTGACAGTTCCACATTACCCTTTCCATACTGAACCATAAAATTGGAGCTTATACCTCCGGAGCACGATGCCACAAGAATAAGTCCCAATGCTACCTGACTCGGAATTTGGAATCTGAACAGAAGTACCAGTCCGAAAGTTAGCACCGGCAATACGAACCACTGGCAAACCAGGCCTACGGCCAACGGTTTGGGTGAATCCAATGCGGATTTGAAAAGATGGGGTTTGATTCCTAGAGCAACACCATACATCACAATTGCCAGGAAGATGTTCAGCAATTCTGCGTTTGCAGTGTTGAAAAACAATTGTATATTATCGAGTTCAGATAAAGCCTGATACATATTTTGCAGATTCTTAATTCCGCAAATATACTAATTTTTACTATTATCCAACTACAAAATGGAAAAAATACTTACCAGCATCATTCGTGATGATACGGCAGTCCTTTCAGTATAGTGAAGGCCCTGTACAGTTGTTCCAGAAAGATAAGCCGTACCATCTGGTGTGAAAAGGTCATGCTTGACAGGGAAATCTTTGCATTTGCCGCCGCATAGACATCTTTTGAGAAACCGTAGGGACCTCCAATAATGAAAACAATGCGTTTGTCCGATGCCCCCATGCGCGTATCAAGCCATTTTGCCATACCGGGCGATGTGAACTGCTGTCCTTTATCGTCCAAAAGAACCACATAATCTCCGGCCTGCAGCTGTTTCAGAATCAAAGCCCCTTCCTGTTGTTTCTGAGTCTCGAAACCAACATTTCTGGTATTCTTCAAATCCGGAATAATCTCCATGGAAAAAGGGGCAAAGTGACCGATACGTCCAACATATTCGTCAATGCCGGTCTTGAGATATTCCGCTACGGTTTTCCCGACTGCAATCAGAGCTATTTTCATAATGTTCCGCTATCAAATGTAAGTACAATGGGTAAATGGTCACTGAATCCGCTGCCGTTGTATTTTGCACCGTTGTATGTACGCTTTGGATGCTTCCCTCCATACACCTTGTCCGGTTCCAGCAGGAAATCGGCATCGAATACATTGAAACTTTCCATATTCAACACTCCCCTCTCATTCAGGAACGATGCCGACACCACAAACTGGTCAATCTGTTCCCAGTCTCCCTGGTAACAGTACGAGCCGTCAGCATTGTCCATCAACGACACTAAAACACTGTCTTTCAGATTGTTGTTTTGTGTTACCTTATCTAAAGGACAAGCATTGAGCGTTTCTCTTACGGCGGCCTCGTGCGGAGTCTCGTTAAAGTCTCCCATAATGATAATGTATGGTTTGCGGTATGATTCCAGTACCTGATTCACCGAATTGCGGATTACCTGTGCGGCACATTTGCGCAACGGTTCAGTAGCCTTTGCCCCGTTGATGCGGCTTGGCCAGTGCGTTACGTACAGGTGCAGCGTATCTCCGCTGATTATTCTGCCCCACGCGTGCAGAACCTGACGCGTTGTCCCCTTTGAATACGGCAAGAGACTGACAGTAAGATTCTCATGTCCTATCAGACGGAAAGAACGTTCTTTGTACATAAGTGCAACATCTATGCCGCGGGCATCGGGACTGTCTGTTATGAGATATTCATATCCAACCTTTCTGATACTTGCGCGCTTGGTGAAATCTTCCATTACAGTACTGTTTTCAACCTCTGCCAAACCAACAAAATCAGGAGCGTTATGGGTATCTGCCGCAACAATTACTTTTGACAGATTGTTGAGTTTTATCCAATATCGCTTTTCATTCCAGTGCTTGTAGCTGCCAGGCAGGAATTCATCGTCGTTTTTGAGCGGGTCATCTACCGTATCGAACAGATTCTCCACGTTGTAAAACATAACAGTTGTGGTCTGCGCAGACAGTTGCAGAACGAACAGGAAAAGAATGACAGATATTACGTGTTTCATAATCCAAAACAGATTCCGGTTAAAATCATTCCTCTCTTACAGGTATATATTCATAACACCCTGCACAGGAGAATTCTATGTTTCTCGGTCTGCCTTTCAGATCTACGGGATTGTACAGGGTATCTACCATACTGACAGCTTTGCTTGACGGGGCAAGTTCAAAATCGGAACTGTATTTCTGATAGTCAATCATTTTGAAATTGTTCTCCTGACTGGTCTCGTCTTTGACATTCTCAAACCTGCATTCATAGAACATGGCATTGGCGGAATCTCTTGCCATTACCAGACTTTTTTCTACAAACTGTTTATGCCCAACGGAATCTGTATTGCTGAACACAAGCTCATTCAAACTCCTGCCGGTAATGATGCTGCCTTGGATACTGCAATCTGCATTATTCAGCAGAACAGCACCGTTATTCTGTCCAAAGGGGTAAAAATTGGCTATTGTGCAATATGTGATGTCCTGGCTGGCGCCATCGGCAAAATAACAATATTTTCCGCTGTTTGTAATCTGACAGTTTTCAAATACCGCACTGCTGTTGTTCAGAAATACGCAATAGTCAGAATTGTTGTGGATAACTGTTCCTTTTGCATAAATCTTTATTCCGTTATTCTGTGATGCGGAATCTTCCGTAGCATATATGCCTGTTTCGGCGCCATGTATGTTACAGCTGCGGAATATATTTCCAAAGCTGGCGGTATCGATACGGATGCCGCTCCACTCTCCTGACAGTTCATCGTATTTGAGATAACTGAAAATATTATCCAGTCTGTCTGACCGGAATTGGATCATGCTGTCAGCAGTGCCCAGTGCGTGAACTGTTCCGTTCACTTTCAGAAAAGCGTTTTTGTGGAAATACAGACCGGCCCCTTTTTCAATGGTAAGAACTGCATTGCTGTCAACGCATAAGGAATCAAAAATTATGTACGGCCTTTTTGAGGTCATAACGGTATCCTCTCTGAAAGTAACGCTGCGCAGTATTACAGCGTCCTGTCCGTATGCTGTCAAATGCAATTTGGTACATAGTCCGCTTTCGAGAGTGAACAGTATTGAATCCTGAACAAAGAACGGCATATCCTTATCCTGAGGATCAATGGTGACAGAAACAAATGCAGTTATGCTGTCATTTGCCCATATGCTCAGATTCTGAACAACCACACCGCTTTCCCCGTCAATGTTCATGCGGAAAGGACTGCTCTCCCCACCCGCAAGTCTTGCTTCAAGATGTAATCCGTAGTTGTTTGTATTATAGATATTTACACTTTTTGTAGTTGAGCCGGTTGCGGTAAATACGGTATCAAATTCCAATGTGTCTTTCTGTAAGCTGATGTCATATTCGGGACTTGAACTGAACTTGTTTTCTTTCAAACAGGACGTACAGCAGAACAGTGAAACAAAAAGCAATATGTTGAATATCTTTTCCATTGTTGCAGAAATATTGAATCTGTTTTGAAATTTAGAACTGGAAGTAGATAAACGCCTGTAAATCAGCAGTTATGAACTGATATACCAGAATGACCGCAATTACAACTGCCAGTGCTATGAGCGGCACAGGCATAAGCGCAAAATTAAGTCTGTACCAGCGTTTCCAGCGCACGGGCAGCCAGTGTATTGCAAGTCCTGCAACAACCAGCGCGAACACTTTCCAGTATTCTGCACATATCTGCGGGATAAGGCCCATATCCCATTTTGAACCTATCTGATATACCATGTTCTGAGCGGTTTCCCATGCAACCTGATTGGCTGTGGCCGGGTCAAGATTGCTGCCGCTGCGGAAGAACAGACGCGTGAATGTTATGAATGTGAATGTCTGTGCAACACCCCATACATACCCTATCTGTCTGCATTTTCTGCCGCCGGCCAGATGATAGATGTATCGCACAAGCGTTCCTGCACATACTATTGCCATCCATACAAACAGCAGGTTCCAGACCGGTGCCTCAAACAGATGGCTGAGTATGCCCAGTCCTATGGTCACTACTGCAGTAAGCGTCATTCTGAGCCACCATGCCATATCTTTCCAGAACTGGTAGATTATGAGTCCTATGCCGTTCAGTCCGCCCCAGATGATAAAGTTCCACGATGCACCGTGCCACATACCGCCAAGCAGCATTGTAATGAAACGGTTTATGTTGGACAGGATGCGTTTCTTGCTTTCTGCCTTGAATGCCGCAACTATCCACAGAACAAGTGCCAGTCCTATAAAAACAACAGACACTACCCAACTGCCGGAAAGTATGACTGCAATTATTGCAAACAGTATAATCCAGAAGAAGGTTCCGAAAGTAGCCTTGCGGTTACCTCCCAATGGGATATACAGATAGTTCTTGAGCCATGCGCTTAGAGACATGTGCCATCTGCGCCAGAAATCCTGCGGGTTGCTTGCCTTGTAGGGCGAATTGAAGTTCTGCGGCAGGTAGAATCCCATAAGCATTGCAACACCTATGGCAATATCGGTGTAACCCGAAAAGTCTGCATATACCTGCAGCGAGTAGCCGAACAGTGCCGACAGGTTTTCGAATCCGGTAAACAGTGTAGGGTTTTCAAACACGCGGTCAATAAAGTTTACGGCAATGTAGTCGCTCAGCACAATCTTTTTGACAAGACCGTTCAGAATCCAGAATACCGCTACTCCAAACTGGCGGCGGCCAAGGAAAAACGGCTTGTAGAGCTGCGGGATGAAATCTTTTGCACGTACAATGGGACCTGCTACCAGCTGCGGAAAGAAACTTACGTAGAATCCAAAGTCAAGCAGATTGCTTACCGGCTTTACCAGACCGCGGTAGACATCGACAGAGTAGCTTATTATCTGGAACGTAAAGAAGGATATGCCTACGGGCAGCACTATGCTGTCCACGCTGAAACGTTCCTGGCCGGTTATCGAGTTGCCTATGGCGGCAAAAATATCGTGTATCTGAATCTCTATGCCGAATGCGCTCTGAAGAAAATCCGCAAAGAAATAGGCGTATTTGAAATAACACAGCAAGAGCAGGTCAATGGTAACGCTTGTAATGAGCCATATGCGTCTGGCCACGGGTGTTTTGGAATTGTATATCCTGTGCGATATGAGAAAGTCCGAACACGTTACAAACAGAAGTATCAGAACCGACAGGCCACTGGTTTTGTAGTAGAACAGCAGGCTCACAAAGAACAGGAACGAGTTTCTGAGCAGACGTCTGTTGCCAACCAGGGAAAAGACGGCAAATACAAGTGCAAAGAATGCCCAGAAATAGAATTGGGTGAATAGTAGCGGAGAGTTGGGGTCAAAAGAGAACAACCTCCCTATAAAGTTTGATATGTCGGCCCAGTCAATCATCTGTTTTTCAAATCTTTAACCAATGCTTGGAACATCATGTCGGCAATCAGTTCATAGCCGTCTTTTGTAAAGTGCAGGCGGTCAGGCAGAATGAGTCCGGCCTCTTCCCACTGATAGACACTGTTTTCTGCGCCCATCACGCCGTACAGGTCCCATACGGCAGCATTATACTCTGCGGCAAGCTCAAGCATGGCCTGTCTTACACTCTCGGCATTGCGGTTGTATTCCATGCCGCCTTTCACGTAGCGGAAACTGTCGTTGTTGGTATGGAACAGCAGCGCGCAGTCAGGGTTCTTTTTCAGAATCATGTCAATGAGCCTGCGGTAATTGGCTTTGAACTTTTCTATGCTGAAATCTTCTTTTGGAACAGCGGAATCATTGATACCCAAACCGAAAATAACCAAATCGGGATTGATAAGATTGTTGAAGTCGCGCTCAAAGTTTACGCATTCATTTGTCCACGATGTCACCGCCGCTCCGTTTACTCCCGATGTGTAGTAGTTCACCCCTGCCCTGCCGCTTATGGGTTGCAGTCCGTTCAGAACAAAGCTGTCTCCGGCCATTAAGTGGAATTTTATCAGAAGCGTATCTGTGGGGGCATCAAGATTGAACACAAAACTGCATGTGGCATCATCGTATACAGCTTTCTGAATGGAATCAGTCTTCTCTATGTACGGAAAAGATTCGCAAGACGATGCGTAACCCAGTACGCGCACGCTTGAAAATACGTAGCGCTTCTTTCCGTCAGGGTTCAGATTGAAACCTACGCTTGCATCGGCGCTTGTTGTAATGGCGGCAAAACCGGTAATTCCATAATCTGGTTTTGTGCGGTCAGACGGCAGTGTCATTCTTGGGCAGAACCACTCTCCCGTTGTGCTTATGGAGTATGTTGAGTCAACATTGGTGTTCCCAAGCGCACGCGGAAACAGAAAGGCGCGGTCGCCGCACATGAAACTGGTTGTGAAGTTATGCCTCATACGGTTTGGAAAGTGGTCTTTCTGGACATGTGATCCGCCTATGTGCCAAACGTTTACGTTGCCTTTGCTGCTTTTCTGCATGGTTTGCAGTTTGTGCGCCAGTGTGTCAAAGCTGCGGCTCTCTGCAGGGAATATCAGTTCTGACAGGTCAGGACGGGCACAAGCCGGCAGGCGGTTGTTTCTGTCTGCCGTTCTGCAGGACACGTTCAGCAGCACTGCGGCAAACAAGAGGGCGTATCTGACACTATTTCTTATGTTATTTTTTGCGTTAATGTTTGCGGAACTCATAGTAGTTGTTGTAATACTTGAAGAATGTCTTGCAGAATATCTCACTGACCCTTGCAGAACCAGCCTGCTGGAAGTGTATATAATCAGTACGTGCAAGCGGAGGTGTGGCATTAACCCACTCTATCATGGAGTTATATCCGCCCATCACCCCGTACAGGTCCCAATATGCTGCACCGCTTGCGTTTGCTACGCTGCGCAGGGAATCTACCAGTTCCGGAATGATTGGATAGGTCTGGCGTTTGCCTGCAACCATGGTGGACATGTCGGACGGACCTATGAACAGAATTGCTGCCTGGGGCGCAACCTGTTTCATCATGTCTATCTGATTCTTGATTGAGTTCATATAAGTGCCAAGTTTTGAGGACTTCAGCACTGGAACGGAGTTGCCGCCGAACTGCATTATAATAAGACGTACATTTTCTTCTTTGCAGAACATTGCTATCTGTTCACGGTTCATTTTCGTGAACACTGTGCCGGAGCATCCGCGCATTGCTATGTTGTCCATCCTTACGCCTGTTCTGTTGTCAAGCAGCGCTCCGTAGCAGTCTGCAGGACCGCCGCTCACCGATACTGTTACTTTGCTTGTGCTGTCGGGCAGTTCAAATACTACCTTTGACATCAGTTCTCCGGGTTCTACGGTCTGTCTTACGCCACCGCATTTGAATGTTACGGGATTGGCAACGTTGCCCAGATATATGGTAAGACGGTTGAAGATATCGGCCGTATCTACCTTTGGATTAGGATAATAGGTGAATGTTGCCGTGGTGTCTATGCGTTGGAAGTCTCCAAACGGGCCGTAGTTGCTGGTCTCGTTTTTGATGCCGTATCCGTAAACTGAATAGCGTTCAAACGGTACGCTGGTACCAACGCCCATTGTGTATGTGTAGTGGCGCATGAACGGCATTCTGCCAGGTCCGGATCCACCGAATTTTTCTTGCAGTGCGGGTCTGATATGTCCTGTTATGCGGTCTTCTTCCAATTGTGAGTCGCCCCAGTGCAGTATTCTTACCGGTACAGAATCTGCCATTTCAAGTGCTGTAAAGAGTGCGTCAAAGTATTCCAGACTGTCATTGGGGAAACTGAAACGTGACGGGTCTGTCAGTGCGTATTGTCTGAACGATTCTTCTTCTATGGCACGCAGGCGCATGGCCATTATCTCTTCCGGCGACAATGCAGGTACGGTATCTTTTTCCTCTCCCTTTATTATTTCTGAAAGCGACGGGAATCTGAGTCCCAATATGCCGTCTTTGGGGTACAATGCGCATATTACGCCCAGCACCAGTATTACGGCAAATATAAACAGCAGTATGTGCCCTCTTTTCATTTGGTTTGCAGCTTTATTGCAGGTTTTATTGTAGGTTTTACAATCCGCAAAGATAATAATTTTATGAACATGTTGTGTGAACAGGTGTGAACAGGGGACAGGCTCCGTCCTCCTTTTTTTGCGAAGGTTTGCGAAGGGTGGCAACGAAAATCGCTTCAACCTTCGCAAAACAGGCCCAAAATGCGAAGGGTGAAATGCACTTAGCAATGGAACCACCGCCAGAATGGTCTGTGAGCG
>JAKSIP010000010.1 GCA_024398715.1 Bacteroidaceae bacterium
CATGGGCTACATACACCGCTTTGAACAGATCAGAATACTCCTCTTTCAGGAAATCAAGATTGTCCTGCTGGTCATCCACCACAAGCAGGGTATAGCCGAGTGTGTTGAAATCTGTTTCAGGATTGATGGTGGAATACTGGTCCATAAACGGATCCGCATCTTCATCAGACTGCTCACACTGTTCAGGAATATCAGACACAGAACTTGCAGTCAAGTCCTCATTTTTGCCGGTAACAACATCTGTCTTAAGTGTGGACGGAATATAGAGAAAGAATGTTGCGCCCTTGTTCAGATTATTGTACGCACTTATGGACCCTCCCATTTTTTCCATCATAACTTTAACGGAATAAAGGCTCATGCCTGTTCCGGGAATATCTGAATGTTCACGGACATGCGGTGCAAAAATGCTGTCAATGTCGCCGCTGATTCCGCAACCCTCATCAATGACAGACAGTTTGATATTGCCAAGAGAAGAATACGATGTCACAACCTGTATACTGCCCCCGCTACTGTACGTAATAGCGTTTTCTATCAGGATACATATCACTGCCTCCATCTTCCTGCAATCCATATTGACAACAGTTATCTGGGGATCATATACAGTTTTAAGTTCTATTCCTTTGGACCTTGCTTTCATTCTGTAGTCTATCAGAAGATTATCAAGCCACTTGCATAAATCAACCTGCTCTATCTCAAATGAAAAGGAAGTGGCAAGCGGACTGTTGGCCTGAATTATCAAAGAATGCACGTTAATCAGACGGTCCACATATTTGATAAGATAACGGATGCTCTTTGATTGCTCCCTGGACAAAGAAATGTTGTCAAGAAACTGCTTCAGAACATTGCTGACATTGTGATATGTTGTAATATTCTTATGCAGAATACCGGACAGCAGTTCATCCATCTGTCTGACATAAACGTTAGAAGTATCCTTATGGATTTTCTGTACATCACTGTTATATCTTTCCTTACTTTTCTTACGCAGATATATCACCTGAGCTGTTATGAGAATGGCCATAAGCAGGACAATAACACTTATCGCCAGAATGTTTTCCAAAGACACAGGTACATAAAAGGACATGATTTTATCCGGGTCTGACCAACCGTTACGGCTGAACATCTGCAAATACAGGGAATAGCGCCCGCTGTTCAGATTATTCAGTTTGAGATATGGTTCAGTAGTCTCCAGTTCCATCACTACATCGGAGCCTTTCATAACGCAATACCGGAGTTCCGATGTCTGCAAAGGATTCGGCTGGTTCAGTGCAATCTGGACAATTGCAGATGAATACCGCCTTGGAAAAACATAGTTCTGATTATCTGACAGAAGGACATTGTCGCTGGAATTGATCTGGACTGACAGAGTATGTGCCGATTTGGGAATCTGTAAAGACTGCATTGTACTGTACGGATTGATCACTGTCAAACCGGCAGAGCCGGGAAAATACAGTATTCCCCTATCTGATGTGAATGTATAATTGTAATACCTGTTATTCAAAGCCAAACCATCTTCCTGCGAGTAGTAATTATATATACCCGAATTCGGATCATATACCAGAAAGTGGTTGTCCGATGTAGCCAGCCATATTTTATCATATGTCTTATCTATCAGAAGAGTAGAATAATAACTGTTCGGGAAAGACTGGAGAATCATATCCATCTCATTGAACCGGTAATTGTACATGAACAGGCCGTCGCTGTTGACAAACCACAAATTGTTGTTTGCATCAGCAGCACAGGAGTATATTCGTGTTGAGCCCGTATAAAGACGGCGCGGTATGGAGGAATTTCCTGAAATCTCGTATATGGAATGCAACGTGGTCAGCAATATGCCATTGAAGATAGGAATGATTGAACCGACCCAGGTATCCGGATTTCCGTCTTTGTCTGTCAATATGAACTCCGTAATCTCTCCTGTCTGACAATTGTATATATAATTTTTCGAATTGCAGTTGACAATGTAGATATCATTGTTGCTGGCATGGAACATCTGCAGATTCTGATAACCGATAGACGAACAGTCTGAATCACTTCCCAAGAAACGGAAAGGAGAAATTTGGGCGGTAGTCTTGTCAAATGTATAAAAATCATCGTACAAGGACAGGAACAGCAATCTGTTGCTGTCCAAATCAGTAACAGCATTAACCTGCATACCGGCGGTAGAAGGGTATTGGGTCACCTCTTTGGTAATCTCGTCATATCTGTTGATGCCGTCCACAGTACCCAGCCAGACAGCATTATCAGACTGACTGAATGAAAGGACAATATTGTTGGACAGCTTTGAATTACCTTTCAGATTACTGTTGTTCAAAACGCATATATCATCCTTTGATACAAGAATCAGACCATTGTGTGTAGTTCCAACAAGCATGTTGACTCCAAGAGACATTGCACAATTGGATTGCAGTATATACTGATTCTGGGCCAGCCTGAGCAATTTGTTGGACTTGTCTACTATTGCCATATCCCCACCATCGGTGACAAAACACAGATAAGAGTTCGGAGTTTCGGTTATACAGGTCACATTGTTACGCGGTAACGGAGAATTGCCGGTGTTGAAAACCTGATACTGCGTATAATTCATATCGGGTCTGTAGCCTACAACTCCCTCATTGTAATACGCAACCCACAGTGTTCCGTACATATCCTGAAAGATTGCATCCGTATTGATATTTCCACCTATATGAGATAGCCGTGACAACTTCCATGAATTTGTATTGAGTCTGAAAATTCCAGCCTTTTCATCGGCAAGAAGAATTGCATCATCGCCTTTTACCTTCAGAATTCTGGTGAAATTATAGGAACTTACACCATCCAGTACGTTCAGCAGAGACAATGATTCCGAAACAAATTCATATTGCAATATTATGGTGTTTCCCTTATGTCTTGTCAGAATCAGTGCAACGTCATTGTCATAAAAAACAGCAGAGGGAATTATTTTTTCATTGTCATACAACACTTCCTTGAAACAGGAAGAACCTATTGTCTGGCAAAGAAGACCATTGTCAGTACTTACCAGAACAACCCTGGAATCAGGACTGCACGCCAGATGATTTACACGGCCAATGTCATAATAACCGGTTTCAGTATAATATTTCAGAAAAGAGAGCAGATGACCGTTAACGGCCACATTAAGTCCCGCATCGGTTCCAATCCACAAAATTCCATTATTGTTTGTTGCAAGACAAGTCACATTCTGGTTTGACAGTCCTTCCTCCGTTGAAAAAGGCCTGTAATGGAAATGAGACCTGGAGATTGTCAGAGTCTGTTCATTCTGAGCCAGGACATTGGAGCCCAGAAAGAAAACTGCCAACAATATCAATAAATAATTACTTCTTTTCATTTGAAACGGATTCTAATATATTCTGAATATATTTTTCCAATGTAGTATCTGCCAAAGCCTTGATTTTGTCATTAATGTCTTTAACAGACAAACCCATATGCTGTTCCAGACCTTGCATATCAACAGCACCGCCCTGACTGTTATCAATATATCCATTCAGCATTGATACAAAATTCTCATCTGCCGGACTGAATGTATTTTCTGCGGTCAGCCTGCTGATCTTTCCTGATTCATATTTTTCGTAAACCCCTATCCTTTTACCAATGTGGAAACGGATTGTCTGATAAAAATCGTTAATATCAAAAGGTTTGTCAATAAAATCATCGGGGCTCAGTTTGTTTAATGTACTCTGATACATGGACTCCGTTTTTGAAGAAATGGCAATAAACGGTATATGACTGGTTTTCAGATTGGTTTTCATTGCCGCGCAAAGTTCAAATCCATTCATGTCAGGCATTAATATATCGCTGACAACTATATCCGGGCAATTCTGTTCAAGGCAGACCAAAGCTTCCACTCCGTCCGATGCCGTATAGACTTTCTGCAATTTGTCCTCCATCTCGCCTGCTATATAATCAAGTACATCTTTCTGGTCATCAACCAGCAACAGAGACATCTTTTTTGTATTGACAAAAGTTGCTGATGCGGAATTGCATACAACGCCGGCGGCGCCACCTTCCTGTTTCATTGAATTGATAGGGATATCCAACATGTGCAATGTGACTCCATCAGGACGATCGACGGTTGAGAGCCTGCCCTGCAATCTGTCGGCAATCGGTTGTGCATAAGAAAGAGCCCAGTCAAAAGACAGCCTGGTGTTCGGGATATCAGTCACAGATATACGTGCAAAACTTTGTGAGACAATACCGGTGGAAACAGTAACGGTTCCTTGAGAACTGTTGTTAATGGAATTTATAATCAGAAAAGACACAATTTTCTCCAGTTTTTTAACATCGGTATTCACCGATTGTACTTTATTATTTGGAGAGAACATAATCTTTACACCCTTGGCCTTGCATTCAACATCGAAAGACAAAATCAGTTTTTCAATAAATCCATTCAATTCCAAAGACCGGATATCAATATCCTCGTCCTTATTGTCCGGGAAATACGTATTCATTATACAGTCTGCAATACGGCCTGCCTGATTGACATCTGCGTATACGTTCACAAGTTTATGATACAATTCTTCATTATCCGCAACACCCTCCATTGCTGTTTTCAGCGGATCTTTTGCAGTATGCAGCGGAATTTTCAGCTGGCATATCATGTGGTTTATTGCACCCATTGTCTGCTCCATTTCCCGATAATCCGGTCTGGCAGTATGATTTTTCTTCCTTATATCCTGTACCAGCGAAACAAACAGCAGAACAACAATGGTCAACAGAATAGAAACGTAGAGCAGCATTGCCACAATGGAAAGGAACGGATTTCTGACAAGTTTTATATCGGCCAGACGGGCCATTTCTCCCCAGCCATGAGTTCCAAGAACCGATGCGTACAATGAGTATCGTCCTGGAGACGTATTCCCAAGCTGGAAGTTCAAAGACGATGTATAAAAATCCCTTACAACAATGAAACCTCTTTTCATAACGATGTGCAAACGTACAGAGGTCAAAGGATCCGAATTTGAGACATGGAAATTGCAGGATGCCACTTTGTATGTCTGTGGCAATGATATACGATTGTTTTTCCCATTCAGGTAGATAACATCGTCATCGCATTTGAAAGAGTTGATGGATACCAGCTTGGAATCATTGTCAAACGGCTTATATCCGTTTGGATTGACAACCAGAATGCCAGACAAACCTGGGAAATACAGAAAACCGTTGGAACCGGACAGCAGCGGATAGCGGATAAAATGGTTCCTGTCATATAATTCATTGGGAAAAAGAGCATACCCGCCTGAAAGTATGTCAAGCCTGATAATATTACCTTTGGATGTTGTTACCCACATCTCATTTTTAGAACGGTCCATTGCCATTCCTATTATGAACAGACCGTCAACTCCCAATACATCCAAAGAAAAAACCTGTTTCCTGTTATCTTCAATAAAGTTGTACTCAAATATATTTGTACCATCGGAATAGACAAATACAGAATCTCTCAGCGGGATTGCATCGGCAATCATATTCTCCGATTTGATAATCCGGCACGAACTCATTTCCGCCTTATCCAGTCCATAGATGGAATATTTGGAATGGAAATATGCATAATCAGGGTTGTCTATTTCTATTGGCTCAACATACTCGTCCTCTTTGGAAAAGTCAAAACTAAAACGCACAGCAGTACCGGTTTCCCTGTCATACAGAAAATTCACTCCTCCATAATTCAATATGTAAATCAGACCGTCTTTGGATTTGGCAAGTCTTACATTGGACAGAGATTCGTTACTTGCTTTGCCAAGTAAAGAAGGAGAATAGAATTCCTGTATTTTGCCATTACGGCGATTGATGGTTACCAGTCCGTTTATCTTGGACACGGCAAGATAATAACTGTCGTCAAGTGAAACCATAGACGTGATGTCGGAAAAATCCGCCCTGATAACCGGTTTAGTTCTGAAAAATCTGACATTAAAACGGTCAATTCCCCTATTGCTGCCTATAATGACATTTCCATCGGGTTCTTCTTCCAGAGATATTATCGAATTGCCTGCCAAAGAATAATTTTCATATATGGAAGAAGCGGACAAAGTACCTACAAAAGAAAATCTCATACTGACAGCACCGGATTTTTCGGTTATTCCGAAAAAATATCCCAAGCCTAAGGAAGAAAGCTTTTTTATGCTATGAATCTCGGCATCGTCCATATTGGAGACCATTCCGAACGGCTGGCTGATGAATGAGATTCCACTGTTTCCGGTAGCCAGACAAATATGTGACCTTGTATCTATGATATCGGTAAAACGGTTCTCGCCTACAGCATGAACAAAGTAAGTCTTTACCTGTTCGACCTGTTTGGCGTTAAGGTTCAGTCTGCATTGGAAAACAGTTCCTTTATCTGCACCAATCCACAAATCGCCGTTGGTATCGAAAAGAGCAACCGATGCCGACGCATTACCCGGCAGATTGGAAATTTCCGATATATGAAGAGCGGTAAGGTCACAGAGATACAGCAATCCGCTTCTGTCTATCAACAGAATATGGGTACCGCCCGGAACCATAACCATACGCTGGACGTTGAACGCGAAAGACTGGAATTCCTTGAGAAGCACAAGCCTGCCGTTCTCAAAATTGTAGGAGTACAATGAATTGGAATTACATGTATATATGTATGCAATATTTCCGTCATTGCACATGGCATCTGCAACAAGTCTGGCACTGCCGTAATAAAGAGGTTCTGAAATGGTATCAGCAAGTACATCGTAACAGGCTGTAACCATATCCGTAGCAAGAAGAGCCTTCTGTCCATATGGAAGAATATTCCTCATGTCAGACACTGAATATATCTGGCCTTCTGACTTCAGTTCCGGAGTGATTTCAGAAACATTGGTCCAATTCCCATTATTGGCAACATATACACCATTTGATGTACCTACCCAGAGATAATCAGAAGATCTGGCCACCGCTCTGACCTCGGTATTGCCAAAAAAATGCTGAAACCGCACAAAATGCTGTTGCGGGAAAACTATCGCGCAATATAGAACAGAGAAACAGATTGCAAGAACTCTTTTCAAACGTATATTTATTGTAATATCCTTAAATACCATCCAATTTGATATTTTTATACATATATTAACTTTATTTTGAACTCATATTGAATAAATAGAACTACATTTGCGTAAATAGTTTTTTTGTTTATTCGTTGAATGAAAATTTGGTACCATTGAAACAGACGCAGCCGGACAGTCGTCCGGCTGTTCTTTTTATTTTCTGGCGTTCGCCTTCAAAAATTCAGAGGCTACCATACCTGTAAGTCGTTTAAATTTCATATCCACAAGTTCCTGGGTTACTCCCAAAGACGCCGCAAAAGCTGAAATATTTTTAAGAGCATTATCAGGATTCTGCGCACAGAATGTATTGAACTCTGTTACAAAACGTTCATCAGCAATGCTGAAAGTGCAGTCTGCAGACAATTGTCTAAGGTTTCCGTTCAAATATCTGTTTTGCAGATTGACACGTTCAATAAGCATCTCCTTGACGCTTTTGAATATCATTTTAGAATCAAACGGCATACTGAAAATCAAATCAGGACCTGTTTTGGGTTCATTTGCCATATCTGACATGGCTTCTGAGTTTGAAGAAAACAAAGCAACCGGTATGTGGCTCATAACAAGATTGGTCTTTATCTGAATGCACATTTCAACACCGCTCATATCAGGAAACAGCACATCGCTTATTACAAAGTCAGGTTGGGAGTTCCTGATAATTTCCATGGCGGAAGCAACACTTTGGGCAGACAGAATCTTTTTGAAAAGATAACGGAACTCTGTCTTGAAGAAGTCAGTCACATCTTTGTTATCATCAACAACCAATATGGAATACGATGTTGTATCGAAATTGGATAAAACAGAAGAATTATGCACTTCATTTTCATCAAACAGGGGGACTTCAAACCAGAAAGTTGAACCTACACCGGAAGGATTGTGCTCTGCACCGGCAGAGCCACCCAGTTTTTCTGCAAAATCCTTGACGGAAGAAAGTCCGATACCGAATCCGCTGGCTTTGCCTGCTTCTTTTGATTCACGGAAGAATTTTTTGAACAGCTCATCAGGAGAGCAGGTAAAACCTCTTCCCTGGTCCTCCACACTGAACCGGCATTTTCCATTATTCCTTAAAGTGCGGACAACAATGGTACCGCTATCACTGTATTTGATCGCATTGGTCAAAAGATTTCTGAGACATGATTCAAGCAATCTCTTGTCCGAGTCAATGCGCTTGAGGGACAAATCGGCAACAAACTTAAGACAAAGACCGCAGGACTCTGCCCTGTCCTGAAAATTGGAAATCATCTGGGTTACCCAATCATTTATATTTATTGTCTGGAGAAACAACTGATAATCGGAATTTTCTTCCTTGACCTGACTGAGAACGGTATTTATCATTTCAGTCATTTTGTCAATCTGCGGCAATGCAGCGGATAATTTATCGTGATCTGACTTTTTATCTGCCAATGCATCCAATGCAGTATTTATCCTGTTCATGACAATGAACAATGGAGAACGCAAATCGTGAACCGTACGTGCAATCTGTTCTATCTTGTTGTCTTTCTTCTCCTGGGTAAACATCAGACGGACCTGGGCAATTTTTTCTTCCTTGCGTCTCTGGGACAGCATATACAACAGCACAACAAGACCGGATACAAGAAGAAAATACAGGAAGAATGCATAAATGCTTGACATAAACGGTCTGTGGACCTTGAACTTGAATAATACTCCCGGGCTCTGCCAACCGGTACTGCCTTTGGCCGATACCTCCAACTTATAATTGCCCGGCATAAGATGGTAGAATGTTACAGAAGGTTCATTGCCAACAAATTCGTAAACCAGTCCCTTCCGATTTGAAACCAATGAATATTTCAACATGTCGGAACGTAAAGGATCTCCGTTGGAAACATCAAAACTGAAGGTCACATTGCTGTTGCCGTCAGGAATAACTATTCTGTCAACCAGATCAGATACAGGAACGCCGTTTACATACATACTGCGGAATTCCAGAGAAATCTGATTTTCACGGTCAAAAGCGCCATGGATGCCCGGCTCAAGCATAAGCATTCCGGCAGCACCGGAAATAAATATCCTGCCGTCAATAAGATTAGCAAAATTATTCGTATAACAGTTATCAGCGAAATTGGAAAAGGAATATGATACAAGCCTGTCATTGTCAATTTCGTAATAGGCAACATCGTTGTCTGAAAGAGTCATCCACAATAAACCGTTCTCATCACGGCATAACGATGAAATGAATATATTTTCATCAGGAACAACGAACACTTCCTTGATTTCCGATTTGTTCGGATTGAATCTGAAAATGACATTTTTGACGGCAAAGAAAATACTTCCGTCCGGACATGGAGCAGAAGCTCCGATATAATCATTGCTGTTATACAATCTTCTGACTCTCAGAGTACGATTGTTTATTTCAAAAATGGAATAGTTGGTCTGAATAAGGGTATGGTACTGGTTTGAATATGATTTCACTACATAATCCGTTGAGCCGTCCGGCAAAATATCAAAACTTTCATAGTGTCCGGACTTAGGTTCGTAGAAGTAGTTTTCATGACCAACATTGAAAATAAAGATATTGGCGCTACCGCATTGGGAAATCATCAAGTTTCTATACAACTGCATCCGCACGCTGTTATCGTTGAGGAAAGGCAATGACAATGGCTTCAAACCGCCTGTTTTCTTATTGAACAGATAAAGACCTTTCCGTTTCAACAGACACAATAGACAATTCTCATCATATTCTGTCATACACGCAACCTTTTCGGGCAAAGTTGACGGATATCCATCAACGCGGTTCCTGTTATAATCGGAATATAAGAACAATTTATTGATACCACCGCCATCTGTTCCCAGCCATATGCCGCCATCGCTTTTATCAGGGAGGATAGACAAAACCGAACTATGGGAAAGCGATGTGTTTGTTTCTTTGGAATTTCTTGTGAATGTCTTATAGAAAGAAGACTTGACACTTGATATTCCATTGCCGCTGGTCACACAAATGATATGGTCATATCCCACATTGCAGATTTGCGATACAGACAACAAATCCTGAGACTGCAACAGTTGGTAACAGGTACCATCAGACAACTCGTAAATGTAAACACCCACTCCTTCTACACTGATGTAGATTCTGTATTTTGTAGAATCGATACAGCACGCCAGGATATTGT
The DNA here is from genome assembly GCA_024398715.1 of Bacteroidaceae bacterium. Lineage (GTDB taxonomy): Bacteria > Bacteroidota > Bacteroidia > Bacteroidales > Bacteroidaceae > Colenecus. Next base: position 10,181 of record JAKSIP010000010.1, read on the forward strand.
TGTCTTCCAGTCCGTTTTCCGTTCCATCGCAATAAAAGCGCCTGGTCAGTTTATAACCGTCCGGAACAGACATACAGAAAAGACCGTCATCCAGAGTTGCAACATATAGAATATCATTGTAAGAGCATAAAGTGGACGCCTTTATTTCCTGGGACACCACTTCTATTTTCTTCAATCTGTTGTTCTGAAGATTCAGTTCGAACAGACCTTTTTCGTTGTCTGCCAGAATCAGCAGATTGGGGTTTGAACTGACCGATACGATTTTTTCAAACCTGTAATGGTCATATTCATTAAACTGTTGCACGCGCTCAAGCTGTTCGGAAACCGTACTGAATCTTGCAAGAATATGTCCGGAGCTATAGTATAAATAGATATAATCTCCCGCATGACAGGCTGCATCGGGAGCAAGACAGTTTCCGTCAAGTTTGACTTCCCTGAAAGTCTCCAGAGAAATGTCAAACAGGAAAAGCTTATCCGAGGCCGAAATCAGAGCTTTGTCACCAAAGGGTTCAATAAGCGATACGTCAATAAGCGGAGACTCGGAGCTTTTGTCCAAAGATGAAAAAAAAGACTGGAATGAATTGTTGAGTATGTAGAAACCGTTTGAGGCACCTACCCATAAACGGGTGGCTTTGTCAATTGTAAGACATTTGACATCGCTGGTAGGAAGGTAATCCTTATATTGGACATTAATACCGCACACGCGCTCAGGCAACAATATCAACAGAATGACAACAGCCGTAATTTTGCATTTAACCCATAATTTGTACCAATATTTCATATAAACGGATTTTTACATATTACAAATATAAACAATTATTTACAATAATGGTTCAAATTATACGATAAAAAAGAGAGAGTGCCGGTTGCACCCTCTCTTCTATCATGAAGTATATGGCGTTTATCAGAATTGTGTAAGGCGCATATCTCCCTGTTCTGCCAATGCGACATGCATTGAAAACGCTTTCTGCAACAAGTGAGGTGTCTGGCCTTTCTGCGCAATTTTGAGATAATCCCACAAAAGCTGTTTGTAGTCAGGATGAACGCAATTCTCAATAATGCACTTGGCACGCTCAACAGGAGACTTACCGCGCAAATCGGCAACACCCTGCTCTGTAATCAGAATATTGACACTGTGTTCGTTGTGGTCAACATGTGAGCACATTGGAACAATAGCACTTATCTTGCCGCCTTTTGCAACAGAAGGACAAGAGAAAATGGAGATGAATGCATTACGCGTAAAGTCAGCGCTACCTCCAATACCGTTCATCATCTTGACACCGCTTACGTGGGTTGAATTGACGTTACCGTAAATATCGGCCTCAAGCGCTGTGTTCATTGAAATCAAGCCAAGACGGCGTGCTATTTCAGGGCTGTTCGAAATTTCGGTAGGACGCAGAACAAGTTTGTCTTTGAAAAAGTCCATATCCTGATATATGCTCTGGAGCGTTTCGTTGCTGACAGACAGAGAACTGGTGGAACCGAATTTGCAATGTCCCTGACGCATAAGTTCAATAACTGAGTCCTGAATAACCTCTGTGTACATTTCAAATGCCGGAACGGAAGGATCCTGGCCAAGAGCGCCAAGCACAGCATTTGCTACGTTTCCAACGCCGCTTTGGAGCGGAAGGAAGGTGCTTGGAATAATACCGCGTTTCATATCGCTGATAAGGAACTGGGCAACATTCTGACCAATCTGCTGGGTAACATCGTCCGGTTCTGTAAATCCGCGGGCCTCGTCAGGAATATTAACCTCTACAATACCCAAAATCTTTGCCGGATCAACTTGTATATACTCTTTTCCGGCACGGTCACTCGGCTTGAAAATTGGAATTTCCTTTCTGTATGGAGGATCTGCCGGCTCGTAAATGTCATGCAATCCTTTTGCACAAAGGGCATGGGCAGCATTAAGCTCAATGATGAGTTTGTCTGCAAGACGTGCTACGGTAGGAGCAATACCCACACCGGCCGTTACGTAGATTTTCCCGTCGTCGGTAACATCGAACGCTTCAATGATACCAATATCAAGTTTACCGTAAAAACCATAGCGCAACTCCTGTGCCATATGTGAAAGATGCAAATCATTGTAAGCAATCTCACCGGCATTGACCGCAGTACGGAAGTCTTTGTTTGTGGTATATGGTGCGCGGAACTTTATAGCATGTTCACGTGACAGGATACCATCACACGAATCACCGGTGGAAGCACCGGTAAAAAGGCTGATTTTAAACTCTTTGCCCTGCTCATGAAGTTCGTGGGCCATTTGACCTATCTGACGGGTAACGGCCTTAGGAGTACCTGCAGGTGTAAAACCGCTCAAACCTACGTTGAAGCCGTTTTTTACATAACTTGCCGCCTGTTCGGCAGAAATTTTTGGATAACTCATTTCTAAAAATATTTAAAACTCTATTACTTTTTGTCTTTTCTTATAATTCCGAGTGCCCGTACAATAAGCCATACTCCTATTATCACAAACGGAATACTGAGCAATTGTCCCATATCAAGAGCCAGACCTTTTTCCCATGGGGACTGGATCTCTTTACAGAATTCAATAAAGAAACGGAACAGGAATATTGACGTTATGCAGAATCCGAAATAAAAACCGCTGCCCACCCAATCCATATGTTTCCTGTAAACCGAATAAATCACGGCAAAAATCATCAGATAGGCTATGGCTTCGTACAGCTGGGCAGGATAACGCGGGAAATCCTCGCCTAACTGGGCAAAAACAAATCCGGCATCGGAACCTGTTGCTTTGCCTACAATCTCAGAGTTCATAAGATTTCCCAAACGGATTGCTGCCGCTGTAACAGGAGTGGCAACACAGACCATATCTATCACTCTCAACAAAGAGAGTTTCTGTTTTCTGCAATATAGCCACAGACCTATAAAGACACCTATTGTTCCGCCATGACTGGCAAGACCGCGATAACCGGTCATTCTAACGCCGTTACCGGTAAATTCAATGGGCAACAGCATCTCGATAAAATTCGGGAACGATGCAAAATAATACCCCGGCTCGTAAAAAATACAATGACCCAGACGGGCGCCTATGAGTATGCCTATGAAACCATAAATAAACAACGGTTCATACTGTTTTTGCGTCAGTTTCTGGTCCTGATAGAACTTTTTGACCAGGAAATAAGCACAAACCAGTCCTATTATCCAGAACAAAGAGTAAAAACGGATAGGAAGTCCCAGCAGGCGAAACGCTTCAGCAGGTGGATTCCAGACTATGTACAACAAACTGTTCATATAAATTCTGTAAAGTTACACATTAAAACGGAAATGCATAATATCCCCGTCCTGAACAATATATTCCTTTCCCTCTACATTCAGTTTGCCGGCATCGCGTACGGCAGATTCGGAACCGTATTGTATGTAATCTTCATATTTGATTACCTCGGCACGGATAAATCCTTTTTCAAAATCAGTATGGATTACACCGGCACACTGCGGTGCTTTCCAGCCGCGACGGTATGTCCATGCCTTGACTTCCATAGGACCGGCTGTTATGTACGTTTCCAGTCCCAGAAGATTGTATGCGGCTTTGATTATTCTTGCTACGCCGCTCTCTTTCAGACCTATCTCTTCAAGAAACATCTTACGGTCTTCAAAAGACTCAAGTTCCGCAATCTCCGACTCTATTTTTGCAGCTACCACAAGCAGGCCTGCATTTTCATCCTTGATTGCCTGACGGACCTGTTCAACGTATGCATTTCCACCTGCAATACTGCCCTCGTCCACGTTGCAGACGTACAGTACGGGTTTTGCGGTAAGCAGAAAAAGGTCAGCGGCAATAGCCTGTTCATCTTTGGATTCAAAGGTTACGGTTCGTGCGGATTTTCCCTGCAGCAGAGCATCTTTGTATGCCGTAAGAACATTCATTATCTGTTTTGCAGACTTGTCACCCACAGCTGCCTGTTTGGAAACCTTCTGCATTTTCTGATCAATGCTTTCAAGATCTTTTATCTGCAGTTCCATATCAACAATTTCCTTGTCACGGACGGGGTTGACGGAACCGTCCACATGTGTTACGTTGTCATCGTCAAAACAGCGCAGTACATGAATGACGGCATCGGTCTGACGGATGTTGCCAAGGAATTTGTTTCCCAAGCCCTCTCCTTTGCTTGCTCCCTTTACCAGACCGGCTATATCTACAATCTCTACGGTAGCCGGGACTATCCTGTCCGGATGTACAAGTTCTGCAAGTTTGGTAAGACGTTCATCGGGAACCGTTATCGTACCCACATTCGGTTCAATGGTACAGAACGGAAAGTTAGCTGCCTGAGCCTTTGCGCTTGACAAGGCATTGAAAAGTGTTGATTTGCCTACATTGGGCAAGCCTATAATACCACATTGAAGTGCCATAATTATATTATCCTTTTAACAGTTTCTTTATATCGTTCAATTTATTCAGTGCCTGTAGAGGTGTCAGATTATTGACATCCACATTCAACAACTCGTCTCTTATCTGGGACAGAACCGGATCGTCAAGCTGGAAAAGATTCAACTGGTATCCTTCTGCAGTCTGGGCAAGCCCATGCAAAGGTTTGTTTTTACCCTTGCCCTCCTGTTCCATCTGATTCAGGATCACCTGCGCACGGTCTATTATGGAACGCGGCATTCCGGCAATTTTTGCAACATTGATACCGAATGAGCTCTCGCTGCCGCCCGGCTGCAGTTTACGCAGAAACAGCACCCTGTCATCAACTTCCTTGACAGAAACATTGTAATTGCGTATCCTCTTGAACTGTTCTGACATGCGGTTCAATTCATGATAATGGGTTGCAAACAGTGTTCTTGCCTGTGCATTACGTTTCTGATGGATATACTCAATAATGGCCCAGGCAATGGAAATACCGTCATATGTAGATGTTCCTCGTCCCAATTCATCGAAAAGGACCAGACTGCGTTCAGTCAGGTTATTCAGTATATTTGCAGATTCGGTCATCTCTACCATAAATGTGGATTCACCAAGTGAAATATTGTCGCTGGCACCTACACGGGTGAATATTTTGTCTACAACACCAATCCTTGCAGACTCTGCCGGCACAAAACTGCCTATCTGGGCCATAAGGGTAATCAGCGCGGTCTGACGCAGCAATGCCGATTTTCCGGCCATGTTAGGACCGGTAATAACAAGTATCTGCTGTCCGTTACTGTCCAGCAGAACATTGTTGGAAACATATTCCTGACCGGGCGGCAAACGCTTTTCAATAACAGGATGACGGCCTTCTCTGATATCAATTACAAGCGAATCATCAACTACGGGTCTGTGATAATCAGACTCAATAGCGGTAACAGCCAAAGAGGAATAAAAATCAAGCTCGGCAATTATCTGACTGTTTTGCCTTATTGCGGCAACCCATTCCATAAGAGAAGCGGACAATTCCTGAAATATGCGTTGCTCAATAACAAGAATTCTGTCTTCGGCACCAAGAATCTTTTCCTCAAAGCTTTTGAGCTCAGGAGTAATATAACGCTCGGCATCAACAAGAGTCTGTTTGCGGATCCATTCCTGCGGGACTTTATCTTTATACGTGTTACGAACTTCAAGATAATATCCGTAAACATTGTTGTATGCAATTTTCAAAGAGGGAATACCTGTAATCTCAGATTCACGCTGCTGCAGCTGCACAAGATATTGTTTTGTGGAATGGGAAAGGGAACGCAATTCGTCCAGTTCGGAGTCAACTCCGCTGTTTATGAAACCGGCACGCGTTACAAGAACAGGAGCGTCCGGCTTTATTTCATGCAGAATCCTGTCCCGTATATCCTCACACAAATCAATCCGGTCAGCATAACCGGCAATGATATTTTGGGAACAGCCTGTAAGAAGTTCCTTTACAGACACTAACAGTTTGAGAGACTCCCCTAAGAAGCGGACCTCCTTTGGAGAGATTCTGCCCAACGCCACACGCGATATGGTGCGTTCCATATCTCCAATGGCGCGCAGGTTTTGGCGCAAACTGTCAGCCACAGTCCTGTTGTCATGGAAAAACTGGACACAATCAAGTCTGCAGTCAATTTTGGCAGGGTCCTTGAGCGGGAACAGCAGATGATTCCTCAACAGACGCGCTCCCATAGGAGAAACGGTATTGTCTATCGTTTCCAAAAGAGAAACGCTTTCCTGAGTATTGCCTTCAACAAGTTCAAGATTACGGATTGTAAATCTGTCAAGGCGGACAAAATGGTCCTGCTCTATGGTTCCGAGCGTTGATATGTGTTGCAGATTGTTATGATGGGTATCAGTAAGATACTGCAATATGGCACCGGCGGCAATTATACCGCATGTCATACGTTCAACACCGAAACCTTTCAACGTGCATGTACCGAAATGTCCGGTCAGCTTATCTTGGGCAAACTGTTCTCTGAATACCCAGTCTGCCATTTCAAAAAGATTGTATTTACCGTTGAAATGAGATAAAAACTGCCCTTTGGAACCATACTCCACCAGGATTTCCTTGGGGTCATAACTGCAAAGCAGTTTGTCTATATTTTCCACAGAGCCCTCTGTTACTGCAAAATAACCGGTAGAGATATCCAGTATGGCAAAACCAACTATATTGCGTCCGAAAGAGACTGCGGCAAGATAATTGTTCTCCTTGGCATCCAGTACGGAATCGATTGTGGTGATGCCCGGGGTTACCAGTTCCGTTATGGCGCGCTTGACAAGTTTCTTTGTCAGCTTGGGATCTTCCATCTGGTCACAGATAGCCACCCGCTTTCCTGCCCGGATCAGTTTGGGCAGATATGAATCAAGAGCATGATACGGGAAACCGGCCATAGCCATGGGTTCACCGTCAGAATTACGGCCGTTTGAGCGGTGGGTCAGAGTGATACCCAAAATGGAGGCTGCCTCGGTGGCATCCGTTGAATATGTCTCGTAAAAGTCTCCGCAACGGAACAGCAGAATGGCATCGGGGTTCTTTGCCTTCAGGTCAAAGAACTGTTTCATCATTGGGGTTACTGCCTGTGATTCTTGAGACATATCATCAATCTATTTCTATTGCAAAATCTGCAATGTTATTGTTCCGTAACAGAAGTGCAATCCGACTGCGCAGATCTGCAATATCATTTCCGTTTTCCAAATTTGATTTCACTACAACCATTCCGCATGCCACATGCTCCGAAAGGCTCCACAAACGCAGTTTGACAAGTTCTTCAACACCATGCATGGCGCGTATGTTATCTGCAACCTCGTAGGAGCATACACCGTGGGGAGTGGCTTCCATAACCATAATCACGCTATCGTAAAAATTCTTGATTACACCAATCAGAACATATACCGCAATAAGTATGGAAAGAGCAGGGTCAAGCCACTGTATATTTGCAAACTTGAGGACTGCCGATGCCACAAGAAGGGCTATCCAGCCAAAAGCATCTGACATAAGATGCAGATTTACAAGACGTTCATTGGAATCGTGCCCATGACGCGTTGTAAGAACAGCAAGAAACTTGAACAGTATTCCGCCAACTGCAACCCAAAGCATTCCGTTTACAGACAGACTCTGCTCATGTTCATGTTCCATGATTCCCAATGTATGGACAATGACAAGTACCGAACCTGCTGTAAGTACAAGTCCGTTCAGCAATGTGCCGCAAAGGGAATATCTGTAATAACCGAAAGTATAACGGTCATTGGCCGCACGCGTTGAGACTTTCTCGAAAACCCAGGCAAGGAACAGGGAAAGCGTGCAACCGAGATTATGCACACCCTCTGAGAATATTGCCGAGCTGTTTGTGTAATACCCGCCAACGAAAACCGCTGCGGTGAACAGCACATTTATAACCAAAGCCACAAGTATATTCGTACTTGCATGATGATGGTGATGAGCCAATACATCCAGAAAATTATCCTTATACTCCTTTGGGCAATGATTATGCGGTTCCATCACTTGTTATCCTTATTCTTTTTTTTGAAGACTTTCTTTCTGAACAGGAATAATGTGAACACAATTCCCATCAGGGTAAGAATTCCCAAAGAAATGAACGATGCCGTCAGACTCTTGGGAGCATAACCAACCAGAAGAAGTATGGGGAAGCCCATGGCGAGGGCCGGTATTGTCTGGAACGCAAGATTATTGGCAGCAGGAGTCTCATATTTGGGGTCAACCTCACGCAACAGAATCATACCGTTGCTTGCTGTTCCGGTAAGCATTCCGAACATGGCAAGAAAACCCTGGTACTCATATCCATTGTAAATATGCTTTGAAACGGCAAGCACATAGTAGAATGTGGCAACAACGCCCAAGGTACATACAATCACCAGAGGAACAATAAACTGCTTGAGATTCTCAAAATCTATTGCTGCCGTTCCCGCAACAATCATGACATCGAACAGGAATCCGCTCAAACGGTTCAAAAGAAAATTGTTCAGATAGTTTCTGCGCATGAAGTTATGTTTGCGCAACCAGCCTATCACCACTTTCACGACTGTAGCAAACAGAATGCCCCACAGGAAGTTGAAACCGTAGATAAGAGGTTTTATCGTATTCTCACCAAAGTTTCCCATATCAAGTCCGCATAGCAGTTTCATCAGGAGGAACACAAGAAAATAGGTAAGCAGCACTATTGAAAACACTATTGTAAGTTTATCAACAGATTCGGAATGGGGAATCTCATTGCCCTGCTCATAATCGTCAAGAGAATAGACTTCTGCCTGATGTGATGCTACAACGGACAGTTTGCCCTGTTTTTTGAGACGGTTCATGAACAGCACACCTATCACGCTTCCTACAATAAAACCTATTGCGGCAATGGAAAGACCAAAGTCTATTGATTTGAAATCAATCAGGAAATTCTCCAAGGCGGCAGTCTGATATATGGTACCGATATTCAAAGCCTGTCCGGGTCCCTGACCGTAACCCATTGGAAGCAGCATACCGCTTGCAAAGAATATTTCATGCCCTTTGCCAAGCTTTGTGTACATGAAATAAAGGACAAGAGTAATGGCCAGGCCAACAATACCCTGGATTATGTAGGTGCCGGCAGTCAATGCTCCGGACTCAATTATTTTGCCGGTAGTGGATTTCCCCTTGTTATCTACCGAGCGCAAAGCCATACAGATGAATCCCAGCGCAAGAGTGTGGTAAGTGACAAGTTCCATGAAAAACTTGTCAATAAGATTCTGTGCAAAAGGGAAAATTTTAAGGACAAGTATAACAAGGCCGCCTATCAGAGCAGACGGGATAAGGCTTTTGGCCATGAATTTAACTTTTCTACGGATAATGTTACCAAGCAATATTGCTATTCCTATTATGCAGAACTGCAATAAAAAACTCCAGGCTTCGGGTCTAGCAAAAACTATACTGCTTGATGCAGCCAGAACATTCATAACATTGATTTTTAAAATTCACGGCAAAGATAACAAAATCATTGTAGGTTACACCCATTAAAATGATTAACTTTGCAACACTTTAATAAAATAACAGCAAACAAGCAGATTTTATGGAATACGATTTCAGGTCTATTGAGAAAAAGTGGCAGAAAAACTGGGTTGAAAACAGCACATATCATGTACAGGAAAATGCGTCAAAGCCAAAGTTCTATGTACTGAACATGTTCCCGTATCCTTCCGGAGCAGGACTTCATGTAGGACATCCGTTAGGTTACATTGCATCTGACATTTACGCACGTTACAAACGCCAGTGCGGATTCAACGTACTTAACCCTATGGGATACGATGCCTACGGTCTTCCTGCAGAGCAGTATGCCATACAGACAGGACAGCACCCTGCAAAGACAACGAGTGACAACATAAACCGTTATCGCAGCCAGCTTGACAAGATAGGTTTCTCATTTGACTGGGACCGCGAGGTACGTACCTGCGAACCCGGCTATTACCATTGGACACAATGGGCATTCCAGAAAATGTTTGCAAGCTATTATGACAAAGACCTTGAAAAAGCATGTCCCATAGAAGAACTTGTCAGCAGATTCAACGCGAACGGTACAGAAGGCATCAATGCCGCATGTTCTTCCGAACTTGACTTTACCGCCGCCCAGTGGAAAGCCATGTCAGAAAAAGAGAAATCTGACATTCTTATGAACTACCGTATTGCATATCAGGGAGAGACCATGGTAAACTGGTGCCCGCAGCTCGGCACAGTACTTGCCAACGACGAGGTTGTTGAAGGGCTCTCGGTACGTGGAGGTTTTCCCGTAGAACAGAAAAAAATGCGCCAGTGGTGTCTGCGCGTATCTGCATACGCACAGCGCCTGCTTGACGGACTTGACACAATAGACTGGAGCGATTCCATAAAAGAGACACAACGCAACTGGATAGGACGCTCGGAAGGAACAGAGATGGTCTTCAAAGTCAAAGACAGCAATGTTGGATTCACAATCTTCACCACACGTGCCGACACCATATTCGGTGTAACATTCATGGTACTTGCTCCCGAGAGCGAACTTGTGGCACAACTCACAACAGAAGATCAGAAACAGGCCGTTGCAGAGTATCTTGCCTGGACAAAAAAACGTACCGAGCGTGAACGTATCTCAGACCGCAAGGTAACTGGTGTATTCAGCGGTTCCTATGCCATCAATCCTCTTACAGGCGAAAGCATTCCGGTATGGATAAGCGATTACGTACTGGCAGGCTATGGAACAGGTGCTATCATGGCCGTACCTGCACATGACAGCCGTGACTACGCCTTTGCACGCCACTTCGGACTCGAAATCAGACCGCTTATTGAGGGAGCGGATGTATCGGAACAGAGTTTCGATGCCAAGGAAGGTATCATGACCAACTCCCCGCGTCCCGGTCAGGGCCGTCCGGGCGGACTTGAACTGAACGGGCTCACAGTAAAAGAGGCAATCGCAGCCACAAAAAAATATGTACAGGAAAACAGACTTGGCAAAGTAAAAGTCAACTACAAATTACGCGATGCCATCTTCAGCCGCCAGCGCTACTGGGGAGAACCTTTCCCGGTATACTACAAAAACGGTATTCCGTGCATGATTCCTGAAGAATGTCTTCCGCTCATGCTGCCGGACATTACAGACTACAAACCTACCGAAACCGGCGAACCGCCGCTTGGCCATGCTACCGAATGGGCTTTCGATACTGAGAGCAAAAAAGTGGTAAGCAAATCTCTGATTGACGGCAAAACGGTATTCCCGCTTGAGCTTAACACCATGCCGGGTTTTGCAGGCTCGTCCGCATATTACCTGCGCTACATGGACCCGCACAACAGCAACGCGCTTCTGTCTGAGAATGCAGCAAGCTACTGGCAGAACGTTGACCTTTATCTTGGCGGTTCAGAACACGCTACGGGCCATCTTATCTACTCCCGTTTCTGGAACAAGTTCCTTTTTGACCTTGGCGTAAGCAAAGTTGAGGAACCGTTCAAAAAGCTCATCAACCAGGGTATGATTCAGGGGCGCAGCAACTTTGTTTACCGCGACAAGACAACCGGGAAATTCATTTCATACGGGCTGCTCAAAGACTATGACACAACCCCAATACATGTTGATGTAAACATAGTTTCAGCCGATGTTCTTGACATTGAAGCATTCAAGAAATGGCGTCCCGAATACGAAAACGCCGAGTTTGTTCTTGAAGACGGCAAATATGTTTGCGGATGGGCTGTAGAAAAGATGAGCAAGTCAATGTTCAATGTTGTCAACCCCGATGTCATCATAGAAAACTTTGGTGCTGACACTCTGCGCCTGTACGAAATGTTCCTTGGTCCGCTTGAACAGAGCAAACCGTGGGATACCAACGGAATAGACGGATGCCACCGTTTCCTGAAAAAAGCATGGAGCCTGTTCTATGACCGCGAGGACAATCTTCTTGTTGACAGTTCGGAACCCTCAAAAGAGGCCTTGAAATCAATCAACAAACTGATCAAGAAAATCACCGCCGATGTGGAGGCTTTCTCCTACAATACAGCCGTAAGCGCATTCATGATCTGCGTAAACGAACTCTACACACTCAAATGCCACTCGGCAGCAGTACTGAAAGACCTTGTTGCACTGCTTGCACCGTTCACACCGCACGTTGCGGAAGAACTCTGGCAGCTTCTTGGCGGTACCGGATCCGTATGCGATGCCGCCTGGCCGCAGTATAACGAGGACGTTCTGAAAGAAGACAGCGTAACATACTCCATATCGTTCAACGGAAAGACCCGTTTCACAATGGAATTCCCTGCAGATATGGCGCAGGCCGATATTCAGGCAGCAGTTCTTGCCAACGAAAAAGCCCAAAGCTACATTGACGGCAAACCAATCCGCAAAGTGATAGTTGTACCTAAAAAGATTGTCAATGTTGTTATCTGAACTTGTTTTTGCAACAAACAACAGGCACAAGCTTGAAGAGGTGAAGGCGTGCTTGGGCGACAGCATTAGAATACTGTCTCTGGCAGACATAGGCTGCAATGCAGACATTCCTGAAACCGCGGATACGCTACAGGGGAACGCACTGCTGAAGGCACGTTACGTATATGAGAACTATCACGTAAACTGTTTTGCCGATGACACCGGACTGGAGGTTGACGCCCTTGACGGCGAGCCGGGTGTACACTCCGCACGTTATGCCGGAGACCACGATTCAGAGGCCAATATGACAAAACTTTTGCAGAAACTTGAAAAAAAGTGCGACCGCAATGCACAATTCAGAACAGTTATTGCGTTAATAATAGAAGGAAAAGAAACTCTGTTCCAGGGAATTGTACGCGGAAGCATTTCAAAAGAACGTTGCGGCTCCGGCGGATTCGGCTATGACCCCATATTCGTTCCGCAAGGTTATACGCAAAGCTTCTCTGAACTGTCAATGGAAGAAAAAAACGGCATAAGCCACCGCGGAAGGGCCATCAGGGAACTGGTTGGATACTTAAAAAAACAATATGAAAAGTAAAACAGCATACAGAGTTATCATTCCAATGGTGATAACTCTTTTTTTTGCCATCCCAAATCTGTTGATGGCACAGGTAGAAGTGGCCAACGGTGAATGGCTGCTGCATTTGTCATATCAGAGACCCACACAATGTCTGGAAGCGTTCAACAGAATCTACACATTGGCATCGGGCAATCTCTATTACTATAATCCGCAGGACAATTCCGTATTCCTTTACAGCAAGGAAAACATTCTGCATGACAATGACATAGCATGCATGGCATACTGCAGCACACAGAAAGCGATAGTTGTTGCATACGGCAACGGCAATATAGACCTGCTCTACCGTGACAACAGCATATACAACATAACAGACCTGAAAAACAGTTCCATGCCGGACAAGAGAGCAAACAGCATCTACGTAAACGGAGATGCCGCATACTTGTCACTGAACGGAGCACTTCTGGTATTGGACGTTAAAAAAGGAGAAATCAAAGACTGTTACAATCTGAACAGAACAATATTATCAAGCATAACAATAGGAGAAAACATATATTGCTCAACACCCCAGGGGATTTTTACCGCCAAACTTGCAGATAATCTGAAAGATACATCAGTCTGGACACTGTTCAACAAACTCAAGACCACCAAACTGTTCATCAGAAACGGACAGCTTGCGGCATATACCACAGACAAACAGTTAAGGACAATAAACAGCAGTTCAACTACGCTGCTTGCAAACGATGTTACAGACTGTTTCGGTACTCCGACCGGAATAATTGCTGCAAAAGAGAACGGAATGACCATTCTGTCCAACGATGTCAGCACCACGCTCCAGACTGACATAAAAACCATAACAGCAGCCACTTGCAGCAGCAATGGCGACGTATGGCTATGTTCCGAAAAAGGACTTGGGAAATATAAGATAAAAGACGGAAGCCTGACCTGCACCCTATCCCCATTCAATCCGCAAAGCCCCGCCAGCAATATATTCTGCGTGCAGAAATTTGTCGGCAACACTCTGTATGCACTTGCGAGCAACATGAACAACATATATCTGGAAAACAGAGAGACCCAACCGGGAGAGATAATGGCCTATTCCAATGGAATCTGGTCCTGTTTCAACACCAGCAATATAGCAGATGAAACAGGCATGGATTTCCTTAACGCCACCTGCATTGCCGCCGACCCTGCAGATAACGGGCATTTCTATGTGGGAACAGCAAGACGCGGTCTGTATGAATTCAATAACGGCAGTTTCAGCAAATATCATTCTTTCAACAACAGTCCTTTGGCAACCATACTTCCAGGCAACCAGAATCCACAGATGTTTGTCAGTGTCACAGGTCTGCAATACGACAGTAAAGGGAATCTGTGGATGTTCAACAACGAATGCGACACCATAATCCGAATCATCCAACCCGGCGGCAAGTGGACAAGCCTATATTATGAACAGATAAAGAGGCTTCCCACATTCGGTGAATTCCTGTTCTACGACCAGAATCTTGTGCTGGCCAATTCCACAAGATACAAGCCTGGAGTCTTTATTATTGATACCAAAGGCAGCCTTGACCCAAAACAGCATGAGACCTATTTCTTAGGTCCGGTATTTACCAATCAGGAGGGGAACAGCGAGACCGTGAACGCGGTATTCTTTATAGAAAAAGATCTTGACGGAACCGTCTGGATTGGCACGGATAACGGAATTTTCACAATAGACAATGTCAATGCACTGCTCAAAAACAGGAACGGCAGTGTAAAACGGATCAAAGTGCCCCGCAACGACGGCTCCAACCTGGCAGATTTTCTGTTCACGAACGTTTACACCACAAGCATAGCCATAGACGCGGCAAACCGGAAATGGATAGGAACGCAAAACAACGGTCTGTTCCTTATAGACAGTGACAATATCACAACACTACACCATTTCAATACAGACAATTCGCCACTACCCTCAGACAATATTGAAAGCATTGCCATAGACCGGGACAACGGACACGTATATATAGGAACGCGCCAGGGACTTGTTGTTTACGGAGGCGATGCCACCGCTCCCAGCGACAGGCTTCTTATGAACGGCATTGGGGTTTACCCGAATCCGGTATCCGGAGACTTTGATGGGAACGTATCGGTAACCGGACTTACAGAAGGGTGCAGCATATCCATTGTATCATCGTCCGGGCTATGCGTAAACAGCGGACATTCCAATGGCGGAATGTACAGTTGGGACTGCGCATTCCCGAACGGGAACAGAGTTCCGGGCGGAATTTACACAATAATCGCCAGATCCGGAAACGGAACGGTAAAAACGGCAAAACTGACAATAATCCGCTAACTGGGGTTACAAGTCAAAAGCCAGGAGACGGTCATGCAGCATCTGGACAGGCAGACCCATCACATTGTAGAAAGAGCCTTCTATTCCGGTAACTCCTACAGAACCTATCCACTCTTGGATACCGTATGCTCCCGCTTTGTCAAACGGTTTGTAGTTTTCAATATAGTAATCTATCTCCTGATTTGTCAGTTCACGGAATGTTACACGTGAAACCGCACAGAAAGTAAGCTGCTTGGAAACCGTTCTTATGGTCACTCCAGTACTGACCTGATGCGTGCAGCCGCTTATCATGTGCAGCATACGTCTTGCATCGCCGTTATCTTTAGGCTTTCCAAGTATCTGATCCTTGCATATCACTATTGTATCTGCAGTAATAAGAATCTCGTCAGGTTCCAGTTCACGATGGAAACCGCGCGATTTCTGCAAAGATAAGTCAGGAGCAACGGCAGACAGCTGAAGCGCATGATTGATAATTTCCGGTGTATTGCTGCTGTCATCAACAGTAAACGGAATGTCAAAATAAGCAAGAAGCTCTTTCCGGCGCGGAGAACCGGAACCTAAAACCAGCCGCCAGTTTTTCAACTTGTCTTTTAATAGCATAGAAAACAGAGTATTTGAATAGTTGTGTTACTGCAAAGATACATTATTTCCCCGAATTTCTTGGATGATGCAGCAATATTTCATTTTTCAAACGGCTGCGGTCTATATGGGTATATATCTCCGTAGTAGTAATTTTCTCATGTCCGAGCATGGCCTGAATGGCACGCAGGTTAGCTCCACCCTCAAGCAGATGGGTGGCAAAAGAGTGGCGCAGCGTATGCGGACTGATTTCCTTGTCTATTCCTGCACTCACTGCCAGAGACTTGATCAGGTTGAAAACGGAAATACGCGACAGAGGACGTCCGAGACGGCAACTCAAAAAAAGATAATCCATATAAGCAGGCTGTATAGGATACGCCGAACGCTGCGGCATATACAGTCCTATAAGTTTCAGGGCGCGCCCCGAGACAGGAACAAGGCGCTGCTTGCTGCCTTTTCCTTCCACCTTGATGAAACTCTCTTCCGCATATATATCTGAAAGTTTCAGATTACAGAGTTCGGATACACGCAAACCGCAGCTGTACAGCATTTCAACAATTGCCTTATCCCTATGCCCGTAAGTTGTGGAAAGGTCTATTGCCGCCTCCATGGAATCAATCTGTTCTACTGTAAGCACGTTAGGCAGATGTTCTCCGATTTTAGGCGCCACCAGAAGTTCCGAAGGATTCTGCTGCAGAAAACCGTCTACCACAAGAAAAGAGAAAAACTGCTTGATTCCGCTTACAATACGGGCTACGGAACGCGGACAGATTGCAATATCGTTCAGAGCCGCTACAAAATTGTGCAAAGTGTCAATATCTGTATTTTCAAGAGAAATATTTTCCTGTTGCAGATAATCAGTCAGTTTGGCCACATCGGTCAAATATGCATCTATGCTATTGGCAGACAGAGATTTTTCAAGCAATAGATATTGCCTGAACCTTTCTATCGGATTATTATTTGCTGATTTTTTCATAAAATAAGGCCAAATGTGTGTATCTTAGCGCAAAATTTCTACAAATATAGGAATTATACACCAAAGAATGTTTTGCATATGTCCAATTTGAACGGCCTTGATATTAACAGCAATATTGAACTGGATGATTACATCAGCGCACATATTGATGCGGAAGAACCGCTGTTGAAATCGCTCTACAGGGAAACATTTCTCAAGACAGTCAATCCCAGAATGGCATCGGGACACATACAGGGGACTTTTCTGAAAACCATTGTCCGCATGATACATCCGGAGAACATATTGGAACTGGGAACATTCACAGCCTACGCAACACTGTCAATGGCAGCCGGGCTTGAAAGGAACGGACATATTCATACCATAGAGATAAACGATGAACTTGAGCCGCTCATCAACAGATATATCGGGCGTTCAGAGCATAAAGAACGGATTACATTGCACATAGGCAACGCAAAGGATATTGTCCCGCAGATTGGAATAATGTTTGACATGATATTCATTGATGCTGAAAAACGTGAATACCCGGACTATTACAATCTGGTGTTTGATTATCTGAAACCCGGCGGATACATCATTGCAGACAACACCCTATGGGATATGCACGTAATAGATCCTGCATACAGTAACGATGCCCAAACCGCAGCAATCAGAAAATTCAACGATATTGTTGCACTTGATTCAAGAGTAGAAGTGTCAATTGTTCCCATTAGAGACGGAATGACTATAATCAGAAAAAAAGCATAATTATGAATACAACAAGACAGCAGAAAATAGAAAGGCTGATTCAGAAAGAGCTCAGCACTATGTTTCAGCAGGACACCAGCCGTACACACGGTCTGTTGGTTACCGTAAGCAGAGTAAGAATAAGTCCGGATTTCAGCATAGCGGATGTTTTTCTCAGTGTATTCCCTTCAAACAAAGCCCAGGAAACCGTGCTCAGTGCCAACAATAACGTCAAGACCATACGCTACGACTTTGGTCAGAAGGTAAGACAACAGTTGCGCATCATTCCGGACTTCAGATTTCACATTGACGATTCGTTAGACTATTTGGAACATATTGACCAGCTGTTGGCAAAGTGAAATTTCCCCTATTCATAGCAAAACGTTATCTGATTTCCAAAAGAAAGCATAATGTAGTAAACATCATTTCCGGAATATCAGCATGCGGTATCGGAATAGCCGCATTCGCTTTGATGTGTACATTATCGGTATTCAACGGTTTCCGCAGCCTGATAGACGGTCTGTTCACAAAATTTGACCCTCAGATAAAAGTCGTAAACGCAAACGGAAAGTTCTTCAAAGACGATTCCGCAATGATAGCGCGTCTTGAACAGCTTGAGTCCATATGCGGTGTTTCACGTACAATTCAAGACCAGGCACTCATCTCATACAATTCCAAACAGGAAGTAATCACACTGAAAGGAGTTGACAGCAGATATCCGGGCCAGACAGGTATTCTGGACATTCTTACCGGTCCGGGCAGTTACATGCTGTCTGATGATATATCGGATTATATTATTCCGGGTATAGGACTCGCCCATAAACTTGAGAGCGGAGCCGTTACGGACAAACCGTATATGGTATATGTTCCCAAACCGGGAGCAAAATATTCAGCAACCAATCCGACGGGAGCACTGAACAGCAGAGCATTCTATTCTCCGGGTGTACTGTTTGCAGTAAAACAGAATCCCTACGATGACTGTTATGCATTGGTATCTCTTGAGGCGGCACAGGAACTGTTGGGCAGACATAATCAGATAAGCGCTCTTGAAATAAAACTTGAGCCGGATGCACCTGTCAAAAAATCCGTTAAGGAAATAGCCGGAATTGTTGGAGACGGTTTCAAGGTTATGGACCGTTACCAACAGCAATATCAGGTATTCAAAGTAGTGAATATTGAGAAACTTGTTTCTTATCTGTTCATTGTCCTTATCCTGATCATTGCCCTGTTCAATATTATCAGTTCTGTAATCATGCTTATGATAGAAAAAAAAGAAGATATACAGATTCTGTTAAAAATGGGTGCGCAAAAAAGACAGATTTCCAACATATTTGTCTATAACAGTCTCAGTATCTCGTCCATAGGTTCAGTATGCGGCATAATTCTTGGAATAATTGCTGTCCTGCTGCAGCAGTACTACGGTTTTATCAGACTTGGAAATCAGGGAGGATTTATTGTGGAAGCATATCCGGTACAATTGCGTATTACTGATATTGCTGTTGTTCTTCTTTCCGTATTTGTGGTAAGTCTGTTATCTTCAGTCATTCTGAAAAGGACCATATACAGGAATCTGTTCTAAAATTTCAGGTAAAAATCTTTGTGATTAGAGTGATTTACCTTAATTTTGCCGCAGAATTCAGATGTTAGGCTGCTCGAATGGTGGAATGGTAGACACGAGGGACTTAAAATCCCTTGGCCATAATAGGCTGTGCGGGTTCGAGTCCCGCTTCGAGCACCCTTCTCTCCTATCAGAAATCCGATGGCTTCCAAATTTTTCACACGCATGAAAACCAAATATGGTTATGGTGTACACTCACCCTGGGCTTACAATCTCATAGAAAACGTCATTAACGAACATACAGCGTACTACGCCTATGACGATTTGTACGAACACTGGAAACGTTCTCCAGAAGATTTACCGCAATACGGTGAAGAAATGGACAAACTTCTTTTCCGCCTTACCAATTTTGTCAATCCGCAGTTCATTCTGGAAATAGGAACCGGTAGCGGTGTCTCCACAGGTTACCTGGCAAGTGTAAACTCCAGATCAAGATGCGTGACAATCGATGCCGGGAACCCTCACCAGCGCAAAATAGACAACAATCTGAAACACTTTCAAAACGTAAAATACATCATCAGCAAAAGACCCGTTCAGGACATTACGGAATTGCTGGAGCAGAACAGGCAGAACGGGATTCCTCTCGACATGGCCCACATAGCTCATATTGACCGGCCTGACATTGTATTTGAGGCACTTGTGCCATATGTCAATTCAAAAACACTTTTCGTAATCAACGGCATTAACCGTAACGCAAACAGCAAGTCATGGTGGCAACATATAAAAAGTGACCCCCGCGTAGGAGTCACTTTCCAATTCAAACGTTTCGGTCTTGTCTTCTTTGATTTGAAGATGAACAAGGCAGATTATCTGCTTTAAGATGGATTCTCCCTATACTGCTGCGGTGACACGCAGGTCTCCTGAGTGAATATCGCAACAAAAGAATCGCTGTCATGGAATCCAAGCTGTGTAGATATGTCGAACAAAGGCATATCAGGAGATTTGACCAGCATCTCTTTTGCAAGTTCCACTCTTGCCAGATTCAGGAACCGTTCGGTAAAAACACCAGACAAAGCGTGAATCTTTTTACTGATGATAGTTTCAGGCAGATTCATTTCAGCCGCTATCATCTGCTGGTTCAACAACGGGTTGTGCAGATTGCTGTAGATAAACCTACCAAGATGCAGCATGAACTTCTCGTCAGCAATACTGTATGTGTTGCTTTTTATATCGTTCTCTTTCAGAAGTATTCTTATGTTGTTCTGGTCAAAATAACGGTTCTCCAACAAAGATTTTATTTCAAAGAACAGAGCGTTGATATCAAACGGTTTGGGAATAAACTTGTCGGCAGTAGTCTTATATCCGTAAGAAACATCAGATATCTCATCTTTCGAGGAACGGAGAATAACAAGAGTATGGCTTATTTCCAGGTCCGACTTTATTTCCTTGCAAAGTTCAATACCATTCATCAACGGCATCATAACATCGGTAACAACTACGCTCGGATGTACTTTCCTGACAAGGTTCAGCGCCTCTTTCCCGTTTTTAGCCTTATATATATCCATAAAGAATCCCTTGAATTCATTTTCCATATAATCAAGAAGATCAACATTATCGTCAACTATCAGAATGGAATGGGACAAAGTTTTGGTCTTGTCGTCATCTATCAGGGACCTTCTTGAAAGAACATCCTTGTAAGATTGTCCGGACATTTCATTCATATACGGATTATTGGCAAAAGAAGAAAGCATGATATGGAATGAAAGACCTCCACTGGCATTTTCTTCCACAAAGACACCCTCGTTGCCCAAACGTCTGGCCAACAGATTGGCTTTATAGAAACCTATGCCGAAAGAACTGATGTTAAAGAACGGATCTGTAAACATGCGTCTTATCGAACTGATATTATCCTGACAGATTTTCTCATCTGTAACCAGAGAAATTTTGAAAAGTTCGCTGCTTTCGACAGAGGTGAATACCATTACGTTTCCGCTTTTCTGATTGGAGATGATATTGAAAAACAACACGGTAAAAATTGTTTCCAATATTGATCTGTCAAGATTTACATTTGTAATGGTAGTATCAAACTTTTCAATTACATGAATCTTTTTGATCTTGCACTCAATCTTGTAATCATCAATAATACAATCCAGGCATCTGTTCAGAGCGAAAGAAGATATGTTGACAGGAATCTTATCGTCATTTATTTCTGCGGCATAAAGCATTGTGGCAAGACGGTCAATTTTCCTTAATGTTTTCTCAAAATCACCATTTTCATCGCTATAGGAATTATGCCTCAATATTCTGAACATCTGGTTATATATGATGGACATAGGTGTCTTTATCTCTTTCACACATTTGCAGAACAGATCATACACCATAGAGTTGTTACTCTGATACATCTTGATATTCTGCTGCATCTGTTTGTCCTGACCACATATGTAACGGTTAAGTTTTTTGAGCCTTACGGCCAATATGCAGATAGTCAGTACAACAAGAAGAAGAAAGAGAAAAGCAAAGCTCATGAATGTATAAGAGGTTCCCAGCACATTGATATCTGCCATATGTTCCCACTCGGACCTTCCGTCTCTGAGCACCTTGCTTACCTGCAATGAATAACGGCCGGAGGATAATGCTCCCAAATTGATTGAATTGTTGTATGACGAACCCTCCCGTACAGTCTCGCCATCATTATTGACTACACGATATGCAATACTGACATTATTTACGGGCGATGTCGTATTCACAACATAATTCACAATTACATTATTGTTGGAAATGCAATTCAAGATTCCTGAGCCCATATCAAAAAAATCACCGTTGACAAAAGCACCGGTACACTTTATATCGCATTCGAATTTAGAGAGGAACTGTTCATCATTTTCAATCGGGATTATTGTCAATCCTTTGGAACCTGGCAGATAAACACACCCTGTTGACGAGCAGAAAGTGTGAGTTCCGAATGAGTTGTTGGACAACAGACAGTCTTCGCTTCCTACTATTGAAGATTCTCCATCAACCGGATTGTACACCAGCACATGGTTCTCAGAAGTGGTCAGATAAATACGTGACAATTGCGTATCTTCTATGACCATTGAAGTGTAATACAACTTTGGACGTGTAGGCAGAACTAATTTTGCACCTTCATTATCAGTCATTGTAAAACGCATCAGTCCGTCAATTGTAATATACCACAGTACACCGTTTCTGTCTGCTTGAGACCATGTTATACGTTTTTCAGATGATGACAGTTCCCGCAACCACAAATCTTTCTGGTCCAATTCATAGATTTTATTCAATGTTGTTATTATTATCGAATGGCTTCCTATTGGCTGGGTGCAGATAATTCTGTTGGATGCTTCATTGTTCTGGAACAATCTGAAATAGTCAATCTCCTTTGTTGCAACATTGTAGCGATAACTGTTTCCTACAGTGTTCAATAGAAATACATAACCGTCATTATTGCAGGAAATTTCGCTTTCAGAGCTTACCTCCGGAAGCGAAGATCGTTTCAAGACTCCTGTCCGTATATCCAATTCGTAAAGGAAACCGCCATTGACAAGCAACAGCAGAGTGTTACTGTCCAATTTGCACATTGACAGAATGGCAAGATTGGCCGTAGACGGATAGCTGATATAAGTGTTGGTCCGCTCATCATACTGTACGAGTCCCAACGGATTGGCAACGCAATATACAAACCCTTTTTCCCCCTCAAAAACTGACGTTACTTTCTGCTGGTGCACATTCGTCAGAATTGATGCATTCTTGACATTTACAACTCCGTAGCGCCGGGTTCCTATAAACAGTTCGTTATCGGAATGGACATACACATCGGAAAGAAAAATGGAGCGGCCCAAATCAAAATAATCAGTTACCTTACCTGTAGTTCTGGATATGAAGAAAGCACCGCCACCGTTCGATGTCAGAATAAGGTCTTTTGTGCCTGGCATTTCTCCCATGGACATCAGCATCTGAACAGGAATGCCATCCTTACCCGGAAAATATTCCTGGAACTTACTATAGTTCTGAGACGGCAGACATCCTATCAGACCTCCGCTTTTTGAGCTGCACCAGAGAATACCATAAGAATCGATGAAAAGTGAAGAAGGAACAGGATTATTGTATAAATTTTCTATTTTCCTGACTGCATTACTTGCAAGATTTATCTCAAAAACACCTTTCGAAGCATCTGACATTATCAGAACATCACTGCTGGCTTTGCTGAAAATCATTTTCTCAAAAAAGAAATCACTGTCATGGGGGAACTCAGCAACTACATTGAATTTCTGAGTGTCCATATCAAAACAGAGAACAGACTGGAGAGACGGAACAAACAGATAGAGCAAACCGCCGCTATCAAGAATTGCAGACGCAATAATACTGAGCCCATCATATTGCAATATCTCGAATCTCTCGTCTGAAGGATTGAATTTCAGAAGATTGGACTCTGTTGCAATAACTGCATATTTATCGGCAGCTATGTCCAGAACCCTATTGAGGAAATATTTCTCACCGTCTTTTTCATAATATGTATAAGAAGTTACGTAACCGTTGTTTATGATACTGAATCCCAATCCGGTACTTACCCATAATCTCCCATCGTCCTGCATTGTCATGTTTACAATTTCATCATTTGAAAGACCATCTGAAACGGACCAGTGTCTTACAAAAGCATTAACCGTATTGAATTTGGACATACTGTATGCGCTACTTGCAGCCAGCAGGCAGAAAACGGAAAGAATGGAAATGATCTTTTTCATATACACGATATTCGTAAAAAAGTTGTTTGCCGCGCAATATAACAATAATTATTAACAAATGTACGTTTGCCGCCGGATTTTGAATAAAAATTTGTAATATTGCATAATAATGGGACAAGATAAAAAAACAGGCACACCACTGGCAAAACTTTTCAGGAAGACAAAAGGATTCCTGTACCTGATGACATTGGAACTCAGGTGCCATAAATGGCATGAAACTATCGGTACAGCCACTGTAAACGGCACACAGCTTCTGTATTCCGTACGCGGCCCGGAAAACGGAAAACCGGTTGTTCTGCTTCACGGGAACGGAGGGTCACACAAAAGCATGGTCACACAGCAGCTGGAACTTGCAAAAGCCGGCTACAGAGTCTTTTGCCCAGACTCCAGAGGTCAGGGCGCGAATGAGCCCCTGGACGAATATCATTATGCCGATATGGCGGAAGACACATTCCAGTTCATACAAACGTTCGGTCTTGAAAAGCCCCTGGTATGCGGATACAGCGACGGCGGGATAATAGCACTCATGCTTGAAATGAGCCACCCGGGAACATGTTCCATGGTTGTTGCAGCAGGAGCAAACATCTATCCCGACGATGAGGGCGAAGGCTGGGAGGAGTTCAAGAAATGGATTTTGGAACAGGGTACACCGCTGTTGATGATGATGCTCGAAGAGCCCGATATAAAGCCGCAGGAACTGGCTGCCATAAAATGTCCTGCACTGATAATTGCCGGCAGCAGAGATCTTATCTCCGAGCCGCACACAAGACTGATAGCCGGATCCATTCCCGGAGCCGAACTTGTCATTGTGCAAGGTGCTGACCATGGAAGTTACATAAAACGCAATCCGCGGTTCGGGCGCTATATGCTTGACTTTATGAAACGACACAATTATTGACAATATGAGAATTTCCATTATCATTCCGATTGCCCTGCTGATGGGCTCAGTACAATTTTCCGCAGCCGCGCCTATTACAAGAGAACAGGCTGCAGACAATATCAGCCTGCTTGCAGGCAGTATGAAAGAATACATTGCTCCAAAAGAGAAACTGACACCGGCTCCAAAGGGATACAAACCGTTCTATCTGAGTCACTACGGGCGTCATGGTTCACGTTATCTGCATGAGTCATCGTACTACACAGGACCTATGGAAACATTGGAAAAAGCCCACAAAGACGGAGCGCTTACCGTACTTGGAGAAGATGTTTACAATAAAATCAGCATAATATATGCCGATGCCATAACCCGCGTAGGAGATCTCACTCCGAAAGGTCAGGCCCAACACCGCGGCATAGCTGACCGCATGGTTGACAACTATCCCGAAATATTCAACGGCAAAGCATACATAGTTGCCCGCTCAACTACAAGCCACCGCGTAATGATGAGCATGATGAGTGCTGTTACAGAGTTCCAGAAACGGATTCCGGGAATGCAGATATCCATCGATGCCAGCGCACATGACAACCCATACATGAGCACTATTACGGAACCTGCCAATACCGTACGCAACAATTCTAAAAAGGGGGCAGCAGTAAACGCATTCAACGCAAAGCATTCAGACCCGGAACGTCTTATGCTTGAACTTTTCAAGGATACTGCATACATCAGACATTTTGAACGCACCATACAGCCGCGTCCATTCAGTTTTCCCGGATTCGCTGCGGCACAGACCCAGAGTGAACCCAGAACAGTTGTTCAGGACATGTCCGGAAGTCTGTTCAACCAACTGATGGACATTGCACAGAATATGCAGAGCCACAACTACGGTTTCGATTTCAACAACCTGTTCACGCCCGATGAATGGTACGATGCCTTCCTTAAAAACAACCTTTACTGGTACTCCGTATCCGCATTTACTCCGCTCACAGACAACATTGTTCCTTTCGGTCAGGAGAATCTGCTTGAAAACATAATAAGCTGCGCCGATTCAGCAATAGAAAACGGTGGTATAAACGCCAATCTACGGTATGGGCATGACACTTATCTGTTCCCGCTGGTATGTCTTATGGAAATCAATGACTGCGCATGGTCTGTTGAAGATTTTGAGCATGTTGCAGACAGATGGGTTGATTATGACATAGTTTATATGGGTTCCAACCTCCAGCTTGTTTTCTACAGAAACAGGAAGGGACATGTGATTGTCAAGGCTCTGCTGAACGAAACAGAATCAAAACTCCCAATTGAAACGGACATGTTTCCATACTACGACTGGGAACAATTGAAAGCATATTATAGAGGGAAACTGACTGAGTACCGCAACAACAAATAAAATTTAACAAAAGTTTTTGTACAAAATACATACTACTTTTTTTCAAAATATGTAATTTTGCCCGTTAATTTTAAAAATCAATGGAGAATCAGAACAGAAGAGTCGGAACCGTTTCACGCGGCATCCGTTGCCCTATTATCAAGCAGGGCGATGATTTAGCTCAAATTGTAACAGAAAGCGTGCTCCTGGCAGCAAAAGACGAAGGTTTTTCTCTGAGAAACCGCGATGTTGTAGCCATCACAGAATCTGTAGTAGCCCGTTCACAAGGTAATTACGCAAGCGTTGACGATATTGCAGCCGATGTAAAACAGCGCACCGGCGGTGATTGTGTAGGTGTAATGTTCCCTATTCTGTCACGCAACCGCTTTGCAATCTGCCTTAAAGGTATTGCCCGTGGCGTAAAGAAAGTGGTTTTGATGCTCAGCTACCCGTCTGACGAGGTTGGCAACCAGCTTGTATCTCTTGATAAAATCGATGCCGCCGGCATCAACCCATATTCAGACGTTCTTACACTTGAGCGTTACCGTGAACTGTTCGGCGTAAACGTACACGAATTTACAGGTGTGGATTACGTTGCATACTATTCAGACATTATTCGCGGCGAGGGTGCAGATGTTGAAATCATCTTTGCAAACCAGCCAAAAGCTATTCTGGATTACACAGACAAGGTAATCACCTGCGACATTCACACACGCCGCCGTACAAAGCGCATTCTTTCCGATGCAGGCGCCAAGGTTGTACTTGGTCTTGATGACATCATGAGCGCATCTGTAAACGGATCGGGCTATAATGAAAAATACGGCCTTCTGGGTTCGAACAAAGCCACAGAAGATACAGTCAAACTGTTCCCCCATTTCTGCCAGCCGCTTGTTGAAGACATCAGCAAACGTCTCTTTGACGCTACAGGCAAGAATGTAGAGGTTATGGTTTACGGTGACGGTGCATTCAAAGATCCGCAGGGCAAAATCTGGGAGCTTGCTGATCCTGTCGTTTCACCGGCATTCACAAACGGTCTGATTGGTGTTCCCAACGAACTCAAACTGAAATATCTTGCAGACAACGATTTCAAGGATCTGCGCGGAGAAGAGTTGCGCAACGCCATCAAAGAAAGCATCAAGTCAAAACAGTCCAACCTTGTAGGCAAGATGGCATCTGAAGGAACTACTCCACGCCAGCTGACAGACCTTATCGGTTCACTCTGTGACCTTACATCCGGTTCCGGAGACAAGGGTACTCCTATTGTACTGGTTCAGGGTTACTTTGACAACTACACCAACGATTAACGTACAGGTACCGCATAAAAAAATAGGGTTGCATGCGTGCAACCCTATTTTTTTATATATTTGCATATAAATGAAATTCAAAATACTGATACTTCTGCTAGCCGTTCTGGCATCCTGCTCCGGTAAGGACTCCATGGATGGTAAACGCGAAATCAATGATTACGACGATCTTGTGGGGTATAAGATAGCCGTACTCAATGGCTCCATGCAGGATATCGAACTGTCAAAACGCGGAGATCTGGACCTGATGCGCCTTAATTCCCCATCAGAAATTCTGGCAGCTCTGGAATCCGGCAATGCCGATTATGCCGTACAGGACAGCACTGCATGTATAGGAGCGAATATCAGACAACGCGGCATAACTGTTGAATTCTGCAAAAATTTGGGAGAAGGCGGAAATGTTGCTTTCGGATTCAGAAAAGATCTTACGGAACTGTGCAGCCAGTTCAACTCATTCCTGTCAGAGATAAAAAACAACGGAATCTATTCCGAGATAAATTCCAGATGGATGACAGACAGTGCGTTGTATGCAAAGATGCCCAATTTCGACCTTCCCGTTGAAGGAAAGCCCATAAAGGTGGGAATATCCAACAATTTCCCGTCAGAGTTCGTCAGCGGCGACGGTTTTGCAGGAATGGACATAGAAATCATTGAAAGATTCGCCTGCAAGATAGGAAGACCCGTTGAAATTGTCTGCTACGATTTCAATGCACTGAGTGCAGCACTTGTATCAGGAAAAATTGACATTATATCCAGTTTTCTCTTTGTCACAAAGGAAAGAGCGGAAAAAATGCTTTTCTCCGATATCTATTATATAAGCAGAACCGCCTGCTTTGGGAGAGACAATAACAGTGAAAAGGTAAAACACGGATTCATAAAAACCGTATCAGAAAGTTTCCACTCCAACCTGATTGTTGAAGACCGGTGGAAACTGATTACCGGCGGTTTTTGGGAGACACTGATCATATCATTCTTTTCCATTGTCTTGGGAATCGTTCTGGGAATACCGCTCTGCTTAATGAGAATGTCAAAAAAGAGAGCTGCATGGAAAAGTGCAAAAGCATTCATAGACATAATGCAGGGAGTGCCCATTCTGATATTCATAATGGTAATGTTCTATATAGTCTTTGCACAGTCCCGCATATCAGCCAGAATGGTTGCGATAATAGCCTTTTCCATCAACTTCGGCGCATACGTCAGCGAGGTGTTCCGCTCAGGCATAACGGGTGTGGACAAAGGACAGACCGAGGCCGGACTTGCAATGGGTTTCAGCAGAACACAGACCTTCTTTCTTTTTGTCGCACCGCAGGCTTTGAAACAGATGATTCCGGTTCTCAAGACCGAAATCCTGACACTTGTCAAGAACACATCGGTTGTAGGCTACATTGCCATACAGGATCTGGCCAAAGCCAGTGACATAATCCGCTCAAGGACATTTGACGCATTCTTCCCGCTGATAATAGTATCAATCATTTACTTCCTGCTTGCCTGGCTGTTGGGAAAAGGTCTGGACAGGATATCAAAACGCATCAGGTAGTATGATAACAGTCAGGAATCTTGCAAAAGAATATATAAACAATGGAGAACCGTTCAGAGTGCTCCGCGATGTGAACTGCCAGATAAATAAAGGAGAGGTTATCTCCATAATAGGTCCGTCAGGAACCGGCAAAAGTACATTCCTGCGCTGTCTGAACCGTCTGGAGCAAGCTACTGCAGGACAGATTGAGATTGACGGAATTGACATACTTGACCGTAATGCCGATGTAAGTCTGCTGCGCCGCAAGATGGGCATGGTATTCCAGAACTTCAATCTGTTCAACCACCTGTCCATATTGGAGAATGTTTCCGTAGGACCTGTCAGGCTGCTTGGAATGCCAAAAGCACAGGCACAGGAGCAGGCCATGGAACTGTTGCGTCTGGTAGGACTGGCAGAAAAGGCAAATGCCATGCCGGCAGAACTGTCCGGAGGTCAGAAACAGAGAGTGGCAATAGCCCGCTGCCTGTCCATGAAACCGGAAATAATTCTGTTTGACGAACCCACATCTGCACTTGACCCCACTATGGTGAGCGAGGTCCTGGCTGTAATACGCCAATTGGCCAAACAGGGAATGACCATGGCCATAGTAACACACGAGATGAATTTTGCGCGCGATGTCAGCACCCGCATATTCTTTATGTATGACGGAGTAATCTACGAAGAAGGTACTCCAAGTCAGATTTTTGACCATCCCGCCAAACCGGAAACCAAAGCGTTCATCCAAAGAATCAGAAATCTTGATTTCAATATCAGAAACAGAGATTTTGACCTGTATGGAATGAATTCAAGTCTTGAAAATTTCTGTCAGAAGTACGCACTTCCGCAAAGTTGCCTTAACAGAGCCCAGCTTCTTGTTGAAGAAATGCTGCATGGCATTCTGCCTTTCACCGGGCCTATACACATAAGTGTCGAATACAGTGAACTTGACTATACGCTCAACATGACCATAATACAGGAAAACTGCACCGCATCCATATTTGACGGACCGGACGTTGATGACATCTCATCCACGCTGGTACGCGGCTACTGTACGGAAATCAAAGAGGAGCAGAACGGGAACAACCGTGTTATTGTACTGAAAATCAAAAGCAAAACAAATAACAATTTACTTAACATTTAATTTATTGTGATGAAAAAAAGCAACT
The DNA here is from genome assembly GCA_024398715.1 of Bacteroidaceae bacterium. GTDB lineage: Bacteria > Bacteroidota > Bacteroidia > Bacteroidales > Bacteroidaceae > Colenecus. The sequence continues at coordinate 40,191 of JAKSIP010000010.1, forward strand.
TTCTTCTGCTTGCTGCCTTTTCTATGGCAATTGCAGCATGTTCTCCCGACAACAGTCAGGGAAATGGCGGTACCGATGCCGATGCCATTATCGGATCATGGTATATCGGAATTAACCCGGTATGGCCAGACCTTTTGGATTCAATGCGTATTGACCAGCCTGGAACTATTGTCTTTACACAGGACGGCAAGTTTGCACAGAAATCCGCGTGGGACAAGGCAGACGGTTCCTATTCTTATTCCAAAGGAGTGGTTTCTGCCACAGTTGAACATTCCTGGTGGTATGATTCGGAGAAAGAATGGGTAGCAGTGCCTGATTCAGAGCTTTCCAAGCTTCCGAAGGTGTTTTCACCCAAGTTCCTCTATGAGGGGAACATTATGATTCAGGAAGCCGAACTTGATTCCATTGATATGATGTATCCTACCAAGGAGGATCTGGTTGAAATGCTGTTCAAAATGGGATGCTCCGGTCCGTCAGATGCCGCACTCATTCAAGGTTTCTGGAACTGGAAGGCGTTCGGTCGTGACAGTACTTCAAGACTTGCAGTCAAGTTCGAGGGGAACCGTTTTGAACTCTGGAATCCTTCATGGCACGAGCGTTTCAGCGGTACGTTTGAGTACAAGGACGGTATGGTCAAGTTTGCTGTGGACAAGTCTTCATTCCGTATCAGACGCTGGTGGGAACTGCCTGACGAATTCGAGAGAGAAGCTACAGCAAATTTGAATGAGCAATGGCTGATGCCTGTTGCCGAGGAAGGGGACAATATGGAACCGACTTTTGGCTGGAAGTTCGTAATGCCGTTTGTCGTTGATGGCACTAAGGCATACAGTTATTTTGCAAACCTTCACTGCATTTTTGACAAGCAGTAATCTTTTGCCAACGGATAACAGAAGCGGTCACCTTGCGGATGACCGCTTTTTTTTGCAAGCCTGGTTCAAGAGTATTCAAAATCTGATTGTCTGGTGCTCTCCGTTGTATTCAACCGTAGTCTTCTGAATGCCGTCAGCGCTATGGAACATTACAGCAAATTTCAGATTGTGCGGCATACCTTCAAAATTGCCGATGCGATTGCCAATAGTCAAAGCCGATGCAGAGTCGTTGTAAGTGAAAGGAATCTCAGAATACTGGCCGCGCTCATAGCCAAAGGAAAGGCCATCGTCCTGATACAGTGTAAAACTGCCGTTTTCACCGCCGAATATGTGCACAATATATTCGTTTGAATCCGATTGTTCGCCGTTCTCAATTATGATGGCACCGGCAGGAGCAAAGAGCGGAATACGGTTATACGGAGCAGGGACAGAATATGAACAACCGCCGTTGAAAACGGATGTATTTTCCAATCCAAGTGAATCCAAAGCATACCATACCTTCCCTGCAGGGAAATATACCTGACGTTCACGGGCCCCGTATTTATACACCGGGCAAACCATAATGCCAGGACCAAACATAAACTGGTCATCTGTATTTATAGCGTTTTCATCGGCAGAATAATCCATTACAAGGCCGCGCATAATTGTATAGCTCTCTTTCCAGGCCTTGCCGGCAAGGGAATAGATATATGGCATAAGGCGGTAGCGTGTGTCTATGCAGTACTTGATTGCATCATATGTTTCAGAACCAACAGGCGCAATATTCCAGGGCTCACGCAAAGGGAACTGGCCATGCGCACGGAACAGAGGTGCAAATGCACCGAACTGGAACCAGCGGGTCTGCAATTCGCGCCACTCCTTCAAATCAGGTGTCTCTTTTCCGGTACGGTCAAAAATACGCTGGGCGTTTGAATAACGGTTTTCTACGCAAAAGCCTCCAATATCCATAGTCCAATACGGATTTCCGCACAGGGAATAGTTCAGTCCGGCGGTAATCTGTGAACGCATGTCTTCCCAACGTGTACCAATATCGCCGCTCCATGTTGCGGTGGAATATCTCTGCAGTCCGGCAAATCCGGAACGGGTAAGCTGGAACACCCGTTTGTCCGGGTCTTCGGTACGCAAGCCTTCATAAATGGCTTTAGCGTTCATCAAAGAATACGCATTGAGATATTGCGTAGAGGAACCAAGCGCAGTAGGACCGCAAAGTGCTTTCCAGTAATCCATGGGAACACAGTCACGAATATTGGGTTCGCTTGCATCCATCCACCACGCATCAATACCCAACGGATAAAGATGCTCTTCCAGCTGATTCCAGAACAGTTTCCGGGCACCCGGGCTGTAGGCATCGTAAAAAGAGCCCATGTAACCCTGTCCTATCCAGTCACGGATGCTGTCCTGAATGGCACGGCGGTACATCCAGCCGTTGGCATCGAACTCTTTGAAATGTTCCGTAGAGGCATAAAACTTGGGCCAGACAGAAATCATGAGATGTATTCCGCTACGGTGCAGCGAGTCAACCATCATCTTTGGATCCGGATAACGTGATGAATCGAATTCATGGCTTCCCCATTCCGGTTCGCGCCAGTAGTTCCAGTCCTGCACAATATTGTCAATGCCTATACCAAGTTCCTTGAACTTTGCCGCCGTTTCAAGTATTTCATTCTGGGTGTGATAGTGTTCGCGGCTCTGCCAGTAGCCATAAGCCCAGCGCGGCAACATGTTTGCACCGCCCACAAGAGAGTGAAGCCCTTTTGTAACGCCGTCCATTGTACCTCCATATATGAAATAGAAGTCCGATGAAGGGTTCATTTCATTCCATACGGTAAGCTGTTGCCGTTCTGCAGCATCGGTGGGGGCATACGCGCGCAATGCGCAATATGATGTACCTCCGTCCGGTTTCCACTCGATTCTGAGATTGTAGGCACGTCCCTGCTGCATATCGCAGGAGAATTTGTATGAATTTGGATTCCATGCCGTACGCCAGCGCTCAGGGACAACCTCTTCATTGTCTATAAACACCTTGATGTACCCGGCATAATAAAGAATAAAGTCATGCACGCCGTTCTGCTGCGGTTCAAGAGTTCCCTCATACAGCACATTGGCGCCGTTCAGATTGAAGGCTGGCAAATCCTTTATTGATTCGGCATCGGCAAAATAAATCCGGTTTTCGTCTCTCACCAGCTGGGAGTTGCCATAAGAGGATTTGTAGGTTCCGGTAAGAACTCCGTCCTTTCCATCTTTGCCGTACAGTTTGAATACCTGGCCAAGCTGCATGTAATCATCCGGATTACCGAACCTGCCCATTGAATATGAGTCGAAAAGTATTCCCCATCCCCTTTCCGTAACAATATAAGGAATGCTTACCTTGGTGTTGTATTGGAACAGTTGCTCGTTCTTTCCCTTGTAGTTCCAATCGTCTGACTGGTGCTGGCCAAGTCCGAAAATACCTTTTACACTGTCAGTTTCAAACCTGGTTATTGTGGAATAACCATGGTCAACATCGGTTTTGAGGGTAGTAAAAGATGTTGGACAGGTCTGTCCGGTAAGACGGTTTCCCCGAGCATCAGAAAAAGAGACCGTTCCCTGTTCCGATACCTGAACCGCAAGTGCAGCGGTAGAGGCTGTGAGAACCTGCGGTGTGCGGTGAACCTGCGGTGTTACACCCTTTTCCGAAACCCAGGGAAGTATAATCAGACTCTCTCTGTCACGGATTTTCCTTTCTGGGGTTTCCGTAACCCTGACTATAGAATCCGATACAAACTGCAACCGTATTTTCTTTGTGTGATTCCTGTCACCGGCTGGAACAGTCACTGTTACGGTATTTCCGCTGACCTTGCTTTTAATTCGTACGGCATCTGCCGGCAGACATATTGTCAATGCCGCAAACAGCAGAATGAAAAAATCCAATCTGTATTTATCTGTCATAATGTATCTGTTTTCAAATATCTGCTATTTGGCGGTGCATCTCATCTTTGCGTACAATTTTGGCAACAAAAATGGTAAGCGGCAGCAAGATTGCCTCTATCAGTATTTTTGCAGAGACTTGGGCCAGACCTATGCCCACCAGAGTTCTGGCTGGAAGTGTACCGATAAATGCCAGCGGCAGGAATACAAAGCAGTCTGACAGCTCTCCCACGCAACTGGAGGCAATTGCCCTCCATGCAAAACGTGAGATATCGGGATGCAGCCTTTTCATTCTCTCAAAAACACGGTCGTTGACAAAATCGCCTGCCACAAATGCTATAAGCGATGCGGCCGTTATTCTGGGTGTGCTGCCAAGCACTGCCTGGAATGCGGCCTGATTTGTAAAAGACTCCGGATAGGGCCACGCAAGCGTGAGTTCACACACCAGTACCATAAAAATGTTCATGGCAAATGCAATATAGCATGTAACACGGCTCCAACGGTATCCATACACTTCTGAGAACACGTCTGACAGCACATATGTCAGCGGGAATAGTATTACGGAGCCCACTGTAACCTGCCCCAGCGGCAGACTGATCTGTTTGTTTACTATAATGTTGCTCAACAGCAGCGCAACAGTAAAGACAACTGTGAGTGCAAGTTGCAGAAAACTGTAGCTTGAATTGATTATTCCGTCCTTTCTTTTCATTCTCATTCTGTACGTTCCTGTCTGTAGAGAGCCTGAAGAAGCTCTATCTTGTGAATACTTTTCTGAAGAGAAGCCTCGGCCTCCTCATTTATTTTCTGGAGCAGAGTATAAGCATCTATCACACCGTTATCCAAACGTTCCTGAGCCGCCATGCGCACCTCCGTACGCAGTTGGAGAATTTCCGAGTCGTCTTCAAGCGTCTGCCGCAGGAAAAGAATCTCCTGAGAAATGCCGCTATTGCTTAACTTTGTTTTGAAATCCAGCAGGTCTTTCTGTATGTCCAGTTCATGCATCTGCTGGTATATCAGGGTTTTATCATTCTTGCGCGTATAAAGCGGATCAATATTGAATTTGAGCTGTACTCCGAGCATCAGATTTAAAGACGGGTTGTAGTCTGTCAGAGCCTTGAAAATATCCCTCCCGGGATAGCCGTAATAGGCATCGGCCATCAATGCTATTTTCGGAGACAGATCAACGTTCAGTTTTTTCATACCCAGTTCCAAAAGTCTGCGGCTGTTTTCAAGATAGGCATATTCCGGACGCAGCGGAAATGTCTCGGGACCGTCAGGGGTTACCAGTTCCTGCTCACTCATATCTGCCGATGTAAGAAGCGACAGCGAAAGACGTGATGATCTGATATTGTTTTCAATCAGTCTGATATGCTGACCGGCAGACTTGGATTCCGCCTCCATTGATTTCAGTTCCATTGCGGAAAGCCCGCCATCCTGATAGAAAGCCCTCATTTTTGCAAGATTGCTGTCAAGAACTTCAATTCGGGAACATTCCTGTTTAAGGCGTTCCTCAAGCAGCAGAATGGAAAAGAATACCTGATCAACCTGTTTCTGCAGTTCATAGAGAGAAACCTCAAGCTCTGATTCTTCTTTTGCGGCAGTAGCCTTTGCCGTCTCCTTTACAAGTGCGGAAGCTCCGCCGTCCCATACGTTCTGAGAGACGGTAGCGCTTACCTTGTACTGCCATGGCTGTTCTTTCTTGTCAGACAAATCAGGAAGATATGAAGACATCGTTCCAAGAATATCAACAAAATCGGCGGCATTGAGTACATCATTGAACCATGCTCCGCCTCCGCCTATCTCCAGACGCGGCAGCCATGCAAGAGAAGCATTGTGGACATTACATTCCTGTGTGGCATGTATCAGGTCATATCGGCGTACAAGGGGATAATTCCGGCGGGCAAGATCCCTGCACTCCTGAAGGGTGACAGATGCACCGGCCTGAACTGTACGGACACCGTGGTGTATTATCTCTATTCCGGAATTTTTCTCATCGTTGAAGCCACCGGAGAAAGTGTTGCTGTAAACCAGTACATTCTCTCCGCGTGTCTCAAAATACTCCAAACCATTCAATTGCAGATTCTGCGCACTGACAGTGGCAAAAGAACTTACCCATAACGTGCATACTACAATCAAGGCTTTTGTTTTCATATATCGGGTTAATTTTTGTAAAAACTGCAGAACTAAAATACGGAAACAGACTCCTATTTGTTCCAGAAATGTTCCGGGGTACCAGTCACAACATTCAAAAGACGGGACAATACAAACAGATAATCGGACAAGCGGTTCATGAATACAAGTATTGCACTGTCAACCGGTTCAACACTGTTGAGTCTTAGAATCTCACGCTCGGCACGGCGGCACACGCTGCGCGCAACACCAGCCTGAGCGGCCGCAACTGTTCCGCCAGGCAGAACAAAACTGTTCAGGGCAGGCAGTTGGAGGTCTATGGCATCGATATAACCTTCAATGACTGTATTGCAATCAGGCTGGATAGTGACAGGGCTCTTGCTGCCGGCCGGTGTAGCCAGTTCACAGCCAATACAGAAAAGTCTGTTTTCTATCCAGACCAGCTGGTCTTCCAACTCCCGGCATGGGGTTTGCAGTTCATGTATATGCGCCAACAAAAGCCCAAGGTTGGCGTTCAGTTCGTCAATACAGCCGTATGCCTCTACTCTAATGTCTGTCTTTGACACCCGTTTCCCGCCTACAAGACATGTTCTCCCATTGTCTCCGCCACCTGTATAAATTTTACATTTGTCCATAACATTTGTCCATACCGGATATATTGTTGGTTGTTTTATGCAAATATACAAAAAGGCTGAAAAAAAATGATGATTATTGTTTGGTATATCAATTTTATATTACTTTTGCGCAAAATTTGAAAAATCAAAAAACTATGTATTGGACACTTGAATTGGCCTCAAAACTTGAAGATGCGCCATGGCCTGCATCAAAAGATGAACTGATAGACTATGCAGTACGTTCAGGAGCTCCATTGGAGGTTATTGAGAACCTGCAGGAGATTGAAGACGAAGGTGAAATTTATGAATCAATAGAAGATATCTGGCCCGATTACCCCAGCAAAGAAGACTTTTTCTTCAACGAGGAGGAATATTAAGCGCAATTATTCGCGATAACTAACTTATAATCAGTGATATAGACAAAAATTAATTTGTTTGTATCGCTGTTTTTTATGTCCCAAAAGCACCGATTGAGGTTTGAAGGGCGGTTTGTATAAAAAATTATACCTATATTTGCCATGATATCCATTGCTGATATTTTCAAAAGATTTGTGTATTGAAACAGATGAATGTTCTATTGTCGGAAATGGTGTCTAAAGCGGACCCGGCGCAGGTTGCAGGGTTGTCCCGCTTTTTCAAGACCGGGCCGGGACAGTACGGTCAGGGAGATAAGTTTCTTGGAATCAAAGTGCCAGTAACACGCCAGGTGGTGAAGTCATGCTGGCAGAATACAGATTTTGACCAACTGGAAGAGTGTATCTGCAATGAATATCACGAAATAAGGCTTGCCGCGCTGCTGACATTGGTGCAGATTTTCACTCACGCCCGCAAGGATGCCGCCCTGCAGCAGCGGTGCATTGACTTTTACCTGAGCCACACCGCCTATATAAACAACTGGGATCTTGTTGACTTGAGTTGCTATGAACTTTTGGGACGATGGCTGCTTGATAAGGATAAACAAATACTCTACGACCTTGCCCGCGATGGCAGAACCATCTGGGAACAACGCATTGGCATCGTTTCCACGATGCAGTTCATCCGCCACGGGCAACTTGATGATACATATGCCATTGCGGACATTTTTCTGGATAAGCCACGTCCCCTTCATGATCTCCTGCAGAAGGCGGTCGGCTGGCTTTTGCGCGATGCCGGCAAGCGCGATGAGGACAGGCTCCGACGCTATCTGAGTCTGAACGGTTCCCGGATGCCACGAACGATGCTCCGCTATGCCATCGAGAAATTCCCTCCCGAAGAGCGGAGTGCCATTTTGAAAGCGCATTAGGATTAATCATCAATGGAATCAGGAAGGTGATGGAGTTTTCCAGCGGATGCGGATTATGGTTGCGGAGCCTCCAGATTTTTCTTTTTCATCTTCTGACGGAGTCATCTCATCACTCGATGAAGAGCAGAACGATATGTCAGTGATATGCGGATGTCTTCAAAAGGTTTCCGCAGTTGAATGTCTCTGAAGTCGCCCGTACCATAGGCATTAATAAAAGTCTCCTTTCCAGATATATCTATGGCATAAAGAAGCCATCCGCTCAGAGAACCGAGCAGATTCTCTGTGCCATTCGCCAGCTTGGACGAGAGATGGCTGCAATTGCCCAGTGATACAAACAAACCCCTCATTTGATTTCAATGATTCCGCATGAAACCTGATATCGATTTGCAATTATGCTCAAAAAACATTATGTTTGCAGAGCATAATAATAAATATACCGTCATATGGAATTTGTAGACAGAATCATTGAGCAAGAAAAGTTGTCCAGACTGCTTTCAAAAGAACAGCCTGGGTTCGCAATCATCAGGGGCCGCAGACGTGTCGGAAAGTCAACATTAATCAAAAAGGTATTGACAGAAAAGGATATTTACTTCGAAGCGGATAAGACAGATACTACAACACAGATGTCCAATCTGAGTTACGTGATATCCCATCTGTATGACGGCTTTGGCGATGCACAGTACAAGAATTGGCGGGCGTTGCTTATTGCATTGAACCACAGGGTTACGGAGAAAATAACCCTATGTCTTGACGAATTTCCGTATCTGGTGGAAAGCGATTCTTCGCTTCCGTCCGTGGTTCAGACACTTCTGGATTCAGGAGAACTCAAATACAACATTGTTCTCTGCGGATCATCACAGACTATGATGTACAATCTCACACATGATGAGGCATCGCCGTTGTTTGGAAGGAAGGAGGCAGATTTCAACATAGGCCCAATCAGGCTTCCATATCTTCAGGAAGCTTTGGGGCTCAATGACATCGAAACTGTTGAAAATTACGCCATTTGGGGAGGTATTCCGAGATACTGGAAACTCAGGGAAGATTCTGTTTCGCTCAGGGAGGCAATAGACGAGCATATTCTATCTACATTTGGAGCATTGTACGAAGAGCCTCAGCATCTCTTCCTGGATGATCTCAAGGATATTGTCAAGACGGCAACCATTATGACAATAGTAGGAGGTGGAGTTACAAGACTGAAGGAAATTGCATCAAAATGTAGTGAGCCGGCCACCAATCTTTCAAGGCCGTTGGCGAAGCTTATAGATTTGGGGTATCTCGAAAAAGATATTCCATTCGGAGTCTCGGCAAAGGATGCCAAGAAAAGCTTGTATCGTATTGCAGACCCATTCCTCAGTTTCCATTACAAGTTTGTACCTGCAAACCGTTCATTCATTGAATTGGGAAGAACGGCACTGATCGATAGCCTGCTTGACGAGAGGTTGCCTGAATTGACCGGATATTGGTGGGAAAGGCTTTGTCGTGATGCAGTGACTGGCAATACATTAAACGGGATTACATACTCTGAAGCAAGAAGGTGGTGGGGGCAGGTCTGTATTGATGGAGAATTCAAGGATGTGGAGTTGGATGTGGTAGCTGAATCATTGGACAAGAAGCATATTCTTATTGGGGAATGCAAATGGACTTCCAGGGAGAACGGCCGTTTGCTCACCAATGAGATTCGGAAGATTGCCGATGCCCTGCCTTTTACCAAAGGAAAGCAGGTCGAGATTGTCCTGTTTACCAAAGTGACCCCCAATGAAGACATTGGAAATTCCATACTGCCGCAAGAAGTTATTGTTTTAAACAGATAATTTTCATATTGAAACGTACATTCCCTTATCGGATTTTAACTTTGCAGCAGAGGCAAAATATCAGCTGAACAGGCGCAGTTCAAAGTCGCCGCAGATTGCCATGCGGTCATCTTTAACGGCAAGCGCAGAAAGAATGTCCGGATTCTCTGCACAAAGGTCAATGACCGGTTGCAAGTCATCCACAGTCCGTATGCGGTTGGCCATGGCGGTTGCATAACTGTCAGCAAGCAGAACGTCGCGGCATACAACCATCATGGCATCGGCCTTGCCAAAACTCAGAGACGGGCCTACTGTTCCGCTTGATGTGCAGATTCCAAGAGGGAAAGCACTTGCAGGGACGTGTATTCCTACTTTTTCAGATAACGGAGACTGACCGGCAAAGACCGATATGTCAAGGTCATGCTGCACATGCGCATAAATGTCACCACCATTCTCAACTACAATGTCGCTGCAACCGAACCTGTTGCACAGGGCATCGGCCACCAGCTTGTCAAAGGCACCTGCTACAGCACTCATGGGACCTATTCCGGCTCTGGACGATGCCTGAGACATGAGCTGAAATATAATAGGTGCCCCCTCCATGGGCCGGTATGGCACAAGCGATGTTCTGTACTGCGGGTCCTTCTCAAGATATGCGTCCATTTCGGTGCGCATCTGCCTGATTATATCCAGTGCATACTGTCTCATAGAACACGAATAGGAGCCGCTGTCGGTTCCTATCCACAGATCTGTCTCCTTATATGTTACTGAAAAAGATTTCAGCGAACCGGAAAACAGATTACGGTATGTTCTGTCCTTATATTCCATTGCTCAGGCAGTAACGGCCGGAATCAGCCGAACACATCCATTGAGAACAGTTTCAGCGGACAAGCCTTAAGACACAGTTTGCAGGCCACGCACTTGTCAGGATTGAACTTGAGCTTCCAGTCAGGAGCCTGAATGGTAAGAGCGCCAGACAGACATGACGATGTGCAGGTTCCGCAGTCAGTGCACAGATCACCGTTCCACTGTATCTTGCTGCCTAAGGTGCTTACTTCTATGCCGCAGCTCTCAATATATCTGATTGCTTTCCTGATTCTGTCGGCATCGGCCTCCAGTTCCACTACCATACGGCCACCCTGGTCACCTTTGACATTGGCTTTAAGAATGTTGGTTACAACGTCAAATTTCTTTATGATGTCATATATGACAGGCTTCTGAGTACTCTCAGCAGGGAAATTCAGTACTATTCTCTTTTCCATAGCTTCAAAGATTTTCTTCAAGTGACTTGATACTGCGACTTACAGGCATTGGGCGTGTGGGTGCCGTAAGCAGGAATTCACCCTTCTCAATCCAACCCTTCAGAATATTGGCAATCTCACGCGCACGGGCAAGGCTTGACAGCGGAGCCGTATGGATCTTATGTCCGTTCAGCTCAATCTCTCCACTGCGGAGCGCCGCGTAGTTGGTTGTACCTATAAGCTTGAAATCATCGCCATAATCTTCAATGTAAGTCTCTATCTGTTCGTTACGGATTGAAACGCGTGCAGCCAAATCCTCGTCAAGAATAGGAATCGGTACGCCAATGCCCACATACATTGTGACACCGTACTTCTCAAAATAAGCACCGCGCAGGAAACGGCTGTTCATTTCACGCATCTCTCCTGCAACTGCAATTGTACGTGAGCCACCCATAGGAACACCGAACCTGTTCAACGGCTTTGACGTGTTGAACTGTGTTCCGTTGTATGTAACGTACCCCTGTGCTCCGGCAAGGAAAATTCTGGTACCAAGACCTATGGTACGGCATTCCGGGTCATTGAGCAGCGGTGAGAGTTCACCGGCAGAACTGTAAGATGCATTCTTGTAGTTGGGCAGTAGCGTTCCCATATATGTATAACGGATACGGTCGCTTGAATTGACTGCAACGTTGTAGTTCTGGTATGCGTTGCGGGGATTTGACAGTATGGCCTCGTTCATGGTTTCCAGAGACACATTGGTCTTTATGTGTGTTCTGGGATAGCAGTCTGTACCCTTTGCCCATGCCTCAAGAACAACGCTCTTGCCGTCAATCAGATCCTGAATGATATGCGCACCACCATAATCCGGTCTCTGCGGGTTGCAGTCTGTAGCTCCTACAAAGGTATCAACTGCTGCCAGTCCGCCACTTACCGGAACTCCGTTCAGTTCTATGCGCTCCATACGTATGGGAGGTGTTGCATGTCCAAAGTTCAATATTGCACCCGATGAGCACATGGCACCGAAGGTAGCTGTTGTAACAACATCAACCTTGTTCAAAATCTCCTTGGGACTCATTGTGCGTGCCATCTCGGAAACCTGTTCTGCGGTCAGCACTACGGCTTTACCCTTACGGATTTTCTCATTGATTTCTTCGTACGTCTTTTCCATGCATGTGCAAATTTTTATTCCCGCAAAATTACTTAAAAAAAGCCTATATCATACATAATTATAGGGAAAAAATGTGTAATTTTGCGCCCCGAAAAAAATTATGTTAATACAACTATTACAAAAAAATGAAAATTGAAAACAGTTTGAATGGAAGCAGACAGTATGTGAAACCTGCTGCAAAAGTAATTGGAATCAGCGCCAGGCAGGTACTCTGCCAGAGTTTCGGAAACGAACCTTTCACAATTTATGAGAAATCATACAATGAATGGGATTAATTTAATTTGACTGCAACATGAAAAAAAATACATTTATACTTATGGCAATGACCACTATATTCGGTCTGTCATCTTGCGACAAGGAACTGCTTTCAGTAGAAAACACCGATAAACCATTTATTCTTTTCGCCACAACAGAAACCGGTACCAAAACCGCGCTCAGTTGGAATGAGCAGGAAAAACATTATGACGTTGTCTGGTCAGAGAATGATGAGTTTTCTGTTTTCAAAAAGGTTACAAAAACGAATCCGAATACACTACTTCTAGAAACAAAGTTTCCAAATATTGGCAATTTTATACTGACAGATGGTGCGGGTACGACATCCGGCACTTTTGAGTTTGATGGAGAAATAGGTACTGGCACTTTTTGGGCATACTATCCGGCAACCGATGCGGAGAACTATGTAGACATGATATCAACATGGCGTGCAACAGCACAGACATACACGGCTGGCAAAATTACAAACAGTCCGATGACTGCATCGTTTACAATTGCTGCCAATTCATTTAAATCCAAGAGACCGGCACCGACAACAGTTACTTTCACCAATTTGGGCGGCATTCTCCGTCTTACAGTCAAAAACAGTGAAAACGTATCAATCAGTAAGATTACAGTATGTGCGGACCAACTTGAAAGTCCTATCACTCTTGACTGCAGTAATGGAGGAAGCGGTGTGGCTCTTACTACAGATGGTACCCAATTCAACATTGCCATGCCATCGGCCGACGGTATAAAAGAAGAAGGATCCAGTAAAGATACACTAGCTTCTTATTCGAACGTCAGTATCTACCTGACTGATATGGAAGGCAACATTTGCTGTAAATCTCTGAAGAGCGGCGTCAAGCTTGATATAGTACGCAGCAAGATAACCAATGCCTCATTCTCCGTATCAAAAGACAAATTCATATCCGCTGGTGTAAAGTTCACAATCAGCGGTCACGAAGGTATAGTGGTTGACCTTGGCGGCGAACTTGGTAAGGTGATTGTAGCTACAATGAATGTAGGTGCTACATCTGTGAATGAAGATGGTTGTCTTGGCGGTAAGATGAATTACGATGCTGCTTGTGCAGCCTGGAGCGGATGGCGTCTGCCTACCGTGGACGAGCTTACTGCATTCTGCGATCCTGGGTATCCTGGTGTTTGTGGAGATACTTACGGTGCAGCAGGTTGTACTGGTGCCGTGATGTGGAACATTGATGATAATGATGGAATTGATTTATACTTGCCTCTCAATGACTATGATGATGGTGGTGAAAACCCCAGTGACATATATTGGACAGGAACTCCTGGCGGTAATGGTATTTATTTTTATTTTGCTCCGGCAATAGATTGGGAAAACGTATATTTTCCATTAGAGCCTGATTACATCCGTAAAGAAGAAGCGGCTAAATCCAGCGAATTCCTTGTCCGTCTCTTCCACGACCTTCCGTAATGCAGTAATGCAGTAAAATACAAAACTTGAATAAGAGAAGAAGCCTCAGACCGCAGAAATGGCGGTTTGGGGCTTTTTCAATTTAATTTTTCATTAACTTTGCTACAAAAATATCATACAGATGAAATCAAAATTACAGACAATCCTTGCAGCAATGCTCCTTGCATTGTTCCTGCAGGCACAGCAGACAGTACAGGCACAGCAGCCTGACCCTAATTTCTTTATCTACCTGTGCTTTGGCCAGTCCAATATGGAAGCCGGAGCCACACCCGCAGAACAGGACAAGAATTTCAACGATCCGCGGTTCCAATTCCTCTCTGCCGTAGATATGCCACGCTATGAGCGCAAGATGGGACAGTGGTACACTGCCGTTCCGCCAATCTGCCGCCAGAGCAACAATATGGGACCGGTAGATTTCTTTGGTCGCAAAATGATTGAAGAACTGCCCGCACAGTATAGGGTTGGCGTAATAAACGTATCTGTTGCCGGAGCCAAACTTGAGCTGTGGGACAAAGATGCCTGCCAGGAATATCTTGACATGGAAGCTGCAGACCCGTCACGCAGTTGGCTTGTGAACATGGCCAAGGAATATGACATGAGCCCCTATCAGCGCATTGTTGATATGGCACGCATAGCTCAGAAAAGCGGCGTAATAAAAGGTATGCTGGTACATCAGGGAGAATCCAATCCGGACGATGCAGAGTGGTGCGCAAGACTCAAGAAGATTCATGATGACCTTTGCAAAGACCTGAATCTTGATCCAAATGAAATTCCGCTTCTGGCAGGAGAACTCAAGCAGGCAGAGCAGGACGGTGTATGCGCCGCATTCAACCAGGTTGTTCTTGCCCACCTCCCTGAAGTAATGCCTAACGGATACGTAATATCATCATTAGGTTGCGAAAGCACCGGAGACCAGTTCCATTTCAGCACGGAAGGCATGCGTCTTATGGGATACCGTATGGCAGAAAAAATGTTGCAGCTGCAGGGTTTCAAACCTGTAGAAAAACGCACCGTTACACTTGACCTGAGCAAAAAAGGAATGGGCATAGAAATCAGTCCTACCCTGTCAGGAATATTCTTTGAAGACATAAACCAGTCTCTTGACGGCGGCATCTGCGCACAGCTTATACAGAACCACTCTTTCCAGGCATACAACGTGCCCCATGCCCCCAATGCAAAAGAATTCTCGCAGTCTGACACGGTATTCTTTGGCTGGACCATAATCAGTAAAGATGGAGCCAAAGGGCAGGCCCATGCAGTTGCTGACAAACCGCTGGTAAAGGACCTGAAACGCTACTATGACTTTGACCCGAATGACAAATACAACGATGATCTGCGCTATGCACAATACAGCGTACGCTTTGACATTGAAGATGCCGGTCAGGGATTCGGAATAGCAGCCAACGGTTACGGAACTGCACCCTACGGCAGTGAGCGTCAGGGCAACTACTATTCAAACAACACCCAAAAAGCTTCAATTCCGGCACAGCAGGGAGTAAGCTATGACCTTACACTCTATCTGACCGGACAGGCATATCCCGGCACAATTACCGTCCAACTTGAAGATGCGGGCGGTCAGGCAAACTCAAACGCCATTACAATAAGCAATGTGAAAGACGACTGGCAGAAATACACCGGCCAGTTAAAGGCACAGCGCTCCGTTGACAGCCGCCTGGCCATTATTGCAGACAAACCGGGAACATTCTGGCTGGACTACGTAACATTGCTTCCTGAGGCATCGCAACTGTGGATGGACGGCAAGATGGGCCCGCTGCGCAAAGACATGATGCAGGCTCTGGCCGATTTGCACCCAACGTTCATGCGTTTCCCCGGCGGATGTGCAAGCGAGGGTACAAACTACTTTGGCCAACCTTTCTGGAAGAATTCCGTAGGGCCGCAAGAAGAACGCATAGGTTTCCGCAACCACTGGGGCTACTGGACATCGCAATATGTGGGCTTCTACGAGTATCTGCTCATGGCGGAATCACTTGGCGCCACCCCGCTGCCGGTACTCAACAACGGCGTAACCTGCCAGTTTGCAGGACACCAGTATATAGCTCCGCTTGAAACCGATGCCGACCGCAAACGTTTTCACGACATATTTGTTTGCGATGCCCTTGACTTTATAGAATTCTGCAATGGCGATGCCACCACCAAATGGGGCAAAATGCGCGTTGAAATGGGACATCCCGAGCCTTTCAATCTTAAATATCTTGGTATAGGAAACGAAAACCGCGGTCCGGAATTCTGGGAGCGCTTTGACATAATCTACAAAGAGGTACAGGCCAAATATCCGGAAATAATCATCGTTTCCACCGCCGGCTCCGCAGCAGACGGACGCGAATTCAATGACAACATGCACCAGATAGACACCAAATACCAGAACACCGTAGTTGACGAACATTACTACCGCAACAACCAGTGGTTCTATACCAATGGTGACCGTTACAATGCTGACAAGGTTCGCGGTGCAGACGGTCTGACATATGACCGCAACCGCCCAACACGCGTATTCGTAGGAGAATTTGCAAACAACAATTCAAACAACGACTATGCAAGCGCAATGGCAGAGGCTGCCTACTGGACAAGCCTTGAACGCAATTCCGATATGGTAGTGATGGCTGCCTATGCTCCGCTGTTCTGCAAGAAAGGATTCAACAAATGGAACTCCAACCTGATATGGTTTGATAACCGCGGACTGTGGCGTACCACCAACTACTACTATCAGAAACTGTTCAGTCAGGCAGGAAACCGCGCATTCGGTATGAGCCCCGTAATGAATGGGACAGAAGTGGACAATACAATATACACATCGCCTACGGTAGATACAGAAACTGGAGAGATTTTCATCAAGTTTGTCAACTCCCAGGCTACAGACAAAGAACTTACCGTCAATATGGGTAAAGGCCAGAACGGCAAGAAATACACTGCAAGCGTTGAATTCATATCGTCTCACGATACAAAGATCAAGAACCAGAGTGACCAGAACACCTACGCAGGTGCAAAACCTGTTGCTCAGGCTGCAGGTCCTGCAGGCCGTCCCGGATTGTTTGGTCCCGGTGGCAGACGCGGCGGTAACAACAATATGGTAAGCTACAAAGAGGTTATTGTACCGCACACCAAAGAGCTGGGTACAATAAAGAAACAGTTCACAGTAACACTGCCGGAAAACTCAATAGGAGTAATCAGGCTTGTTCCCCAGAACTGATATCATCTGCAAAATGGACAAGGAACTGAATATCAGAATAGCCAAGATACAGAAGATAATGGCAGACAGCAACATTGACGCCGCGCTGGTGGCAAGCAATGTCAATCTGCTATATACTGTAGGACAGATTATTGCAGGATATGTGTACATACCCGTAAACGGGGAACCGGTTACATTTGTAAAAAGGCCCAACAATCTGTCCGGAGCAGGAATTCATCAGATTCGAAAGCCCGAACAGATACCTTCCATTCTTGAAGAACTTGGTATTCAGAAACCTGCCGCAATTATGCTCGAGGCCGATGAACTGACGTTCAACGAATATACCCGGCTTGCAGCATGTTTCAAAGACTCTCAGGTATGCAACTGCGGAACAAAGCTGTTGCAAAGAGCCAGAACAGTAAAAACAGAGACTGAACTGGAACTGTTCAGAGAAACAGGACGGGCACATACCAGAGCATATAACAAAATACCCTCATTGTTCCGCTATGGAATGACAGACACCGAACTCTCAATAGAGGTTGAACGGGCCATGCGTCTGGAAGGAATGCTTGGACAGTTACGCATCTATGGGCAGAGCATGGAGCTGTTTATGGGCAGCGTACTTGCCGCAGATAATGCGGCGGCACCATCGGCTTATGATTTTGCTTTGGGCGGAGGCGGTACTGACCCGTCGCTGCCTGTTGGTGCCAATGGAACCGTACTTAGCAAGGGACACAGCGTAATGGTTGACATCGGAGGAAATCTGCACGGTTACTTGAGCGACATGAGCCGTACATATTCTATAGGAAAACTTCCTGACTATGCTTACACTGCACACCAGGCATGTCTTGATGTGCAGAAAGCATTCCAGGAAAATGCACGCCCCGGTGCAGTATGCCAGGACCTCTACCAGATGGGTAAGGAAATCATTGAGAAAGCAGGATTTGCAGATTATTTTATGGGCGTAGGACAGAAAGCCGGATTCATTGGGCATGGTATAGGACTGCAATTGAATGAACAGCCAGTGTTTGCTCCACGCATGACCCTGCAATTGCAGCAAGGAATGGTATTTGCACTTGAACCCAAGATTGTTCTGCCCGGTATTGGCCCTGTAGGCATAGAAAACTCGTGGATAGTGAATTCAGACAGTATAGAAAAGATCACCCTCTGCCCCGACCAAATCACCGACCTCACCCTTTAAATACCCTGACAACCATCATAATCTTCTTCTTGATAATCTGCTTCCGAATTGTAAAGTGCTGAATATCAATACTCCACGAAAGCAAAAACAACCAAAAGAAACAAACTGGAAACATTTCTGTCCCCCGATGACGGGGGAACTGAAGGGGGTATTTCAAAAACCCCAAAATGAAAAATCTGCTTAACATATCTGGCAAGAAAATGTATGCATACATGATGTACCTTCCTGATACCACATTTAACTTGTTCAGATGCCACACGAAGGTATCTGAAGGATGTGTTGTGTCCTGTGGGCAAAGATCAATTGTATCAAAATTCCATGTAGAAAACATCAGTTCAAATAATGGATTTGGTGGAAGAAAGAAAGCATGGTAACTTTGTATGTCAAAAATTGAAATAACAAATACTATTTCAGAAATATGAAACGAAACTTCTTCAGACTTTTACTCTCGGCAGTGCTGATGATGTGCTGCATGAGTGTTTGGGCTGGTGGTGACTGGACAATTATCGAATATCCAACCTGCAGCACGTATGGAACAATGCAGAACCCTGCAAATACAAGCGAACTGCGCCTTGTGCCGAAACTCGCGCATCATTTTGGAGACGATGCCAAATGTACCGTTTGCGGTCAACCCGCACCAACGAAGTACAACGGCACTCCTGCCACGAGCCTTGTTACAATCACGGAAAGCAACTATGCCGCCTATGGCCTTACGGAAACGAACAAGAGCTGCGTGATGGACTGGACTGTAATCACCACGGCAGAGGAGTTTATGAGGTATATAAATAACGATGGTCGGACATGGATTACAACCAATGCATTCCTTGCTGAAGATATTATTCTGGACGAAACAATAAATTTGCCGAGTAAGGACTTAAATTCGGGATATGTTTTTGATGGAACAGGCCATACAATCAGTAATGTGCATAGCAAAAGTTCCGATGCTGGATTATTTGGCATTAATAAGGAGGGAACAATTCGCAACTTAGGCCTGATTTATCCTAAGATTGTGGCTGAAGGAATTGCTGGAGGATGTATATGTCGAGATAATGAGGGTACTATCGAAAACTGCTTTGTAATTGATGGCAATATTGAAGGTACAGATTCATCAGATTTGTATGGCATTGCACACCAAACTCTAGAAGGACAAATTATTAACTGTTACGCAATCTCGAACAAGGGCAATGTTGGACGGACTAATACAGGTACTATAACCAATAGTCATGCTGCGACAACAGGCAGTATTCCTGATGATTTTTATGCAAACACTCTTAATGAATTGAATGCAAATAAGGCTAACGGTATGACTTGGCGTTATTCAACTGCTAAATATCCGGTTATGATGAAACCATCCATAGAATATCATCCTGCAAAACCAGCAACTTGTACGGAAATTGGATTGAATGAATACTGGTATTGTACGGTATGCAACAAGTATTTCCTTGACGCAAATCATACACAGGAAACGACACTTGAAGGCTTGTCTTCGCCTGCATTAGGGCACAATATGGAACATATTGCCAAAGTTGAAGCCACCTGTGCGGAAACAGGAAACATAGCACATTTCCATTGTGACCAATGTGGAAAGAACTTCGATGATAAGGATGGCGCAAAAGAGATAGATGATGTCGTGATTCCTATCAATCCTAACAACCATCTAATGCAACATGTTGACAGAGTGGAAGCCACCTGTGCGGAAACAGGAAACATAGCACATTTCCATTGTGACCAATGTGGAAAGAACTTCGATGATGAGAATGGAACAAATGAGATAGATATCGTGATTCAAATCAATCCACAAAACCATCCTTCGGAATTGCAACATTTTGACGAAGCGGAAGCCACCTGTGCGGAAACAGGAAACATAGCACATTACCATTGTGGCAGATGTGGAAAGAACTTCGAGGATGAGGCAGGCACAACAGAGATAATAAACGTTGTTATTCCTATCAATCAGAACAACCACTCATTGACTTTGGTAAACGACAAGGCTCATTGCGACCAATGCTATCAGGATTTCAGCAACTTTGTATCCATCGACAACGGCAAACCTGCATGGCTGACAAAGGAAAATGATGAATATTTTCTTAAGGCAGATGACGGTTTTGTGCTTGATGGCGGTGTGAACTATCTGGCACCAGTAGATTTCATTGTGAAAGGCACTTTCACTTACAGGCGTAACGTGTCTGCCGTAAAGGCGGGTGCCTGGCAATGCTGGTATGAGCCGTTCGATTTGCAGCTTAATGATTATGTGCTCGAAAAGATGGATGTCGCCGAGGTCGCTGGTGTGCTGCTCGACAATGAAGGCAACACTGTTGTGGCATTCAGGAAAATAGAGACTGGCCGGATTAAAGCGAACACTCCGTATGTGTTCCGTCCGAAGGAAGCGATATTGACAACGGGAAATCTTGAACTGATGATGACAAGTCCTACATTGCGAAAGTCGGAAGAAACGACATTCTACAACATGTCAACATACGATAAATTCACATTCGGAGGCAACTATACGGCACGGCATGACAACGATTGGTACACCCTGAACACAAGCGGACAGTTCCAAAGGATGAAAGAAGACGTAAATCTGAAAGGACAGCGTTTCTGGATGACTATCGAGGCGAGAGATGGCATACCGTATGAGTATGGCGGAATTGCCAATGCCAAGGAGTTCATCAACTTCACCGTATTAGGCGACGATGAAACAACGGGAATAACTTCGTACGAAAACGATAACGATAACGATAACGAAAACGAAAACGGAGTTATCTATAACCTTAATGGACAGAGGGTAACGAGCATCCAGAAGGGGCAGGTTTACATCATGAACGGCAAGAAATTCTTTGCCAAATAAAGGAGGACTGCTATATGAAGAAAGTATATAAGCAACCAACGATAAAGGTGGTTAAGTTACACCCACGCACTGCTATGCTGACAGGATCGTATGGCATAGGCATCGAAGTGACGGGAACAGAAGAAGAACCTGGAGGCAAAGAAGATTTCTGGTAAATCCCGACAGAAAAATCTTCTGGCCTTCTTACCAACTTATTTTTTTACGCTTACTTATTTTGCTTTTTCATAATTTTTTTAGAAACTTTGCGCCGTAAAAACAAAAAAACAATTATTGATGAAAAGAACAGTCCTTTTTGCAGCCATAGCTGCTATGGTATTGCCGGGTCTTTTTTCCTGCAACGGCAATGACAACGAAAATGATTCACCATCAAAAATTTATACAACTCCAGAGTATGATTTGACAAGCACATCGCAGAAACCGGTTTTCATATTGGGTGGCGGCATTCCGTCTTTTCTGCTCGATGTTATAGACCACCGTTTCCCGAACAAGTCACAAAGCGCTGCCAAGGCAGAACTGATTTTTGTCCATTCCAACGACCTTTTTGCCAATACAGATACAATCAGAGAAGCGTTTGAACGCAATGCTATTATTGTTGAGGTTCAGCCGGACAGCAATATCCATTCACCTTTCTGGGCAAGTATCGGTGCAAACCCATGCATCAACTACGATGACAGACTTCTTTGGGTGGCAATTCAAGGTAACAGCTGCTGCCAGTTCCATAACCCGCTGGAGAATATTGTGGAAGGGACAGCGCTGGTAGCAGACGATTTGGCAACAGAGTCTTCTACAGATATGAATGAGCCTGAAATTGACCGCACACCATTGCAGATTGGCGAAACATTTGACTGCATGAATATGTTCATGTCTTCTTTTGTAGGTTGGGTCAATTCTGTGAATACGGCTCAGGACGGAACTTCAACCCAACTGCAGGAATTTGAATCTGAGATATGGAAACATATGAACGATGCCCGGTATTCCCAGATTATCAATACACAGTACAAACTTATTGTCAAGGATTACCAGCTCTGTAAGGTTATTGCTTCAAGTCCTGACTGCGTAAGCCGCGAGAGCAGCGCCGATCTGGCAGTTACCATTACTCCGGTTTATGCATACGACAGCAATTCGAATTCAACGTCAGGAGACTACTATTTTGTGACATTGAGTCTGATTGCGCATAATGACAAGATGTACAGTGAATACAGGAAGAAACATGGTGGAGTGGTGACTTTTGCACATGCATTCTATTCCAAAAATTTAAGTTTCGGTGCCAGACTGCTGACAAGCGATTACAAAGAAATCAACAACCTGGAGTTTTTTGAGAATCCGTCTCCTGCAACCACACAGACAAGTGCATCGCACACCACCGGATTTACCAAATCCCTTAATGTAAGCGGAAACGGCGGCGTAGCAGATGGGTTGCCTGCGTTTAGTATTACCGTTGGTGGAGAATTCACATGGAGCACATCGGATACAAAGACTCTGCCTGATATCAGCATTGAGATGTCAACCGATAACAACCGTCATGTAAAATACAGTTATGTTACCAATAACATGCAGATGAACGACAATGTTGCAAGGGCTGTTCCGGGCATTTCCAGAAACGATGAGGAGTGCATAGGTTCATGGTGCTGGCACATTCCTGCCACCGGCGATGGCAGCGATAAGAAATTCAAACTGCTTCTGGATCTCAATATGGTTTACGGATATATGTACCGCCATGCCACATGGGGTGCTGAAGGCCATTTCCGCGAGGCTGAGATACTTAATACGGTAGATACCATTACCGTTCTGCCACCGAACAGGACTCCTATGGGCGTTCTTGCATTCAAGTCAACCAACAAAAACTACGTTAAGGATTTGACCTTTACAGACAGCAAAGGTACAGTGTATTCCGGCAATGCATTACCTTTCCAGCAGAATGCCATTCAGAATTTCCAGTTGCCATGCGACAATTACGATGTTAAGTTTAACGTGTATGACGGTAATACAGGTGAACTGCTAGGCTCATACATCAGCAAGGAAAAGGTTGGAATAAAAGCTGCAGAATATACAGATTTCTCTACTCTCGATGCTGAAAAAATCAATTAAGGCTATATGCCTCGCACTGCTGTGCACCGCCGCATTTCAGGCCTGTAACAGCGATTCGTCATCTGATAGCAAACCGTTTTATTCCCCATTGGATGAATGGGTAGATGATGACGTGACAGATCCGCATATCATTGAATCCGAGATTGTTGAATACGATACCGCATTTGCCGTTACGGTCAAGTCATCGGAATTCAAATACAAGGATTCTACGTTTACATTGCCGCAGCGTTCATCCGATAAGGCTATTGATGTCAAGCTCAAGGTTCTGCCGCTGTACGCTTTCGGCACCGCAGCCACATCGGGCGATTACTACGCCGTTCAGGCTTCTGTGACCGCACATAACTCTCTCATGTACCGGCACGAGGTGATTCACCGCTCCGCCAATAACCATTACCCTTCCCATTTTTATGGCTATTATATGGGTAACCTGGTTGTTGAATGCCAGCTTCTGGATTCTCTGGGCAAGCCGGTGTCTGCAGAAAAAGTTCTGTTCTTTTCGCAGCCTGTTCCATCCACTACAATAATAAATACCACTTATTCAAAAGGTTTTGACTTTACATTGGATGCCTCTGTTACAATTGGTGCTTCAAAGACAAAGACAAAGAAGGACCCTGTACTGTCCTGGAGGGTTACCGCATTGGGAAACGTAGGCTTCAAATTCGGATGGTGGAATACCACAGAGCAGGATATTCCTGACCAGACGGTACAGATGCGCACATCGGGCGATGACAGGTCCGTTTATTATGAGTTTGACAGCAATAACGATAAGGGTGGTCTTGGGACAGACTACATTCCCGCAATATTCCGTACAGACCAGAACGTTGACCTTGCATGGGTATGGCATGTACAAAGCGGCAGTTATTGCGCCAAGGATAACGATTTCGGGAATATGAAACTCAGGGTGAGGGTAATTCCGCAATACCGTCATTCCTTCAGCGCAATAATTGAGCACTACGATGCCGCAGTTCCTACATGGAGAAGTTTTATTATGACTCCCGATGTGATTGCATGCAACTCCGGAACGCCCGATACGCTGGAAACTGTTTATGACCTGCCGTCTATCAACCGCATTCCAATAGGGGCCGTTTCCATGATGAATACCACCTGGAACTATGTTACAAACATCAGGATATGGCGTGAAGGAGAGTATTCCGATGGAGAAGAACCGTATCTGAAGATTTTTGGCTCATTTGACGAGAACGAGACGGCAAAGGCCATTATCAGAGAAGGCTGCTACGATGTACTGTACGATATTGTGAGCGGTGAGGGCGAACCGTTCGGCACATTTATCATAAGGAACGCCGAAATTAAAGCCGACCGGACTCTCAACATATCCACACTCGACGGCAAAAGGATATAATTATACTCTTCTTGACATCTTTCTCTTGGGATTGGCGGGGAACCAGCCTTTCTTTATGGTTTATCCGCCGAGACCACGCTCCTGAAAAATGCGGACTTTGGGGCCAAATCATATGTTTTTACACCACATTTGGCCCTGAAGTCTGCATTATCGTTGCTGGAACAAGTCTTTTAGCGTAATTATACGCTGGAATATATTGCTGTATTCGTTGCTACGTAGCCCGTATGTTGTCACTAGAACCGGATGTATGGCTTCCTTGGGATTATTGACCTCTTTAAAAATTCTTACGCGTCTCTCAATTTCGTCTTTCTCCTTTTTCCCCATGGCATACTCCCCGTCATAATATTTCATTTCACAGACATTGAGAATTCCATCTTTACGTTTGATGAGCAGATCAATCTGAGCTTTCTCGTCAGTGCCGCCAGTCCAGGAGAACACTTTGGTTGTAATCCCGGAAATTCCCAGGCCTTTTTCTATCTGTAGATGGTGATTAAGGCAAAGTTGTTCAAATGCAAGGCCGGCCCAAGTATCGTGAGTGCGCGTGTCTGTCTGATATTGCCAGAAAGGTTTGTCTGAAGTTCCATACTTCTTGATGTATTTGAAGTAGAATAGGGTGAATGGATCAATCAGTTGATACAAGCTCATTTTTGACGTTTTCCCGTATCCTTTATAACAGCGTACGAATTCACAGTCAACGAGATTCTTCATTATGGTTGAGAAATGTCCGTTGCTGTTTGCCTTGACGGCTTCAAGAAGTTCTCCTCTTGTAAGTCCTTTTTTCTTGCTGCTGAGTGCTTCAACAACCTTAATATATCCTTCGGACTGTGTGAATAGGGATGAATACAACGCGTCAAATTCACCGTCAAGGGACCCTTTGTCGAGAAAAAACATCTCATCAACATTCTGAGCAAGGCTTTTACCCTTTTTGATTTGCTTCAAATAGTATGGAATGCCGCCCATTATCATATAACATTCAGTTATAGACTTGTCATCCATAACGATTCCACGGCTTTCCAGATACTCCTTACATTCCGCAAGGCTGAAAGGATTCAGGTATATCTTCTGCGTAACACGATTATGCAGACCACCCCGGTTTTTAAGTATCTTCTTGGTAATCCACGAAGTGGCGGATCCGCATACAATCAGAACTATATCTGGCTGAGTACAAGCCCAGTCATTCCAAAAATGTTCAAGTGCAGTAATCAACTTACTCCCACGAGTATCTATCCAGGGAAGTTCATCAATGAAAATTACTCTTTTCCCAGTAGAAGCTTTCTTCTTTTCAAGCAAGGTGCGCAACTGTTCAAAGGCTTCAAGCCACGAACGAGGCTTGGAATATTTGTCTTCACCATACCTGTTCAATGAAATCTTGAAATTAGCAAGTTGATCCGACTTCCCCTTTTGCGCCAAACCAGTTAGCTTGAATGCATAGTCGTCATTGAAATATGCATTGACCAAGAAAGTTTTTCCAACTCGACGACGGCCATAAACCACAACGAATTCTGCTTCACGAGACTCCATTATAGAATCCAAGGTCTCGATCTGTTGTCTTCTTCCTACAAGAGTATCCGATAGTTCCATCTCCATATTTTTTTGTAAATATAGCAAAAAATGCAGACTTTGGGGCCAAATCGTATAATTTTTTACCACATTTGGCCCCAAAGTCTGCATTTCACGATGGCGATACGTTGGGACAAAGGTTACTTTCACGAGAGAAAAATCCGATATAAACTCACTCTCTGTCTATTTTTACATCTTTAGCCCATATCGACACTCTGTCGTAACAATCTATAGAACAGCGTATTGCGATACGCCGCCCACAGACTCTATCTGCAGTGAGTTGTCAGAGTTGCTGTTGAGTTCTTCTACTTTGCTGCAACCTACAAATGCGAGGGCTGCAAGTGCAAGTATCGTGTATGACCTATTTCTCATATTCATTCAATTGTTTTACCACTTTGTCGAAATCGCTTTCCAAAAGCGCCATTTCCCTTTCTCTGTATATTCTGTATTCCTGTTCAGCCTTCTCAATGGCTTCCTTATGTGATATGGTCCCGGTGCCTTCAAGGATATTGCGGCGCAGATGCATTATCTGCTCATCGAGAGCCTTTATCCATTCGGCCATTGTCATAGGATTGCGCTCAAGAGCCTGGAATTCCGCATAGTCGAGGAACTGGGAGGTAAGCAGGTTGAGCCTTTGCAATTCCTGTTCGGAGAGGTAATTCTTGGCAATCTTCACGTCATCCTGCGTCACGTAGTTCCCCTTGAAGTTCGTCATCCCGACAAAGGGTTTCTCATTGTCCACTCTCTCATATATGAGTTCCGCCGCAGTATGCTCGTGAACGGCGTAATGCATTTTGTTCTGCACGGTGGCGAAGAACTGTTTTGTCATCGGCGAGCGAGGGTCATAGTCCACGGACGTGGAGTATATGTCTGTCACCTGTTGGTAGAAGTTCCTTTCGCTGCTCCTGATGTCGCGGATGCGCTGCAGAAGTTCATGGAAATAACGGTTGCCGCCCTGCTTCAAACGTTCGTCATCCATTGTGAAGCCTTTCTGGATATACTCGTGAAGGCGCTGCGTGGCCCATCTGCGGAACCGCACAGCAACCGGGGACTGAACGCGATAGCCGAGCGCAATAATCATATCGAGATTGTAGTGGTCGATATTGCGCCTGACGTTGCGGGTGCCTTCCTGACGAACTGACAAGAATTTCTTGTGAGTTGGAATCTCTTCCAGTTCCATATCAGAATATATGGCGGCGATATGCTGACTGATATTCTGTTGGGTTGTGGCATATATCTCAGCCAACTGATCCTGCGTCAGCCATACGTCTTCATCGGCAAAGCGTACATTGACTCTCACCCGGCCGTTTTCGTCGGTATATAGTATCAGTCTGTTAGTCTGCTCTTCCATAATAGTTTTCTTGTTATTTTACATTTGTGACGAGACGAACAGCGTAGGCGCGGCTCCGAAGGTCGGAGTTCGCCGGATTGACATTGCCCGAATGGAAGTACAGGCTGTACGCATTGTTGTAGTTATCAGGAGTAGAGGACCAGTAGTAGCCGTCGCCGACATAGTAGACGTACGTATAGCCGAATTTGCCATTGCGAAAGCCGGCCGCAGGGAGACAAACAGCACCAGCTGCCTCCATTGTCTTCCACGTCACTTTTCCCTCTGTTGACGTTTCGGGATATCCACCATCCTGCCAATTGTCACTAACTCCGTTTACGCCCCACTTCCAATCATCAGGAAGCAATATGAGACAATTTTCACTGCTGCAAACTTTAACACCAGACTTGCAGAGAGTCCCATTTTTTCTTTTAATCAAATATTCCCACTCTCCATTACCGCCTCCCGACAAGGTACGCCAGAATCCCTTCTGACCGTTGACGGCAAAATTTTCGTTCGGTTCGGTTGGACCGGCATTGGTGAATAAATTATCATTTGTACCAATTCCTGTTTCTGAATACTCCTTCTTGACGGATTCCGATGCACTTTTGCACCACATGAAATGGGAAATATGTCCATCTTTTTCCCAATCAGAAGATGAGAATGCATATTGCTCATTCTCGTTATGAAAGACTCCGTTCTGATACCACAGATTTCCACGGGCGAATTGTACTTTTCTTACATTGCCAGCCCCGTCATCAGCAACGGTGAATACTCCGGGCAAGGGGTAATCGGAAAATTTATAGTTAGCGACAACTTCAAGATTCTTTGAAACATTTTTCAAGACGATGGTGTTCCCGGTCTCTATCCTTTCATCGCAAACAATGTTCTCAAAATGATATCCGGGAATATTTGTCGCAACAGTCACAGCCACCTCCGTAGTCCTTCCTTCCAGAACTTCTCCCAATCCTTGTGCCGGGTAATTTTCGAAATATCCGCTTTCAGGAGTAACATCCGCCTTGAATGATTGGGTCACCTTGAAAGTTTTCGCATACGACAGAGTTGCGGTGATGTCTTCAGTAACATCCGAGAATGTGAATGTACTTTTATTACTTTCTTCCACAGGGGCAAGGAGTTTGCCATCTTCTTCGCGGATTATCAATGGTTTCCCGGAAAGTGAATATGACAGAATATTTGCAGTATTTCCGTCAGCATAAGCCATCATCCAGACATCCTCATCTATTTCGGAACTCCCTTCGTCATATTTTACTTTTATCTTATGTCCGTTAACAGTGATTTCCTTCCTGCCGCCTTCGCCAAAAACTCCTATTGTAGCAACAACCTCTTTCGAAATGGCAGAGATGACAAATTTGCTGACATTCCCATCGGTCTCAGGAGTTACCATTGAGTCATCATTAAGTTGGCAGTAGATCTTTTTCTCAGACTTTGAAAAGGCTTCTATTACGACATTCTCATCTTGTGCATAAGCCATTACCCAAACATCTTTATATATTTCGTGAACCCCTTCATCAAGTTTTACGGTAACGGTATGTCCGTTGACCTGGACGGTCTGGCTGCCGCCGTCGCCCCAGACGCCGACTCCAACGCCGGTGACCTTGACTCCGGTGGCATCAATTTCGAGCGTGACATCATACTGCTTGCCGCTCTGAACGGTGATGCCGTTCTCTCCGGAAAGAGTAACGCCTGCGGTCGTGCCGTCGATGGAGATAAATATGTCAAAGGGGTTTGCGGCATCTGAGCCATCGGCGGGAACAAGAAGAATGTCATAGGTCTGGTCCCCAGTGGAGAGGGAACCTGAGGCTACAAGTTCCACAACGCCCTTGTCGGTCTTGGTCTTTGTTGCTGACACTTCACCTGTGGTTATGTCCATAGTGCCGGTGGCATCTATTGCCGTGCTTTTGAGGGTAATCCCGGAAATCACTCCTGCAGCATTGTATTTCTCTCCTTTCTTCAAGGTCAGATGCAGCCTTGCGAGTGCGTGGTTCATCTGCAGGCTTACGGACTTTTCCGTAATCGAGACTTCCTGCGGCACGGCGTAGAGGTAGTCCGTGCCGTTCAGGGACGAGGCAATCGGTACGGCCTTGAGGTTCGTCGCGCCGGCATTGTACGGGAAATAGCCGTAGAGCTTACCAACTGTGTTTGAAAGGTAAATCGGGGTGGTTGTGCTCCACTTTTCGCCATTATAGGTATATTCCACATTGGAATAGCCTTTGTCGTGGCCATCGTATGCGGAGCCGTCCTGTGCAGTAACAAAGATTCCGATGCCTTGGGCAGCCTCACTGCCGGGCAGTTCATTACCGTCTATCACCGCCTTGCTTGCAGGCTGGGCCTGCATCAGCGCGTATTGCGATACGCCGCCCACGGACTCTATCTGCAGCGCGCTGTCCGGGTTGCAGTTGAATTCTTCTACCTTGCTGCAGCCGGCAAATGCGAGGGCAGCAAGAAGGATGGTTGCTGATTGTATATATCTATTCATGTCTCTTTCCTATTACAAATAAGAATCTTACTGGATTGCCGAAATCTTGCCGGAATACCAAGTCCACCCGGGAGCTGACTGGTAAGTTCCTACTATTGAGGAAGGAACATATATATTCTTGATATTCGTCAATGAATAGTTGCCATCCTCCTTGGCAAATGAACACAAACTGTCGTAGATTATATTCGGCGGTGTCGTGCTTTTGCAGGTTATGGTCTCTAGTTTGGAACAATCGTTGAACATCTTCTTTCCTATCACGGCACCGGCCTCTATCGTAAGAGTCTTGACGGAGCTGTACTTGAAAACGTCCGTTCCGACGGTTTTAAGGGCGGCGGGCAGCGTGAGGCTCGTGAACCTTGAATCTTCGAATGCGAAGTTCCCTATTTCTTTAAGGGAAGAAGGAAGATTGAGCGGCTTCCAGCCCGCTTCGGCTTCGATGTCTTTTCCCATATGCCAGAAAGCATTCTTTTCAATGGTCTCAAGGCCGGCAGGCAATTTCACTTCGGCAAGATGGGTGCAGGCATTGAAACAGTATTCCGGAATAGTCTTCAATCCGGTGCACTTGCTCAAATCGACAGCCTTCAGTGAACTGCATTCGTTAAAAACGCCTTCCCCTAAAGACTCTATGCCTTCGGGCAGTTTCACTTCGGTAAGACTGTAACACCTTCTGAAACTGTATTCCTTTATCGACTTCAGTTTGGTACACTTGCTAAGATCAACGCTTGTCTCCGTTTTGCATTCATCGAATACCCACGCTCCCAAAGTCTCCACAGACGCAGGAAGACTCGGGATTGCAAGCACGTAGCAATATTCGAACGCCCTGTCACCTATTGCCGTCAGTGTTGTCAAATTCTCGGGAAGAGCAACACTCTCAAGCTTGATGCAGCCCCGGAAAGCTTCCGCCCCTATTGAAGTCACACCTTCGGGAATCGTTATGTTGGTAAGTTTCTTTTGCGCTTCATCTGAAATGGCATACTCGCTGAATGCTTCCGCGCCGATTTGGGAGAAGTTTATGACGAACATCTCGCCGGCCTTGGTGCCGCTGTCGTAAGGCGAGCAGCATTCATCATTCAGATACTCGGAGCCTTCGCCGAAGCTGGCACCGGTTCTCGGCTCGACCCTGGAGTTAGCCGTGTATCTGATAATGCTGACTTTCGTGCCCTGCTCCCTGATGACGCCGTTCGGGATGTCCTTCCAACCGTTAGCCTTCTTGAAACTCAGAAGCGTTGCGTGGCCTGTGGACTGCTTTACGATGACATCCTCAATGATTTTGGATGTCTCTTGGAAAGCATCACTGCTGCAAGTCGGTGCCGCATCGCTGGCCAGATTAATCGTTTTCAGCTTATTGCACTCCGCGAAGGCACAAGAGCAGATTTCTGCCAAACTTGAGGGCAGCGACACCTGTTCGAGTTCTGAACAGCTGAGGAATACTTTATCAGGCAGTTTGGATAAGGACGTTGAACTCAAATCCACATTTGCCACCTTGCTTTTCTCAAAGGCTGATTCGCCGATTGACTTCAGACTGCCGGGCAAGGTCAATGTCATAGCCGCCAATGCATATTTCCCTGCCTCGAGGAATGCCTTTCCTCCGATTGTTTCAAGCGAAGAGGGAAATTGAGGTTTAAGCTCGTAGCAGTATTCGAACGCCTCGTCTCCTATCGTTGTCAAGCCCTTAGGAAGTGAGACGGTTTCAAGGAAGGTGCAGTTCTGGAAAGCCCGCACACCGATTGACGTTACGCTTTCGGGAATCTCTATGCTGGTAAGTCTATTGTTCTGCTCACTGAGAGAATACTCTTTGAACGCATCGGCCCCGACAGTTGTCACAATGCCGTCGAAGTACATTACTCCGTTGCCTGTGGCGGCATCGAACGTGGAACGCTCGGCGTCGAACGGCACGCCCATAGCAGTCTTGTCATAAGGCTCCACCTTGGATTTTGCGGTGTAGAAGATGCGGGTGCTGTTTCCGACTGTAACGTTCACCGTCACGTCCTGCGTCACATCCGTCACGGTAATGGTGTGGTCGTTCTTGTCAAGGACGCAGTTGCATCCGGCGCCGCTCTCGCACGAAATGAATTTCTCGTCAGTGATTACAGTGGGGTCATATTTGAAGATGGCTTTGGAGACCAAAGCGTTTTCCGGCATATCCTCAGGATCATCCATCGTGATTGCCGACGAACTTTTGCCGACGGTGATGCTCGGGTTCAGTCCGGAAGCCTTGTCAAAATTGAAGGTCACCTTATGACCGTCGATAGTGGCGGTGTTGCCGCTGACATAGGGATTGGTCCAAGAGGCGACTCCCACCGACACCACTTCAAGCGTGTTGTCCTTGATGTTGAGTACAATGGTGGATTTTGTGTTCTTGCGGATTATAACACCTTTTTCGCTGCCGGTGAGCGACGCGCTGTATGTCTTGCCGTTGTAGGTGCATTTGATGTAGAAGTCCTGACGGGCGTCGGCATCGGTGCCGGTCTTGCAGGGAACGAGCAGGCAGTCGGCGACTATCTTGCCGTCGGACAGCTGGAGGCTGACCTCCTGCGAGAACGGGCTGGTCTTGGTGGCATTCTGTGTAGCATCCGGAGTGATTGCACCATCCGTTGCATCCATAATACCTGCCTTGGAGAATGCTCCGTCATCGCTGCCGGCAAGAGTGACATTCGTCATAGCGGCCTCGGGCCCATAGACATTGAAAGTTATCTCCACCAGCGCGAGGGCGTGGTTGAAAGTCAGGTCGATAGCAGGCTTTTCCGTGCTCACTTCCGTTACTGGTGTCGCCCACATCCAGTCATCGCCGCCGACGGAGGATTCAACCGGGATTGACTTGAGATCGTCGAACGTCTCGATATTTGCATCGTAAGGATAATAGGCATAGACAGTAGCCTTGTCCTCTTTGAGTTCTATCAGAGGGGCGTTGAACTCATCGGAATCGGCGGGCTTGGTGCATTTGACGTTGCAGTAATCATCATATCCGTCACCGACGACAAAGAGGCCGATGCTGACTTCCTCGTCAAACGGGAAAGATGTGCCCTTGATTGCCGATTTGGCCAACTCGGAAGTAGTCACGGAGTTTATTTTCAGATAGGTCACATCATCCGGCCCGTCGGTTACAGGGTTGGTTTCAACACCATTCTCCTGCTTCGTGCAGGAAAGTGCCGCCATCGCGATGACGGCCAATGTCCATAAAATCTTTTTCATATCACCATCCTCCGTTTTCGTCATTCATATCCCCGCCCTGGGTGTGTGAACCATCATTCCAGAGGCCGACTTGATTGCTTACCTGCAGGATATGAGTGCAGGTACAAATCATCACAATCTTGCTTCTTGGCGGAACATATCGTCCGCTTGGCTCTTGATTCATTTTCATACGCATATGCCTCAAAAAGAGTATAATCTTACAAATATAATCAAAATCAGTGGCATTCAATCATTTTCCCGCTTGTTTCCGACATTTTTCAACGACATCGCCGCCATCCGGCGGGCTAGTATGTTCGAATCATATGTATGGACGGATGAACATGAATCAGAATAGTAGCCGGGGGCAAGTTTTATTCACAAAATTTTGTGTACTAAATAAAAAACACTAATTTTGTTCAGTACATAATAGTAAGTGAATGAAAACAATCGTTAAAAAGCAAAGAGAGGAAAGGGATAAACTACTCTCCATCGAGTATCAAGAAAGGCATAGTCACGCCAAGGCCGTTCTTTACAGGGATTCTAAGCCAATAAAACTGATAACCGGACCAAGGCGAGCGGGAAAGTCCGTGCTTGCCCTTCAGATGCTTTCCGACAAGAACTTTGCGTATCTCAATTTTGATGATGCGGCTCTGCTTGAAAAATTCTCCGAGGACGCTGTGGAGCAGGCTCTTGGTGAAGTGTACCCCGGATATGAATACCTGCTTCTCGATGAGGTCCAGAATTTGGACGGTTGGTCGATGTGGGTTGAGAAGCTCTACAGAAACGGAGTAAACATGGTCATCACAGGTTCCAATGCAAACCTTCTCTCCGATGACCTTGCAGCCGTCCTTTCCGGCCGTTATATGGAAATACGTTTGTTCCCGTTCTCGGCTAGGGAGTATATGGGATATCTTGACTATCCAGTTGAGACAGAAACTCCGTCACAGACGGCAGAAGCCAATAACCATCTCGAAATGTTCATGAAATTAGGAGGCTATCCTGAAATTGCGAAGACACCTCAGGTTACATCAGGATACCTCTCCGCCCTGTACGATGCGATAATCATGAAGGACATAGTCCGCCGTTACAGGGTGCGGAAGGTAGAGGAACTTTACAATGTCGCCGACTGGCTTCTTTCGAACTTTACGAATCCGTTCAGTGCAACATCACTTGCTGAAGAACTAGGTATGTCCAGCGTCCTTACTGTTCAAAAGTTCTCCGGCTATCTTCAAAATACATATCTCTTTCAGTATTTGCCGCGTTTCTCAAACAAACTGAAACTGATGAAGAAGGCCGACCGAAAGACATATGTTGTGGACAATGGCTATATAATGGCACGTGCCTTCGAACTTTCATCGAACACAGGAAAGCTGCTTGAAAACCTGGTCTTTCAGGAACTGCTCAAAAGAGGATATGATCTCAAGAAGTACGAGTTGTTCTACTACCGCTCACGCAATGACAAGGAAACCGATTTCGTCTGCCGTAGTGGAGTCAAGGTAGAGCGGATGATACAGGTGTGCTATGATATGAGTGCTGCAAAGACCCGCAAACGTGAGGTAGAGTCCCTTGTCGAATGCGCGGGCGAGCTTAAGTGCAGTTCACTTTCCATCATCACATGGAATCAGGAGGAGACAATAGAAAAGGATGGATATACAATAAAGGTTATCCCGCTCCGCCAGTGGATACTAGAAAAGGTCTGACGTTCCTGACTCTTTCTGTCTATATTCCTCAAACGAAATTTGTTCATCCGTCTGGACGGAACTGAACAGGCAGACACTGAATTTTAAGTTTTATGCACTCATATGTATAGATATTTT
>JAKSIP010000011.1 GCA_024398715.1 Bacteroidaceae bacterium
ACGCCACAGACAAGACCGTGACTTGGACAAGTTCCGACAGCAGTGTTGCCAGCGTCTCCAATGGAGTTGTAACCGCGAAGAAAGTCGGTACTGCAACCATAACAGCCAAAGCCGGAGACAAGACCGCAACCTGTGAAATTACGGTTGTCCCTATACTTGTGACAGGTGTCAGTCTTGATAAGACAAACTTGAAAATGATTGAAGGTGACAGTCAGACACTTATTGTAACAATCACTCCTGATAATGCTACGAATAGCAATGTTACATGGAAAAGTTCTAACAACTCAATCGTAATGGTAGATCAGAACGGTATGGTTACTGCCGTAAAAGCAGGCAATGCATCTGTCACTGTAACTACACTGGATGGTGGCAAAACTGCTACCTGTTATATTACAGTGGAAAAAAAACCTAATGTAGAAAACCCGGAGGAGGGAGAGAATTGGGATTGGTAATTTAAAATACTCAACGATATGAAAAAGGCGACTTTATTATTAACACTGGTATCTATCCTGATGGTTAGCTGTGCAAAGGATGATTTGCGCCATAGTCAGGACTATGCGGGAATATTCCCTACATTCTACGCTTCACTTGGCGATGAAACAGATGCAGATACCAAGACATATCTTGACGGCAAGATGACGCTTCGTTGGACCAAAGGCGACAGCCTGTCAGTTTTTGTCGGCAATACATATAATCATAAGTATAAGTTCGATGGGGAGACCGGAGCGAACAACGGTTCATTCTCGGCAATAACCAGCCCCGAGTTTTTTGCTGCCGAGCCTTTGGACGCCAACTATGCCGTCTATCCTTACAATGCTTCAAATGAGATGAGCGAAGATGGCAGTATGTCTATCATTCTGCCATCCGTCCAGAAATATGCGCAGAATTCATTCGGCCTTGGGGCCAACACTATGGTTGCCGCAACCGAGAACAAACAGGATAACTTCCTTCAGTTTAAGAACCTGTGCGGCTATGTCGTAGTTAAATTATACGGAGAAGGGACAGTGACTTCCATAAAACTGGAGGGTAACGATGGGGAGAAAATCAGCGGCAAGGCCGATGTTCAGGCTGCCTTTGGCACTCTTCCTTCAGTAACAATGTCAGAAGAAGCAACCACTTCAATCACACTTGATTGCGGAGATGGCGTAGCTCTTGGCACAACCGCTGAAACTGCCACTGAATTCTGGTTATGTGTACCTCCAGTAACATTCAGCAAGGGCTTTACGGTTACAGCCACCAAGGACGATGGCTGGCAGATGATCAAGAGCACGTCGTCATCAAAGGAAGTTGTCAGAAACACAAAGAATGCCCTGACTCCGATTGAGGCGGTGTTTGATCAAAAGCCCGACAATAGTGCTGCTCTTGCGCAAGAACGAGAAGCATTAATAGATTTCTACAATGCACTTGATGGTGACAATTGGATTCACAACGAGAACTGGTGTTCTGACAAACCTATGAATGAGTGGTATGGCGTTGATACCGATGGGAATGGTTTTGTTCGCTCGTTATGGTTAAACAGTAATAATCTAGCGGGTAATTTACCAGAGGCTTTATCTGCTATGAGACATCTTGAAGAAATACATTTAAGGTATAACGCTATCTCTGGTGGGATTCCTTCTTGGATCGGGGCAATTACCAAGCTTAGTTGTATTGACTTGGACTATAATCCTTTGGGAGGCATTATACCCGTTGAGATAGGTAATTTAATTGAGTTGGAGTATTTAGAACTATGCGAGACCGAGTTGACTGGAAGCATCCCCCAATCTATAGGGAATTGTAAGAAACTAAAAGTTCTAGAGTTATCTTGGAATCATTTGTCAGGTGAAATACCCAATTCAATCACAGATTGCCAGGAAATGACGACTTTGTATCTACAATTTAACTATTCTCTGACAGGTCAAATTCCCAATGATATTGGGAAATTAGTAAAACTTAAAGACATGGCACTGGAATACAATTCTCTTTACGGACCAATTCCAGAGTCACTGTTCGATTTAAGTGAGATGACCCGATTAGGTTTGGAGAATAACTCTTTATCCGGGAGAATTCCAGATAAATTTAACAGAATGCCAAATCTTACTCAAATATATCTTAGACACAACAATTTTTCCGGAGAGATTCCATCTTCGCTACAACAACTTGAGCATGTTGAGGCATTGTATCTATCCAATAATAAGTTGTATGGATCTGTGCCTGAATGGATGACAAAATTTATTGTCCCTGGCGGCGGATTAGACCTTATTAACAATCTGTTTTCAGGGAGAATACCAGACGGAATAATCAATCATCCTGAGTGGCCTAATATATGGTATAGTATAGCTGGCTTTAATAATTTCACGATGGACGATGTCATTATTCCGGCACCTGATTTTTCTTTAACAGATATTGATGGTAACCCACTTGACTCTGAAGTCGAATATGCGAAGCATAAATATATCATCCATTTTCAATGGGCAAGTTGGTGTGGTAAATCGGCTTTGCTCTTCCCGAAGATAATCAGCTTATATGAAGAATATAAAGACTCCGGATTGGATGTCATTGGTGCGTGCTATGAAGATATATCTATTATTCAGGATAAAATACAAGAATATGGAATGCCTTGGAGGACGTATCAACAATCAAACTCGAACAAAATCAGACATTCAGAGTATATGAATTTTGATGAGTTCTATCCTGATTTTGACGTCCCCGTTATTACAGTATTTGATTGTTCAACTAAAATGGTTTGTTATTGTAATGCGTTGACTGATATATCTAAACTTGAGGGTTTTATCAGAGAGAAGTTCGATGATAATCCTACAGAACCCGTATACGTTTCTGTGGACTATTCAAAGGATGGAACTGTCAGGACGATAAAGGATCACTCTGGGAATCTTAATATAGTATTTATGGGTGACGGCTACTCTGACAGAATGATAGATGATGGTACGTATGATAGCGTAATTGATAGGGCGGTTGATGCCTTCTTTATGGAAGAGCCTTTCAAGAGTAATAAGGAACTATTTAATATCTATTCGGTTAATGTCGTTTCAACAAATGAGGGCATTTCTGAGACGGGAGAAACTGCTTTAGGAACTTATTATGATGGAGGAACATTAGTCGGAGGAAAAGACGGGAGAGTGTTTTATTATGGTATGAAAGCTATTTCTTCTGATGATGTGGATAATACGGTTTTCGTAGTTCTAATGAACCAGGACGCTTATGCTGGAACATGCTATATGTATTACCCATCTGCTTGTGATTATGGTAGTGGAGCAGCTATCGCCTATTTCCCGACAAGCAGCGACGAAACTACCTTCAATGGTCTTGTCTCCCACGAGGCCGGTGGTCACGGATTTGCAAAGCTGGGAGATGAATATGCCTACGAATACATGGGCGCTATACCATATGGCGAAATGGAGAGCACAAAGCAGATGGAACCATACGGCTGGTATAAGAACGTTGACTTCACCTCAGACCCGACGCAGGTTAAATGGAGCAAGTTCCTGAGCGACGAGCGTTATGCCAATGAGGGACTCGGATGCTTTGAGGGAGGATTGACCTATTGGAGCGGGGTATGGCGCCCGACCGATTACTCGATTATGCGCTACAACACCGGCGGATTCAATGCACCGAGCCGTGAGGCTATCTGGTACCGCATCCACAAACTGGCGTACGGCGAGAGCTGGCAGTATAACTACGAGGATTTCGTGGAGTACGATGCCATTAACCGCACACCTGCCGCTCAGGCTGCAAGCAGAGCAAAGGTGAAAGCAGCCGCTGCCGCACGCAAGGGTAAGCCGTTCCAGCCGCTCCACGAGCCTGTCGTAATAAAACACAGTTGGAAAGATGCCGTTAACAATTCCGGCAAAGACGGACGATGAAAATATACGAATGTTGAACCCCATGATTCTAACCGATATGAAAAAGATAATAGGACTCATCTGTTTTGCCACTCTTCTGCTGGCAGGATGTGATGTAAATGAGTTGGAGAACCTGAAGAGTAGAAAGGGAGACTGTCCAACGTTCCATGCATCATTTGGCGATTCTGCGGATGAAACGACCAAGACGTACGTTGATGAGGATATGTCTCTTCGCTGGACGGAGGATGACAGACTTTCCATTTTTGTCGGCAATACCTATAACCACGAATACAAATACGATGGGGAGACTGGGGCGAACAATGGTTCATTCTCGGCCATAAGCAACCCCGAGTTTATTGCCGCTGAGCCTTTGGAAGCCAATTATGCAGTATATCCTTACAATCCTTCCAATGAGATGAGTTCGGATGGCAGTATGTCTGTCATTCTGCCATCCGTCCAGAAGTATGCGCAGAATTCATTCGGTCTGGGAGCCAACACGATGGTTGCCGCAACCGAGAACAAAGAGGACAACTTCCTCCAGTTCAAGAACCTGTGCGGCTATGTCGTAGTTAAATTATACGGAGAAGGGACAGTGACTTCCATAAAACTGGAGGGTAACGATGGGGAGAAAATCAGCGGCAAGGCCGATGTTCAGGCTGCCTTTGGCACTCTTCCTTCAGTAACAATGTCAGAAGAAGCAACCACTTCAATCACACTTGATTGCGGAGATGGCGTAGCTCTTGGCACAACCGCTGAAACTGCCACTGAATTCTGGTTATGTGTACCTCCAGTAACATTCAGCAAGGGCTTTACGGTTACAGCCACCAAGGACGATGGCTGGCAGATGATCAAGAGCACGTCGTCATCAAAGGAAGTTGTCAGAAACACAAAGAATGCCCTGACTCCGATTGAGGCGGTGTTTGATCAAAAGCCCGACAATAGTGCCGCTCTCGCGCAAGAGCGTGAAGCATTGATGGCTATTTATGATGCTGTTTCTGAGGAAAGTAAAACAATATTGTCCAATGGCAATTGGGGAAGTGACAAACCTGTTTCTTCGTGGGATTTTCTAATTTTTAATTCTGAAGGAAATGTTATTGAATTAATTCTTGGGGAAACCGATTTCATTAAAGCCATTCCTCCAGAGATCAGATATTTGAAAAAGCTTAAGCGAATTTTTATCTATGGGACTAATTTTTCAAACACGCTGGAAAATCCAAGAGGTATTGAAGGCTGTACTATTCCAAATGAGGTTGGAGAATTGTCAGAACTTGAAGAATTCTATATTCGAGGAGATTTTGTGGGGTGTATTCCTAAGGAATTTTCAAAATTAAAAAAGCTGAAAAGTTTAGCCATTACAGAAACAGGCATTAGTGGAGAAATTCCAAAAGAGATAGGAGATATTGAGACCTTGGAAGTTTTATATCTTGCGTTCAACCCCTTAACAGGGAAGATACCGAGCGAACTTGGGAAACTATCTAATCTGCGTTCATTGATTCTTCATGGGCGCGAATCTCAAATCTCAGGATCTTTACCTATTGAGATATGTAATTTACCCAAACTAGAGGAGCTATATTTAGGTGGACAGTTATCTGGTGAAATTCCTCACGAAATAGGTAATTTAAAAAAACTTAAGAGACTTGTCGTCAATTGGTCAAACATAGGTGGTGAACTTCCAATGGAACTGGGAAATCTAACGAACCTTGTATTATTACAAATTGATGACAGTCCGATTAGCGGAAGTATCCCTAGTTCGTTGGCAAACTGTAAGAACCTTGAAGCGCTATTAATAGAAGCGTGTCCTATTACTGGACCTCTGCCTAAGTGGATTTCGGAAATCAAAA
Organism: Bacteroidaceae bacterium; assembly: GCA_024398715.1. Classification (GTDB taxonomy): domain Bacteria; phylum Bacteroidota; class Bacteroidia; order Bacteroidales; family Bacteroidaceae; genus Colenecus. The sequence continues at coordinate 5,684 of JAKSIP010000011.1, forward strand.
GTCTGAAAAAATTAAGTTTCTATATGACAAATATGTCGGGAACAGTACCGAAAGAATGGGCACAATGTCCGTTGCTATGGGATATCAATCTTAGTGGATGTCCCAATCTTTATGGTAGCATTCCTGAGGAGTTGATGGAAATGGATGCGTTCAAGTATCGTTGGGGGAATTGGGTCAACGGATCAAATTTCAATCTTATTGGTGTGAAGATACCTGCGCCTGATTTCAATGTTGTATCTTTAGATGGCGTGCCAATTAGTTCTGCAGAAGAGTATGCCAAAAACAAATTTACGATTCTATATCAATGGAATTACTGGTGTCCATGCATTTCAGAAACACCAAAACTTGTTGAATTATACAATAAATATCACGAACTTGGTCTAAATGTCATAGGATGGTCTGATGATGACGATGAAGGATATCTTGATAGCCAACCTATGCGTGAAACTATTGCAAAATATGGCATGCCATGGCACAATTTTGTTGTTCCTGCAGGAGAAAGAGACGGATACGGAGTCTTTGGTAACGTAGCTAATAAATACCCTGGAAATATTGCTGGCGCAATAGCACTAGTTGATGAAGATGGCTATATCATTTGGAGTAACCTTTATGACTCAATGGAGAACCTTGAAAAGATTATTGACCGTTACTATGAAGGCACCCCTACTATATATTCATCAACAGATTACTCCTCAGACGGCGTAGTCTATAAGCTCCAATCTGCAAGCGAAGGCAAAGGCATAAATGTGATTTTAATGGGAGACGGCTTTACAGACAAACAAATTGCGGATGGTACATACCATGACATCATGAATACAATGAAGAATTCATTCTTTCAGGAAGAACCGTTTGCATCTTCTAAGCAATTCTTTAATGTTTATGAAGTAACGGTTGTCTCAGAGAACGAATACAAAGATAATGGAAATACATCCTTAAAAACGTGGTTGGGGGATGGCACGTTGGTCGGAGGAAATAATAGTCGTTGTATTGATTACGCACTAAAAGCCATTGATTCAGAATTAATGGATGATGCCATTATAGTTGTTGCGATTAATTCAACAGCCTATGCAGGAACTTGCTATATGTATAACATTTCAGAAGGCGACTATGGAAAAGGATTAGCCGTTTCATATTTCCCCATAGGAGAAGATAACGAGCAAATTGCGAACCTGATACACCACGAGGCTGGAGGTCACGGATTTGCAAAGCTGGGAGATGAATATGCCTACGAATACATGGGCGCTATACCATATGGCGAAATGGAGAGCACAAAGCAGATGGAACCATACGGCTGGTATAAGAACGTTGACTTCACCTCAGACCCGACGCAGGTTAAATGGAGCAAGTTCCTGAGCGACGAGCGTTATGCCAATGAGGGACTCGGATGCTTTGAGGGAGGATTGACCTATTGGAGCGGGGTATGGCGTCCGACTGACTATTCGATTATGCGTTACAACACCGGCGGCTTCAATGCCCCGAGTCGAGAGGCAATATGGTACCGCATTCACAAGTTGGCATACGGCGAGGAATGGCAGTACAATTACGAGGATTTCGTGACCTACGATGCCATCAACCGCACTCCTGCAGCACAAGCTGCAAGCAGGGCAAAGGTTGCCAAGGCCGCAGCCGCACGCAAGGGCAAGCCGTTCCAGCCGCTCCACGAACCTGTCATTGTGAAACACAGTTGGAGAGATGCCGTGAACAATCCCGGCAAAGACGGACGATGAAAAAAGCACTGAAAATATCAGCGGCAATAGCTCTGACGATGAGCGTTGCATCCTGTGGCACCGCAAGGTCAGTGTCACAGGAGGGCGGCACTCAACAATCTGAGACACAGCCTGCAACCGACACTATTTCCAACCACGGCACTCCTATGCCGGAAGGATTCGTCCCTACACATCCTCCGGTGGTGGTGCCGCACGGATGGAATGAGTAACTTTTTACGCCTACCAATCTGTATCAGTTGATGCTGCAGAATCTGGGGTTGCTGCCCAAGCCGTCTAACGAATTGGGAAAATATTAATTAATGGTACAATTGTATGAATAAATGAAAGTTTTGCCTAACTTTGAAAACCAATAATCATTATTAACCTATTATGAGACCGATTAAATTGGATGTTTTTGCTGTTATTGCCGTAATGCTGGCAATGACATCGTGTGAAAAGAACAGCAGTGTGGATATTGATGAGGATCTTATCCAGGCTGTAGATTTGGGCTTGAGTGTGAAGTGGGCAACGTGTAATGTAGGTGCATCCTCTCCACAGGATTATGGAGACTATTTTGCATGGGGTGAAACTGTTTCCAAAGACAATTTCATTGCGGAAACATACAAATTCATCGCGGGTTATGATTGCCTTCTGACAAAATACACAGACAGTATTTGCGGATATGAAGGCTTTGAGGATCTGAAAACTGTTCTTGATAGTGAAGACGATGCCGCCTATGTAAATTGGGGTAAGGAGTGGCGCACTCCTACAAAAGATGAATTCCAGGAACTTATTGACAGTTGTACTTGGGAGTGGATTACTCTGAACGGCATCCGCGGATATAAGGTTTCAGGCAAGAAACCGGGATTCGAAAACAACAGCATTTTTCTTCCGGCTCAGGGATATATGTACGATGCTTATCCGTATCAGATAAACTATTGTGCCTGTTACTGGTCTTCAGATTTGTCTGATTCATCAGCGTATGAAGCAAGTTATTTATATTTCCATTTCAATGGAAAAGGTTTTGATACATGTTACAGATATTACGGACAAAGCATAAGGCCGGTCTGCGAATAGTAAAAGGAGACCTGGTCCGATAGCATTGGTGAAGAAATGTCTTTGAACAATTATAAAGGTCATGTTGTAAATCTGTTTGACAGATCTGTTACAGATGCGCGGATTGTGGTGGAAGATGGTAGAATAGCGTCCATTACACCATGTCCAGTAGCTGCCGATGCCCCATATTATCTGCCCGGGTTCATTGATGCGCATGTTCACATTGAGAGTTCCATGATGCTGCCGCAGGAATTCGCGCGCATTGCAAAACGTCACGGTACGGTAGGTGTGGTGTGTGATCCTCATGAGATTGCAAATGTGTTGGGAGTGCCTGGTGTGGAACTGATGCTTGACAACGCAAAGCAGACCGAGTTTTACTTTGGGTTCGGTGCTCCGAGCTGTGTTCCCAGTTGCGGCCCTGACATTGAGACAGGCGGACAAACGCTTGACAGTAATGCGGTGGCATCGCTTCTTGAACGCCCTGACATTTATATCCTGTCTGAAATGATGAACTTTCCGGGAGTCCTTAACGGTGATTCCCAGGTTATGGCAAAGATTGATGCTGCAAAGCGGATTGGAAAACCGATAGACGGACATGCACCCGGTCTGCGCGGTGAGGAACGCCGGCGTTATGCGGCTGCGGGAATAACTACTGATCATGAATGTTCCCAGTTGGACGAGGCGCAGAGTGCAATCGATGCCGGAATGAAAATCCAGATCCGTCAGGGCTCTGCCGCCAAGAACTACAAGGCTCTTTCTCCACTCATTGCAGAGTGTCCCGATATGCTTATGTTCTGCACAGACGATGCTCATCCCACAGATTATGTCAAGGGACATATCAACAGCATAGTGAGCAGTGCCATAGCTGACGGTTTCCCTATCATGGATGTGTTGCGCATAGCGTGCCTGAATCCTGTTCTGCACTACAAACTTCCGGTAGGATTGCTCAGAGTTGGCGACAGTGCGGACTTTATTGCAGTATCAAGTCTGAAGCCTGATTTCAAAGTTCTTGCAACATATATACACGGAAATCTTCAGGCCGATGTCAAAAGCGGCGGTTTTGAATTGCAGGACTGGCATAGCCCGTGTGCAGCGCATGGCATAAAGGCGGAAGACATTCTCTATAAAGGAGATATTTCCGGACCTATACCCCAGATAGTGGCTACAGACGGTTCTCTTATAACAGACTGGTATTCCGGTCCCGTAGATGAACATTCACAGAAACTGGTATCGTATAACCGTTATACTGCCGGAGCCATGCCGCAGGTTGCATATATCCGTGGTTTTGAAATACTGAACGGTGCAATAGCGCAGACAATAGCGCATGACTGCCATAATATAATTGCAATAGGCTCTGATGACAGATTGATTGCTGATATGATTAACCGCGTTATCTCAATGCGTGGTGGCATTGCTGCAACCAATGGCAGAGATACGGTGGCATTGCCGTTGCCAATTGGCGGCATTCTGTCTGATTTGTCCGGTGACGAACTTTCGGATATCAATCTGCGCCTGGAACAGATAGTACGTGAAACCGGCTGCAGGTTCAATTCTCCGTTCATCACATTGAGTATCATGTCTCTCCCTGTTATTCCGCGTCTTAAGCTGACGGACAAGGGATTGTTTGACGGCGGCACATTTACGTTCGTAAGTTAGGAACCGGGAAAGTATTCTGCGAACCGGTTGGCCATTGAAATGTAATAATCCCTGTTGGGCCAGAGTCTTTCATCCGCAATCTTGCGCACACCGTCTATGACTTCTTGTGGAAATGAACCCAAGGCTACCCACGATATACTGCGTACAATGGCGGCTGCGCTGATAATACGGTCATATTCATTTACAACGCTTTCATCCTCAGTCCCCAAATATGCCTTGAGCATCTCAAGCCAGAAATCACCGCTCATGGACTCGGGAAACCCCACAATCTGTTCAAAACCGTCTCCCATATGGAAGGTGGAACTGGTGTGGGACAATTCAACAAGAGGGTTACCATAACTTACCTCGCCCATATCTATCAGAATCAGCTCCTGGTTGCCGGGTTCTCCTTTTATCATAACATTCTTGGGGTGGCAGTCATTATGCAGCAGTGAATTGCCTTGCGGTATTTTTGATAATATGAATTTCATCAGTTCAACCTGTTCCGGTTTGAAATGGCGGGCAATCCTGTCAATATCGCCAGTCTGGATTCCTATTGCATCGGGCAGAGTGTCTTGCGGAACTTTTATGGAGTGCATGTTGCGCAGCAGTTCTCCAAACATTCTGGCATAATGGCGGTAATTCTCACGGTCCTGGTTGATTGCCGCACCAAGCGTACCGGCCGCAATCAGTTCGGTAACCAGACCGTAGCTCCCGGTTTCTTCTACCAATACAATGTCATAGGGAATGGCTGTAGGCATACCAAGAACGAAAGCCTCTTGTGCCATTTTTCTTTCGCGTTCAGGAATTTCCATTCCGCAATCTGCTGGGAATACCTTTATTATGGTGTCATTGTCCAGTCTGTAGATAATTCCCACACCACCGCGTGCTATCTCCGGACATCCTGCTATGCTTATGCGGCGTAGAGCTTTACGGATGGTCATGATTCGCGAAAAACCGGTCATCTCGAATACGCTGTACACATCGGCTGAAACGTTGGCAAGTTCCAGATTGTCATACATCTTTTTGTATTTAAGAATAATGCGGAGACCTGTTGATGATATGTATTTCAGTTCTTTGCAGTCAAAGACCAGGCCGGTGACGGCATCAGCAGTGATTTGCTCTTCAATCTCTTTTTCTACAACAAGAGCATTTGCTGTGTCTATGCGCCCTTTCAGTTCTATTGTTACCATTGTTTACCGTTCAGTTCTGTCTGAATTGTTAAGCTTGCGGATTACCCTTGCCGGATTGCCTACGGCTAAAGAATCTGCCGGAATGTCCTTTACTACAACTGCTCCTGCACCTATTACGCAGCGGTCTCCTATGGTTACGCCAGGACAGATTGTAACACCTCCGCCTATCCAGCACCGTTCACCAATGTGCACAGGTTTGCAGTATTCCCATTTGTCACGTTCGTCGGCATCGAGCGGATGACCGGCAGTAAATATGTTCACGTTGGGTGCAATGAGTGTTTTCTTTCCGATATACACGCCGCCGCCGTCAAGAATTGTACAGCCGAAATTTATCCATACTCCCTGTTCTGCAAAGATAAGATTGCCGTAGTCACACTGGAAGGGCGGTTCAACGTACACATCGTCTGCTGAATTGGACAACAGTTCGCGGGTAATGCTGTACATGGTAGGTTCGTGATACTCCGTAATATTGAGCCTGCGCAACAGTTTCTTTACCTCGTCGCGGTATTCGTACATTTCCGGAGTATGGGCGTTGTAAGGACGTCCGGCCTGCATGTTCTCAAGTTCAACTTTAAGTGCAGGCAATTTTTCCAATGCTTCACGTCTTGTCATTATTGTAGGTGGTCTTGGTTTATCAGTTCTAAAAGGCGGTCGGTTGCCTCGGACTCGGGAATGTTCTTCAGGATACACTCCTTTCCGCGGTAAAGGCTAATGCGTCCCACTCCGGCGCCAACGTAGCCGTAGTCGGCATCGGCCATCTCTCCAGGACCGTTCACAATGCAGCCCATAATGGCAATCTTAAGACTTTTCAGATGTGCGGTGGCTGCTTTTACGCGCTCAATCGTATCTTCAAGATTGTATAGTGTGCGTCCGCAACCCGGACATGAAATGTATTCGGTTCTGGTAATGCGGCTGCCTGTTGCCTGCAGTATGCCGAAAGAAAGTTCTTCAATATCGGAGTGACTGACAGAGGAGTTCATGTTGAGAATCTGAATTCCGTCTGCAAGGCCGTCAAGAAGCAGCACACCAAGGTCTGCTGCACTCTTTATGCGCAAGGTGTTCAGGTCTGTCTCCTGATAAACTTCAAACATGACAATGGGGTTTTCTATTCCCATATTCATCAGATTGAAGGCGATGGCGCGGTGCTCTGCCATGGAGTTGATGTTGTTGCTCTGGCTTACTACCACAATCTCGGGGTGGCGGCGCAACAGCTCCGCCTGATCATTGTCAAATGCCATGTAGTTTACAAACAGGAATTTGACAGGTGCAGGGCATTCGTCAATATCCACAGGAAAATAGTTGTCTCCGAAACCTACAAAGGCAGGGTAGAGCCCGGTCTTGTCCTTTGCCATGACCCATGCCGGAAAATCTGCAATAAGCGGTACAGCCGGTCTTTGTTCCGGAATAGAGGAACCTACATAGAAGTAGTCCGGCATTGTTGCCGTACTTTCCGAACCGGCAGGCTCCCACGCTGCTGTAACCAGAGAACTTATTACAACCGGAGGATTGCTGCCTCCAATGTTCGCTACGGCTTTTGTTATGCGGCGCGCGGGATAGATGTAGTCAAAGCTTGCCGGAGTATCGGCAAAGACCGGTGTGTGTCCGGCGCGCTTGACAATATAATCGCGCAGCAGTCTGGCTACAGGAATCTCTTTGTATGGAGTCTCGGAAAGCGATACACGTATGGTGTCTCCAATACCGTCTGCAAGCAATGCTCCGATTCCAACGGCACTTTTTATACGTCCGTCCTGACCGTTGCCGGCCTCGGTGACACCAAGGTGGAGCGGAAAATCCATTCCCTCTTTTTCCATGGTCCGGACAAGCAGACGCACTGTCTGTACCATGACGGCCGTGTTGCTGGCCTTTATGGATATCACGACATTAAAGAAATTCTCCTCTACGCAGATGCGCAGAAATTCCATGCAACTCTCAACCATGCCGGCAGGGGTGTTGCCATAGTGACTCATAATGCGGTCGGACAGCGAACCGTGGTTGACGCCGATACGTATGGCGGTATTGTTTTCCTTGCAGATATTCAGGAAAGGAACAAAACGGTCACGTATGCGCTGCAACTCTGCCTGATACTCTTGCGGAGTATATTCCAAGTGCTTGAATGTGCGTGCCGGATCGACATAGTTTCCCGGATTTATGCGCACTTTTTCTGCATAGAGGGCGGCCACATCGGCAGCTGCGGGATTGAAATGCACATCGGCTACAAGGGGTGTCATGTAACCGCGGCTGCGCAGTTCCTGATTGATGTTCATCAGATTCTGTGCCTCGCGCTGTCCCTGTGTAGTCAGACGCACCAGTTCTCCGCCAGCTTCAATGATTTCTATTGCCTGGTTTACACAACCTGCCGTATCTGTTGTGGCGGTGGTTGTCATTGACTGCAGGCGTATGGGATTGTCTCCTCCTATACCGATGCCGCCAACCTGTACGCTGCGGCTGGTCCTTCTTCTATAGTTCAGTAAGTCCACAGTAACAATCAGTTTGTCTTGTATGCAAATTTTATCTCTGCAAGTTCTGCATTCGCTTTCTCTATCTTTGATTTGAGTGAGCTTTTGTAATCCGCCATGCGTGCTGCAAGTTCCGCATCGGACAAGGAAATGATCTGTGCTGCCAGAATGGCCGCGTTCTGGGCTCCGTTTACACCTACTGTAGCAACCGGAATTCCGGGAGGCATCTGGATGATTGAAAGCATGGCGTCCAAACCGTCAAGCATACCTTTGATGGGAACACCGATTACAGGCACGTTTGTGTTTGCCGCAATAACGCCTGGCAGGGCTGCCGCCATACCTGCTGCCGCAATGATTACTTTGATGCCGCGTTGCTGTGCATTGGAGGCAAATTCTTCAACAGCCTGCGGCGTACGGTGTGCGGAGAGAGCGTTAATTTCAAACGGAATCTGCATGTCGTCAAGAAACTTGGCCGCTTTTTCCATGACAGGCAGATCTGATGTACTGCCCATAATAATTGATACAACTGGTTTCATTATATTTCAATTTTGAATCTATACTGTTTTGCGGCGCAACCGTGCAACCGGAATTCCCAGCGCGGTGCGGTATTTTACAACTGTGCGGCGTGCTACCTGGAAACCTTTTGCATTGAGAATATCCACAATCTGCTGGTCAGTGAGCGGACATGCCGGGTCCTCATTCCCAATAATCTCTTTGATCAGGTTGTGTATGTGACGTACTGAAACTTCAAGCCCGTCATCGCCTTTTTTACCGTCGGTAAAGAAGAACTTCAGCGGAAGAATACCCCAGTCTGTCTGCATATACTTGCCTGCGCATGCACGTGAAACGGTCGATATGTCCAGCCCTGTAAACTCTGCAACATCTTTCAGGACCATAGGCTTGAGGTGTGACTCATCTGCGTCAAGGAAGTAATGGCGCTGTATTGCTGTAATGGCACGCATTACCTTTGTAAGCGTGTTCTGACGCTGCTGTACGGCCTGGATGAACCCTTTGGCGGCATCGATTTTCTGTTTAAGGAACAGCGCTGCATCTTTGTCTCTTGTGTTTTTGCTTTGTGACTGTTCTTCCAGCATCTGCTCAAACTCGCTGCTGATCTTCAGAACAGGGGTATGGGCATTGTTCAGACTGAAAGAAATATTGCTACCCTGTACGTCTACAATAAAATCGGGAGTAATGCTGATATTGTTTGTTCCGTTTGTTCCCATTGAACTGCCTGGCAAGGGATTGAGATGCGTAAGCATATTCAGTACAGCTCTGGATTCTTCCTGCGAAACGGAAAGCTGGTCGGTGATTTTGTCCCAATGCTTGCCGATAAAATCCTGAAACATTCCGGTTACAACCTTTTCCCCCAAAAGAAGAATCTTATTGTTTGGAGATGTTTCAAGTTTCCGTTCTATCTGTAACAGCAGACATTCCTGCAGGTCTTTGGCTCCAATCCCGGCAGGATCAAGACTCTTTATGACGGAAATGATTTTTTCAATATGATCAGGGGTTACATCGATGTAGTGATATACTTCCAGTTCATATGCAATTTCAGATGCGTCCTTCTGCAGATATCCGCTGTTTTCCAGACTCGCGGCTATATATTCCGCAATAATCATGTCCTGACTGTCAAGTTCCAACTCTTTCAACTGGTCTTTGATCAAGTCCAGGAATGATTCACCGCCTGTAACGGTTGACTCAATCCAGTTGTTTGACGGGTTTCCTTGAGATTCGTTGTCCTGATAATCGTCAGAACCGTAGTCGTAGTCCGAACCGCTGTATGAATCTGTCTGAGACGGGTCTTCCTGGTTGTTGTCCTGATTCTGGAAGTCTTCCTGGTCTGACGCTTCTTCCTGGTCAAAAGCCGGGTTGTCCTGCAACTCTCCGCGGATGCGTTCTTCCAATTCAGGTGATGTGAGTTCCAGTATACGGACCTCCAGCAACTGCTGCGGGGTCAGTACTTGAATACCAACCTGCTCCTGAGTCTGAATCTGGGTTTGAACGTTACCTGCCATAATCAATAATGGAAACTGCTTCCACCTATAAATTCACGCAAAAGGGAATTTTGGGGTATCTGCTTTTCTGTAATGGAATTGAATAGACGCAGGAATCTCAGCAAATGTCCGGCTGTAACGTATTCAATACAGTTTTCAGGTACGTTCTCCAGAATAGGAATAATGCGGTCCTTCAAAACTGCCAGCTCAAACAGTAGGGCGGAATTGACCATTACATCGGCCCTTTCCTGATAGGGAAGTATCCATTTGTCCTCTCCGGCACGTACGGACGGCCAACGTCCGATAGTCTCTACTGCCGATGTACCGCGATACTGGTAGTCACGCAGAATACGGCGTAGCAGTCGGTTGTCTGTGGGGTGGATATAGTTATGATTGTCAATTCTGAGCGATGTCAGCGCCGAGACGAATATGTTGAACTTGTACTTGTCAGGAATGGCCTTTGTCAGTTCCGGGTTAAGGGCGTGAATGCCTTCCACTATAAGAACCTGATTGTCTTTGAGCTGTACGGTGTTTCCAAGATACTCCTGTTTGCCGGCAGCAAAGTTGTACGTTGGAACCTTGACTTCTTTTCCTTCAATGATACTGTTCAAATCTTTCCCTAACTGGTCCAGGTCAAGTGCATGCAGTGATTCAAAATCCAATTGCCCGTTTTCATCGACAGGTCCGGTGCCGCGTTCCTTGTAATAGTCGTCCAGGGACAGGATTTTTGGAGTGATATTGTTGGCAAGCAGCTGAATCTGCAGTTTTTTGCTGAATGTGGTCTTTCCGGACGATGACGGTCCTGCTATCAGAATCATTTTGACCGGGCGTTCCCCGCTTGAACGGAGATTGTGTACAGTATCGGCAATATTGACGAATTTTTTGTTTTGCAGCGCTTCTGACACATTGATTATTGTAGCGCTTTTACCTTCTTTGCCGGCTTTGTTCAAATCTCCAATATTTGATATGCCAACAGTTTTTTGCCATTGGGTAAGTTCGTTGTTGATGGCAAACATTTTATCCTGGTTGCAGCAAGGCTCAATCTTTTTGCAGTCATATCTGTCAGGAACCAGTATGAGCACGCCATTGTGGTCTTTCTTCAGTTGGAACAGTTCCAAGGCGTCCGTGTTTACGGGCATAATGCCGAAATATGAGTCGGAATAATCTTCTAACGAGTAGTAATAGGAGTAAATGCTGCCGGTTGTTTCCAGAAGATTTGCGGCATCGGTCCTTCCGTTCCTGTTAAGAATCTCTATTACTTTTTCCGTGAAATCACGGTGTTTCTTTATTGGAAGTCCTGCCTTGACAAGTTCCTGCATGTGTTCTTGAACCGATTGTATGTCAATATCAGCCACTGAATCATTATGCGTGACAGAACACCATATTCCATAAGTCATAGATGTGGTGTCGGTGATTGCAACCTGCGGGTAAAGATCCTTCAACGCTTTTGCAAACAGAATAAGCACTCCCTGTGCATATATTCTTCTGACCGATGCCGTAGTGATATCCAGATACCAGACTGTTGAATTTTCTGTAAGGACATAATTCAGGTCTCTTATCTGATTGTTTACAATGGCGCAGATGGGCTTATATTCCATTTTGAGGTTAAATCTGTCCATTATTTGAAAAAGAGTCCTGCCTTCTTCTATTGTTTCAGTTATTTTGTTATTTTTGCAACAGATTTCAATCATGACTGTCGGTTTTTGTTTGCTTCTGCAAATATAGCAAATCCGGACAAATGGATGTCATGTTGTTTTTGAAAAGATATACAAACATCAAAATTATAATTAAAATGAAAGTAAAAAATCTTTTTGTAGCACTGCTTGCTGTTGCAGCAGTTTCTTCATGTACCAGCGGTAAACCTGGAAAGACAGTTTTCAACAACAAGGTTGACTCTGTATCATATGCAATCGGTATGGCCCGTTCCAACGGTTTCCTTCCTTATCTGTACAACCAGATGAATGTGGACTCAGCATATTTCAACGATTTTTTGCGCGGATTCTATGAGGGCGCATCCAAAAGCGATGACAAAGCTTTGATTGCATATATGGCTGGTCTTCAGATTGGTCAGAGTGAGGTAGGTAACATGTGCGTCAACATTTCCAGCCAGCTTTTCGGCGAGGACTCCAACCTTTCCATGAACGTAAGCAATTATCTTAACGGTTTCATTGACGGAACAAACGAGGATACAAAGATTATGGACCGTGCAGAGGCAGAGAATGTTGCTGACCGTCTGTTTGAAGAAATCCGTTCTGAAAATATGGAACTCCAGTATGGTGCACTCAGAGATGCCGGCGTTGAATTTCTTGCAAACAAAGCTAAAGAAGACGGTGTTGTAGCTACCGGCAGCGGTTTGCTTTACAAAGTCATCAAACAGGGTAAAGGTAAGAAACCGGCTTCAAACAGCCAGGTTAAGGTAAAATATAAAGGCTCTCTTATTGACGGAACTGTATTTGACGAATCTTCAGAGCCTATCACTCTTTCAGTTGGCGGTGTTATTGCTGGCTGGACAGAGGCTCTGCAGCTTATGAACGAAGGTTCAAAATGGGAACTCTATATTCCTTACGAGCTTGGTTATGGCGAGCGTGGCGCAGGTGAAAAAATCAAACCTTTCTCAGCACTTGTATTTGAGGTAGAGCTTGTATCTATTCTCTAATGGATTCTTTAGACAAGAAAATACTTGGCATTATATCTCAGAATGCCAGAATCCCATTTCGCGATGTTGCACAGCAATGCGGGGTATCCCGTGCGGCTGTGCATCAGCGTGTGGGTAAAATGTACGACGAGAATATAATCACCGGCTCCGGCTATCATGTCAATCCCAAACTTTTGGGATACAATACATGTACTTTTGTAGGTATGACACTGGAGAAAGGCTCGTTGTACAGACAGGTTGTTGAAGAACTCAACGCAATTCCAGAGGTTGTTGAGTGCCATTTTACAACCGGCAGGTATACAATGATGATTAAGTTGTATGCTCGTGACAATGCACACCTTATGGAATTGATAAACGGGAAAATCCAAAGCATTCCCGGTGTGATGGCAACCGATACTCTGATTTCTCTTGATCAGAGCATTGGAAAGGAAATTCCTATAAAAGAATAATATTTCTCTATGCAGGGCGCACCTTTGATTGGTATTACGGCCCATCTTAAAGATAATTCCGCTACATTGGGCAATGGCTATTACCGGGCTGTACAGGTTGCCGGTGGAGTGCCTGTAATCATTCCTCCTTTCACAACCAGAGAACAATGTGACGCAATCCTTGATTCTGTTGACGGAATACTGTTTTCCGGAGGTCCGGATATCCAACCTGAATATTTCGGTCAGGAACCGCATTCTTCAGTTTCAGTTAATGCCGAGCGTGATTTGAGTGAAATGATGCTGGCGCATGCGGCTGTGGAACGTTGTATGCCTGTTCTGGGCATATGCCGCGGAATCCAGCTGCTGACAGTGGCAATGGGTGGTACTTTGTATCAGGATATATCACTTTTCCCGGGTAACGGTAATACCGTAGGACATAAACCTGTTCCACCATGCGATGACGATGTATGGCACAATATTTCTGTAGATGGGAATTCCATTATCGGGTCGTTGTTGGGTACAAACCGTCTGACTGTAAACAGTTATCATCACCAGATTGTAGATAAACTGCCGGCAGAATTGAAACCTGTGGCATGGACGGACGATGGTGCTGTAGAGGCGGTAGAGTCCTCTTTGCGAACTCTGATAGCGGTCCAGTGGCATCCGGAACGCATGTTCCTGAAAGGGAATGACCTGTGTATGCCTTTGTTCAGATGGCTGGTAGAGAAGTCTGCCAATTATGCAGGTTTGCGTGAATTCCATTCAAAACATATTATTCTTGACTCCCATTGCGATACACCTATGCTGTTCCAAACAGGTACGGAGTTTGCAAATGCAGAAAGTGAGGCCCTGGTTACTTTACCCGGGATGAAAGCTGGCGGTCTTGGTACCAGTTTCATGGTAGCCTATATTCCTCAGAAAGAACGTAGCCAGGAAGGTCTGGCACAGGCTACTGCAAAAGCAGAACATATTCTTGATCTGATAGAGAATCAGGTTGGAACCAATAAGGAATCTGTTGTATTGGCTAATACTCCTGCTCAGATACGCGCAGCCATATCTATGGGAAAGAAAGTGATTGTACGTGGAATAGAGAACGGATACGCATTGGGTAAAGACCTGTCTTTGGTTGGACACTTCAAGAGAAGAGGAGTAACTTATATCACTTTATGCCACAACGGCGATAATGACATTTGCGATTCGGCCAAAGGAAACAGTGAACATAATGGTTTGTCTGCTTTTGGCAGGCAGGTTGTTGCAGAGATGAACAGACTGGGAATTATGGTTGATTTGTCCCATGCTTCTGAAAAGAGTTTTTGGGATGCTCTGGAATGCAGCCGGGCTCCAATATTCTGTTCCCACTCCTCTTGCCGTGCGTTGTGTGACCATAGAAGAAATCTTTCAGACCAACAGATAGCTGCACTGGCCAAATCCGGAGGCGTGATGCAGATATGCATTTATGGAGGCTTTTTGGAAAATGATGAATCTGCAGCCAATGTGCATTCTGCTGTCAGACATATAATGCATGCAATTGATATTGCCGGCATAGATCATGTTGGAATAGGAACAGATATGGACGGAGGCGGTGGGGTCCCCGGTCTTGAAAATGTCTGTTCAATAATGAATCTGACCCGTTTGTTGGGAGAAGAGGGGCTGGACGACAGCCATCTGGCAAAATTATGGGGCGAAAACCTGCTGGATTACTTTGACAGGGTTAATCTTTTGGCGGAATAGTATATCTCTCCTGGAACTCTTTGGCGCGTTCCCAGTTCCTGTTCTTTATTGTTTTCTCCTTATCAGGCTTCTGCTTTGTTATTTTGGCTGATTTCTGTTTGTATATAGGCTGATTTGTAACATCCCACATATCATCGGTCTCTATATCCCAATTGGCCTTTACCTCGAATTCATGATTCAAATACCACATTTCTTCCGGCATAAGTCCCAAATCCCAGTCTCCAGTATCCCATTTGCCGTTCTGATTCCGGTCATACCACATTCTTACCCAATATGTCCCCGCTTTAAGGAAGAAGAATGTTGTTTCTCCCTTATTGTTCTTAATGTCAAGAACCTGGTTCCTGACAGGACTTCCGTCTTTCTTCAACAGCGTAACGGTATAACCCGGTTTGGGATCTTTGACATTAATGGTTAGGGAACCGTATGTTTCCAAAGCTTCAAAACCGAAACTCTGCTCTATCCTGTTGTTGTAAAGTTTCCTGTCCAAATCGGATATTGAAGCGGAATCAATGCATACCTTATATTTCCCTTTGGGCTGCCATTCTGCGTATATGCGGAACAGACGCGGATTAAGCATGTCAGGTTCCAATTCAAAATCCATATCGTAATACAACGTGTCTATCAGTTCCTTGATACGGAAATGTGCTGCGTCTACTCCATATACCGGTTCCTTGAAGCTGACTTGAAGAACCTTGTTCAAATCCATTTTTGCTCCGGTGTTGAAACTTACCTCAAGAAACTCCTTGGGAGGATAGAGCAACGATGCTATTTTGGCACTGTCCTCTACCGGGTCAAGACGTTTGAGCTCCTTTTCAATCCTTTTCTCTTTTTCTTTTTTCCTTTCAGCTTCTTCTTTCAGTAACTGTGCACGCCTTTTTTTAGGGATGAGTTTTAATGTGTCGGTTGTCTGAACCAGATTGCCTGTTGTATCTGTGGCAAGGTATTGCATTGAGATGAGCAAAGTGTCCTTGTAACTTAGCAATGAGTCCTTTACCCAATAATGCAACGTATCCAATGTGGCATTTTTTTCCAGTATGAAAGCATTGTTTTCATCAAAATTCAATCCCTTTATTATTGGAAGCGTATCTGCCTGCTTTGCAAAGTAGAAGGAAATCTTGTTCAGGGCTGTACGTTCAAATTTGGACAGATATTGCTGTGAAGATTCTTTTTTTGATGCTAAAACAACCAGGTCATCGGGGAAGAAATGGGTGTATTGGACTGTCAGAACGGTGTCAATGCGTATAGTGTCAAACATTATGGAGTCCAAACGGAATCTCTGTTCAGAGGATGGTGTGAATATTGTGCTGCATACGCCCCATGTCTCTCCTTCCTGGGAATAGGTACCGGACTGGTCCATATCCTGCAATGCAAACAGACGGTACGGTTTTTTTGCAAGTCCTTTTATTGTAAAGTGCCCGCTGCCATCCGTCCGCGATACCCGCTCAAACTGTTTTGTAGTGAAAACGCTGTCTGACAGATCACTGTAAACACCTACTGTCATACCTTTGATCGGCTCAAGATTGCTTGCGTCCAGCACATAGCCTGATACCTGCATGGTGTCAATCTCCTTGCCGGTAGAGAATGTGAAACAATAGTCTCCCATAGGGTTGCCCTCGTTGTTGTCTACAATGGCATCGGCAAAATCTATTGTATATGTGGTGTTTTCTTTCAGACTGTCATAAAACTGAATCTGTACGCGCTTTCCAATGATTTTGATTGTTGGCTGCTCTGTCTGTGGGGGAGAAAATACAACTTTCTCTGCCATATTTTCAATCTTGATGAACTCATCAAAATCTATATTGACCTTTTTCCCGGAAAACTCTGTCTGGTATGGCTGGGGGTGACTGTTGACAATACGCGGGGGAACCTCATCGTAAGGACCTCCATCGGGGGAACCTACACTTGCGCAGGCACATAATGACAATATCAATGTCCAAGCTGGAATTTTATTGAAAATGTTCATCATTCAATATGGCTTTTTACATACTTTATTGCCTGACTGCAGGCTTTCTGATGGCTCTCTTTTTTGGTGAATCCCATTCCTTTGCCAATTTCATGCCCGTCAAGAACTATTGTGGTGTTGAATACAGGTTCGTGTTCCGTGCCGCTCTGTTCCGTCAGGAATTGGGCATCAAGTCTGTATTTCTGACACTGTTGCATGAAAATGGTTTTGTAATCCGGATCAAAGTTAGCCATTTTATCGAAATATGGTCTGATTAACTTTTCTTCTATGAATTTTCTGCATTTTTTCATGCCAAGGTCAAGATATACTGCGCAAATAAACGCCTCAACAACATTCCCCGTTACATAGCTGTTGTGGAATCTGTGCTCCAGAGAAGATTTGTTTATCAGTTTGGCCAATCCTATTTCGTTGCAAAGATAACCAAGAGATTTGCGTTTGACAAATCTGCTGCGCATGTCTGTCAGAAAACCTTCGTCTTTGTTCCTGTATCTGTCATATACGTATATGGCTACATAGTTGCCAAGTATGGCATCGCCCAGGAATTCCATACGCTCGTTGGTAATCCCTTCCGGCACCTGTCTTTTCTTGTGCTGGTTTGCGAAAGCTGACGGTGTAGTCAGTGCCAAGTGGTAATATGCACTGTTTTTTGGGCAGAATCCGGTAATATCGTATATGGAACAACAAAACTCCCGTTCCTTCCGGAACAAGAGTTTTATTGGATATTTCAACGGATTATAAGACATCAGGCCTGATATTTTTTGAATATCAGTGCGGCATTGTGCCCACCGAAACCAAATGCGTTGGAAAGTGCAGTGTTGATGTCTCTTTTCTGGGCTTTGTTGAAAGTGAAGTTAATGTTGTAGTCTATGTTTTCGTCAAGATCGTCTTGGGCGTGATTGATGGTTGGCGGAATTATTCCGTTTTTGACGGCAAGCACGCACAAAATCCCTTCAATAGCTCCAGCTGCTCCCAACAGATGACCTGTCATTGATTTTGTGGCGCTCAGGTTCATTTTATAGATATGATCTCCGAATACATTTCTGATAGCTTTGCACTCTGCAATATCGCCTATCGGAGTGGATGTGCCGTGAAGATTGATGTAGTCAATATCTTCAGGTTTCATTCCTGCATCTTCCAGTGCGTTTTGCATTACTTTGCTTGCACCCTTACCTTCTGGATCCGGGGCGGTAATGTGATATGCGTCCGATGACAGACCCCATCCGCCAACTTCTGCATAGATTTTTGCTCCTCTTGCAAGCGCATGCTCAAGTTCCTCAAGTACCAGAACGCCGGAACCTTCTCCCATTACAAAACCGTCTCTGCTTTTGCTTAACGGACGTGATGCGGTTTCAGGTGATTCGTTTCTTGTTGAGATGGCATGCATGATATTGAAGCCTGTAATAGCACATTCAACTACAACAGATTCGCTGCCGCCGGTAAGAATTGCGTCCGCTTTTCCCAATCTGATAAGGTTGATGGCATCTATTATGGCGTTATTTCCCGATGCGCATGCCGATGCAGCAGTGTAACTGGGACCGGTAAGCCCATATCTGATTGCTATGTTTCCGGCTGCAATATTACCAATGATTTTAGGTATGAAAAACGGTGTAATCTTCAATTCCGTGTCCTGTGCCTTTTGTGTATGGAGGTTTTCCACCTCTGATTGGAATGTCTCCAGCCCACAGAACCCTACGCCAAGAATAACACCGTAGCGGTCATTGTTCCCTGATAAATCCAGACCTGAATCTTTGATGGCCTGGTCTGCTGCGGCCAATGCGTATTGTGACAGTGGATCAAGCTTCCTTGCCTCTTTACGGTCTACAAGATTTTCAATATTGAAATCTTTGACCTGGCAGGCGAACTTTGTTTTGGTCCAGTTGACGTTATATTTAGTAATGGGACTTGCACCGCTTACGCCATTTACGCAATTGTTCCAGAATGTTGGAATATCATTGCCAAGTGGCGTAATTGCTCCAAGTCCCGTTACTACAACTCTTTTCAACTCCATAAGCGAGAGTGATTGAAGTTGCCTTATTGTTGAACTGTTTTCTCCAAGTATGTGATTACATCGCCGACAGTGGCAATCTTTTCAGCCTGCTCCTCAGGAATCTGAATGCCGAATTCCTTTTCAAACTCCATAATCAACTCTACGGTGTCAAGAGAGTCTGCACCAAGATCATTGGCAAAGCTAGCCTCCGGTGTAACTTCTGACTGTTCTACGCCAAGTTTGTCAACAACAATCTGAATAACTCTCTCTGCAATTTGTGAATCTGCCATAATTATAAAATATTAGTTATTTGATATAAATTTCAAAATCCTCTGCAAAGGTATTCTGAATTGTACTCTGTAGCAAAAAATGTGCTGAATAAATGGCGAAATTTGCACAAATACGTCAATGATGTGCAATTTATATGTTAAAATGGTTAGAAAAAATTATCAATTGATATTCAGAACTGAATCCACTTTCCTGATAATGGTTTCAGATTCAATTCCGGTCATGCACCGGTAATCTGCATATCTGCATGGTTTCTTTCCGAATATTGAACACGGTCTGCAAGGAAGCTCCACCTGAATAATGTTGTCTGCAGATTGTCCGTATCCCAAAAAACCGGTAAACGGGTGTGTGGCTCCCCATATTGATATGACAGGTGTGCCTGCACAAGAGGCAAGATGCATGTTTGAGGAATCCATTCCGATCAGAAGGTCAAGCTGGCTCATAAGGTTAAGTTCACCCTTCAGTCCACCCATCTCTTTGCCAACTATCGATGTGTTTGCGTACCGTTCGCTCCATGGAACTGCAATATCAAGTTCTTCTTTCCCGAATGCAAAGACAAATATCCTGTATCCTTTGTCTGATAGAGCTGCAATTGTCTTTTCCATAGTGTGCGGTGGCAGTATTTTGCCTTTATGGGCGGCAAATGGCGCTATGCCTATCCATTTGCATTTTTTCTGGCCGGTAATCTGTTCTATCTGTTCCAGATTCCCTTTCCTGTCGGGATATATTGATTCGAATTTTAACGGGAAACCAATACCCAACTTTTGGAAAACCTTTCTGTATTTTTCTGTTGCAGGCAGCAACTGCTGCATTTTTTTGTTGTGAATGCGTACAAGCCTGTGCCTGCGGCATCTTTCTTTGTCTATGGTACTTACCTTTATGAAATGAATCCTGAAGAAAAAACCAAGTACAAAGGTTCGCAGAACGCCATGCAGGTCTGCAACCGCATCGAATTTCTTTTGTGCTGTTATTTCTTTGAACAGGCGTCTTATTCCTGGAATCCCTTTATACTCTTTAAGATTAACGCCGTGGAATATTAGATTTTCCGGTGCAAATTCAAAAAGTGGAGCAAAGCGGTTTTGCGTAAGAACGGTTATACTGTATTCCGGATGTGCTTCAGCCAGAGACCTTAATACCGGCACGGTAAGCGCAACGTCTCCAATTGATGAAAAACGTATTGCCAGTATATTTTTCATTTGTTTTTGTAAAGAACCGGATTAAGTGCGGGGTCGTTGTACATTTTCATCTGTTTATAGACTTTCATGTATTTGCGGCCGTTCTGCATATCGTCAAGCAAGGTGTCAATTGCCTGCATAAGGTCTTTTTTCTGCTCAAGCAATACTGCAAGCTTCTCTTTGCACTTTGCCTGAACCTGCGGAGCATTGTCTGTACGGTTTGCCTCAATTTCCATGTGATGGATTTTGAGTGCCAGAATTGACAGACGGTCAATGGCCCATGCCGGACTTTCCGTATTGATTGTTGCGTCTGCAAGAGTCTTTACGCTTCCAAACTGCTCAAGGAAATAACTGTCTATCATTTCTACCAGATCCGTACGGTCCTGATTGGACTTGTCAATACGGCGTTTGATGGCCAATGCGTTTACCGGGTCAATTTCCGGGTCGCGGATTATGTCTTCCAGATGCCATTGTACAGTGTCAATCCAGTTTTTGAGATAAAGACGGTTCTCAATAGTACTCTGGGCGTATGGATTGCAAATAGGTGTGTCAACGTTATCTTTTTTATGATAGTCGGCAATTGCCTTGTTGAATATTTCAAAACTTGATTCGCAGAATGACATAATGTATCTTTTAAAATTCCAGCCGCGAAGTTAGTGAAAAAATTATAGATAATAAACAAATTCCGGACCTGTGTTGAATAAAAGGTCTAATATTGAGAGATTTCCAACAAAACCGTTCCTGTTTTTGAATACCTGCCAATAAGGTTTTTCCGTATAGACAGGTTCTATTTGGATCCCTGAAAAAGATTCAGTTGCCATAATGGTACTTCCAATATCCAGAAGTTCCGTCAGTTTCACTATCAGATTCATATTCAAATCGTACAGAAATGTATATTTTTTGTCTATGATACTGAATATGTCGTCTTTATAATACAGAAAGAACGGGGAGTTCATGTATGCTGTTTCCAATGCCGATTTGTGCTGGTGGCGCCAATCGTGATGTGCACTTATGCGTACGTCTCTGGTGTGTATTTTGAATGGACTGCTTTCAACGGGAACGGTAAGGGTCTGTACGCCGTTGCTGTCTGCTATCCTGCAGCGGTTTCTTACTGTCTGTTTTGTATAATTGTCAAAACCCTCAATATATATACTGCCTGTTTGGTTGATAGCCTGAAACCAACTGACAGGTGGCATGTATGCCGATGTCAACACCATTTTCAATTGTAGTTTTTAACGGCATGGAACAGTCTGTTCCAACGGATTTTCCCTTTTTGTCCCAAACTCTTGTCCTTGTCCAAAGATAGCCATACCAGTACAGGACGGCCTACAATGTGGTCTTCCGGGACAAACCCCCAATAACGGGAATCAGCACTGTTGTGGCGGTTGTCTCCCATCATCCAGTAGTAATCCATCTGGAATGTGTATGAGTCTGATTCTTTGCCGTTGATATAAATGGTCCCGCCATCAACTGTCAGATCATTCAACTCGTAATTTCTGATGATTCTTTCATAGAAAGGCAGGTTGTCCAAGGTGAGTTCTACACTCTCTCCTTTCTTAGGTATCCATATAGGCCCGTAATTGTCTATTGTCCAATGTGTGGGCTTGTTGTGAGGGAACAGATTCATTTCTGAAAATTCATTGTTGTCTTTGCTGAAAACAATCTTTTCTATATGTGCCACTATGTCTTTTCTCTTTTCAAGGACTTGTGCAGAGTGTCCTGTCAGTGGCAGATAATATGTCATACCGCCCTTATTGTATTGTTGTGGCAAGTCCTCCAGACTGATGCCAAGATCCTGTCTCAATTGTGCAGGAACAGGTTTCAGCAAAGATATCTGATATAGAAACTGGACATTGTCCGGCTGTTTGTTCTCTTGTCCGTCTATGAAAATAATTCCGTCTTTTATTTCAAGAGTCTGTCCAGGCAATCCTACACACCGCTTCACATAATTTTCGCGGCGGTCAACCGGTCTCCATACCACTTTCCCGTAATGTTCTCTGTTTGCAAGCAATATCTTGCGTCCCTTGTTATAGCATTCCTGATAATAATTTCTCTGTTCTGCCAAAGACAAAGTGTCTGGGTTTACAGATCTGTTTTTACCTTTTTCATAAACAAGCCCGTAATAATCTGAGCTCTGTTCATGCAATGCTACCGTGTCTCCGCTTGGATAATTGAATACAACAATGTCATTCAGAGCTATGCTTCTCAAACCTTTCACACGCTGGTATTTCAGCTGCGGCCATTCAATGTAACTCTTGTTTTTGCTGATTGGCATGGTGTGCTGGGTAAGAGGCATTGTGAGCGGAGTCATTGGCTTGCGCGGTCCGTATGCTACTTTGCTTACATACAGATAGTCTCCTACAAGCAGAGACTTTTCCAGAGACGAGGAAGGTATTGTGTAGTTCTGGAATATGTAAAGGTTTACAAAATAAACCGCCACCAATGCGAAGACTATGGCATCGACCCAGCTCATGATATTGCGTGCGGTATCATTCTTGAGCTGTTTCCACCATGTCCATTTTATCAGTTTTGTAATGTAGACATCGAAAATGAAAGGTATGACAATGATGCCGAAAATACTCCTTATCCATATGAGGAATAAAATGTACAACGCTGTAACTACACCCATTTTTATCCAAGCCCTTCCTGGAGCGTCTTCCATTCTTTTTTTCAAATCTGCCAATGTCATATCTGCTGTCTTTTACTTGTTCTACAAAGATTCTATCAGGTCCTGCATCTTGAGCAGACCGGTATGGTTTACAGTATATTCGGCTGCTATTACGGCTCCCAATGCCAGACCGCTGCGGTCTTTCGCACTGTGGGTTATTGTTATGGTATCTGCAGGAGAATCGTAATTGATGGTATGGATACCTGCTATCTCTCCCTCGCGGATAGAGTCTATCCTGATTACGTTTTCTGCGCACTCTTTTGAACCGGAAATGCTTCCGTCTGCGGCGAGCAGGGTTCCTTTAGTCCATCCTTTCATACGGTCAAGGTTGGAAATTATTCCCTCGGCAAGTGTGATTGCAGTGCCGCTTGGCGCATCCAGTTTATGTATGTGATGCGTTTCTGACATGTCAACGCTGTATTCCGGATAGGAATTCATGATTTTGGCAAGGTAACTGTTTACCATTGAAAATACGGCTACTCCAAGACTGTAGTTGCTTGACCAGAACAGTGTATTGGCCCCGTCCTTGCACAATGCTTCCACCTCTTTGCTGTGTTCCGCCATCCATCCGGTGCTGCCGCTTACAACTTTTACGCCTGCCTTGAATGCTTTCTGAATATTGCTGAAAGCTTGCGTAGGTGCCGTGAACTCAATGGCAATATCTGCACTCTTGAATTCCGGAGAGTCAAAATCCTGCAAGTTGTCTATATCAATCCTGCATACTACACTATGTCCGCGTTTAAGGGCTACCTGTTCTATGGCATGTCCCATTTTGCCGTATCCTATCAGTGCAATCTTCATTGTTGGTGTAATTTATTGGGTAATATAAAAACAACACTCTTCCAAGCCATTCTGCTGAAAAGACCTGAAAGAGTGTTAGTATTTAGTAGAATAAATCTATCAGAGCTTTGGACCAGCTGCAACAAGTTTCTTACCTGCCTCGTTACCTGTGAACTTGGCGAAGTTCTTGATGAAACGCTGTGCAAGATCTTTTGCTTTCTCTTCCCACTGGGCTGCAGAAGCATAAGTGTCGCGCGGGTCAAGAATCTTAGGATCAACACCTTCCAACTGTGTAGGAACTGTGAAGTTGAAATATGGGATTTGCTTTGTAGGAGCTGCGTCGATAGAGTGGTTCAGGATTGCATCGATAATTCCACGTGTGTCGCGGATTGAGATACGCTTGCCTGTTCCGTTCCAACCTGTGTTTACAAGATATGCTTTAGCACCGCTCTTCTTCATTTTCTTTACAAGTTCCTCTGCATATTTTGTAGGATGCAGTTCAAGGAATGCCTGGCCGAAGCAAGCTGAGAATGTAGGAGTAGGTTCTGTGATACCACGCTCTGTACCTGCAAGCTTAGCTGTGAAACCTGAAAGGAAGTAGTATTTTGTCTGTTCTGCTGTCAGGATAGATACTGGAGGAAGAACTCCGAATGCATCGGCTGACAGGAAGATAACCTGTTTTGCGGCAGGACCGTCAGAAGCAGGACGTACAATATTCTTGATGTGATAGATAGGATAGCTTACGCGAGTGTTCTCTGTAACTGTCTTGTCATCGAAATCAATAACACCGTTCTTGTCAACTGTAACGTTCTCAAGAAGAGCATCGCGACGGATTGCGTTGTAAATATCAGGCTCAGACTCTTTGTCAAGTTTGATAACCTTTGCGTAGCAACCGCCTTCAAAGTTGAAGACACCCTTGTTGTCCCATCCGTGCTCGTCATCACCGATAAGCTTGCGTTTAGGATCTGTAGAAAGAGTTGTCTTACCTGTACCTGACAGACCGAAGAAGATAGCTGTATTCTCGCCGTTCATATCTGTGTTTGCAGAGCAGTGCATTGAAGCGATGCCCTTAAGTGGCAGATAGTAGTTCATCATTGAGAACATACCTTTCTTCATTTCACCGCCGTACCATGTGTTCAGGATAACCTGCTCCTTGCTTGATACGTTGAAAGCTACAGCTGTTTCTGAACGGAGACCCATCTCCTTGTAGTTTGCTACTTTTGCTTTTGCAGCGCAATATACTACAAAGTCAGGCTCCTGCTCGAATTCTGCAGGATTCTGCGGACGGATGAACATATTTGTAACAAAGTGAGCCTGCCATGCAACCTCCATGATGAAACGTACTTTCATACGTGTATCCTTGTGGGTACCGCAGAAACCGTCAACAACATAAAGTTTCTTGCCTGAAAGCTGCTCCTGAGCAAGTTTCTTGAGGATTTTCCAGTTTTTCTCTGAAAGTTCGTGGTTGTCGTTAGGATATTCAGGAGTGTTCCACCATACGGTGTTCTTTGAATTTTTGTCCATAACGATGTACTTGTCCTTAGGTGAACGGCCTGTGAATTCACCGGTCATTACGTTAAGTGCACCCAGCTCTGTCTCCTGTGCTTTCTCAAAGCCAGTGAGTTCAGGACGCATTTCCTCGTTGAAGAGAACCTCGTAAGAAGGATTGTAGAAAACTTCTTTAGCTCTCTTGATTCCGTACTTGCTTAAATCAATTGTTGCCATTTTTAATTATAAATAAATTGTATTGTTAATCTCCCAAAAAACGGACACATTTGAAAACCTTTTCAAATAATGCCCTTGTTTACCGGCTACAAAGATAATGTTTTATATTATTGGATATTTCCCGGAAAGAGATTTTTTAGGCTCTTTTATTATTTTTAAGTATTGTTTATTTTTCAAATGTAAACCATCTGTCACTTTACTTCCCAAATGTCATTTGTTTCAAGAAGTTCTGCAAAGCTATGGTATTTCTTTGCTGCTTTTACCTCTTCAATCTGTGCACTTACGGCATCGTTGTAGGTTGGAGCGTCAACATCGCGGATAACACCAAGTGCGATAGGGAAGCCGTCTCCGTCTCCCATAAGGGCAAGCTTGAGCTGGAGAGTGTTGTCCTGGCAGTGTGCATCATGAACCAATATGTCTTTCAGATTAATTCCGTTCTCTCCGATTTTGACTACTTTGAGTCCGAAACCTTCCTGCATGATACCATACTCATTGTTCTCTCCGAAAACCAGCGGCTGGCCATGTTTTACGTAGATTGAATTTTTTGCGCGACCTTCTTTTGTATAGACGGCATCGTGTGTGCCATTGTTGAATATTACGCAGTTCTGCAGTATTTCACATACGGATGCACCCTTATGGTTGTATGCAGCTTTCAGGATGTCAACTGTTCCCTGTGCGTCGGTGGCGACGGCGCGTGCAAAGAAATGTCCGCGTGCTCCAAAACAGAGTTCTGCCGGGCGGAACGGATCTTCTACAGTACCGTAAGGACTTGATTTGCTTACAAAACCTCTTGGTGATGTAGGACTGTACTGTCCTTTGGTAAGACCATAAATCCTGTTGTTGAGCAGAATCATGTTAAGGTCTATGTTGCGGCGGTTGGCATGGATAAAGTGATTGCCTCCGATAGCCAGACCGTCACCATCGCCTGATATCTGCCAAACAGCCAGATCGGGGTTGGTGACTTTACAACCGGTTGCTATAGCTGCTGCACGACCGTGAATTGTGTTCATGCCGTATGTTGCCATGTAGTGGGGAAGACGGCTTGAACATCCTATTCCTGAGATTACGGCTACGTTGTGCGGAGCAACTCCAATCTCGGCCATTGCCTTGTGAAGAGATGCCAAAAAGAAATGGTCTCCGCAACCCGGACACCAGCGTGGTTGTCCTTTCTTGAAATCCTGTGCTGTATATTCGCTCATAATCTTATTTTTTTACTTGTCGATAATTTCTGTGAATGATTTCACAAGTTCGTTCACTACAAACGGCTGACCCTTTACCTGATTGAACTGGTACGGAACAAATCCGTCAACTTTCATTCTGAGGAATGCTGCAAGCTGTCCCATGTTCTGTTCGGCAACAACAACTTTCCTGTATTTGCCAAGAACCTGTGCGGTGTTCTTTGGAAGCGGGTTGATAAATTTGAAGTGTGCCATTGCAACTTTCTTTCCGTTTGCACGCATATCTTCCATTGCAGCGCGCAGGTGACCGTATGTGCCGCCAAAGCCAACAATAAGCAAATCGGCATTGTCCTTGTCTCCAAGAACTTCAAGATCAGGTACCTGGATGTTGTCAATTTTCTGCTGGCGCAGATGCACCATAAGGTCGTGGTTCTCAGGGGCGGTAGAGATTGCACCTGTCTTGCAGTCTTTCTCAAGACCTCCAAGTATATGGCAGAACCCTTCACGTCCCGGAACTGCCCAGTAGCGGGTTCCGTTTTCCGCACGCATATATGGTGTCCATGTACCTTTCATCTCTTCAGGAACATATGGAGGATTGATTGCCGGATAGTCTGCAAGGTTAGGCAGACGGAAAGCGGCAGAACCGTTTGCAACGAATGCATCTGTAAGCAGAACGACCGGAGTCATGTGTTCAAGAGCCATCTTGCTTGCCTGGAAAGCCGCATCAAAGCAGTCTGTCGGGCTGGTTGCCGCAATAACAGGCATAGGACTTTCACCGTTACGTCCAAAGAGTACCTGCAGCAAGTCTGTCTGTTCGCTCTTTGTTGGAAGTCCTGTTGCAGGACCGCCGCGCTGTACATCAAGCACAACTAATGGAAGTTCCATGATAACGGCCAGGTTCATTGCTTCCGATTTGAGGCAGATGCCAGGTCCTGAAGTTGATGTTACTGCAAGAGCTCCGGCGAAAGATGCGCCTACTGCCGATGAACAGCCTGCAATCTCGTCTTCGCACTGGACGGTTGTAACACCGAGTGATTTGTGCTTTGACAGTTCATGCAGAACATCTGTTGCAGGTGTGATAGGGTATGAACCCAAATATAATTTGAGACCGGCCTTTTCTGCAGCGGCAATGAAACCGTATGCGGTGGCTTTGTTCCCGGTAATATCCATGTATCTGCCGGCTTCTTTGGTCTTTGACTCTATTCTGTAAACATTCATTGCAGAACTGTGGGTGTTGTGCCCGTAGTCATAACCTGCCTGGATGACTTTTATGTTGGCATCGGCAAGACCCGCTTTCTTGGCGAATTTTTCGCGCAGATAGTTGTAGGCGATGTCCAGGTCACGGTCAAACAACCAGCATACAAGGCCAAGTGCAAACATGTTACGGCATTTGAGAACGGATTTGTTATCCATTCCGGAGTCTGCAAGACAGTCCTTGACCATTTGGGATATAGGACATGCAATAACGCGGTCTGCATCAATATTCATCTCGGCCAGAGGATCTTCTGTCTGGAACTGTGCTTTTTCAAGATCGCTCTTTTTGAATGAATCAGTGTCAATTATGATTGTTGCGTTAGGTTTTGCATATTTGTACTGGGTTTTCAATGCTGCTGCATTCATTGCTACAAGAACATCGCACTGGTCACCCGGTGTATAGACTTTGTCTGCACCGATATGGACCTGAAAACCTGAAACACCGGTCAGCGACCCCTGCGGAGCACGTATATCTGCCGGGTAGTCCGGAAAGGTGCTGATACTGTTTCCTACTGTTGCGGAAACGGTTGAAAAAATGTTACCTGCAAGCTGCATACCGTCTCCGGAATCTCCTGAGAAACGTACTACAACCTGATCCAATTCTTTTACTTCCATATTGATTGTGAATATTTTTTCATTTTGACTGCAAAAATACTTCTTTTTATTCAAATATGCTACTATTTTTTTCGTTTTTCTAACATAATGTTGCATATTTATTTGCTTTTTTGTGAATACTGTATCAAATTATGCAATAATTATGCATATTTCATATTGTGCTGTTATTCAAATTTTGTGCGGCATGTTTGTGTATTCGCATAGATTGTAGTAATTTCGTGGCGGCAATCTGTTTTGCCATGTCACCATGTTTGTGACGCCTCCGTAGTTCAATGGATAGAATGGAAGTTTCCTAAACTTTAGATTCGGGTTCGATTCCCGGCGGAGGTACAATACTTTCAATCTTACAATACATACGATAATCTGCATATAACTGCGCCGCAAATTGCATTCCGTACGAAATAGCGCCTTCTGCCGTACCAACTGCGCCGCGAATTGCATTCCGTACGAAATAGCGCCTTCTGCCGTACCAACTGCGCCGCAAACCCCATTCGGTAGAATTTCATACACAACGCATGCTCCACTAGGCACTTGCCACCTGATGCGAAGCTGACGCCTGCATCTATATACAAAGAAACCGGCCAAAAATCACTTTTTGGTCGGCCTCTTATTTTTTTGACTACTTGCTCTGTTATTTTTTTCTGAGTGTGTAGTATGCGGTAGGAACTGCAACAAAGATTGAAGAACATGTACCGAATATTACACCGAGAATCATTGCGAATGCAAAGCTGCGGATGCTGTCTCCACCAAGGAAGAAGATACACAACAATACAATCAATGTGCTGACAGATGTGTTGATTGTACGCGCAAGTGTATTGTTGATAGCAGTATTGAACAATTCTTTCTTATCGTGCTTGGGATAGAGTCCCAGGTATTCGCGGATACGGTCAAATACAACCACCTTATCGTTGATTGAGTAACCGATAGCCGTAAGGATAGCACCTATGAATGTCTGGTCAATTTCCAATGAGAACGGCATCCATCCCCAGCAGATTGAATACATACCTATAATTATCAATGTGTCAAAGAACAGTGCGACAATTGAACCTATACTGAAAGCCACGTTGCGGAAACGGATAAGTATGTACAGGAAGATTGCTATGAGTGCAAGTATTACGGATATGATTGCACCGCGTGTGATGTCCTCGGCAATGCTTGGTCCTACCTTCTGAGAAGATATGATGGAACCTCCGGCGCGGTTGTCGCGGTCGATGAATGTTGCAAGATCCAGGTTTGCACTGAGAAGACCTTCTGCCTTGAGTGAGCGGAACAGGAATTCTTCAATCTCGGCATCGATGTTTTCAGATTCATCTTCAATCTTGTAGTTGGTTGTTACACGGATTGTCTTGTGGTCTGTACCAAGGGCGATTGCCTGAACATTTGCCTTAACCTGCTGCTCATTGTCCTCGTCGATGGTTTTCTGCAGCAATGTGCGGACTGTTTCCGGTTCAACCTGCTGCTCAAACTGGATTACAAAGTTACGGCCACCAGTAAAGTCAATACTCTTGCTCAGTCCGCGTGTTGCAAGGAAAGCAATGCAGATTACTGCAATTATACCGAATATTGTGAATGATTTCTTGGCCATTCCCATGAACTTGAATGCAGTATTCTGCATAAGGTTTTTGGACAGACCTGTTGTGAATGTAAGGTTCTGCAGTTTGCCTTTGCCAAGGAAATATTCATAAACAATTCTTGTAAGGAATACAGCTGTAAAGAATGAGCAGATGATACCTATAATAAGTGTTGTGGCAAATCCGCGGATAGGACCTGTTCCAAAGTAGAACAGAATAATACCGGTGATGATTGATGTAAGGTTGGAGTCAAAAATTGCGGAGAATGCATTTTTGTAACCGTCTGTCAATGCAGCTGCAACTGATTTGCCACTCTTTAACTCTTCTTTAGCACGCTCGTAGATAAGCACGTTGGCATCGACTGCCATACCAAGGGTAAGAACTATACCTGCAATACCTGACAATGTAAGTGCTGCCTGGAAAGATGCAAGAATACCAAGTGTAAAGAAGAAGTTGCACAAAAGTGCACCGTTTGCTACCATACCCGGTATGAAGCCGTATATCAGGCACATGTATATCATCAGAATGATGAACGCAACGATGAAGGACATAAGTCCCTGGTGAATTGATTCCTGACCCAGTGACGGACCTACAATGTCTTCCTGTACAATCTTTGCAGGAGCAGGCATTTTACCTGACATAAGAACGTTGGCAAGGTCCTGAGTCTCTTCTATCGTGAAACTGCCGGTAATCTGTGAGTTACCACCAGAAATCTCGTCGCTTACGTTAGGAGCACTATATACAAGATTGTCAAGTACAATTGCAATGTTGCGCTGTATGTTGGCTTTTGTCAACTGGGCCCATTTGCGAGCGCCCTCGCTGTTCATGGACATGCTTACACTCGGGTTGTTGAACTGGTCAAAATCTGCGCTTGAAGTTGTAACAACCTCGCCGGTAAGTGGAGCCTGTCCGTTTTTCTGTGTTGACTTGATGGCGTAGAGTTCAAAGAACTGGCCTTTTGTGTCTATTGCCTTTACACCCCACATGAGCTTGAGGTCACGTGGAAGCAATGTCTTGATTTCCGGACGGTTGAACATGGCATTTATAGCCGCTGTATCGTTGTAGTGGCAATAACCCATGATAGGTCCGTTGTATGACGGAGCACTCAGTCTTGCCAGAATAGGGTTGTTCTTGTACATTGCCTCTTTTTGCTCTTTTGACAACTGCTGCTCTTCCTGATTCATAAGTGCGCTTGCCAAATCTTCTGTCCCGGTTTCTTTGGCTTCTGCCTGTTCAGGTTTGCTGCTGCCTTCTGACTCGGCAATTGTGCGCATTTTGCTGTCTGCTGCTACAAGAATGTCTGAAAGTTCATCGTATTTGTATGTCTCCCAGAATTCCAGATTGGCGGAACCCTGAAGAAGCTTGCGTACACGTTCCGGCTCTTTGACACCCGGCAGTTCCACCATGATACGGCCCTGCTGTCCTTCAAGTTCCTGAATGTTGGGCTGAGCTACACCGAAACGGTCGATACGGGTTCTGATAACCAGGAATGAGTGGTCTATTGCGGCATCGACCTCTTCTCTCAACACCTTGATGACTTCTTCATCAGAACTCTGTACGTTTACTCTGTCCTTAAGAATTGAATTGGAGAAGACTGCGCTGAGTTTGCCTGTAGGATTGACCTTTTTGTATTCTTCTGCAAAGATGCCGATGAAATCAGCCTGCGCACCGAATGCACGTTTCTTGGCCTGTGCCAAAGCCTGATTGAACATTTCATCGTTTTTATTGCCTGACAGTGACTTGATTACATCCGGAACCGATACTTCCAGAATGACGTTCATACCGCCCTTGAGATCCAGACCGAGTCCGATTTCCATTTCGCGGCAGTCTTTGTAAGAATAAAGACCCAACCAAACTTTTTCATTCATAATGGAGTCCAGATAAGCCTGTTCTCCAATTGGGCTTTGAGCAGCCTTTTTCTCAATGCTGCTGGTTTTGAAAGTAAAGGAAAGATAGAACAGACACACAAGTGTCAAAGCTATGGCAAATACCTTTACAAATCCTTTGTTTTGCATATTGTTTGTATGTTTTTAATATTTATTATTCGTACAAAAAGTCTTACGCTTAATTTTAAGCGTGCAAATATACACAAGATTCTCCTAAAAAAGAGTATCCGGTGTTATTTTTTTAATATATTCCTTTCCGGCGCCAATGTCTGATCAGCAGAAAAGCGAACAGCATTCCTCCAAGATGGGCAAAATGGGCCACATTGTCTCCGGGGCGATTGCTGAGTCCCATTACTATTTCCAGCACGATGTATCCTGTAACAAGCCATTTTGCCTTTATGGGAAATGGGAACGGTATTATGAACAGAGGCTGGTCCGGATATGTCATTGCATATCCAAGAAGAATACCGTAAACGGCACCGCTGGCACCGACTGTATTGAGCATGTTCAGATACTCTTTCATGGGGATTGACATTCCTGCTATGGATACGTAGTCATAGCGTGAAAGTTCAATAAGATAATGTATGTATTGAACGCCTTCCTGAATTATTCCTGCGCCCAATCCGCATACAAGATACAGTATCAGAAATCTTTTCGGTCCCCATGTGTTCTCAAGTATTCTTCCGAACATCCAAACTGCAAACATGTTGAAAAATATATGTCCTATGCCTGAATGCATGAACATGTACGTAAAGAACTGGTATAATCTGAAATCCGATGCAAGGAAAAAGTGCAGCCCGAGATATTTGTCAATGTCCAGACCGTATTTTGTGGCAACTGCCGCTCCCATAAAGAACAGCACATTCCATATAAGCAGATGCTTTGTTACTGTAGGCATATTATTCATGCCTGCAAAGTTAATTGTTTTTTTGTAAATTTGTGCAAATGCACGGAAATGAGTATTTTTGCCGGGTCAAAATTATTCAGAAATGCAGATAGAACAAATCATTGCGCAAAAAGCGGCTCAGGCAGTGGCAGAGTTGTGGGGTACGACAGTTGGTGAAAGCCAGCTGCAGTTGCAGAAAACAAAGAAAGAGTTTGAAGGAGAACTTACATTGGTGGTTTTCCCTCTTTTGAGAATTTCACGCAAAAGCCCGGAGGATACGGCAAATGCCATTGGCGCATGGCTCAAGGAAAATACTGATATTGTCTGCGCATACAATGCGGTAAAGGGATTCCTCAATCTTTCCATTGCAGCCGGTGCGTGGTGCTCTCTGCTCAATCAGGTATATACCACTGAAAAGTGGGGTTTCAAGCAGGCAACTCCCGATTCAAAGCTTGTGATGATTGAATACTCATCACCGAACACAAACAAGCCTCTCCATCTTGGACATGTGCGCAATAACCTTTTGGGCAAGTCTCTGGCCAACATTATGGAGGCAAACGGATACAAGGTGGTAAAGACGAATATTGTGAATGACCGTGGCATCCATATCTGCAAATCCATGCTTGCATGGCTCAAGTGGGGTAACGGGGCTACCCCGGAAAGCACCGGTAAGAAGGGAGACCATCTTATCGGAGACTATTATGTTGCATTTGACAAACATTTCAAGGCGGAGGTAAAGGAACTTTTGCCGGCAGATTATGATTCTCTGTCAGAAGAACAGCAGGAGGCTGCAAAAGCAAAAGCTGAGGCTGAGTCTCCGCTTATGCAGGAGGCGCGTGCCATGCTGGTCAAATGGGAAGCGAATGATCCTGAAATCCGCGCTCTGTGGGCACGTATGAACGAATGGGTCTATGCCGGTTTTGATGAAACATACAAGCGTCTTGGCATCAGCTTTGATAAAATATACTATGAGTCCCAGACTTATCTTGAAGGAAAAAGCAAGATTATGGAAGGACTGGAGAAGGGACTGTTCTTCCGCAAGGAAGACGGCTCTGTCTGGGCTGATCTTGCAGAGAACGGTCTGGATCAGAAACTGCTTATCCGCAAAGACGGCACATCAGTATATATGACCCAGGATATCGGTACTGCCAAATTGCGTTTCCAGGATTATCCTATTGACAGGATGATTTACGTTGTAGGAAATGAACAGAACTACCATTTCCAGGTACTATCCATTCTGCTTGACCGTCTCGGCTTCAAATGGGGTAAGGATCTGGTACATTTCTCATACGGTATGGTTGAACTTCCCGAAGGTAAGATGAAAAGCCGTGAGGGTACTGTAGTCGATGCCGACGATCTTATGGATGAGATGGTAACTACGGCCCGTGAGACCAGTGCCGAACTGGGAAAATTGGAAGGCCTGTCAAAAGATGAGGCTGACCGCATTATTGAAATGATAGGTATGGGTGCGCTCAAATACTTTATCCTTAAGGTTGATGCGCGTAAGAACATGACTTTCAATCCTAAGGAATCCATTGATTTCAATGGTAATACAGGTCCTTTCATACAATATACGTATGCGCGCATAAGGTCTATTCTGCGCAAGGCTGCCGGGCAGGGTATAGAACTACCTGCAGAACTTGGTGCCGTGAACAGTCTGCTGTCAGATAAGGAGATTGCTCTTATCCAGCGTCTTGCTGACTTTGGAAGTGTTGTTTCGGAAGCCGCTGAGACTTACAATCCAAGTGCAATAGCAAACTATTCATATGACCTTGCAAAAGAATTCAACCAGTTCTATCATGACTATAGTGTACTGAAAGAGGAAGATCCCGAACTCAAGTCATTGCGTCTGGTTCTTTCCGGATGTGTAGGCAAGGTTTTGAAACTTGCTCTCTCTCTTCTTGGAATTGAAGTTCCTGAACGTATGTGAAATACTTGAAGGAATGAAGTGGTACACTGTGTGGGCAGGTCACAATACCGGAGTGTTTGATTCCTGGTCTGAGTGCAGAAAGCAGATAGCCGGCTTTCCAAAGGCACTGTACAAATCTTTTTCCACTAAAGAAGAAGCTACTGCTGCATACAACGATTCACCATTCAATTACATGGGTGAGCCGGGAGTACATGTCCAGTCCCGGAATTCAGGCGTGGTAAAGGTGAAACCAATCAAATCTCCTGAAGAGTTGCCAGCCGGTATCAATCCCAATTCCATTGCTGTTGATGCTGCCTGCAGCGGAAATCCCGGTAGAATGGAGTATCGCGGTGTATATCTTGGAAATTTTCAGGAACTGTTCCATTTCGGCCCTATTTTCGGTACAAACAATATCGGTGAGTTTCTTGCAATAGTCCATGCTCTTGCCTATTGCAAGCAGAATAACTATAACTTCACAATCTATAGTGACAGCCGTAATGCTATCAATTGGGTAAAACGTGGTGTCTGTGCTACCAAACTTGAGCACAACGCATCGACGGCACAGGTCCATGATCTGATTGGGCGTGCGGAAAAGTGGCTTGCTTCCAACAGATATACAACTCCTGTCGTCAAATGGGAAACGGAACGGTTGGGTGAGATTCCTGCTGACTTTGGCAGAAAATAGTACTATTGGGTAACCGGAACGGCTTTCAGCTGTTCTTTCCTTTCTCTTTTTGCGTCAAGCCTGCGCTGGTATTCTTCCCATGTGCGTTTCCAACGGTTGTGACTCCATAGCCAGAGTTCTGGT
Source organism: Bacteroidaceae bacterium (assembly GCA_024398715.1). Lineage (GTDB taxonomy): Bacteria > Bacteroidota > Bacteroidia > Bacteroidales > Bacteroidaceae > Colenecus. The sequence continues at coordinate 41,235 of JAKSIP010000011.1, forward strand.
TTGCGTCTGATATTCTCTTCAAGAAGCTTGAAATACTTGTCGGTCAGTTCGTATTCAGCATATTTTGAGGCATCGTCACAGAGAAGCTTGCATTCTATCCGATAGTGTCCGCGACGCACTTTTGTGCAATCCATGTATGCAACTGCCATACCGAATTTGCGTGCAAAGCGTTCGTTCCCGGACAGAACGGGAGTGTTCTGGTTCAGAAATGTTGTCCAATGGCGTATGTCTTCCCATATGGGAACCTGGTCAGAAATTGTTCCTATGGTAAAAACTTTTCCTTCATTTCGCCTTTCGACTATTGTACGCAGCGTATGTCTCATTTCAATGTTCTCTGACCCGAATCTTCCGCGCAGCTTGTACATCAGACGGTCAAACACTTTGTTCTGCAGCTTGTGATATACGTGGCATTTGTGGTCGCGGTTAATCCACAGCGGGAAAGACGATATCCATTCCCAATTGCCAAGATGCCCTATGTAGACCATAACGCTGCGCCCGGCCTGGAACTGGTTGATGACAGCTTCCTGAGTATTGGTGAACTCCATGCGTTTCCTCATCATCCTTTTTGAGATTGAGAACATTTTCACAATCTCTGCAATGTAGTTGGCAAGGTTGTGATAGAACTTTATTTCTGTCATCCGTAGCCAATGCTTGTCTTTCTCGGGGAACGATGCCGCCAGATTCTTTCTTACAACCTTTTTTCTGTAACGAAGAAAAGGGAAACATGTCATTATCAGCCAGAATGTGTCCGTAATCAGGTACAGAACGCATAATGGCAACAGAGAAACCAGATAGATGATTCCGTATGTTATGTAGAAAAGAATTGTACTCATTTTTGTTTAGAATGTCAGGTTTACTGCCGTTCCTGTATAGAAACTGCTTACTATTCCGTTAATATGCCTGTATCCTGCAAATGCACTGATGCCAAGTTTGTCAGATGAACAGAACAACAGATTCAATTCCGAGCCTGCTGTGAATCTTGCAGGAATGCCAATGTCTATGGGATTACCGCCCAAGTCCGTAAACCTGTAACTGTTTTTGAAAGTTACACCGGCCATTGCATCGGCTCCAAGAATAAGGTATCCGGTCAACGGAATGCGTGCAACAAGGCCTGCCTGTCCCGAAATCAGGGGAGTGAAGTTTGCACCGTCGGCCAGTTCTACCTGTTGCCCTTTCCATGCCATCTGTGTAAAATCGGTGCGTAGGGCAGCACCGAAATTCCGGCAGAACATCCTTGTCCCTTTGAACCCCAATGAGTAACCCGGCTGGAAGTTTTGCGGCAATATGTCATTGTATCTGTTTATTCCAAAGTAGAAAGCTGTGGTCATGCTGAAGTCCCAGTTCCGGATGGCAAGGTTCCTGTCATAGTTAAGAAACGGTGAATTGTTGCTTCTGTGGCAGATGCAATCGCAAATGGTATATCCAAGCTCTGCTATGAAAATTCCTATGCCGGCCCCGCACAGGACATCGCTTATGTGGTGGCGCTGTTCGCAAACGCGCATTATTCCGGTTGCGGTAGCTATGGAGTAGCCTGCAACGCTGAACCATGGACTTACGGTTTCTCCGTATTCCTTGTGGAGAAAATGTGCAAGCAGAAATGCTGTTGTGGTATGTCCTGACGGATAGCTGTTGTGTGCTTTTTCATTGGGACGCAGACGTCCGAATGTATATTTCAGACACTGGTTGATGCCGAATGTGGCAATTGCTGTACCGGCATGAGTCAGAATCATCTCTTTCCAGGGAAGCCGGCTTTCCAGACCGAACAGTTTTGGAATGTAAACCATTGCCAGCGGTGCGTACTGTATTATGTCTGCTGTCCAGATTCTCTGATTCCCCAAATTATGCCCGGATATGTGTATGTTCTGATGGAGCAAGTAATCTCCCCATATTGCGCTGGTGGTAATGAGGGATGCCGCAGGTGTGACTTGCATTGCAAAATGGGACCAGTTCCCTTTTGCCTGCAGTGAATCCGGTCCCGTCTCCACCCTGTGCTGCTTTGCCGCCACGGGCAGTGTAAGAATCGGGATTATCAGGAAAAATGTAAAAATGAACCTGCGCATTGCTCTTCCAAAGAAGTTTTCGCCCGCGAAGGTAATGATTTTTCAGCTTTTTTTGCTAACTTCGCAGTTCTAATATTTATATTAAATGAAAGATTTACTGAATTTTCTCAAGAGATTTGTCAAACCATATAAAGGAAATCTGATTTTTTCGGTTCTGCTGAATCTCCTTTCCGCTGTACTGAATGTGTTTTCTTTTGCATTGATAGTCCCAATACTCCAGATATTGTTCGGAATAAGCAAGGTTGTATATGAATTGCAGCCGGTTGCCGGAGACGGTTTCCTGGGATATGACTGGGATGCTGTCAAAAACAACGGCTATTATTATATTACCAACTGGATAGATGTCTATGGTGCTGACAAGGCATTGCTGTTCCTGGGACTGATAATGATAGTTATGACATTCTTCAAGACGGCATGCTATTTCGCATCGGAAGCAGTCATAATGCCTCTCAGAACCGGTGTAGTGAAAGATATCAGAGAAAAAGTCTACAACAAGGTGCTTTCTCTTCATTTGGCTTTCTTCTCCAAAGAACGCAAGGGTGATATCATTACCCGTATGAGTAACGATGTAAGCGAGATAGAGAGTTCCATCACCAATTCGATAAGCATGCTGATAAAGAACCCTATACTGATTGTGGTATATATGACAACCCTTGTTGTTATAAGCTGGAAACTTACGGTTTTTACAATTGTGGTTCTTCCGGGTATGGTCTGGCTTATGGGAGTGATTGGCCGTAAACTCAAATCAAAGTCTCTGCTAGTCCAGTCAAGATTGAGCGAGACAATGTCACAACTTGAAGAAACTCTTGGCGGTTTGCGTATTGTAAAGGCATTTCTTGCAGAGAAAAAAATGTCAGGACGCTTTGAAAAGATAAACAATGAATGGCGGATTGCCAATACAAAAGTCCTGATACGCCAGTCTCTTGCCCATCCTGTAAGCGAGTTCCTTGGAACTGCTCTTATTGTGTTTGTACTTTGGTTCGGCGGTACTCTCATACTTAAAGAAACCGGCGCAACAGGACAGGCTACCACAATAGAGGCTCCTACTTTCATTTTTTATCTGACCATGCTTTACAGTGTGATAAACCCAATCAAGGATCTTGCAAAAGCAACATATTCCGTTCCTAAGGGAATGGCTTCTCTTGAACGCGTAGATAAAATCCTCCTTGCGGAAAACACTATCAGAGAAAGTGCCCATCCGGTTAGAATAAACAGTGTCAAAGAAGGTATCTGCTATAATGGAGTCTCCTTCAGTTACGAGTCTGATCACCCTGTTCTGTGCAATATTGATTTGAATATCGGAAAGGGTCAGACCATAGCTCTTGTAGGACAGTCCGGTTCAGGTAAATCCACACTTGTTGACCTGCTTCCCCGTTTCCACGATGTCTGTGGCGGCAGTATCACAATAGATGGTGTTGACATCAGGAATATGGAGATTGCATCTTTGCGTTCCATAATGGGTAATGTCAACCAGGAGGCAATCCTTTTCAACGACACCTTCTACAATAACATAACGTTCGGTGTTGAAGACGCTACATATGAGCAGGTTGTTGAGGCTGCAAAAATAGCCAATGCCCATGATTTCATTATGGAGACGGAGAAAGGTTATGACACCATGATAGGAGACCGCGGATGTCTTCTTTCCGGCGGCCAGCGCCAGCGTGTAAGCATTGCGCGTGCTATTCTGAAAAATCCTCCTATTCTTATTCTTGACGAGGCTACATCTGCTCTTGATACCGAATCAGAACATCTTGTTCAGGAGGCATTGGAGCGTCTTATGAAAGACCGCACTACCATCGCTATTGCACACCGTCTGTCAACAATCAAAAGTGCTGATTGCATACATGTCCTGCATGAAGGCCGGATTGTTGAGAGCGGAACCCACGAGGAACTTCTTGCAATGAACGGCTACTACAAGCGTTTGAATGATATGCAGCAACTCTAAGAATCTTTTTGAAATATTCCAACAATGAAACCTGTAAAGTCTTTTGTTATGGCAGCGGTAATGTTATCTGCCATTGTTCTGACTGTGAAAGCACAGTCTGCTTCTGTTGATGGTGCACGTTATCTTGATACGGATTTGAGCTTTGAGGAGCGTGCGGCAGATTTGCTGGAAAGACTGACTTTGGAGGAAAAGGTGTCTCTAATGCAGAATTCAAGTCCTGCCATTCCAAGACTTGGCATTGAAGCATATGACTGGTGGAATGAAACATTGCATGGTGTTGCCAGAAACGGTATGGCTACCGTATTTCCGCAAACTATAGGTATGGCGGCATCGTGGAATAGCGATCTTCTGCTCAGAGTGTTTGATGCCGCAAGCAGCGAGGCACGCGCCAAGAACAATATGGCTCGCGAAAACGGACGTGTTTCCCGTTATCAGGGTCTTACATTCTGGACACCGAACGTGAATATTTTCCGTGATCCGCGTTGGGGACGTGGTCAGGAGACATATGGAGAGGATCCATATCTGACAAGTGTCATGGGTGTAGCGGTTGTAAAGGGATTGCAGGGACCTGACAGTTCCAGATATGACAAACTGCATGCGTGCGCCAAACATTATGCTGTACATAGCGGTCCAGAGTGGAACCGCCATTCATTCAATGCCGAGGATATAGCTCCACGTGACTTGTGGGAAACATATCTGCCTGCATTCAAGGCTTTGGTTCAGCAGGCTGATGTTCAGGAAGTTATGTGTGCCTATAACCGGTACGAGGATGATCCGTGCTGTGGAAGCAACCGTCTGCTGCAGCAGATTCTGCGTGACGACTGGGGTTACAAGGGTATGGTAGTCTCAGACTGCTGGGCTATCAACGATTTTTATCAGAGAGGACACCACGAAACGGAGCCCGATGCCGCCCATGCTGCTGCAAAGGCCGTTATTACCGGTACTGATGTGGAGTGCGGAAGTACATACGCCAATCTGCCCGCAGCTGTTGGGCAGGGCCTGATTACCGAAGAACAGATTAATGTTTCCGTTCAACGTCTTCTTGTGGCCCGTATGAAACTTGGTGAATTTGATCCTAAGGAAATGGTGGAGTGGCGTTCTGTAGCTCCGGATGTGATAGACTGTCAGGAACACAGGAATCTTGCCCTTGAGATGGCAAAACAGACCATTGTGCTCCTGCAGAACCGCAATAATATTCTGCCGATGTCCAAAGATATTGACAAGATAGCACTGATTGGGCCCAATGCCACAGATTCTGTAATGATGTGGGGCAATTACAACGGAACTCCTTCCAGAACAGTAACCTTGTATGACGGCTTGCTACAGTATTTGCCGCTTTCCAGTATCCATTATGAGAAAGGATGTGACTACGCAAAAGCAACCGCTCTTGAGAGCGCATTCTCCGAATCGTCTGCTGGTGGAGAAACCGGTTTTGATGTATCATATTGGAATACATTGCGTGTTACAGATGGTATGAAACCCGATGTAACCGGACATATTTCTGTACCGTTCCAGTTCTCTGCAGGTGGTGGTACTGTATTTGCTCCAGGGGTAGACCTTGAAGTGTTCAGTGCACGCTATACATCTACATTTATACCATCCAGGAGCGGCGATGTCAAGTTCAGCTTCCAGAATCAGGGAAATACAACACTCTCTGTAAACGGACGTATGCTGGGCCGCTGGGGTAATGCCATTGGTGAGAACTCGGCTACAATGGTTGTGGAAGCAGGCAAATCTTACGATATAGTAATAAACTTCACCGCTCACAAAGGAACTCCGGCTCAGTTGGATTTCGATTTCGGATACGAGGTCCCGGTAGATTTCAATGACTTTGGAATGAGCCTTGCCGGTATTGAGACAGTTATCTTTGCCGGCGGAATCTCTCCGCGTCTTGAAGGAGAAGAGATGCGTGTGAATATTCCGGGTTTCAAGGGTGGAGACCGTGAAATCATTGAACTTCCGGCCATTCAGACAGAACTAATGGCGGCTCTGAAGAAACTTGGCAAGAAGGTGATATTTGTCAACTTCTCGGGTTCGGCAATTGCCCTTGAAAAAGAGTCTGAGATATGCGATGCCATTGTTCAGGCCTGGTATCCGGGTCAGGCGGGTGGTACTGCTATTGCACAGGTGCTGTTCGGAGACTTCAACCCGAGCGGAAAACTCCCTGTGACATTCTATAAAAATACAGCCCAGTTGCCTGATTTTCTGGATTATTCAATGAAAGGCCGTACATACAGGTATATGACAGAAAAACCGCAGTTCGGATTCGGATTCGGTCTCAGTTATACAACATTCGGGTACGGCACTGCAACGCTCAGTGCAAAGAAAGTTACAGCAAAGACTCCTGTGATTCTTACTGTTCCCGTTTCCAATACAGGAAACAGAGATGGTGCAGAAGTTGTACAGGTCTATATTTCACGCCCCTCCGATGCCAATGGTCCGGCTCTTGCGCTTCGTGCTTTCAAACGTGTTGAACTGAAAGCCGGAGAAAGCGCCAATGTGGAATTTGAACTGGACAGAGAATGCTTTGAGTGGTTTGATGAATCTGCAGGAACAATGAGACCCATGAGAGGAGAATATGTTGTATTGTACGGTTCTTCTTCTGACAAGGCAGATTTGCAGAGCCTGACTGTGCAGTTAAAGTAATACGGTATGCTGTCGTCTGATTTTGACTGGAAAACATGGTGCGGTTGTTCATCCAGACCTGTAAAACCTGTTGTATTAGGCATAAGAGGTCTTGTCCTTGAACCTGACGAGCGCGCGCTGTTCCTTGAACATAATCCGCTTGGGTTTATATTGTTTGCAAGAAATATTTCTGACAGAACCCAACTTGTGAACTTGATTAAGGATCTGAAATCTTTCATGGGAGATAGGAACGTTATGGTTCTTGTTGACCAGGAGGGAGGTCGTGTACAGCGTCTCGTTCCTCCATTGATGGATCAGTTCCCTCCAATGGATCATGTAGGTAACGAAAATCAGGCATACAACATAGGATTCTCAATAGGACGTGGGCTTGCCTCGTATGGTTTTAACGTTGATTGTGCTCCTGTACTTGACCTTCTCTTTGAAGGTGCAAGTTCTGTAATAGGAAACCGTTCGTTCGGATCTGACCCTGAAAAAGTATCGTTGTTAGGCGCTGCGTACGCCCGTGGCCTGGCGCATGCAGGAGTAATGCCTGTTGTCAAGCATATACCTGGCCACGGACGCTCTATGCAGGACACTCATCTTGATATGGCCCGTGTGAGTGCTTCAATTGGAGAACTTGACAAGACTGATTTTGTCCCATTCAGGTATATTGCCCAATCAGGGATAGACTGTATGGCAATGATGTCTCATGTAATCTATTCGGAACTTGATGCAGAACATCCTGCAACTTTGTCCGCATCGGTAAGGCGTGTTATCAGACATGAGATAGGTTTCCGCGGTCCCATTATCAGCGATGACATATGTATGAAAGGCCTGCAGAAATTCCATTCTGATTTCTCTACAATTGCTCCCGCAATGCTTGAAAGTGCCGTTGACATAGTGCTTCACTGCAGCGCGGATATAAAGGAGATGGAGTCCGTTCTGGCTTCCGTCCAAGTGTCAATCTGCTGATCCCCATTCAACAGAAAATCCTCCGGTAATAGACAGGCTGTCAGGAAAACCTGATGTCTGCATGACAACCCCTGAGCGGATGGCAACAACCTTTATTGTTGGATTGGTATATTCTTTCTTCATAACATTCTTTTCTAAAACAGGAACTTACTCATCAAAATAATAAAGCTTGCCGTCAATTATGCTGATGCCTTTTTCAATCGTACCAAGAGGCTGTCCTGCAAGGTTGAATATTCCTTCCTTGGAAACATTTTCCTCAATATCGGCTTCTACAACCTGAACACTTGTAAGGGTACCGCCATCATAGAAGAATGCTTTTGTTTTGGCAGGGGCGGGTCCGGTTGTCTTCAAGTAAGCGCGGAATGGTGAAACTGAAAGACTTTGGGTGGCATTTTTCACTGCTCCATCACTGATGAAATACAGACTCTCCAAATCGGTCTTGTCCGTAAACACCATATCGTTACTACCAAGATTGCCTGTCATTGTCCAGCCGTCGACTTTTAGGTCATTGGGCTCTTTGCTGAATGTTTCGCATATGCTGATAAATTCATACAGACTTCCTTTTTGGCCACGGAAATAGAAAACGGCGGGTGTCCCGGCTTTCAGCGTATCAACGGCGCTGAATTCAAACTGCGCCTCATTATCATCTCCTGTTACACTTTCCAGTATGTAATATCTTATGGAATCATTGGATTGGACAGCGTATGGAAGAATTACTGTTCCATAATTGCCTAAAATTTCTCTGTCGGTATAGATTGCCCTTTCTTTGCTGCTTTTATAGTGTGGGTAGGCATCGCCGCCAGGCGCAATGTTCTGTTCCCAAGGCAGACCTACGCTAGCATCGTTGCTATTACCGTTCAAATTATAGCACAGTGTACCGTCTTTGGCATCTTCTGCAGTGAACATGGATACACCTTTCTGTTCAAAGGTTGTGTCCAAGCTGTAGCAGTTCTGAACAGTAATGTTAGTTGTATTTTCTCCGCGTGCAAAGCCCATGTTTTTTTCGGTTCCTGTAACTTTACCTGAATTCCAGCAGCCAGTGATTGTTGCATTATGCTTGCCAAATCCACAGAGAGCAGCTGTTTGTTTTTCACCGCTTATCTGGCCCATGTTGTAGCTGTTGTCAATGGTAAGTGTCATTTTACTGTCGGAATATATTCCACCCACCAATCCGCCACAGTCATAGTTGCCGGTAATATCGGCAGCATTGCCGCAACCTATAATCCTAATGAAGCCATCAGTCTGGGCTTTGTGATTGGCGCAACCAATAATGGCACCAACACCGTATGTTCCTTTGATTGAACCTGGACCGATAATAAGGTCACGTACTTCTGTGTTTATGTCAACAACACCAAAGAAACCTTGCCCTTCTTTGAGTTGATTATTGGTATTGTCAAGATTGCTGATTGTATGGCCATCGCCAAAACATCTGCCTGAGAACGGGTGATCAGATGTACCTATCGGTTCCCAATCAATACCTTCGCAGTCAATGTCAGCGTTGATATATACCAGATATGTAGGTCTCTTCCCATTTTCCACATGCTTTCGCAGTGTGTCCAGGTCTGCAACGCTTGAAATTATATACACACCGTCAATATTCTCGAAATTTTGCATATTTTCATTATTGCGAGACTGGTCCGGTACCGGATATCTGTCACCTATAGCCTGATGCCATGGAGAATTGTCGCTTGTTTCTCCGTCATTGAGTAAATTGGCAACTTCTCCATTTTTCAATATATAGCTTGTAACAGGAATTCTATCGTCTTTCTTATTATCATAACTCTCGGCAAGATAATAGTTCTTTGTCAAAGTTCCCAGATCTTCTTTATTGAAATTACCTATCGGATCAGACTTTCCGTCCTTTTGATGATTGTTAACCTCACCAACATTGAGACAGTGATTTATTATATCGCCATGGTCACCCTCGCCAAAGATGCCGCCAACAAATTCATAACCTTTGATTGTGCCGGCATTCAGGCAGTGGGTAATGGTGGTTGGACCGCAACTTTCACTGTTGGTTTCTCCTACAATGCCACCTACACCGGCATCGTAGCAGATCAGAACACCATAGTTGATACACATGCTGAATGTTCCTCCCACACAATAACCGCATATTCCGCCAACATCGTCGTGTGCGTCCAGTTCCTGATCAATATATACTACAAGCGCAGCCACTGCACCAGCCACTATAGTAACGAATGCTGCTGTCAGAACAACAGGTGCAGCCGGTGATTCTATCAGAGCCAACATCCAACCTACTGCATTTCCTATTACACCTAAACCAAGTCCTCCAATATATGACGCTGCCATTGCGGCAATGTCAAAGTCCTGATCTTTATATTGTTCCTCCAGTGCCTTTTCAATTTCAGTAAGGTCTATATTATCGAGGGCTTTCTTCATATTGCTGACTGCATTGATGAAATCAGCTTCTTTGCTGTGCATAATGCAACCGCTGTTACTGCAGTTTGAAAAGTGAGATTTTCTGCTTTTGCCGGTAATGCCGCCAACACAATCGTCAAGTGCTCCTATCTGGGCCATGTTGATGCAGAATACAAACTGGTCACTGTTGCTGTCTCCCACAAAACCGCCGGCGTATGCATTACCCCAACTGCCGTCTGCATAGACACTTGAATATGCGCTGTTGCTGCAGTTGCAGTAAAATGAATTGTAACTGAGCCCGACAAAACCTCCGGCACGGTTGCCATCAACTGTGACATCGTTGTTGATACCCATCACATTACGGAATTCACAATTCTCGGCTTTACCTACAATGGCTCCTGCATCATCGTCATCGTTGAAGACGGATACGTTGGCAACCACTACATTGGTAAACTTGGTGTTTTTGGCTGTATATGCTACAGCGCCTATGTCATCGTCGTCCCAATCAAGACGGAAATTGCTTATGATAAGGTTTTTCAGGGTGGCTCCCTCAAGAGCTTTGAAGATAGGTTTGTGAGCCCGCTTGTCTGACCCTTTTGTGTTTTCACCGCCACCGAGTGAGTGGCATATGGGTTTTCCTGATTCATCGGTTCCAGAGCCATCAATGATACCTTTGTAGGTAATATTGAGCATGTCAAAATTCTTTGGCAAAACAATATCGGCAGCAAGTCTGATGTTTTCATTATTTTGAACTGCCGTTTTGAATCTATCGTAATTCTCTACTACTGTGAATTGCGTCCCTGCCATTGCTCCTATACAACTTAACAACAGCAACATGAGTGTGATATACTTTCTCATAATATGAACAATTTCCAAATTTTATGCAAGATTACTTATTTTTGTTTGAATGTGCAATTCTTGACTGGATTTTCATTAACGGGATTCATGAACAGCCTGCTTTGCATCTTTTCTGATTGCCTTGCTGAATTGTCTCAAACTGACGGTCACCGGCTCAACAGTGAACTCGGGAATATTGTAGGATTTCATGAAAAAAGCATTGTGCAACGGCTTTTCCTGAGGAATGACAAAAGCCTTTGAAACCTCACCCTGTGGAGAAAAGTAGGCAAGATACAGCCTTGAATACGAACCGTCATCGCGTCTTGACGTGAAAACTATCCACCGGCCGTTCGATGACCAGCTGTGATAACTTTCAGAATCAGGACTGTTGGCGTTGTCCAACTCATATTCGTTACCGTTATCCAGATTCTTTACATACAGGTCGCTGCTTTTATGCCAAATGTGGAATGTCCCGTAGTCTGCCAATGAATATAGCAGCCATTTCCCATCTGGCGAAATGCGTGGCAGTAATGCACTTTTCCCGTTGCTGGCGGCATTGACAATGGTCTGTGCCGCACCGAATGTCAGAGAATCACCATTGAAAGGAATACGGTTAATGTTGTATTTTATGTCTTTGTAATGCTCGGAAAAGAAGTCGGGCGCATTCTGTCCGTTTGTCTTGATATGTGCGGTAGAATAATACAGCCACTTTCCGTCCGGACTCCAGCTTGGATATGTTTCCAGTTCATCAGAATCGTTGCGTATTATCTGAACGTGGTTGTTTTCTATGTTGTACAGAACAAGATCAGATTCTGAATCCATTACTTCGACTTTCTGCGGATCAATACTGTGGAACAACTGTCTTGTACGGTTGACCGAGTATGCAATCAGTTGCTTTGTAGGGTGCCATGCGGGGTACTGTCCGGCGCCTGGCAGACTGTCTGTTTTAATGTTTATCTTTTCAGGCTTTCCGTTTGACACTATTATGGTGCCGCCTTTATATGCGCGTGCATGGAACTGCATATTGTCTGTTTTATAGTTCTGGAAACTGTGACAGTTGATGCATTGCATTTCATTTGCCTTGTAGTCCTGCAGATTATTGTATATTACATGCTCCTTGAAACTGGTCAGGTCTCTCTGAACCAGCCATAATCTGTCATAACGTACATAGCCGGGTTCGATAAGTCTGTAGGACAGATACGTGTCAACGGGGTAGTCCGATATGCTGTTTGTAAACGGTGCCAAAGCCTTCCATTTCCCGTTTTGCAGCAGGTAAACTGTTACGGTGTAACTTTTACCTTTATTGTTGGCAAGTAGTTTTTTCCATTTGTCGGGGTCAATCTTTATTTCCGGTCCTTTTATTACTATTCTTGAATTGTCCTGACCTTCAATGCAGACAATATATCTGTCCGCTCTCATGTCTATGTAAAAATTAAGCGGAGCAATGTTGTACGGAACAGTAATGCGTGAATAATCCGGATATATCAGGGCCTTGTCCTTACTCAGCTGTGCATCTGCGGGAACGTCTGCAGTGCAACTGCACAACCAGCCCGCCGCAATTCCGAACAATATGCCCAGTATTTTGCCTGCAAATACTCTCATAATCTCAGTTGGTTATTTCTCCGTTAACAAATTGGTAGTAATACCAATATGTATCTCCAAAATTCTTCTCAGCAATTCTGCCGACTTTTTCCTGGGACATTCCTGTGTTCCCATACTCTCTGACCAGGTCTGTAAATTGTTCAAAGCGCTTGATTACGTCTCTGTTGCACATCCGCTCAATCTGTTCCATGTCAAAATCCTGGAACATGCCGAACATCAGGGCGGCCTCTTGTACATGCCTTGGAAGTACGGCTGCATTATTGGCGTATTTCTCAAAGCAGTACCAGAAATCGCTGTTCGATTTGGTTATCAGTGCAATGCCCATAGACATTTCAATTTGGGCAAGTGATTCAGGTTCAGTTTCAAGATAATGGAACAGAATAGTACTTTCCATAGTAACATCGTCTTCTCCAAGTACGTTGTCAAACGTGTTCAACGCTTTTACTTTGTTCAGAGTCTTGTCTTTTGCAAACAGTTTCCCGTCAAAAGCATATGCAATGTATCTGTCTGCCCATTTTTTGTAGAAAAGAGTGCTTGACAACTGTCTGGCGTACCGCTGTGAAAGTTGCCTTTCTCCGCTCAATACACTGCACAGAAGCATATTCTTGTAATAAGACACACATGCCCCGTTATTGACAAGACTCTCCATGTTCCATCTGTAACAATTGTTTGCAAGCCCGTAGTAGAACGGAATGATTGTAGAACCTATTTCCGTGTAAGTGGCACGTTTGTTTTTTGTATTTAGTGTTGATGATGTCTCGTAAGGGTATTTGAACATTTCATCAAGTAATACGCCTTTCTGGAAAAGTGCAATATTTCTGTACAGACAAATGAGCCTGCTTTGTTCTTTGCACGGGACACTGCTTATTTCCAAAACTTTGTTCCAGTTGCCGTTGTGTATTGCCCTTTCAATGGCAAGCTGTTTCCTGAAACTTGAGTCTCTGTATGAGAATGTCAGAACAAGAGCAATGCACAGCGGTATTGCTGCTTTCTGCGATATTCTTAGAACATTCACGCCAAGTCTGCCGCGTAACGCTGGCAACAGAATTATGAACAGGTAATCTGCGAATAACGGAATCCACAGATATACAGATGTCCCCAATGCTCTGAATGGAAAACCGTATATGTACATGAATTTCAGTGCACAATCATGGTATATGCAGTGGTATGCAAGCGGAACGGTTGCGGCTGCAATTATGCTGGTTGCCGTTACTGCCGTATTTTTCCCACGTACTGCTGCGATGATTGTTCCCAGGAGAGAGTAAAAACCGAATAGTGGATATCCGGCAATAATATACAATACTATTGTTGCAATACAGAATTTGTTGTTTTTGTTCCTGCACAGCCATACCGGAATCAGTGCAGCCATTGTACCCAGTATGTGACTGTAGAATATCTCACTGTGTTTGATTATGTATATGGTGTAGTCAAACTGTGTGACAAACAGAAGCAGGGCTGCCGATGGTAGAAATGAAACAAGTGCATTATTCTTGTCTATTCCGAATGCTTTGTAAACCATCCATGCAAGAAGACAGAGCATTCCTGTGAAAATCAGGCCTCCTAACCACGGATAATAGAAGAACTGGGTCAGAAATCTTCCGGCATATTCCAGAAAACCTGCGGGCTGTGTCATTTTGTCGGCAAAGAAACTGCTGCTGAATTGAAACAAAGAGAGCTCCTGGCCGCGGAACAGCATGTCGGTCCGCACTATGGCTGTCATCCAATATGAAAACAGAATGAACACTGCGGTGCCCGCAGTGTTCATCCATGAACCATATTTAGTGTTAGCCACCATGTTTTATTTGACAAGATCCATACCGGCCTTGATTGCCTGCTCGTTAAGTGGCAGGTATTTCCAGTTACGTTCGGATACGGAGTGCTTGACTCCTTCCATTACGTAATTGATGTCAAGAATAGGATGTATCTTCATGAATGCACCAAGAAGGAACATGTTGGCAACCTTTGTCGCATTTATCTTTGCAGCCTCTTCAATAGCCTTGATAGGATAGATGTTGATATCTGTACGTGTAGGCACGCGGGTTATAGTACTTGGTGTGTAAATCAGTGTACCGCCCGGCTTGACTGTTGATTCAAACTTATCCATAGACTGCTGGTTCAGAATGATAGCCGTGCTGAACTTCTGCAGAATAGGGGAACTGATGCGCTGGTCTGAAAGGATTACGGTTACGTTTGCCGTACCACCACGGATTTCAGGGCCATAACTTGGTATCCAACTTACTTCAAGACCCTGCATAAGTCCCGAATATGCAATAATCTTACCCATTGAGAGAACACCCTGTCCTCCAAAGCCTGCAATAATTATTTCTTCTGTCATGACTTATGCCTCCTTATTTCTTTTCATAAACATTGTTGATTACCAGCTGGCCGTCAACTTTCATATCACCTAACGGATATTTGGCAAACATGTTCTCTTCCATCCACTTGTTAGCGGCAATCGGACTCATACCCCAACCTGAATTGCAATTGGAAACAATTTCAACAATCGATGTTCCTTTTTTGTTCTTCTGGTTCTCGAATGCCTGGCGCAAAGCCTTCTTGGTTTTGCGTACTGCGGCAGGAGTCTGGACTGACTGACGGGTCACGTAATATGTACCCGGCAACTGAGCCAGCAGCGGTGTGATTGCAAGCGGATAACCCATTGTCTTTACATCGCGGCCACGCGGACAGGTTGTTGTTTTCATTCCTTCCAGTGTGGTTGGAGCCATCTGACCGCCGGTCATACCGTAAATACCGTTGTTGATGAATACAATCACTATGTTTTCACCACGGTTGCAGGCATGCATTGTTTCACCTGTACCGATAGCTGCAAGGTCACCGTCACCCTGATATGTAAACACAAACTTGTCAGGCTGAACGCGTTTGATACCTGTAGCGACTGCGCAGGCACGGCCATGTGCGGCCTCAACAACATCAAACTTATAGAAATCGTAAAGGAATACTGAGCAACCTACAGGAGATATGCCTATGACATCGTTCTCAATACCCATCTCTTCAATAACCTCGGCAATGGTGCGTACTGCAACTCCGTGTCCGCAACCCGGACAGAAATTGAATACGTTGTCGCTCATAAGGCGGCTTTTCTTATATACCAGATTCTCTGGTTTGATTATATCTTTTACGTCCATCTCTTTTCAGTATTAAAGGTCAAACTGTTTGATAATGGCATTCTCTATCTCTTCTGGTGTAGGAACCATACCGCCAAGACGGCCAAAGAAGCCAACAGGCTTGCGGCCTTCTACTGCCAGACGGATATCTTCTATCATCTGACCGGCGTTAAGTTCAACAGAAGTAAAGCCCTTGATGCGCGGATTCTCTGCAAGTTCTGTAATCTGGTTCATCGGGAAAGGATACAGGGTGATAGGACGGAACAGTCCAACCTTGATTCCTTTGGCGCGCAACAGTTCTACGGACTTCTGGGCTATACGGGCAATAATACCGAAAGCTACAATAACATACTCGGCATCATCGCACATGATTGTTTCATAACGGACCTCTTCCTGCTCCATCCTGCGGTATTTCTCCTGAAGGCGGATGTTGACAAGTTCGTGCTGCTGTGGCAGCAGATTCAATGATGTGATAAAGCGGCGTTCCTTGCCTTTCGGTGTTCCGTTTGTTGCCCAATCGGGGTATTCAGTCAAACGTGGGCGCTGCTCAGGCAGATAAACCTTTTCCATCATCTGTCCAAGAGAACCGTCTGACAGGATACATACCGGGTTACGGTATTTGAACGCAAGATCAAAACCAAGTGCTACAAAATCTGCCATTTCCTGAACTGAACTTGGCGCCAGTGTAAGGAGTTTGTAGTCTCCGTGACCGCAACCTTTTACTGTCTGGAAATAGTCTGCCTGTGACGGCTGTATTGTACCAAGACCTGGACCTCCACGTGATACGTTGATAAGCAGGCAGGGCAATTCAGCTCCCGCAATATAAGAAATACCCTCGGCCATAAGGCTGAATCCCGGGCTTGATGTTGATGTAAGTACTCTATGGCCTGTTGCAGCGCAACCGTAAACCATATTGATTGCAGACACCTCGCTTTCTGCCTGAAGGACAGCCATACCTGTACGTGCGGTACAATCCGTTTCAAACAGATACTCAATAACCTCGGTCTGCGGAGTGATAGGATAACCAAAGTAGGCATCGGCACCGGCACGGATGGCGGCCTCGGCCAAAGCCTCGTTACCTTTCATTAATCTTAGTTCTCTTTTCTCCATTATATTATTCTTCTACTTTGGTCCTGTAAACGGAAATGACACCGTCAGGACAAATGATTCCACAATTTGTACAACCTACGCAAGCTTCCGGCTTTACCATCATAGCATAATGGTAACCTTTGCTGTTAACCTTGGAGGACATTCCTATCACGCCCTGGTTACAGGTGTTTACGCAAAGCTCGCAACCTTTACAGCGCTCTATATCAACGCTGATTGCTCCAATTACTTTTGCCATATCTATTCAATAATTCGTTTAATTTATTCTGTGAGAGAATCTTGCCAATTTGACATCGAATACAAGATTTGAATATAACGGGATGTTGGTTCTTTCAATGTTGTCATATCCAAGCTTGTAGGGAATGTATATTCTCCAATAATCTCCAACGTGCATTTCCTGTAGAGCCGTAATCATTCCTACAACAAGACCTGAGTTGGGAAACGCGCCCGGCTCATTGAATTTCTCTTCCAATGAATCTGTCTTGAAAGACTGGTCGAAAATGAACCCGTTGGGATGTTCTGCTGTTGGTATGAGTCTGCCCCGATAGTGGATCCAGACAGAATCTGTGTACAGCGGAGTGGTTCCAACATGCTTGTTCGGGTTGTCTTCCAGAACAGTGCAGTAAACGTAGCTGCTTGCCGGAAAACTTAATGTACTGGCAGTGTCAAGACGGAATGAGCGTATGCGGAACATTTCTCCCTTGACGGCGTTCTCTTTTGTCACGTTTCTTTTTTCGAACTCGGCTGTCATAGTGGCAACAGCGGACAGATGGCTGTTGTTGCGGTTTTTCCAATCTGCATATTCATCTTCTTCTTTGGTTGAAGCACAGCAAACAAGTACAGGAAGAATCAGTATGGAAATTATTTTGACAGCGGCTTTCAGAAACATTTTATAAAGTTTTCAGCAGACTTGTAATAGTAACTTTGTCAGCAATGATGTTATTCAATTCTTTGATTGCAACACGTTCCTGCTCCATGGTGTCACGGTTACGCAGTGTGACTGTTCCGTCTTCAAGAGACTGGTAGTCAACTGTGATACAGTACGGAGTACCAATGGCATCCTGACGGCGGTAACGCTTGCCGATAGTATCTTTCTCGTCATACTGGCAGTTGAAATGGAACTTGAGGTCATTCTGAATCTGACGTGCAAGTTCTGGCAGTCCGTCTTTCTTTACCAGCGGAAGAATACCCAGTTTTACAGGAGCAAGTGCGGCAGGCAGGTGCAGTACGGTACGGGTCTCACCGTTCTCCAGCTGCTGCTCCTCATAAGAAGCGCACATAACGCTGAGGAACATACGGTCAACACCGATTGATGTTTCAATAACGTGTGGAGTGAAACTTTCTCCTGATTCCGGATCAAAGTATTTGATGCTCTTTCCGCTATATTTCTCATGCTGTGAAAGGTCCCAGTTGGTGCGTGAGTGGATACCCTCAACCTCTTTGAAACCGAATGGCATAAGGAACTCGATATCTGTTGCGGCTGCTGCATAATGGGCAAGCTTCTCGTGATCGTGGTAGCGGTAATTCTGCTCGCCGAATCCGAGAGCAAGGTGCCATTTGAGACGTGTGGCCTTCCACTGTTTGAACCAGTCCATATCGGTACCCGGCTTGATGAAGAACTGCATTTCCATCTGTTCAAACTCACGCATACGGAATATGAACTGACGGGCAACAATCTCGTTACGGAAAGCCTTGCCTATCTGTGCTATACCGAACGGCAGTTTCATACGGCCTGTCTTCTGGACATTCAGGTAGTTTACAAAAATACCCTGTGCTGTTTCCGGGCGCAGATAAACTTTCATTGAGCCGTCACTTGTAGAACCCATCTCTGTAGAGAACATAAGGTTGAACTGACGTACATCAGTCCAGTTTTTGGTTCCGCTGATAGGACAGACGATGCCTTCGTCCAATATAATCTGACGCAATTCTTCAAGATTGCCGTCGTTCATGGCTTTCTTGTAACGTTCATGCAGTTCATCACGTTTGGCAGCGTGTTCAAGAACATTCTTGCTGGTTGCAAGATATTGGGCCTCGTCAAAACTGTCACCGAAACGTTTGCGGGCTTTCTCAACCTCTTTCTGAATCTTTTCGTCGTATTTTGCTATCTGGTCTTCAATCAGGACATCGGCTCTGTAGCGCTTCTTTGAATCTCTGTTGTCAATCAGAGGATCATTGAAAGCATCAACGTGACCGGATGCCTTCCATATTGTAGGATGCATGAAAATTGACGAGTCAATACCCACAATATTGTCGTGAAGCAGAACCATGCTCTGCCACCAGTACTGCTTGATGTTGTTCTTCAACTCAACGCCCATCTGACCATAGTCATAAACAGCGCCCAGTCCATCGTAAATATCACTTGACGGGAATACAAACCCGTATTCTTTGCAATGGGCTACAATTTTCTTAAAAACGTCTTCTTGAGCCATATTCTAAAATTTTTCGCAAAAGTACTATATTTAATTGACAAAACATAATCAATTGTTATTAAATTATTGTAACTTTGAAGACTGAACAAGTAAAAGCATAAGTTTATGGACCGGGATTATGATGATACGTTAGATGAACATGTTGACAATGCAGGGAGGGAGTTGCATTCGGATTATGTGCCAGTTGCGGACACTCAGGCGCAGGGCTCGCAACTTTCCGGAATGTTCAGGAACTGGTTCCTTGATTATGCCTCTTATGTGATTCTTGACAGGGCTGTACCATATCTTATTGACGGATTGAAACCGGTCCAAAGACGCATTCTGCATGCTATGAAGTGCTTGGATGACGGTCGTTTCAACAAGGTTGCAAACATTGTGGGGCATACAATGCAGTATCATCCGCATGGTGATGCTTCAATTGGCGATGCGCTTGTGCAGCTTGGTCAGAAAGATCTTCTTATAGAGTGTCAGGGTAACTGGGGAAATATCCTTACCGGTCATCATGCCGCCGCTCCGCGTTATATAGAGGCCCGCCTGTCAAAATTCGCGTTGGAAACGCTGTTTAATCCCAAGACTACTGAATGGAAACTGTCTTATGACGGGCGCAATCAGGAACCGGTAGCGCTCCCGGCAAAGTTTCCTCTGCTTCTTGCCCAAGGTGCCAAGGGTATAGGCGTAGGACTTTCTTCCATTATTCTGCCGCATAATTTCAACGAGATATGCGATGCCGCAGTGAGTTATCTCCGGGGAGAGGAATTCCATCTGTATCCTGATTTCCAGACAGGTGGTCAGATAGATGTGTCCCGTTACAATGACGGTGAACGCGGAGGAATGGTGAAAGTCCGTGCTAAAATAGAAAAGAGCAATGACAATAAAACACTTATCATAACAGAAATACCGTACGGAGAGAATGTTATGACGTTGTGTGATTCCATTGCACACGCGGGAGACAAGGGAAAAATAAAGATCCGTAAATTGGAAGACCTTACCGCTGAAAAGGCAGAAATACGCATTACGCTTGCTCCGGGTGTCTCGTCAGACAAGACAATTGATGCCCTTTATGCTTTCACTAACTGCGAGGTGAGTATCTTCCCCAACTGCTGTGTGGTCGATGACCAGCATCCCCATTTCCTGAATGTGAGTACGGTGCTCAAAAAATCCGTTGACAACACTCTGGTGCTGTTGCGCAAGGAACTTGAGATTGAGCGTTTCGAGATGATGGAAAAACTGCATTTCGCATCGTTGGAAAAGATCTTTATTGAAGAACGTATATACAAGGCTTCTGAATTTGAAGAGGCTGAATCTGTGGACAAGGCGTGTGAATATATTGATGAACGTCTGACTCCATATTATCCCACGTTCCTCAGAGAGGTTTCCAAGGACGATATTCTGAAGCTTCTCGATATAAAGATGGCGCGTATCCTGAAATTCAACAGCGATAAAGCAACCGATTATATTGTGCAGTTAAAGGATAATATTGCCCGTATTGACAAGAAACTTGCAAATATGGTACATGTTACCATTGAGTGGTTCACTTATCTTAAAAACAAGTATGGAGATGCATACAAGCGCCGTACCGAGTTCCGCAACTTTGACACTATTGTTGCAACCAAGGTGGTGGAAGCCAACCAGAAACTTTATATTAACCGTGCCGACGGATTTATTGGTACAGGTCTCAAGAAAGATGAATATGTCTGCAATTGCAGCGATATTGACGATGTCATCCTTTTCTATAAGGACGGCACATACAAGTTTGTCAAGATTGCTGAAAAACTCTTTGTGGGACCTAATGTGATATGGGTTGATGTCTATAAGAGGAATGACAAACGTACCATATACAATCTGGTATATCGCGATGGGAAAAACGGTCCGTATTATATGAAGCGTTTTTGTGCAACCGGTCTTGTACGCGATAAGGAATACAATGTCACCTTGGGAAAACCGGGCTCCAAAGTTGTTTATTTCACAGCAAACGGCAATGGCGAGGCCGAGGTTATCAAGATTCAGCTCAAACCGAACCCAAGACTGAAAAAACAGATTTTTGACAAGGATTTTTCTTCAATAGCAATCAAAGGGCGCCAGTCAATGGGTAACCTTGTTACAAGAAACGATGTTTTGCGTATTACACTCAAATCCCATGGTGTGTCAACTCTTGGCGGTCGCAAGGTCTGGTTTGACCGGGATGTGCTGAGACTCGATTTTGACGGGCATGGCACATATCTTGGAGAGTTCTCTGATGTTGAACGCCTGCTGGTTGTTCTTGACAACGGAGAATACTATGTAACGGATACTGATCCGAGCAACCATTTCGATGCCAATATTTTGAGAATCGAGAAGTTTGTCCCTGATAAGATCTGGACTGCTTTCTATGCAAACGGATCTCAAAAGGGTATGCTGTATATCAAGCGTTTCCAGTTTGAACTGCAGAGCAAACGTTCAAATCTTGTTGGAGACGATAAGAAAAGCAGCCTTATTTTGTTGACAGATACAGTATTCCCAAATATTAAGGTTTCGTTCGGCGGAGCTGACAGCGTGCGCTCACCATTACAGATTGATGCCGAATCTTTTGTCTCTCAAATGAGCGTTAAGGCAAAAGGCAAAAGAGTCTCGTTATGGACGGTGGACAAAGTTGAGGAACTGGAACCTTTAAGATTTCCTGAAGTAGTAGAAGTTCCTGAACCTCAGGATGATGCTGACGATGTTGCAGAGTCCGAAACTTCTGTCCAATTGTCTATATTTGATTCCATAGAAGATTCATCTGATTACAATGCGAATCCACAATAAAATATATTCCTGTCTGTTAGCGATGCTCTCTGTTCTGCCTGTGGCAGCTGAGCGTAGCGTGGATACTGTTATGGAGTTGCCGGTCAATGCTGACCGTTGGAATAGCAAGGCTACTTTCCGCACCCAGACTTCTACATCGTTAGGCGCCGGACAAGTGCGTCTTCTTGACCAGTATCTGTCAGACAATATGTACCAGGGTGTAGCCATCAATTTCAACCGGGAAATCACACTCGGTCTGAAAAGGCATTCAAATATGTGGAGCTACTTTTACTATTCGTTGACGTATGCTCCCACCTACGATTATTCCAAGTCCAGTATTACGCATTATCTGATGTTTCATTTTGATTATACGCATTATTTCAAATGTTTTCAGAATGCCCGTTTCTCAATACTGGCCGGACCGGGCGTATATTTTGATTTTGGCGGACTGTACAAGCCATCCAACAGCAACAATCCAGCCCAACTCAAGTCAAACCTGTCATTGTCCGCATCTTTACAGGCATCGTACAGGTTCCGTATAAAGAATTACCCTATGTCGTTACGCTATAACATGAATATAGCCATGCTGGGTGTGATGTTTGCACCGGATTACGGTATGTTGTATTACGAATGGTTTATGCTTGACCAGGACCGTTATGCCGGTTCATTTGCATGGTGGGGAAATTCTTGGGCTATGATACACAAGTTTTCCATTGATTTTTATACATCAAGAAAGGTCCAGCTCAGACTGAGCTATACAGCCGGTTTTGACGGATATAGTATGAATGATCTGGAATCGCGCTTGAATTCTCATATTATCTCTCTGGGTATTATATTGCGCAGAGCTTATTTGGCTGTTCAAAAATGAAAAATAGAATAATAGGCATATTATCGGTGCTGGCAACACTCCTGTTAGAGTATGGCTGCGTAAAGGACAATAAGTTCGCCTCCACTCCCCAAGGTAACTTTGAAGCGCTTTGGACTATTCTGGACCACAATTATTGTTTCTTCGATTTGAAAAAAGAGACTTTTAATCTTGATTGGGATTCCGTGTATGTCCAGTATAAGGCGCAGATTCACCCGGATATGACCGAAAGGGAACTTTTTGATGTTCTGGGATCCATGGTCAATGAACTGCGGGACGGACATGTAAATCTTATAACACCTTTTGCTACCTCTTTCTATGACAGTTTCTATATGGATTATGAGCCTAATTTTTCTCATGATTTCCTGGCACGTTCAGAGCGGTATCTTGCAAAAGACTGTTATTCTACAGGCGGAATGTGCTATAAAATATTCCCTGATGGTATAGGCTATATATATTATGGGGATTTTTCCAATGTGCTGTCTGACAGACAGATTATGGAAATTCTGCATTATTTCAAAGATTGTCATTCTTTGATAATAGATATAAGAGGAAACGGCGGCGGCAACGGTGATTTTGCCAAAACACTTCCCGGTTTCTTTACAGATAAGGAAACACTGGTGGGCTACATAAGACATAAGACAGGTCCGGGAAGAAATGATTTTTCAGAATCCCAGTCCATTACTGTCAAACCATTTAACGGGACCGGTGTGTGGCTCAGACCTGTAGTTGTCCTTACTAACCGTGAGTGTTTCAGTGCGGCAAATGATTTTGCCAACAATATGCGTTATATGCCATATACAACGCTGATAGGCCAGCCTACAGGTGGTGGAGGAGGATTCCCGTTTACAAAGGAACTTCCCAACGGTTGGGAAATAAGGCTGTCAACGGCTCCTACATTTGACAGGGAAATGAATCCGGTTGAACAGGGAATATCTCCAAAAATTCTTGTTAAAACAGGAACTGAAGATTATATTACGCATGGAGTAGACAATATTATTGAGTATGCGCGTTCCGTTCTGTTTGCTGCGTATTTGTTGGGGTATGAGTGATAACTATTGAATGAATAATGTTATGTTATTGGGAAAAGATTGTTACTGTGTGATATTGGCGGGAGGAATAGGAACCCGTCTGTGGCCTTTGAGCCGTAAAGGACAGCCCAAGCAGTTTATTGACTGTCTTGGAGATGGGACCACATTGCTTAAACGAGCTTATTACAGATGTGCCTGTAAGTTGTTTGAAAGAGAGAATATCTTTGTTGCTACAAATATTGAGTATTATCAGGAAGTATGTGACCAGTTGCCTGATATGGATCCGCAACAGATTATCCGTGAACCTGCCATCCGCGGTACGGCTCCGTGTACAATAATGGCAGCGATGAACATTGAAAAACTCAATCCTGATGCAAAAGTGCTGATGCTTCCTTCCGATTTGCTGATTGATTGTAACGATGTTTTTGTCAGTTCCATCTGTGCAGGAATGAATTTTGTGGATCATTACAATGATCTTCTGATTATAGGAATTGTTCCTACCCAGCCGGATACGCACTTTGGATATATCCAGGCAGATTTTTCAGTAGAACATGATTCAATGGGCAAGGTACGTACATTTACGGAGAAGCCAAGCATTGAGTTCGCCCGGGTTTTTGTTGAGAGCGGAGAGTTCTATTGGAACAGCGGTCTGCTGATGTGGAATATAAAGGCTCTGAAAGATACTACAAAGCGTTGGCTTCCTGAAATTTATTATCAGTTTGAGGAATTGTATTCACGCTACCAGACCAGAGATGAAAGGCGCAAACCTCTGTATTCACTTTACGAGGCTCTGCCACATATATCCATTGATAATGCAGTACTTGAAAAGGCCGATAACATTTACATGCTGAAGGGGAATTTCCCGTGGCATGATGTGGAAAACTGGGATCTGCTCTATCAGGTAAGTGAAAAAGACAATAACGGAAATGCCGTATCGGCAACAAACAGGCTTATTCACGAATCTTCCAACAATCTGATTGTGGAGTCCAATAACAAAAAACTGATTGTTGCGGACGGTCTTGAAGATTTTGTTATTGTTGATACAGACGATGTTCTGATTGTCTGCAAGAAAGGAGATGAAAATGTGTTCAAGACTTACGTGAACGAGGCTCAGGTCCAGTATGGAGGCCGTTTTACATGATTTTTGTCTATTGGCCTGAATTTTTAGCGTAAAGAATTTGGCGGTTCATGATTTTTGCTCTAAATTTGCAACCGCTTTGAAAAGCCCAGATGGCGGAATCGGTAGACGCGCTGGTCTCAAACACCAGTGGGGCAACCCATCCCGGTTCGACCCCGGGTCTGGGTACTGAAAAAAAAGAGAAACTGAATGCGGTTTCTCTTTTTTTTTTATCTTCGCGGAATAATGTATTTGACAACCTTATCTAACCGAACAAAATGATAACCGACAAATTGAAAATTTCCGGACTTTTCCTGTTATTGTCATCGGCCAATGTCTTTGCACAGTCATTCAAACTCAATGATCTTGAGTATTTTGAAGAACGTGGAGCCAATGTGCTTGTTTACAGTAACATCTACAATGGCGGCTTCTGTGACGAAAAACTTGCCGGCATTGAGATTGTCCAACGGGGTGAACGTATTGCAACCGGCGGCGGCATCCGTTTTATGAATACGCCTGAACAATGGGATATTTATGGCAAAATGACCAACCGCACAGTTAATCGCGATGAAAACTATATTGAGGTGGAACTCACTTATGAGGACTACGGTTTTACATCAAGAATACGTGTCCAGCCCAAAGATAAGGGATGTGTCATGCAGGTATTTCTTGACAAACCTGTTCCAGAGAATCTGATCGGTAAAGCCGGTATGAATCTTGAGTTCTTTCCTGCATCGTATTTTGGGAAAAACTATCTTGTTGATGGGGCGGCAAGAATATTGCCCAAATATCCGCAACACGATACCGAGGTAAGGCCCGTATCAGAAAAGATTCCGCAGTATTACGGTGAATCCACTTTTGATGACCGCGGTCGCGGTGAATTCCTGGTTCCGCTTGCAATGTCAACCGGTCATCAGATTGTACTTGCTCCAGAAGACAACTCTTTGCGCGTATCTGTCAAGTCCGATCATGAGGTAAGCCTGTACGATGGCCGCCATCTGGCACAGAACGGTACATTTGTAGTGCGTTCACTCCTTCCTGAAGGTAAAACGGGCAAGGTTCTTGAATGGTATGTTGAACCAAGTGTTGACCGGCAATGGATACGCAAACCTAACATCGGCTTTTCTCAGATAGGCTATACTCCCGCTCAGAAGAAAGTGGCCGTTGTTGAACTTGACAGGAACGATACCCCTGTCTCTACTGCAAAGATACTCCGTGTGAATCCAGATGGAAGCAAGGGTGTTGCAATGGAAGCGAATGTGGAACCATGGGGTGTGTTCTACAACCGTTACAATTATGTAACAATAGATTTCAGCAAAATCAAAGCTCCCGGACTGTACTGCATTGAATATGCCGGTGTGGAGACAAATGCTTTTCCAATAGATAAGAATGTGTACAGTGACAAGTGGCATGCATCTATGGATATATCTCTTGTAGTGAATATGGACCACATGGAGGTGAACGAGGCTTACCGGATATGGCATGGACGTGCCAATATGGACGATGCTCTGCAGGCTCCGCTGAATGTCAAACTGCATGACGGCTATTCTATGGGTAACACAACCAATACAAAATATCAGCCTTTGGAACATATTCCGGGTTTGGCTGTAGGCGGTTGGTACGATGCCGGAGATTTTGACATTCAGGCCAATTCTGTTGTGAATACAGTACAGGATTTGTCTTCGCTGTGGCGTCTTTTCAAACCGCTGCGTGACCAGACTTTCATTGATGAGGATACAAAGTATGCAGATATTCACCGTCCGGACGGTATTCCGGATGTTGTTCAGCAGATTATGCACGGTACACTGAATATCAATGCTCAAATTGAGAATATAGGCTTTGTTGCGAATGTAATAGGGCAGCCTGATATGCATCACTATCATCATCTGGGCGATGCCATGACTCTGACAGACGGTCTGGTTTATGACCCGTCTCTGGAATTGTACCAGGTTAAGGACGGACGTTCAGGTACTCCCGATGACCGTATGGTGTTTACAAGCCGTGGGGGTGCAGGCAGCGCCATGTCTTCAATAGTTGCTTTGGCATCGGCTTATCCGGCGCTGAAGGAATACTTCCCACAAGAAGCAGAACGTTCTTTGAAAAATGCACTGATGCTTTGGGACAAGTATGCAGAGCAGCTTGCGCCTAAGGCAAACAATAATCAGAACAGTAATCAGCGCAGTCGCCGCGGTAACGGAGATCCGCGTATTAATGCTGCCATTGAACTGTACTATGCTACAGGTGAACAGCGTTTCAAGGATCTGTTCATGCCATTGATTATGGGACAGATAAATCCTGCAGACGATGCCAACCGCGAGTCTTTTGGCGGCGGTATAGCTCCTAATTTCAATTTGAGCAATGTTCTCAGAGTTTATGATATACTGGACAAGAAAACGCAGAAAATTGTAAAGGATGCTATTCCTGCTTACGTTGAGAATCTAAGCAAGGCTGGAAACGACAATCCTTACAAAGTGCCTATACAGGGCAGTAACTGGGCCGGTAACACTCAGGTCATGGGTAATGCCTTCAATTTCTACCTGATATGGCGTCAGTTCCCGAATCTTGTTGATCCTGAGTTGATTTTGAAAGGACTTAATTATATTTACGGATGCCATCCATACAATAACGTATCTTTCATAACATCGGTAGGTGTCAATACAAAGAAAGTAGCTTACAGTAACAACCGTGCTGATTATACTGTTATTCCGGGTGGTGTAGTTCCCGGTTTGATTGTTAAAAAACCGGATCTGCTTGAGAATAAAGATGATTACCCATTCCTTTGGGGAGAAAACGAATGCTGTATAAATTCCGTTCCTAATTATGTAATGCTTAACCTTGCATGTGAGCAGGTTGCCAATTCCATTAACAAATAATCAATAAAGAATATGAAAACTCAGAATATTATAGCGTGTGTTCTGACAGCAGTTCTTGCTGCAGGTTGTAATTCAGCTGTGCAACAGCAGGATTTTACCAACGAAAAGATAGTCAATGTGCCTCGCGGTGAGCAGGCTCCGCCTGCAAATCCGGGACAAAGGAACTTTGGCGGTATGATTCGTCCGTTACAGGGCGGGAATAATGCCCAACCCAGACCGCGCCCGGTCATGCAACGCCCGGTACCGCAGGTTAGAGTGCAGAATTTGAAAGATCTGTCTATGAGCGATCCGTTCATATATCCGGATCCGGAAACAAAAACCTATTGGCTTACCAGTACAGGCGGTTCTCTGTACAAGAGCACAGACCTTCAGCAGTGGGAGGGACCGTACAATGTCATTGACCTTTCCGGAACATGGATGCAGGGTAATTTCGTTGCTGCTGCAGAAATACATAAGTTCAACGGAAAATATTACTATGCAGGTACTTGGAACAATCACGGCGTATGTATTGAACAGGTCCCTCGCCGTTATAATGTCCCATTGAACCAGACTATGCTGCTTGTGTCAGACAAAATTGACGGTCCGTACAAACCTCTGGTTCCGGATTCTACATTCTGTCTTGGACCTACAGACTGGGATATAATAGACGGAACTCTTTACGAGGAGAACGATACCGTATATATGGTGTTTGTGCATGAATGGACCCAACTGATTGACGGTACAATGGATTATATGCCGCTTACAAAAGATCTGAAATACCGTACTGCCAATCCTACAACAATGTTCCGTGCCAGCGAGGCTCCATGGTCAAAGGAGATGAGCTCCATAGGCGAGGCCACTTTCGGTATGAAAATGCCGGGATGGGTAACAGATGGTCCTGAGATGTTCCGCACACAGACAGGTGTACTTGGTATGCTCTGGTCCAGTTGGGGTGAAAACCGTTATGCACAGGGCATAGCTTATTCTACATCGGGCAGTATAAAGGGTCCGTGGATTCAGGAAGAGAAGGCCTTCAAAGGAGACAACTCGGGTCATGGAATGCTTTTCCGTACATTTGAAGGACAGCTTTTGTACATAGTCCATCATGCAGAGGGCGAGAACGGTCCGCGCAAGCCGCAGATATGGACCGTTGATGACAGTACAGACCGTCTTATTCTAGGAAAACGCTTATATTGATTGCCATATGAATAAATCCGGATATACAATCTTTTTTGCAGCATCATTGGTTGCTGCCGCCGGTTTAGTGCAGGCACAGAATGTGCAGAACGTACAACAGGCGAATATATATGTAGATGCGTCAAAACCTGCAGGTATCATTAACAGTAATATCTACGGACAACTTTTTGAGCATATATATTTCTCAGCAAACAACGGTGTCTGGCAGGAACTGATATACGGCCGTTCCTTTGAACCGGAACATTATCCTGGAATTTCTCCGCGTGACGGCTACTTTGACGGGTGGTTTATGGACAACGATAATGTACTCCATTCACCTACTCGATATGAACAGCCTATCAATATAGCAGATGTCAACGGTTCTGAATACGAAATTTCAATGGATATCAACTGGCGTGCTTACAAACTTGCAGCCCGCCGTTGGAGCGGTGGATTGATGGATATCCGTATTGCCTTTGCACAGGATGCGGACGGCAATCCGTATTATTTCCGTATACACGACCCATATTATGAGACAACGCAGCGTTTGCGCCTTGCGCAGACCGAGAGTCAGATTGCCGCTGACCGCGAGGCCGATGCACGTGCTCAAATACAGAATGTAGAGAATGTTGCCAACTTTTCCATATCCAGCATGCAGCAGCGCGAAGTGCAAGGTTGGGGAGGCCGCCGTATGATGCGTGCTTTGACCCCACTTGTTCAGACTGCTGCAACGGACGGTCAGATTGATCAGAACCAGGCATGGCACAGTCTGCGTATATGTTGTAAGGATGGCAAGGCTACCGCTTTTTGGGACGGAAAGCAGGTGACGGAAGCAAATCTGCCGTTGGCATCGGTCAATAATGTTACACTTTGGGAAAATTATACCGAGGCACTTTTCCGTAATATTGAGATTAAACAGGCCGATGGAAACGTGATTTTTGCCGGCGTACCAGACAGCGTAAAGATTCCGGTCATTGGTCCCCACTGGCTGGCATGGGGCACCGATGCGCAGTATGAATTGGTTAAGGGCGATGCCGTCAATATGGAGTACAGCCAGCGTATTACCGCAAAAAAGCAGGCCGGTATAAGCCATGGTCCGCAATTTATCCATGTTGGCGATGTATTCAAGGGCAGTCTGTATGCCAAAGGCAAAGGACGTCTGACTGTTGCTATGGTTAATGGCAATGATATCATCTGTACTCAGGAACTTGGCAAGGTTGGCAAGGAGTGGAAAAAATATGAATTTACTCTTGAACCGGGCCTTTCCGCTGAAAGCGATGCCCAATTCGCCATACTTGTGGAAGGTGGTTCTGTTCTGGTTGATATGGTGACAATGGCAACACAGGAAGGGTTGGCACTTGGCGGATTCCGCCCCGATATATTCAAGGCTGTCAAGGAACTGCATCCCACATGTATGCGTTGGCCGGGAGGCGGCTATGCTGCACAATATAATTGGAAATGGGCTGTCGGTCCGCAGGAACAGCGCCAGCGCTGGCCACACTGGATGTGGATGGATTATGACCAGAATGTATTCGGTACCGATGAATTCATACGTTTCTGCCGCGAGATTGACAGCGAACCTGTTATTGTTGTCAGCGTGGGCTTTGACCGTCCGGAAAGTGAAATGGACAGTATAATAAAGAGTGCGCGTGACTGGGTTGCGTACTGTAATGAACCTGCAACGGGCGAGTGGGGTGCCAAGCGTGCCGCAAACGGACATCCCGAGCCATATAATGTCAAACTTTGGGAAATTGACAACGAGATGTGGGAAATGGGTATTGAAAAGTACCAGAAGGCGGTAGTGGAATTCAGCAGGGCCATGAAAGAGGTTGACCCTACAATCCAGATTCTGGTTTGTGGCGGATTCCCTGAAGACGAAAAGTTTATCAAGGAGTATGGCAATCTGTTTGATTTCATGAGTCTGCACCATTACGAGCAGGCTAACGGTTATGCAACCGGTCCTGCACGTCTGAAAACCCAGTATGAACGTTATGCAGATTATATAGCAAATGGTCCTAATCCCAACATCAAGCTCTTTATTTCCGAGTGGAATCTGAATTCCCAGGATTGGCGTACGGGTTTGTTTGCAGGCGGATTCCTGAACATGTGTGAGACAACTCCTGTTGTTGAAATGGGTGCCGCCGCTCTGTTCATACGCCGTACCGATGCCCCTGATTGGAATAACGCATTCATTAACTTTGACTACAAGGACCTGTATGTTGCTCCAAATTATCTGGTAACAAAACTCTGGCAGGACAATTTTTCCAAATACCGCCTTTCATACACCGGTCAGACCGGACCGCTCAGCATATCCACAACTCTTTCAGAAAATGGAGAAAGTGTGATTGTCAAGATAGTCAATCCAACAGAGAACCCGGTGGAACTGGGAATAGACGGCACATGGAAAGATACATTCGGCGAACAGTGGCAAGAAATAGCACCAGGCTCACTTTCAGTTGGCAATACACTTGAACAGAAAGATGCAGTCAGGGTTAAGACTGTTGACCGTAGTGCCGTTCCGGATAGTGGTAAGGCAAAATCTCTTGATATTGCTCCGTACAGTGCAGTGGTTTATACTTTACGCATCCACTGAATTGTCTAATATTATTTTTGAATAATCTTATGGAAACGAAAGGAATAATCTCAAGTGCCCAAAATCCCAAATTAAAGCTTCTGTTACAATTGCAGCAGAAGTCATCGGAGCGTCGCAAACATGGCTTGTTCGTTGTTGAAGGACTGCGTGAGATATTACATTGCCTTTCAGCCGGCTATGAGATAGATTCTCTATTCTATTGTCCGCAAATAGCAGATAATGGCGCCTTGAAACAAATCCAATGTGTTTTACCATCAAACAGGTGCTATGAAATCAATAGCGACATATATCAGAAAGTAGCCTATCGTGGTGGAACTGAAGGCGTTATTGCAGAGGTCCGTACCCGCAATCTGAAACTTAAGGATTTGAAACTATCCCCATCTCCTCTCATTATGGTTCTTGAGAGTGTTGAAAAACCGGGAAACTTAGGGGCTATTCTACGTTCTGCAGATGCATCGGGTGTTGATGCAGTAATTGTTTGCGACCCACTGACAGACTTGTTCAATCCAAATCTTATCCGGTCTTCCATTGGTGCTGTTTTTACAGTGCCTACCGTGGCATGTTCATCATCTGAGTGTATTGGTTTTATGAAAGAACACGGAATACAGATACTTACCGCGCAGTTGCAGGATTCGTCACTATATTACGCCACAGATATGCGCAGGCCTACAGCTATCATTATGGGTACGGAGGCAACCGGACTTACACAACAATGGCGTGATGCTGCCGATGCCCACATCCGTATTCCCATGTTGGGACGTCTGGATTCCCTAAACGTCTCTGTATCGGCCGCTATTCTGATGTATGAAGCCGTAAGACAACGGTCTGGTCTTGATCAGAAACGGATGGAGCGGCTGATCTGAATCAAATAGTCTTCCAATACGGCATTGGCATCGAGGAATAATAGAATCTGAATTGGAAGATGTCCTTGTTTGTAAAAGCTGTGCTGACAATATGGAGACCTCCCTATCCGATATAGAAGATGATGTTGGTTTGTCTGATTCAATATTGCATTTGACTTTGCGTGCTAAAAACCGTTTTACATAATATTCATCAATACTGTCTGTATTGACACTATCAAACTGACTGAGAACATGCAGGTAGAGTATACATTTACCATCTACTGCAACTGACAGCGACAACGCGTACGGCGTGGACTTAGATAGCCGCTATGTCGTCCCTGGCTACAGCGACTACTGCGACCACGGCTACAGTGTACGCCTCATTACAGAATTAAAATAAACAATCCTTGAAAGCCTTTATCCAGCGCCCGCGGGGCGCTGGTTTCATTCGGCGTAGCCGACGATTTTTTTTGAACGTTTTTTCATACTCAGATGACACACAAAGAAATCATAGTCCCTTAAGGAATGATAGATATCACCCATTGACCGTCTTTGCGTCCACCTTCTCTGTGCAATATTCCAGATTTCTGAAGAGTTGTGATA
The DNA here is from genome assembly GCA_024398715.1 of Bacteroidaceae bacterium. Taxonomy (GTDB): domain Bacteria; phylum Bacteroidota; class Bacteroidia; order Bacteroidales; family Bacteroidaceae; genus Colenecus. The sequence goes on from JAKSIP010000011.1 coordinate 74,158, forward strand.
TCTCTTCTGATAGTTCGTTCATCTACGTCGAAATTTTCCGCTAACTGGGCAATAGTAACATTAGCGTCTTTTAGGACATTGTCTATTATAACTTTCTGTCTGTCAGTAAGTTCTTTTAGGACATCCTTTAGGGCATTCTGGGCATATGCCTTATTGGACTTGAAGAAGCATATGCTGATGAACCCGTGATTATCCACCCAGATTGGCTCAGGGATTCCGTGCTCCTTGCAGAGGTCAATAATCCTCTTTGCTCCCGAGCCCCAGTTCTCAAGATAGCCGCTCCTGAATAGGACTTCGGCGATAGTAGGGTTATATGGAATTGATGGATGAGCGCTCTTGATGGATTCCGGATTGATAGGGTCCTTGAATATCCCCGGATTCTCAATCTCCACTCTGTCATCATAGATTGCAATGCCGATGGTGACGTTATCCCGCTCCCACATACAGTGACAGAGAGCATTGATATAGGCCTCTCTTAATGCACCGGCAGGTATTTCAAGTTCTTCTTCGCGCTGTAGCTTATTTGTTATTTTGCCACTCAGCGACAAATGCTTGAAGAAAAAGGACATCCCTGCGTCAAGCAATTGAAGGAAGTTTCCCGAAGCCTGCTGATTGTCTATGAATTCATTCTTATCCGTTCCGCGGAACCTTGCGAGACGAACCCTGAACTGATGATAGTTTGAAGTGTCTTTAGCAAAGAGCATCGCTGCTGCATTCGTGGGTTTTCCATCTTTCAGCAACTCCAATT
>JAKSIP010000012.1 GCA_024398715.1 Bacteroidaceae bacterium
TACTTACCGGAAAAAAGCATTTGGTTGTTTAGAACTATCTTACTACTTTTGTAAATAACACATTGACGATAACAATGAAAATGTGCAAAGTCTATTATCATATACGTAAGTTTAAATGAGCAAGCAATGACAAAGAAAATGAAGAAAATACTGATTTTTATATGCATTGCCTTAGGGTTTGCATTCAATGCCTATGCTCAGGATAAGCCACGCGTGGTCATCCTGACCGACATAGGACGTCCTGACCTCGAGCCGGACGACACCGAGTCGCTTGTCCATCTGCTGTGCTATGCGGATATGCTGGAAATTGAGGGTATCATCACCTCTACAGGCTGGAATTGCGATCCCTATCCCACTGAGAGTGCTGCCTATCGTGACTCTGTAGTTGAAGCATACGCTACGGATGTGCATATGCTTATGAAGCGCTCCGGACAACGGGCGTTTGCCTCTCTCAAAAAGGAGAATGGCAAGCAGAAGATTGGCTACTGGCCAAGTGCTGAATACATACGCAGCCGCTGCAAGATGGGCAGTCAGCGTGCTGGTGTTGGGGTAATTGGAAAAGACAATGATACGGAGGGCAGCGAACTCATCATCCGTCTGGCAGACGAGAAGGACGACCGCCCTATCTGGGTGTGTGCTTGGGGTGGAGCCAACACATTGGCACAAGCCATCTGGAAAGTACAGCAGACACGCACTCCGGAACAGCTGAAGGCTTTCCTGCACAAACTGCGCCTGTTCACCATCACCGATCAGGATATGGTTTGGGCAATGCGTGAGAATCTTGCATACAGTTCACATCAATGGATGCGACGTGAGTTTGCCGATGACCTGAAGTTCGTGTGGGACGAAGGTGCATGGCAGTTGCAATGCGAGCTTGGAAAGCAGCATTGGCAGAAGATACAGCAACACATTCAGGGACATGCCACTATGGGTAAACAATACCCTGATTATATATATGGTGTGGAGGGCGATACGCCATCGTTCCTCAATGCCATACCAAACGGTCTCCACAATCCCGAAGAACCGCTGCAAGCGGGCTGGAGCGGCTATCACACGTGGGCTTTGACCAAAGACTCCACAACATACGCCTGGACAAGCGTGCAGGAGCCTGTGATGAATCTTTCGGAATGGTATTACAATCACTTCTATCTGGACAATCTCAACGACTTCATTGCCCGCATCGAATGGGCAGAGACAGGTCAGGGCAACCACAATCCTGTGGCAATCGTCAACGGGAAGAAAGGAACTGATGCCATAGTCATCGAGGCAGAAGCAGGACAGACAGTCAAGCTCGATGCTTCCAAGTCGTTTGATCCGGATCGCGACAAACTGAGTTTCTTCTGGATGCAGCAGAAAGGGATTGGAAAGACAGAAGTCGGGATTCCTGAGTCTGACAACGACTTACCGACGGTAAATGTTCACATTCCAGACACCTTCCATAATGACGAGATTCATATCATTTGTGAAGTGCACGACAACAGCAGACACACCTTGCCCGCCTATCGAAGAATTATCATCAGGACGAAATGAAGTATCAAGCACATCGGTGACACAACGCCTTATTTTGCAAAAGACAGACTTGATGGATGCCTTATTCTGCATCTGATTGCCGATTTTTGTATGATGTGATTTTTCCGAAATCTGCGGAGACAAAATTACCGCTTACAACATTGTGGGTGTTTTTCAAAATTTTCAGCGCTTAACATATCAATATTGAGTTATATTTTATATCCTTGCGCCGTAAAATATCAATATCGACATATATGGAGAATATCTATATGCTATCTGATGCAGAAATAACCAACAGAATTTCTGTAAAGATAAAGGAACTTCGACTGAAGCAAAACATCTCTCGTCAGGACATGGCCACCACATCAGGCGTGTCAGTATCTTCCATTGCACGCATGGAGGATGGTGAGATAAAGTCGTTTGAGTCCTTCTTGCGCATCATCAGATCATTGGGCAAGATGGAGCTGTTCATGCCTCTGTTGCAAGAGGAAGAAATAAGTCCTAATGAATACTACAAGATGGTGCAGTCGGCTAAGACGAAACAACGCAAGCGTGCATCAAGAAGCAACAACAATCAATAAGGAGACCGGAGAAGTTCGTTCTGGGCAGGTTGAAGCACCTGAAGGTTTCGACTATTACCTGATTAATATGAAACGACACATTTTTAGATTTTTACTATCCGCAGCGCTGAATCAGTATTTGAATTGCCACCAGTCGAAATCAAAGTAATCACCCTCGCCACCGGTAAATCTGATGTAAACATCGTGCACACCGGTCAGTTTTGTTCTGACACGGGCTTTCTGTACGGAACCTTTTCCTGTGACATCTATTGTGCATATAGGTGCGCCATCCATATTGTCGGCATAGAACTCTATTGAAGCCCTGTTACGGAATGCTTCAATGGCAACAGTAGCATGCGTGGGCGCTTTTTTTCCGAAATCCACTTCTCTGATTTTCAGCCAGTCTCCATTGTTTATGGATGTAACATAATGATCCACACCGTCACGGCTGTCGTTCTTGAGACCGGAAGCATCGGCCATTGTCTCAGCCTCAACCCGGACGTACGGATTGACAGTGCCTAATGGTGCAACACCCTCTTTGGTGAACGGAATGAAAGGAATGCTGCCATCAGCATTATACTTGAATTCCTCCACGCAGGTTGAACGGCGGAAACCGCCTCCGTCTGGAAGAGCTCCATTGTGATAGAACATATAATTGTGTCCTTTGAACGTCACTTCACCGCCGTGAATTGTAAAACTGTTTTCGGCCTGGTCCATAATACGCCCGCGATAGGTCCAGGGACCATCAATTGTGGGAGCTGTAGAATAAGCCATATGTTCAGGTACTCCCCCGGCAGGATATGTCATAAAATATGTATTGCCTTTCCTGGTAACCCAAGGACCTTCCTCATAACCTACCATCATCTCTTTCTTACCACCCTTGGCCCAGTTCTCCTTCAGGGATTCCGGTCCAAAGCACTCAGGGTCGTGGAATCCCGGGACCTCTCTGTAACCGTTCTTGAACGATACCATATCGTCATTGAGTTCGCCGTACCAGCAGCCCTTGTTGCCCCAGAACAGGTAAGCTTTGCCGTTGTCATCCACAAACACTGTAGGATCAATGAAACCGAATCCCTCGGCCAGCGGTGCACCTATGGCATCGGTCCAAGGGCCTTGCGGGCTGTCGGCAACTGCCACAGCAAGCGCATCGCCACCACGCGCCGTATTACAGCACATATACCAGTACCATCTGCCATTACGTTCTACTGCCTGCGATGCCCAGGCACGGTCTCCTTGTCTAGCCCATTTGAACGTAGCCGTAGATACCTGTGTACCCAGATATGTCCAGTTCACCATATCGGTAGTACAATACAGCAGCCAGTCTTTCATCTTGAAATATTGGGCATCGTCCTCATCGTGGTCAACGAACAGGTAGAGGGTATCACCATGGGCATATGGCGCCGGATCCGGAGTGTACATTGTGTGAATTACAGGATTCTGTGCGCTCAAACTCATTGTCATGCCTAATGCCGACAGAGTCAGCATTGATATCAGGCCGAAATTCTTTCTCATATTCAATATCTGTTTTAAAAATTAAGTAATTTCCGATGTTTGCCAGAGATGCATTTACGTGCAATGGCATGATTGAAAGAGCCAAGCCGATGGATATCTGTTCCCAAAACCTTAATCCATCCATTGGCAAGAAAAGTCAAGAACTTTTGGCAAGCATCATTTCCATAGACTCCTGTTAGAGAAGTGATATTGCACTGAAACTGAACGCCCATAGACAACAGCCGTTCATAATCGCTGTTGTCCATATACAAATACCGTTCCGGATGCGCCAACAGAGGTTGATATCCGTTCTCTCGAATACGTTCAACAATACCATATAAATCCATCGGTGGACTGAAATAGGACGTTTCCACAAGCAACATCCTACTGTCAGGTGGCCCTATGCAAAGCAGGTCATCGTTGCTTAGTCTTTCTTTAAAGCCGTTGTCAAGCATATACTCCGCAGCAAGGTTCAACTTCAAAGGGCCTGCGTATGTGGATGACAGTTCATCGAACCGTTGCTGAAGCTCAATTGTCGCATTGGGAATATCTTCCATAACGTGAGGCGTAAGCCATACCGCACGTACACCCAGCTGTTCATAACGTTCCAATACCCCAAGTGCACTTTCCATATCTGGAATGCCGTCGTCAACACCAGGAAGTATATGACTGTGCCAGTCGGTAAAACCTTTAAAAAGGTCTATATCTTCAAGTGCCGTTTTGCTGCGAAATAACCACATATCAACAAGTTTTATCATCGTGATAATAATCGCCGTAGTGGTGATAATATCCGTAATGATACCCGTAATGGCCGTTGGACTTCTCCGTGCCATTCAGCAGGACAGCCATATTCGGTAGTTTATGCTCATTATAATACTGGTCTATTACAGGAAGCATTTCACGTTCCAGCAATCCTGAGCGTACCACAAAGAGTGTCTTGTCTGCATACTTGGCCGTAATGGAGGCATCGGCAAGCATCTCTACCGGAGGACAATCCAAAAAGACCAGTTCAAAATCCGCCTTCAGCTTTTCAATAAGGACCGATAATCTGTCGCTATAGAGAAGTTCTGTCGGATTCGGCGGAATGGTTCCTGACGGAATAATGCTCAGGTTTTTCTGCTCCGGATGTTCCAGAATAGGGCAACTGTCAATAGCACCCGCCAGATAGTTACTCAGCCCCTGTTTAGGCCTGTCCACATAAGCGCTGAGAGAAGCGTGACGCATGTCAAAGTCAATCACCACGACTTTTTTCCCTTTGACGGCCAGACTGGCAGCCAGATTCGCCGTAATGAAAGTCTTGCCGGAACCGGGGGTGAAAGATGTGACCATAATCACTTTCCTCTGCCCATTGTCAAGCATGAATTCCAAGTTGGAACGCACCACGCGGAATGCCTCATTGATGATGCTCCTGCTGTTTGCTTTAACCACAAGTTCAGTCTTTTCATTTTTTGATGTCCGTTTGGAACCATACTGGGGTATTTCTCCCACAAACGGTGTTGCAAGTCCTTCCATATCCTTACGTCCACGGACTACAGTATTGAGTACCATTCTCAAATAAATGACATTCAATGGTAGGAAAAGCCCAAACAGAAGTGCAAGCATCATTATTCTGCTCTTTTGTGGAGAGACAGGGGCCAGTTCTCCGTATGGTTTGGCTACGATACGGGTGTTGTATGCGGTAAAAGCCTGAGTGAGTTCATTCTCCTCACGTTTCTGGAGCAGATACAGATACAACTGTTCCTTAACTTCCTGCTGTCGCTCAATTGAGCGCAGGTCACGTTCCAGTTTCGGAGTGTTGGATATACGTCCTTCATACTTGTTCTGATTGTTCTGTTCGGCCTGTATGAGCTGTTCCAGACGCTCCTTTTCATTGTCAAGTCCACTCAGTACTGCCGCATACATGGCAGAGAGTCTGTTGTTTATCTCCACCACAAGCGGATTATTTTCAGAACTGTAACGCAATATATTGTCACGTTTCAAAACCTGTGTATTGTATTCCTCAATCTGGCTGTTCAGAGAATTGTTGGTCAGTCCCAACCCGGTAGGCAGGAGTTTGACGTCATCCTGAATCATATAATTACGTATATACCGTACCATATATAATTCAGTGACATATTGCCTGATGGAATTTTCAGAATTGATGGTCTGTTCTATATTCTGAGCGGAAACGACACTTACATCAACTATATTGTTTTCACTCTTGAATGAGGAGATTCCCTTGTCAACCGAACCCAACTCATCCTCAATCACACGGATACGCTCACTGATGAAGTCTGATGTGGAAACGGCAAGCAGGTTCTTGTCCTTCACCCAACTTTCATTATATACCGTCACTATGGTATTGAGGATATCTTCCGTCCTGGCCGGCACAAAATCTCTGCATGTCATGTTTATTATTGCAGACTGTTTGTTGGCTAGTGAGAATGACAGTTTTGTCTGCAACTGCCTTACTAAACTATGATAGCCATGACGGGTAATGTAGATTGTCCGGTCAGTCAAATCAGCCTGTTTCAGATGAATACGAACTGATCCGACAGCAGTATGGACCAGCGAATCAGGCACACATGAATAACTCTCCGCATCACAAATATCCTCACCGTCTATTCTGGTTTTCAGATCAGTAATGTACAATTCCCCATTTTTGATATCAAGCCGCAAAGTCAGTCCCTGCTCCGGTCGGATATCTTCAACCACAACCTCTACAGGCAGATTGTCTCCATAGAGAATGCCCTTGTCTGTCAGATATTTCTTTGAAGAATAAGTGTAGTCAAGATGCATACGCCTGACCGTTTCCAACATGATATCCGTTGACTGTATGCATATAATCTCGTTATGCACATCGCTCACCGTACCGAACAGGTTCATATCACCCATATTCTGCAACTGGCTGGTGAACGAACCGGAATTGCGGTTATTCTCCGGCTTGATCATGATGGTGGCACTGCGGTTATACTCTTTCGGAGTTACCAATAAATACGCGCAGGCCACTACCAGACAAACTCCTACGGAAAGGACAAACCATTTCCAACTGTTCAGGCACTGGAACCACAGTTCCTTAAGCGTAACAACATTATTCGCTTGTGCCTTTGTATTGCTTCTCTTTTCCATAACAGTGCTTATTTGGACACAACTGAGATTGTTGAAATTATTGATGCGGCAAGCGATGCCACCGAAATCCAGAAACTCGTATTGAGCAGATTGTTTCCACTGACAGTAGTCTGACGTTTGCGGACCTTATTTGGCTCTACATAGACCAAATCCCCCTGCTGCATCATATACACAGGAGAAGACAGCAACTTTTGCATATTGGTCAGATCTACCTTATAGATTTGTGTTCCGTCCTCTGTTTTGCGGCTCACCATCACATTCTGGCGCAGTCCCAGCACGTTCAAATCCGATGCCTGGCTGAGTATGTCCAAAATGGAGACATTGTCCTGAGTCAGCTCGTAACGCCCCGGACGGTTGACTTCTCCCATCACGTTCACGTATGCATTGGACAGTTCCACATTCACTATTGCGTCCGTACAGTGATTCTCGCTGACGAGGCGATGCTTTATATGCTCCGCCACCTCATTGCGCGTCATCCCCTCAACCTTGATTATTCCAAGGACAGGGAAGTCAATCATCCCTTCAGGCGACACGGTATAACTCATTGTGGCGTATGTGGAATTGTAGCTCTGATTGGTGTTGGCGGTTCCCAACCGGTAACCTACAACCGGTAAGTTGAATGTTGCCGCCAGCTCAGGCACAGAACTGTGCACGACAATCATCAGTTTCTCTCCAGGCTGAACCTTGAGTGGCTGGTTGCTGACATTAGTAATCAGGGTTTCCATTCCGGAAACATCCTGAAAATACGCCACCTGCTTAGGTGCCGAACAGGATGCCAGCAGCATTGCAATTGAGGTGACAATAAAGAATAACTTTCTCATTGTTTTAATATTTTATTTATAATTTCAATTTCATCGTAATCTCTATAATAATACGGACTTGAATTGTTTGAATATATTATCCCAATCAAACTGCTTTTTTCCGGATTCAAAGCGCTCCAGATTATGCCGATACTTCTGTAAGATTTCAGGAGCAGACAATATCTCTGTGAGTTTTGACTTCAACACCAGTTCATCACCTTTATTTTCATCGAAGCAAAACTTTATTCACAATCCTCATCGTTTCCTTCTTCATCATATTCATCCTCTACATGCTCATAATAAACTCTCTGTATCCCCCAAATCATACACATCAGATAGAAATAGGTTGACACGCCTTCCAGAACAGGTTCCATAAAGGCAGACAAGAACATACAGACGTTCAATCCAACAATAAATCCCACCAATGGATTACCTTCCATTTTGAAAAGACGGTACGTGAATTGGTAATTTCTGACAGATATGGCAACCAGAATGAAAAATGGCAGAATACCGGCACAACGAGCCACATCAAGCCATAGATTATGTGCATAATAACTCACCTTATTGCTCCATCCGAATGGATGTGTCACAAAATCATTCAAGGCATTTTTCCATATTATGGTACGCAATCCTCCGGATGCAATTGACGAGTCTTCATTTCTTTCTGCGTATGCATCCAGGGCATCGAAATAGAAACCGCCCAACTGGGCAACGAGGACAAAAACGACAGCAACGAATACTGCCGTCAATAAAATCTTCCACCACTGCTCCCTATAATTGTACATCAAGGCAACAAAGACAACGACTGCAAAGACAATCAGACCGGTTCTGGTGACAAGATGGATAATGCAGAATAGGCTCAATGCTGCGGCAAGAATGCTGATAATAAAGACTGCCTTTTTGCGGACTCCGTATGATATGGAACAAACGACACAGGCTGTCCCCAATGATGCTGTCATACTTTGCAGGGTGGCTGACAAGACAGAGCCATCGTCCGTTGCAATAATACGTGAAACGTTGACCATTCCGTTCTCCGATACGTCAGCGATAATGTTTACCCATAGTATCAGATTGGATGTAATAATTGTAAGAAGGATAACCCATAATATTCCATCGTCGGAATGCGACGTTCGCACCACCGAACACCCCATCAGATAGTATGTCGGCGGACACAGCAGCATGCCCAACAACTCGAAGTTGCTGTGTATCGCTCCATTGACATACGATATTGCCGCAAACGTGGCGGAGAAAGTCAACAGGGGAAGAATATTTTTTACATTCGGATTCTCCGCAATTAACGAAGCCAATGCAAACAGGCAAAAACCGACCTTGACGTACACATGTATATCAGGCAACGACAGTGTCAGCTGGGTTGCAAGAAACAACGCCAACCGAATACCCGGTATTGAGAATATATTTCGGATAGTAGGACTGATATTCTGCATTTGTTTTTATTTTTTTAATTCAAAGGTCTCCGGGCCTGATTTTCTTGCTTTTATTATCAGGAACGCAGCTGTGATGGAGAATGCGAATAGGAAGATCAGGACCTGTCCCCAGGCAGCACCTACAAAGCCGAATGAATCAATCATATATTTATAGATGAACAATGCCACTGCAGCCGCACAGATTCTCAACACCAATTGTTGTTTGACATATCCGTATCCGGTCATTATACTGCCCATTAGTAAATATACTGCCATTGTGATGTTCTGTATTGCGAAAATCCGTGCATAGAGACATGAATCGGTGTAGCGGCCAGCTGTCAGCAAATCAATGATCAGTGGAGCAAATGCTACAAATAACAGATTTGAAATGATAACTGTTGCCAGAATCACACCACCAACCGTCAATAGTTTTCTGGTGTTCCTCTCTGCAATGCTTTTATACATATCAGGCGCAAAAGTAGTAGAAACTGACGAATAGAAAATCTGCAGGTATAGGGCTATAGAGGCTCCGACATTATACAGACCGAACGTATATGAATCATTCAGCTTTTCCAGAAAGAATTTGTCAACTCCTGATAGAAAATACCAGAACAGTGCCGCAAAAGCCAATGGATAGCCGAATTTCAGGGCGGTTTTCATAATCTGCCTGTCGAAATGGTTTTTGTGCAACAGTTTCACACAAGAATAAACAGCAAACAGGAATGAAATGATTAGTGGAGCCAACAATTTCCCCAATGCGCCTTTGTGCAGCATTACTACGAACAATATCAAAGCACCTTGAGTCAGCAGACATTGGCCGATATTGATTATGGCAAATTTCTTGGCTTGCCTTGTGATTTTTAGCTTGGACAAATACAATCCTGCTATGTTATTCAGATGAATTTGGACGAAAGCCAGCAATGCATACGGCCAGAAAGGAAATGAATGTTCTGTATTAGAGTAAAACACATAAAAGCCTGCCAGGAATAATACAAGTGAGCACGACCCAATAACCAGAAGCGTTGACACTATCGTATGTCCCAAATCATTCCGTTTTTCCTCAGGTATGAAAAAATACTGCCTGGAATAAAACTTGTTGATATTCAAAGTGAGCAATGGCTGCAGCAGCAGGTTGTAGGACGTGAAATAGCCCACGATGGCATAATCCAACGGTTCGAGGTTCATTGCCATCAACGGATTCATTGCAAGTCCGACAATGGCAACAAACATCGATGAGAAGAAATACCAACCGGCATTCTTCACATATAGTTTTATCCTTTCTGTATATGATTCCAATATACCCATGGGCAATTATTTCAAATGTCTTTTTACTGCATCCAACAACCTGTTCAAATACAATGGCAGGTATTGTTTCCATTCTATGCTTCTTCTGATTCGCACAGAAGGTATGAGCTGAATCCCATTACTTCGATTGAAAGCTTTTCGGGGTATCAAATGGAAAACATTTCCCTTTTTCCCTGTTAATATATTGCACTCCAAAGGTATCATTCCCGCATCGAACGACTCTATCACATCTTCTTTGTTACACTTTCTTGATGTAATTACATAATCTTCCTTTATCTGCTCCTTGTGACCCAAAAGGTCAAATTCCACCTTGTACGGCTTTTCGCCAATTGTCACTGTCCGTGGCATTAACTGAAAATAAGCATCATATTTATACTGTATTGCATCAAACTCCGAGAAACGGAACTCTTTGATTCCCGATATATCGAAAGGGGAGGACTCGAAAACCACGAGGTGATTTACAGTATGAACGCCACTAGCCTTGTTTCCATTGTATATCTGAGAGACGAATGGAAACACAAAATAACGGTTGGTATCGGCAAGATATGCAATATAATACTTCTTCCATGAATGCTCCCAATAACGGACTCCCATAGGAATAGGAATCGTGCTGATATCTTGATGTTCGTCATACCACGCCTTGAAAGAGCGCCATTGCGCTTTTGTCCAAAGTTGTCCCCACGAGGATGCCCACTGGACAAAATATGCGTCATAACCCTCGTAAATAGGCAAAAACAGCGTGCGGGTTATTTCTTCCATATAGTAATGGTATATCGACACACCTCCTATTCTGTCATCATTTTCATAGAATTCCGCAGCTCCCTTTGCAAAACGATAGAAAGATGGTGCGACTTCCAAATCGTCCTCAATAACAATGACAGCATCATATTCATCGGTCAGGTCACCACAAGAAATAATGTTGTTGCGTAGCCCGATATTAGTTTCATGCTCTATGACACGCTTAGGACCGTACGGCCATTCAAAAGCGTTGGCGAACTTGGCAACAGAGTCAGTCCCAGAATAATCCACAGAGAACACCAACGATACGGTATCTCCATCATAACTTGCTTTCAGTAATGTCTGGCAAAGTTCGCTTAGGGTCTGAATCCGCTTAAAACACGGTATTACTATTGCAATATTCATCTATCTGTTGGTAATTTCGTTAACTTCCCCATTTCCAATAAAACATCTTTCGAGTAAGCATTAATATATCCTCCAGATGCAGTAAAAGTCATTTCTCCAAAATAAATTTGCCCGTCTATATTATATAGATCAACCCTGACCTGTGGAAATCCCTTTGACAAATCCTCGGCAAAGGAAATCATTTGCTCATAATTTTTCGGTTTAGTAATTTTTCCCCCGCCGTCTCCTTTTTCATTTGTAAAGACCAACTTTTCCGGGTGATAATTCCACTCCCTATCGTACCATTCTGTATCAGCCTCAAATCGATGTCTGTTATAATATACCTTGGTACCAAAAGCCTTCCCGTCGAAACACCAAATTTTATAGTCAACTAAAGAAGAGGAAATACCGCTCTCATCTCTCAATAATGATTCTGCAATTATCAATGGTTTGATTCTTAAATAATGAGGTTCCGCTCGCTTCAATCCGAATTTATTTTTCAACCATTTATTTAATTGAGCCCTTACTGTTCTTTGGTCTATTAAGGTTTTATCTTCAACGACCATCACTGTCCCTGCTCCATTATTCGTTTTTAACACAAAACTGTCTGGAAGTGTAGAAAAATCAATTTCATTTGCATTTTCCCATACTCCCAACAAGGGGACTAAATATTGCTTGTAGCCTTTTTCTTCAATAAATTTTCTGACAGCGTACTTGTCTGCCAATTCTGACCATTTTGTAGTATCACTATTAAACTTCAACCAATTGATTTTCTCATTTAAATCAACAGGACTTTCCCAGTTGATTCCATTTTTATTTCCTGTCGCATCAATATAAAGACGGTCAGCAAGCTCTTGAGGATTATGCCGGCTTAAATAACTATAATGCATTAATTTGACCATCGATTTGAATTTCCTGAATAAAATCATAATGCTTCAAATTTGTAAACCTTTATTTAATATTTTTCATTGTTCACGACAACATTCTATTGTTTTAGGTTATTTGTTTATCTTGTTTACAGTCTTATGATACATCTCCCTCAAGAACTTCGGACTCTTACCCGAAAGCACCCAATAACGGAGTCTTCTCAGGGATAATGTCACCAATATCTCATATTTGAATCTTTCCCAGGCGGAATAGTGGGTTTTATAGATTCTCTGATACTCTTTTGTCTTTATTTGTATGCCTTTTGCCGATACCGAAATGCCTCCACCAAGATAAGAGCAAATGGGGATATTAAGATAATGAAATTGAACACCTTTTCTGAATCCGTTCAATGTACAGTTATAGTCCGCAAGTATCCTATATTGTATGTCGTAAAGACCATAGTCATCAAAAACAGATTTTGAGAAGAACATGCTCTGATGGCACAAAGGTGTTCTATAAAGGAAGAACGGTGTGATTCTTGAAGGCTGCTTTCTATAGATATCCCCGAAGAAACAATCCCCATATACGATTCCATCACTGATTTCAGAAGAACGGATAAAATCGGCTACCTTTTTCAGCACGTCATCCGATGCGAATCTGTCGCCACAGTTCAGAAAATGAAAGAACAGGCCTTTTGCTTCCCCAATTGCCTGATTCATTCCGTCATATATGCCCGAATCCTTCGATTGAAAAAGTCTGATTTTATCGCTTTCGGGAATCTGCGCTATCGTATCATCAGTAGAACAGGCATCCTTGACGACTATTTCATAATCATCAAATGTCTGTTTCAATACGGACTCTACGGTGTCTTTAATCAATGCCGATGCATTGTAGGACACAACGATGATACTGAAGAACGGGGTACTCGTCATCTTTCAACAAAATCAATTATTCTTCGGGCCTGCACATTCTTATTTTTCCGGGTCAGAATGAAATCCCTCGACTCTTCACCTGATTTTCTTCTTTCAGGGATTGGCATTCCTGCAACTTTCCTTATTGTTTCAGCAATTGATGCGGCAGTCAATTCGGGAATTTCAACCAGATAATTGAAGTATTCATCAGGAATGCCGCCCAAACGACACGAAATCACTGGAGTACCGGACACCATATATTCAAACAACTTGGAGGGGAAGCAGTATCTGGATGCAGGTTCATCCGGACTGCGCATATTGACCAGCATATCCGCTTGCATCTGCAGCTTTATGAGATCCGCAGTTGTGGGCAGAATGCCATAATATTTAATTCTTTTGTCGTGTTCCGCATATGACCTCACAACATCTGCATAATCGCCTCCGCCGGTAAACCTCAATTCGTATGAATCGTCCAGCAACCGCATTGCATCAAGCAACTGCTGAATTCCAAAACCTCTTTTAATGCTTCCAGAGTACATGACTATGTGTTTGCCATCCTGTCGGGATTCAGGAGACGAACATTCACGGTCAGCAATATCCTGGTTTATCGAACCCTCCATCACCATCCACGAACCATCCTTCAGACCGAGATATTCCGCCATTGGAGCCGCATACAATATGTAATCGTCAACATAGCGCATATTTCTTCTGATACAATTCCAATCCAAAGCTTTCAACGCCCGTTTCGTCCTGTTTGCATTCAGGTCCATAAATTGCGGCAAATCCGGCACTATCAGATGTATTCTCGCTGAAGGGCACATTTCCTTTACAGCTTTTGCCGCTTTCAGACAGGCAGACCGCATTTCGTATATGAAGACATCGAATGATTCTGCTTTTTGGGGCTTCAACTGCCTTCTGACCTCTCTTGCCAAGGATGCTCCCATGAATATCTTGTTCAAATACCTGATGTTCAGAAATCCGACCAAGGTGTCCGTTGCTCCGTCAGCGTGAGAGAAAGTACGTCTCCTGCAGTATATTTCTTTTCCTTTCGGATAGCCCTCGGCCGATAAAGCGCCTATCGTATCAAAAATCTTGCCGGACACATTCTCTATGCCTTCCAGAATCCTCTTCTGCGACAGGAACGCTGCCAGATTGCCATATCCGAGTCCTCGGATTCTTGAAGCCATATCATCGTTCAGATAACTGCCTATCCACAATAATTCATTCATACGTACTACTCCACAGCCAACACCAAAGTGTCAACAAACCTTTTTACACACTTTTCCTTATCAAGTTCCGTCATCAGATAATCCTTTCCGGATTTCCCTTTTCCTGCAATTTGAGAATCTGCTGCCATTTTGCGGATTGCTTCTTTCAATTCCTCCCTGCTGCCTGCCTCTGCCACAATGCCACAGCCAGTCTTCTCTATAAGAGATGCCAATGCGCTGTCTTTGTCAAACGATGCAAGAACCGGCTTTTCCGCAGCCATATAGCTCCACGTCTTGCTCGGAACCGAATTATTGCCAACTCCCGGCTTGCTGATAATCAGGCCCACGTCACCCAAGCTGAACACATGCGCAATATCCTCATATGGCTGGAACGGAAGCAGAATCACATTACCAATATTTTCCTCCTTGATTCTTCTCTCCACATCGGCCTTGGCCGCACCATCGCCGATAACCACGAAACGTACATCCTTCAGTCCGTCCCTGATCTCTTTTGCCACATCAAGCAGCAAGTCCATATTCTGCGTATGGCCAATCGTGCCGCTGTAGCAGATGTAGAACTTGTCGCGTTCCAAGTCATATCTGTCAAAAAGCACATTATCCTTACGCTCTACAGGATAGATTCCATCAGTGTCAGCCCAGTTGGGGACTATGACTATCTTGCTTTCAGGCACTCCCTTAGCCATTATGTTGCGCTTGAAATCTTCGGAAATCACAATGATTCTGTCGGCATTGCGGTAGATGTAGTCTTCCATCCTGCGACCTAATTTCCAAAGGAGCGAACCTTGCCGGGTCATTCCCGTATTGACAAGAGAGTCCGGAAATATATCCTGAAGGTTATATACAAACGGAACCTTCCTACCATACCTGCGGCTGAGCCTTTTTGCCACCATTGCAGTGAGCATCCCCTGAGTCGGCGGCGTGCTGCTGCAGAGCATCAGGTCAATATCCTTTGCCCTGATTCCCTTGAAGTACTCAACTATGGTGCTTAGCAGGTACTTAAACGTTTTCTGGACGATGTTCGTTCCCTCCTTTATCATCGGGAACCGGTGGACAATGACGTGACCGTCGTGGAACTCTTCGTATTTTATCTTCTTGTACTTGCGTCTCACCTCGTCGCTGACTCCGCGTGACGGCATCGGAGTATAATTGATGCAGACTATGCCTCTTCTGACATATTCCGCGTCAATATCCTCCGCCATCGCCGATGCGGCAACATTTTCGGGGTAACAGTATGCTCTGAGTCTGAGTATTTTCATCTATACTTTATTTTCCTTAAGGTGATGATGCCCATCGAGGCGGCATCGAGCCACAGGACATTGCCCAGAACGAAAGCGGGAAGATGGATGGAGGAATCGCCCAACTTGAAACGCGTCAAGCCGGTATGCCTGTCAAGATTTTCCTTGTGTTTTTTGAGAAACTGCCTGTTACGCCGGATTAAAGTGCTGTAACGTTTATGCTTTTCCAGTGTGTCCCCTCCATGGTAGATGATATCCATAACAACATTGCCTACCAGCCAATAATAGACGTTGCTCAGTTGTTCTCTAATGTATAATCCCAGCTTCCTGCTCTCCTCTATCAGACTTTCCGTTATGATTTCAAAGCCTTCCTGAAGGGGTTTGTCCTTTCTTTGGACTCTTGAACCCTGACGCATTCTGTGGAACAGCAATGATTCCTTGCAAGTGCAGTAAACAGGACAGTGTAAAGCCAGATTGATGTTGAATTTCAATTCATTGCCGTTATATATGTTCGGCAGCTGGAATTTAACGCCCGAGTCTCTTACAAACTGCGTCCTGTACATTTTGTTCCAAGCATCGGACAAAAGCAGTTCACCGAACCAGGTATATAGCCCGGAAGCCAATGTTTCCCTTGTCACTGTCAGTTTTTCATACCCTCCGTACGGCAAATAGACAGTGCGCGCATCGTCTCTCCCGTCTGTAAAACAACTGATACCGCAGACAGATACATCCGCTTCATTCTTGATTATTGCACCATATAGTTTCTCGACGAAATCCGCTGACACATAGTCATCAGCATCCAATGTCACGAAGTAAGTTCCCTTGCATACCTCCACCCCAAACTGTCGCGAGGCAGCCACACCGACGTTCTGTCTATGGCACACCTTCACCCTGTCATCTTTGAGATACTCATCACAAATGACAGGTGAGCCATCCGTGGAGCCGTCGTCAATGACGAGTATCTCCAGATTGCGGTATGTCTGATTGATAACGCTGTCAAGCGTCTGCCTGACGTATTTTTCAACGTTATAAACAGGCACAATCACGGAAACAAGGTCATTTCCCATATATCTTCTTCATCCACTCGACATTGCGGCGGATACCTTCCTCGATGGAAACAGTGGTTTTCAGACCCAGATCACGAACAGCCTTGCTGTTATCCACCTTCTTGTCAATAGTTGTCTGAGGCTCATGCTCCTTGTATGTCACAAGGCTCTCAGGCTTTCCTGAATATTTCAGCACGAGGTCCGACAAGGTCTTGATGTCGTAATACTCTGTGGAAGCAATGTTATACACCTCGCCCGGCTTGAAGTTCTCACAGATGGTGGCAAGTGCATTGACACAGTCGGTAATGTAGGTGTTGGTTCTGTGATGTCCAATATAGACAGGGAAAGGAATGTCATGAAGTGCACGATAGGTAAATGTGCAGATTACACTTCTGTACGGGCTGTAATACTCTCCCGGGCCGTATGTGTTGAACAGTCTGACGCGCACGGTTTCAGTACCGAACATCAGTTGGGAATTGTGTATCTGCAATTCGTTGACCCACTTGGAGATGGCGTAATCGTTCATCTGCTTGATAGGAACCTTATCCATAACATCTTCATACATAATCCCGTCATAGTCACCATATACCTCTGAACTGGAGAAATGAATCAGGCGGAACCTGTATTTTTCCTGCAGGCGGATGACATTCTTTGTTCCGATTCCGTTGGAATGCCATACCTTTTCATAATAGTCCTCGCCGTTCCATCTGCCGAACTCGGCGGCCAGGTTATAGACGTAATCAAAGGTGTGCTCCTGGAAAATCCTTTCAAGTTGGCGGTATTCTCCAATATCGCATCTGATATACAGCGGATGATGGTTGTGCATCAGATCGCATACCCATACCTCGTGACCTCTTTCTCTCAGTTCACGAACCAGTTCTGTTCCCACGACACCCAGTCCGCCTGTAACCAAAATCTTGCTCATAACTATATTATCATTATTTGATTTTCAATCTTCCATCATTTTAATCACTTTGAATCCTTCGGCGTATTCCACCTCATTGGCATAACCCCAGAGATGATTCCTTTCAAGATTGGTCCCGAAAAGGCGGTTCATCCTGTTGTGCTCAGTTCCATAACATGCCAGAGCCTTTTTCTTCTGTCCGATGAAGTCTGTGATGTCAACAAAGAACGTCGGACGGAATTCATTGTCCATGATATACCCGTTGCTCTGATACTGCAGGATATTCTTGCAGTGACGCGCAGCAGCAAGGCATATTCTGCAGGCTTCCACGTGGTCCTGATGTGCATCACCATTGAAATGGATGATGACCGTGTCAATATTGTAGTCAAAGATTATGCTTTCCACCCGCTGCATCTGCTCCTGACCGAACATCAGTTTGCCGTGGGGTGCAGGGTCGGTGTTTTCAATTTCCACCATGCCTATAGCTTTTGCCGCCTGTTCGCTCTGCCTTTTCGAGTCTTCAAATTTAACGTGGATATTCCGCTGAGGGAATATGGTCTCATTGTCCGTCAGGGTGTATTTGTACACTTTCTTACCCTGGCTCACCCATTTTGCCGCAGATCCGCCAGCTCCCAGCTCCGCATCGTCGAAATGCGCTCCGATAATTAGAATATTCTTCATTGTATATTGTTGTTTGTATTTTATTTATGAACGGTACGCCTTTCTGTCCAGTTTTCCGTTATAGGTTTTCTTCAGTTCACCAACAACAGTGATTTTCTTCGGAACACGGTATGCTTCCACCTTATCTTTGATAAAGTTCATCAAAGCTTCGGAAGAAAACTCCGGCTGTTTCGGTACAGCAAGCAGTTCAAGATACTCATTGTTATGCTTGTCAAAGGATTTGATCAGGATACACTCCTGCACCAAGCCGCTTTCCTCGGCAACTGCCTCGGTTTCAATCGGGGATATTTTGTACCCGCCTACGTTGATGACATCGTCGGCTCTGCCTGCAAAATGCAATGCCCCGTTTTCATCAAAGTAACCCAAATCGGCCCCGGTTAAATAGCCATCGTGAAAAGCCGCATTTGTCTGTTCAGCATCATGGTAATAACCCATCATCGTACAGGGGCTTTTCACCATGATCCGTCCGACCTCTTTGCCAAGCGAATGATTATACTCAGGCTCATACAGCCGGACATCTACACTTTCACAAGGATACCCGAGCGACACAGGTTCATTGATCTTGTACTTAGTGAAACAAATCGGAAAACACTCTGTGCAACCGTACAGACTGAATAATTCCGTATTGGGAAACGCACGCAAAAATTCATCCACCGTATTTTTATTTGCAGGGGCGCTTCCTATTATTACAGATTCCAGTTGATTTTTGATTGTTTCGCTTTCTGTCATCATCAGCAGCACTTTTAATGCAGCAGGAGTACAGTGGAGACAGCTGTTTTTATTGTCAACAATGCTACTCATCACTTTATTCAAATCGTTCCACCCGGGCATAGCGACAAATGTCTGACCGTTCGCTAATTCCATATGTAAATCAAAGATTGCTCCGGTATGATTCATAGGGAAAGAATTTCCGCGCACTTCATCCTCTTTTATTTCTACAGTCTTTGCATGACAATACGCAGCATGAGCCGTATTGCTGTGACTGTGAACAACGCCTTTCGATTTCCCTGTCGTTCCTGTGGTAAAGAGGATCTGAGCCGGTTTGTTCAGGGCGGGAAAATTCAGCGAAAAGATTGGTATATCGGAAACGATATTTGTTTTATCGTCCAGTTGCTCGAAACTGATGCACTTCTTACCACAATTCAAATAGTTGCAGATAATGAGTTGAGCATTTGTTTCCCTTGCTATTTCAACAACTCTTTCCTTGCCGATTTCATCTTCAACAGGAACTGGAACGGCAGACAACAAATGGCAGGCATAGAAGGCCGCAATATATCGGACATCCCTTATCGCCTGTAAAACAATATTGTCTCCAGCTTTAACGCCAAGCCGTCTGTAGGTTTCGCTATATGAATAAATCAATTTGCACAGTTCAAGATATGTTGTTTCTGAGTTCTCCGTAATAATTGCCACTTTATCGGGAGTTTTTACCGAATTTTCAAATATCCGCTGAATAACCGTTTTCTCTGTATCTTCAATGTGAAGCTCTAACGGTTTTTTCGCCTGAGCGGAGCTATTCTCTTGCTTTTCGGCAGTTTCCGCCGTATTCGCAGACTTTTTGTTCGTTGTGAGTTTGTCCATCAATGCGGCAATGGTCTCAACATTGTAAAACCCCTTTCCGTTTACTTCCCTAATAGGAATTTTTACTGAGAATTGCTCCTCTAATTCCGCAATAAGTGAAAGTAGCGAAAGCGAGTCAATTACTTTGCTTCCTATCAAGTCTTCCCCCTTGAAAATACTGTCATCATATCCAAGAGCGGAAAATACGCTGCACACCTTATCGTATATTTCTTTCGGTGCGCTTGTTATTCCATTCTCAGCGCAAGGCTCTACATCACCGTAATATTTCCGGAGTTCTGCGGCTTTGGTTTCTTCTGAATAAAACCAATACACGTCGGAAAGGATTTCTTTATCAATCACCGGTGCTACCATCGCTCTGGGAGAAACTTCTCCGCTAACCACAGTACTGTTTCCGATGATTGCGCCGTCTCCGATTACGGATCCCTGAAAAACACTTGCTTTCTCTCCAATCCACACATGCTTTCCGATGACCACAGGAGCGGAGGAAACAGTCATATTACTGGGATTTGTCCCGGACGAATGTGCCGTAGAATCCCTGACAGTCGAATATACGCTGATACCGCTGCCTTGGCCTATGGATATGCTATTGCGGCAAATGATTCGGACTCCTTCACTGATTTTATTTGATCCATCAAATTTCAGTACGCCATCGATTTGAACACAGTAACCGGCACAGAAAGTGACTTCACCGTTGATAATGAGTTTTGATTTGCCTGGCATATACAAATTGCCTCTGACAAGCACATTTTCCAGCAATGGCTTATTTAGAATCAGTGTATCATTTAATATAATCTCCGCATCCTTACCAAGAAATATTTTCCCTGGTCTGAACGGAATGATATATGCTCCCTTTGCACGGTGAACCCGTTTTGAGAGAAAATTGTACTTTATAAACTGAAAAACATTCAGTTTTAATGCCGTCCTAATACGATAATATATATACTCTGTTCGATTCATAGCGTTCAAAAAAGAATTCTCTTGCTGTATAATTGATAGTAACTCTTCTCCAAGATTTGATATCATCTAAAAAGTGTTTTAATACTGCATTTCGATAGCCGATACATCACAGTTGATTTCTCCGTTTCTGTTGTAGAAAATCATAATCATCTTGTTGTCCTTTACATTTCCTATCAGATTCTTTCTGTCACGTAACGAAAGAACCGGCTTTTTATCGACTAAAAGTGAATAATGATTCCCGTCAACCACAACCGAAATTTTGTGCTTTTCGTTAAGTGGAACAGAGCATCTCCTTTGTCTTACAAATTTGTAAAATCTGCTATTTTTAATCACTTCAAAAACAGCGGTTTTATTGTTGCGAATCATAAAGCGATAGCGTTCTCTCAAACTGTCACAATGAAAACTGACCTGTATCTCATCAAGTCCTTTATGATCTTCAATGTCAAAAGAAAAGGAACATCTATCCTTTACATCCCGATAAAAGAAACACATCCAGTTTTCCTTTTTTAACCGGCTGTATAGATGCATACCCGAATCAATATATGAAATGCGGGAGATATCGCTCTTCTCATCAATGTCCCAAGGTGTGACGCCAGTTTCTTCGTGTTTGATAAAAGAAGAAATATAAGTACTGTTATCGTCTCTGTAAACAAATTCTGGCGATAGAATGATATTGTGATACTCACGGGCCGAATAACAGACGTCACGGAAATTCAGTTTTACCCGATATTCAGCAAGCCTTCGTTTTATACCGTCTATTATTCTCTTAAGCATTTTCTCCTCTTAATTTTTCAAGAAAAACATCAAAGTTTTTTCTTTGACATAGAACAAAATCTCTGTAATCCGTTTTCTCTGCCGCAAGTGCAAATGTCTTTTTCCAATCAAGCGTCATAGCATCCTTTGCTTCAACATAACGATTTTCAAGATCTGTATTGCATAGAAGTTCCTGCAACTTACTTTTCTTATCTTCCCTTGCCACTGCAATAAATGGAGTATTATTTGTTATACTGAAACACACGCCATGGAATAGAGAAGAAACAACCATATCCGCTTTTGAAATGAGCAATCTCCATTCAAACGGATCAAGGTCTGAAAGGTTGATGCACTTCGGATTCTTCAATACCGTTGAAATCACATTGTATTCGTCTTTGACCTGAGAAATAATGCTTTCGGCGGTTTTTCGATGGACATCGGCTAAAACTAGGGTTTTCTTGTCCGGGTCAAGCCTGCATTTCTTTTTCAGCAATTCCTGCACCGTAATCTCACTCTCGGGAAAATCATACAGGAATGACGGATCGCAGGAAAGCATCATCTTTTCTTCTGGAATCCCTTCCTTTCGCACGGCGTTATATGTGAGCTCATCTCTTACGGAAATGAATTCATAGTCTTTTAAATATCCGTTAAGTTTTAAGTGCTGGTCTTCCGGCAAAGTGCCAAAGTCCATTCTTGCAGAAACGGCATACGAAAACTTTCTGCATGCTAAATCGCCCGGCAGGAAATACGGATTCGGGAAACCTCTTATTGGTTTTATTTTCCATATCTCATCACTGCCGGAAATGATTACATCGTATTTTCCTTTTACGAACACCGTAAAAGCGTCCATGTCATCCGAAATCAGTGAATCCTCCGATAACAAACCTTTTGCCTTCTCATAGCCTCTTTGAAAGGATTCGGAAATGTCCAGAACCACTACAGAATCCTTCCCCAGCAATGTTTTGACAAAATGTTTCAATCTGCTTTTGACCGTATTCCCAGTCAACTGCTGATACAGATTCCGTACAGACAGCATATCATAGTCGATAATCTCGGCGGAAATATCTTTTTCAGCATTCATCCTTTTGCAAAGACAAACAGCTTGGAGGAATGCTCCGTAGTTCAATGCCCTATGATATGTCAATATGCCGACTTTCATACTTAGAGTTCTTTCAGAATCTTCTCTATCAACGACTCCATCGTGAAGTCACTGTATAATTCCTTTACCGTGTCGAATGGAATTATTTTCTTAACCTTTGCTTCGAGAATGAACTGCGCCACCCCATTCACTCTCTGGTCTGTCAGTTCTTCATTCTGATATATGAAGCATTTGTCCGGATAGCGTTCCAGATATTTCTTTGCGCAACAGTTCTCAATTTTCTGGATATGCAGAATAGGTTTGCCGCTGGAGGCAAAGTCAATGGCCTTGCTCGGGCACATATTGGCGGAGTCGTGACCCATACTTACCAGCACATCACAGTCCAGCATAGCATTGTGCGCCTCTTCCTGGCTGATGCGCTCATGGCAGATGTAACCGTCGCCAAGCTTTTCCTGCCACAGATTTACGGTCTCACGGTAATCACACACACTTCCTATGGTATATAAACGGATCTTTGCCCGTCTTTCAACTTTCTCAAACAACCTGAAGATGAAGTCCGTATTCTCATTGCCAAAATAGAAATCGCCCAAGAATACACAGTTGATATAGGAATCATCGAACTCAATAACCCTCTTCGTCCTGTCCGGATTGATGGGCCTGATACACGGAAGATTGAAATAGACAATCTTGTCCTCTATTGGCGAGCCGACATAATCATCGCTGAATTCCGTGAGGAAGAATATTTTTGTCGCATCCTGCAGTGTTTCCACCTCCCGTCGGATATACTCCTGCTTCTGTTCTTCCGTGATATGCGGATTGAAAGCATACGGGTCATACGACATCGGGAACCACTTGCATTTTCTTCCCTTTCGGGCTTGATGGGCCAGGAAATTCACCTCGAAAGCAAGCGCTACGGAAAAGACATAGTCATAATCCTTTGAGTCAAGCAATTTCCCCAGTCCTGACAGATGACTCTCCGTAATTGTATGGGTCTCTGAAGGATTCACGGGAGTATAATTCATTTCTGCCCCGACTTCAGGCTTGATAATCTTTACTCCATTATATTCATCCGGATAAGTGAAATGGTTACCCGAAATCTCAGCAGGATAAACATCCACGCTGTATCCCAGCTGTGCAAGCGCCTCGGCCGTCCTGCGTCCCAGTGTGGTCGTTGCACTGGAATCAGGATAATAAGTATCTGTAACAAACAGTATATGTTTCATTATACCATAAATAAATCAAAACAAATCATCCAGTG
This sequence comes from Bacteroidaceae bacterium, assembly GCA_024398715.1. Taxonomy (GTDB): domain Bacteria; phylum Bacteroidota; class Bacteroidia; order Bacteroidales; family Bacteroidaceae; genus Colenecus. Next base: position 23,841 of record JAKSIP010000012.1, read on the forward strand.
TAAGTTCTTTCTGTGCCACAGAAGAATGTGTGTTGCACTTGAGGCCCTTGGTTGTAATGAGCACAACCTGCGTCCACTGCCTGTCGGGATTCTCGCTATGGAACGTTGCCTCACGGAGCTCAATCTTTTCTGTCTCGGCCTTGGTCATCACATACGGCAAGCGCGAATACTTCATCTCGCAAATGTTCACCACACCATCGCTGCGATCAATCACCATATCTATCTGCACTGCCGGAGTGGATTTGCTGCTTCTCCACGAGTAGAACTCCGAATGTATCCCGCTCACGCCCAGAGCTGCAATTACCTTGCGGAAATGCCACATACACACCCGCTCGAACGCCAGCCCATAAAAGGTATTCTGTGCAGGGTCGTTCAGCAGGTTGCTCCAATAGTGATTGTCGGTAGTGCGCCTCTTGCCAAACTGATGGTAAAACAGTGTGAAGAAATCAATCAGCTGATAGATGCCTCCGTTCTCGTTCGTGCCGTTGTTATACCTGCGGATAAAGTCGCAATGCACCAAATCATCCAGCATATCGCCGAAATGGCCGTTGTTGTGCACTCCAAGAGCCCCAGCAAGCTCAGCACGAGTCATTCCCTGCCGGATGCCGGCAAGCTTCTCAATAATAGCTATATACCCGTCCGGATGGGTGTACATCGAACGGTACAGAGCCTTGTATTCGTTCTTCAGCAAGGCATCGTCCGAGAAGAACATACGGTCAATATTCTCTGCCACACTCTCGTTGAAGTCAAGCAGACTCAGATAATACGGAATACCGCCCAGTACACTATATGTCTGAAGGATGGAGAGGCGGTCCCACCGACCCCTGCGCGAGCGGCAATACTTCTCAGTCGTGGCAAGATCGAAAGGGTGCAGCGGAATATCGTGCGTAAGCCTCTTATGCAACCCGCCCTTGGAGTGTATCAGATTCTTTATCATCCAGCTGGTAGCCGACCCGCACACCACAAACATAATATTGTCCATCCACGAAGCCGACCCGTTCCAAAAGAAATCCAGTGCCTTGATAAAGCCGCTGCCCTGAGTATCAAAGCAAGGCAGCTCATCAAGAAACACCACCTGACGTGTGGTGCGCCTGCTGCACTTGCTCTTGAGCAATTCAGTGAGCATCTTGAACGCACTCATCCAGTTAGTAGCCTTGTCGCCCTTCCATCCGTAACGCTCAAGACCGATGTTGAAGGCCTCCAACTCCTGCTCGTAGGTACCCTCGATGATGCCTGTGGCGTAGAACACGAACTTGTCCTTGAACGCACTCCTGACAAGGAAAGTTTTTCCAACCCTCCTTCGCCCATATACAGCTACAAATTCAGGCCTGCCAGAGCCTGCAATTTCTGTAAGAGCGCGAATCTCAGATTCCCTACCTATAATTCTTTCCATATCTATTGATATTCAGTTATCTATATCCTATTGCGAATATACGGAATATCCCATGTTCCACTAAATTCATTCGGGCGAAAATATATGATTTTACAGCACTTTTCGCTAAAAGCAAATTACATATAATCAAATATGATACACTCCAGGAAGATTAATCACATTAAAGCAGTCTAATACCACCTTACCTTTCAAACGCTCAACATTATCAAGAATATGACCATGCTTAACCATAATCACCACCATATCCACCCCATCAAGGAACTCATCGAAATCCAGCACCTGATTCTTCACAATCTCCTTATCGGTAAAGAAAGGATCAAAGCTCTTCAAAGGTCTGGCAAGATGTCTCTCCTGACATTCAAGCATCTGAAGGGTTGGACTCTCACGGACATCATCCACATTTTCCTTGTAGGTGATGCCGTAAAGACCCACACGACGGTCATCCGTAATGCCGTTCTCCTCCATAATCTCATAGATGCGGTTGAGCACAAACTGAGGCTGGCTGTCATTGGTGCGCATACTCTCGTCAATGACTTTGGCAAGTGAAGGATAGTCGCCCACAAGGAACCAAGGGTCAACACTGATGCAGTGGCCACCGACACCGGGACCAGGCTGAAGGATATTGACGCGGGGGTGCATGTTACAGATCTTAATGATCTCATACACGTCCATATTGTCGTGACGGCAGATGCGGGCAAGCTCGTTGGCAAATGCGATGTTGACTGCACGGAATGTGTTCTCCACGACCTTTGTCATCTCGGCCGTGCGGATGTCAGTAACGACTATCTCGCCTTGGCAGAAGGATGCATAATACTTCTTCACCTTCTCGCCAATCTCCTTGTTATCGGCTCCGATGGTGCGATTGTTGTGGAGCAGTTCATAGACCATATTGCCTGGAATGATGCGCTCGGGAGCATGAACCAAGTTGATGTCCTCTCCAATCTTGAAACCGTTAGCTTCGATTACGGGACGGATGAACTTGTCGATTGTGCCAGGACTTACAGTTGACTCGATTACCACTGTGGCATCCTTGGGGCAGACTTTCATCACTTCCTTGATGGCCGCCACCACATAGCAGGCATCGACTTTTTTTGAGAATTTGTCGTATGGAGTGGGAACGGAGACGATGTACATATCCGTCTTCTGATATTCGGTGGTGAACTTGATGCCGGCCTTTACCGCCTCGGCAAAGAGTTCGTCGAGACCGTCTTCCTTAAAGGTTGTCTTGCCTGCGTTCAGAGTTGCAACAAGTTCCTTATTGTAGTCTGTTCCTATTACTTCCACTCCGTGACTTGCCATCATAAGGGCTGTCGGAAGACCGATATAACCAAGTCCTATTACGTTTATCATCTTAATGCATTTACTATTCTTTCACAAGCATGTCCGTCTCCGTAAGGGTTGACAGCCCTGCTCATCCGGTTGTAATATTTTTCATTCTCAAGCAGTCTTGACACCTCTGAGATAATCATATCGTGGTCGGTACCCACAAGTTTGACAGTCCCGGCTTCCAACGCCTCGGGACGCTCGGTGGTATCACGCATCACAAGCACAGGTTTACCGAGGCTCGGAGCCTCTTCCTGGATTCCGCCCGAATCAGTAAGAACGATTGTGGATTTTTCCACCAGATAGATAAATTCTATGTACTGGAGCGGCTCGATGAAGAAGAAGTTTCTTCCCAACGATGACGATGACGATAACGATGACTCGTGATTGATGGCAGCCTCTCCGAACACTTCGGCAATCGGTTTGCGAACGTTAGGGTTGAGGTGCATTGGATAGACGAAATCCACGTCTGGATATTTTTCGCTGAGGTCTTTCATTGCTGTCACCATGCTGATGAAGCCGTCTCCAAAATTCTCTCTGCGGTGGCCTGTGATTAAAACAAGCTTACGTTTGCCATCCAACCTTGTTACGTCATATCCGGCTGCATTGAGAATCTGCCTCTGTTCTTCGACAAGAGCTTTATCGTTCTTCAGTTTATCAACCACAATGTGGAGGGCATCGATGACGGTATTGCCTGTAATGAAAATCTTTCCGTGAACATTCTCCTCCTTCAGATTCTGCGCACCGAGAACCGTAGGGCAGAAATTGTAATCCATAATGCGGTCCGTCACCTGACGGTTCATTTCCTCCGGCCAGGGGCTGAGCATTTTATAGGTACGGAGTCCTGCCTCAACATGGCCAAGCGGTATTTGGGCATAGAATGCTGCCAAAGCTCCTGCCATAGAGGTCGTAGTATCCCCATGAACCAAAACAACATCAGGTCTGCACTCTTTGAACACATAACGAAGTCCAGTAAGCACCCGACACGTCACATCCGTCAGATCCTGTCCCTGCTTCATGATGTTCAGGTCGAAGTCTGGCTTCACCTCAAATATCTTCAACACCTGATCCAACATCTCACGATGCTGTCCAGTAACACACACTACAGTCTCGAAATCCTCGGGATACTTCCGGAACTCCAGGACCAGCGGACACATCTTGATAGCCTCGGGACGTGTGCCGAACACCAGCATTACCTTCTTCTTCATTTTTGCTTTATCAGCTTTTTCGCAATTCCGGCAAAATAGTCGGAATACTGTCCGAACAGCGGGCCTGTAGTCAACTGTGAGTGATACATTCCTATTCCTCTAAGATTCCACTCGAAAACAATCGGCTTATTATTTTTATCAATGGTAATGTCCCAGCCTATAATCCCGAGCATCGGCATACTTTCATGCGCTTCTAACGCCAGAGTCAATGCTTCTTTGTACGAAGGCACTTGAACGCCACCGAATGTAAAACCGTTCGGCAGAGTCTGTATAGGCTTTGCATTCTCAAAATATCCGGTATCCGCCAACTTTCCATCATCATCAATTCCGATAAGAACCACACCCACTCCGGGAGCCGTATTCCTGTTGCACGCAACCGCATCGGTCGTATTGGTCAGAAGCATACCGGACATCAGTTCTGCCTTGCCATTCACTATTGCGGTAACTATCCTCATAGCTGCTACACTATGAGAATTCATCCTGTCAAATTCATCGCATTGGGCAATAACCTCCTGTGCCAGATAATTCCTGGGGTATGTTGAAAGGACTTCATCCACTGCTTTTTCGTCAGAAACCATTCGGAGATTTTTTCCTTCTCCCGATACCAAGGATGGCTTGACTATAAGGGGAAGATGTTCGACCATGATTTTTCTCGCGTCCTCAGGACTGATATGACGATAGTCATTGTCAAGGAACCAGCCGTTCACATTCCTGACGTAGGCATGAGGGAAAGGAAGTGATGGCTGATGACGTTCAAAATAATTCTTGTCATCCCAAGCCAGGATCAATTTCCTGTCCGCAAGACCTGGATCCAGATACAATCTGTAAATCTTTTCAGGAACATAACGGACATCGAACTCGCCTTTTACATTCAGCATAATCTCGTGCGTCATGAAGTCGCTTTTTACCGGATGTTCAAGTCCCCAGTATTCAGCTATCTCTTTCTTCTGCTCCTTTGTAAGAGTTTTCCAATTCGGATAATTGCACTTTGCCGCGTTCAGTTGACTTGTAGAATAGATTCTTGCAAATTTCTTTCTGAAAGAATCGTGTGAAAATGTCTCAAACCAGTTGAATAACCTATAACCTAATGCATACGGATCCATTTATTATTTCCTCCCAAAAACTTCATTTAATACTCTTTCTGTCAAATCCCCAAAGAACGGGCCGTGTGCAAATTGATTGGGAATTATGCCACCTTTGCGCATATTAGCTTCAATCAACACAATATTTCCATCTTCATCAACAGAGAAATCCCAACCGACCAATCTAAAGTTGCCAATATACTGCGCTGCCTTTTTTGCTGTATCAAGCATTTTACCAAACGAAGGGATTCTTACTTCATTCAGAAACATTCCCTGCGGATGTCTGTCTGTTGTTTGATTGGAACATTCGTTTAAAAAAGCCCGATTCATCAATTCACCATTCTCCTTGATTCCTGCGACGATACTTGAATTAGCACAGAAATTATCCGTGCGATTATTATTTACCCCTACTTTCAGCGATGCAAGCAGAATATGCACTCCGTCTTCCATCATCAATGTGAATATTCTGATTGTATTGACAGACTTAGGATGCATTTTGGCAAGTTCGTGATGTTGCTTGAATATATCCTGAATTATCAGATTCTTCTCTCTCTTGTCGCACAGCACTGTTTTTAGCTCTTCAATATCAGCCTTTGTGTCATAAAACTTGATATCTCTGCCGCCACCGCTTTCCTGTGAAGGTTTGACAATCACCTCGGGTCTTATAACCAACAAGGATTCCGCCTTTTCGATATCTATCTGGCGGTAATTTTCGTCAAAGAGCAAACCTCCGATCTTTCTGACAACGGTTTTCGGTTGCTTTATGTCAGGGAATATCAGGGAATAATAATTCTTGTCGTTGAACCCATATCCTAATTTCCTATTATTGAAATATTGGTCAATCTTTGTGTATTGCAGATCATTAGGGATATATCGTGGGTCAAACTTTCCGTTTATGAAAGAATAGAACCTTATCCAGTCCGTATCAATCTTGCAATACGGTTTCCAGAACTCCCTTACGGCTTTCTTCTGTTCCGAAGTGAGTTTAGGCATGTGCCTGACATACTTTTTCAATGTACGCCTTTCCTGGAAAGTCTGAATTGCATTTGCCGCCATTGTCTCAATGCCGTCAAAGAACATGAAATACAATGCTCTTGCTTTTTTATTTACAGCCATATCTTCAATCTTTAATGACAACCTTGATTGTCTGGAATATGAGTTTGATATCGTACCACAAGCTTTGATTACCAACATATTCCAAATACAACCTGATTTTTTCCTGCATGATTACGTTTATGTAATACTCTTCCGGATTTTCCGCCTTATCCAGCAAATCATTCTCATTCCTGAACCTGATCGATGCCGGATCGGTGATACCCGGGCGCACATCCAGGACCTGTATCTGCTCCGGAGTCCAGTAATTCACATAGTGACGCACCTCAGGCCGAGGGCCTACCAGACTCATATCGCCCACAAAAACATTTATCAGCTGGGGCAGTTCGTCCAACTTGAACTTCCTGATGAAATGGCCCGAACGGGTAATACGCGGGTCTTGTCCACCGATTGTCACCAATGAGCCATTGTCTGCCCCCTCTTTCATTGAGCGGAACTTGAAAATGCGGAAATCCCTGTTGTTCCTGCCAACACGCACCTGACGGTAGAACACAGGGCCTTTGGAATCCAACTTTATCCAGATAGCAAGAATCAGAAACAAAGGGCTCAGAACAATCAGCCCGCACCCTGATGCCACTATGTCAAATAATCTCTTTGTCATAGTACATTTCCATCAACTCCGGATTCTCAGCAAGTATTTTCCTGTCAGTATCCAACGTTGAGCCAGTCACTCTTGCCGGATTGCCCATAGCTATGGAATAGTCAGGGATGTCATGAGTCACCACGGAATTGACGCCTATCACACAGCCTTTTCCAACAGTCACACCAGGCATGATGCAGCTGCCTCCTCCCACAAAAGTGTATTCTCCAATCTTCACTGGCTTGAAAATATAGCCGGCACGGTCCATAATCGGAATCTCCATATAATGGGTTCCAAGCAGACGTATGGCATTATGGCTGCTGTGCGAAAGTATGCAGGCCCCATATCCTATCTGACAGCCTTCGCCAATCTCCACCCCACTTGTGGTGTCTATCCTGGCATAATGGTTTATCCAGACATTGTCCCCAATCTTCAGCTTCTTTTTGTCAAGTATCAAAGCCTTTGATGATATCCTGCACTTTGGCAGATATTTGCCGTCGCTGTTCCTGTATCCATAAACCATGCATCTCTTTCCAAGTGCAGCCAATACAACAAGAACCAGATGTACCAGATATCCGAATGGAGAAAAGTATATTCTGTTTCTAAGACTCATATTTCACTCTGAAGTATTTATTCCTTTTCAAGAGTCGTTTTCTCACCTCGGCATAGTGAAAGCAAGCTTTCCCTCTGTGCTCGGCTTATCGAAAACGTTCAGAATCCTGATATAATTTTCAATCACATAATCCACATCTTCATCCGTCATTTTGGTATGAAGCGGAAGAGTGATTTCGTTCTCGAACCTGGCGTACGAAACCGGATAGTCTTTGATGTCAAAACCAAGGTTGCGGTATGCCGTGTGCATTGGGAGAGGCTTGAAGTGGACGTTCGTGGCAATCCCCGCCTGTGACATCTCCTTCATTATTTCATTCGCCTCATCACGCCCTATTCCCGGAATGCGGGTAATGTACAGATGCCCTGAGCTTTGTCTGTCAGCAGTATAATGATCCAGAACCTTTATACCGAGCGGTTTGAATGCAGCATCATACCTTCCGATGATTTCTCTGCGGCGGGCAAGCATGCCGGGATATCTCTCGAACTGTCCCAGGCCCACGGCGGCCGCCATATCAGTCATATTGCACTTGTACCAGGGACCGATGATGTCATATTCCCATCCTCCTGCCTGATTCTTTGCAAACGCATCCTTACTCTGTCCATGCAGGCTGAACAGCTGAATCCGGCGATATATTTCGCTGTCATCAATCCCTTCAAAATGATTCCACGTGAGCGCCCCGCCTTCGGCCGTGGAGAAATTCTTTGTGGCGTGGAACGAGAATGCCGAAAAATCAGCAACGCTTCCTACCGTATTCCCTTTGTACAAGGCACCGAGCGCATGGGCGGCATCGGCAATCACCGCAATCCTGCCAAGTGATTCCTGAAGGCGTGACGAAGCCTTGAACTGTTTCCTCTTCCGTTCCACAATTCCGAATATGCGGTCGTAGTCGCAAGGTACACCGGCAATGTCAACAGGGATAATAGCCTTGGTGTTCGGGGTTATGGCCGCCTCAAGCTTGTCATAATCCATCTCAATGGAGCCGTCTGCACCAGAGCAATCAACCAGCACTATTTTTGCTCCGACATGACTGATTACCGATGCCGATGCCGTGTATGTGTAGGCACAGGTAATCACTTCATCGTGTGCACTGCCCCCAGCCTGCGGTCCGATACCAACCAGTCTCAATGCTATTTCCATTGCAGCAGTGGCTGAACCCAAGCACACACAGCGCGGAAAACCTTCCCCATTGTAGTCACCGAGAAAACCTGCCAGTTTCTTTTCAAGAATCTTCGTCTTTGGCCCGGTCGTAATCCATCCCGACCTAAGCACTTCAACCACATTCTCAATCTCCAGATCAGAAATATCCGGAATTGTAAACTTTATCTCTTTCATTTATACTACTTTTTTCATACTACCCTGCACCATTCCAGCGGAATGCCGTCAACAGCCACAGCTACCAAACCGGCCAGTTGCAGCACTACCTTGCGGTCACGGCGTATGCGCAACAACTTGCCACGCACACCATTTAACGGGCCGTTCACAATCTCAACAGGAGTACCTTTTTCAACAGTCGCCAACGGATTATCCAGATACAGTACACTATCCTCCATTTCTGCAGTGACACGGATAAAATCTTCCATTTCCCTGTCACGCACCACCATAGGCAGGCCTGTACTCCTGTCCATCATATACCGCAACGAACAACCTTCTTCCACCTTACGCTTGTAATTGTCCAGAAAATCGCGCGAACTGTGCACAAAAATCAGGTTGTGTACAGCCGGCACATAACGTTTTTCATCCGGTTCCCTTTCACAAACCATAGGAATAAAGCATTCCACTCCTGCCTCCTGCAAAAGTATTCTTGCCTTGAGTTCGCGGCTGTATGTGACTCTCATAACGAACCACCTGATATCAGATGATGGCACTACAGGGGGACACCCGCCTGCCTGAGCAGAGGATTGTGATAATGATTCAAAAGTAAGATTCTCAGCCATTTCCATATTGCTATCCAGCGAATTGGGAAACACTAACTTATTTCTGACATACTTTGCTAAGCAAAAATAAAGATTATTTACTACTTTTGCAAGTAAAGAACTAAGACATATGAGAAAAATCATTTCAATTGCATTGGCTGTAGCAATGATTGTTTCCGTTGCTAACGCACAGACAAAAAAGGTTTCCATTTTAGGAGACTCGTATTCAACATTCAAAGGTGCCAATCCCGACGGTTATGCACCATTCTATCCCGATGCCAACAACGATGTCAAGGAGATAAGCCAGACATGGTGGAGTCTGTACAACGAAGCTATGGGGTACACTCTTGAAGTAAACGATTCCTGGGGTGGGACAACAATATGCAACAGCGGATATTTCCATATGAATACCGCAAACTCATCATTCAACTCCCGTTTGTGGAAACTTGGCAATCCAGATATCATATTCGTATTCGGCGGTACCAACGATGCTTGGGCAAAAGCTCCTCTTGGCGAATACAAATATTCCAAAATATCAAAAGAAGACTGCAAGTCGCTCCGTCCGGCTTTGGCATACATGCTCAATTCTCTCAAAAGCATCTACCCCAAGGCCAAAATTTACACAATACTGAACTCCGAACTGGATGAGGGCGTCAACGCATCTTTCCGCAAAGTCTGCAAACACTGCGGCGTGCAGCTCATTGAGCTCCATGATATTGAGAAACAAAACGGGCATCCGTCTGTCAACGGCATGAAAGCTATCTGTGACCAACTTCTGGAGGCAATCCGGTAAGCCGTGTTTTTTCAGTAATGGAGATAACATCGGTAGTAGAAAACACAAGCGGCAAAGCATTGCCTGTAGAACATGGTTTGAGTCTGTATATCAAAAAAAATGACGGGCTTTCCATACTTTTTGATATGGGACAGAGTTCTTTGTTTGCAAGTAACGCTGAACAGTTGTCTTTGTCTGTTGCCGATGTTGATATTGCAGTGATTTCACACGGCCATTACGATCACGGAGGTGGTCTTGCCACATTCCTGAAAGAGAACAGAAAAGCGAAAGTATATGTTCACAATGAGTCTTTTCAGCCTCACTACTCTTTAAGAGAGAACGGGTTGTGTTATATTGGGTTGGACAAACAACTTGAAAATAACAACCGTCTGGTGTTTTGCCGGGATCTGACACGGATTGGCAAAGACATGATCATTTTTGCCAATGTCAGAGGCAATATCTGCAAACCCGCTGGCAATCGCCTTCTGTTTGGCCCCGATGAAATAACTAACGACACTTTCAGCCACGAACAGAATCTTATTATCGGGGAAAAGGACAATATTGTATTGTTTGCCGGATGTGCCCATTGCGGAATTGTAAACATCATTCACAAGATGCAGGAAACAACAGGGAAAGTTCCCACACATGTATTGGCCGGAATGCACCTTGCAAAAAGCGGTCTTGAAAAAAGTGCGGAGGATGCCTATATCCATAGTCTTGCGGCAGAACTGGGGAAGTATACAGAAACTATGTTCTACACCATGCATTGCACCGGCCAGGAACAGTTCCGGAAGCTGAAATCCATTATGGGGTCACAGATAGAATACTTATCCTGCGGAGATGCTCTCAAGATTTAGAAAATTCCAATATGAGACACGATAATAGAAATGCCATTGATTTTGCGAACGAGCCTGTAGGAAAGCTCTTCCGCCAGATGCTTGTACCCACACTCGTAGGCATGATTTCCATTGTCATTCTCAATCTTACCGACGGGGCATTTGTAGGACATGGTGCAGGCGCAGACTCGTTGGCGGCCATCAATATTGCAGCCCCCATCTTCACTATTCTAAGCGGCATCGGAATGATGTTCGGCCTTGGAGGTTCGGTGGTAGCCAGCATACATCTTTCCAAAGGAGAAATAAAACCTGCAAGGATAAATGTCACTCAGGCATTTCTTGGCAGTGTGATAATTACGGTAATTATCAGCGGTATAATGTTATGCAACCTGCAAGCCACCTGCCGTCTGTTTGGCAGTAACGAAATTTTGCTCCCGCTTGCCACGAGTTACCTTAAATGGATTGCAATAAGTTCGCCGCTCATAATTTTACATATGGTGGGTATTTTCCTGATACGTCTGGATGGAAGTCCCAAATATGCCATGGCAACGTCTCTGGCTGGCACCATTCTCAATATATTCCTTGACTGGTTATTCATATTTCCGTTCGGCTGGGGTCTTGAAGGAGCGGCAAAGGCAACATCGATAAGTTTCGGTATTGCCGGTCTTATGGTATTGTTCTATTTTGTGTGGATGCCAAAGACATTGTCACTTTACCGTCTGCGCCGTACCTGGAAATCTTTTTTTCTTACAATGCGTAACCTTGGATATCAGATCCGTATGGGTTTTTCCGCCCTGTTGGGAGAAATAGCAATAAGCGGTATTGAGATTGCCGGAAACTATATCTTTGTTCTATATCTGGGAGAAGCAGGAGTAGCCGCTTTCAGCGTTGCCTGCTATTGTTTCCCTGTTATCTTCATGGCTGCCAATGCAATAGTGGAATCAGCCCAGCCCATTGTCAGCTTTGCATATGGAAACGGCAATAAGAAAAGGTTGAAGGAAGCCTTCAACCTTATGCTCAAATGGAGTCTTGTATCCGGATTGGGTTGCAGTTCAATCATGTTTTTTGGGGCACGCTATGTTGCAATGCTTTTTCTTGAAACCGGCGAGCCAGCATACAACATTTGCGTTTCAGGATTGCCGCTGTTCAGTACCGGCATTCTGTTCATCATTCTGAACGTAGTATATGTAGGATACCTGCAAAGTATAGAGTGTTCCACAAGAGCATCGGTCTATACCCTTCTGCGCGGTTTCATCCTGGTCATACCGTGTTTTATTTTCCTCCCGAAAATGGTGGGAGAAAAAGGCATGTGGCTGGCTATTCCAATTGCAGAGTTTCTTACACTGATTGTTATTCTGGCAACCCGCAAACGGTTGATAGTCAGAAAATCCATTTAAGACCCAGACACGGGCAACATTTCCAACCCTGTACTCCAGCAAAATTGTCAGAGATCTCAATTTCAGTACCTAAATTGAGATTTGGACAGGAGAAAAATTGTCCTACCGCATACCAGAGCTGCGGTTCACTAAGAAAAACAATATCACTTCTTTCACACCAGACATCGGCAAATCCGGAGAACACCAATCCTTTGGCACCGAACAGGTCCTGCAACCCCCATACAGCAGTGAACTGCATGGGCACATCCTGTTCCAGACCGATAAATTTCTTGAACAGCAGTGACAGATTGAGCGTGTTTCTGAAATCTGAACTGTGAATGGAATAATTTGGACCGGCAAGAAAGGCATGATTGATTGTGTATCCGCCTCCCAAAGCACCTAATCCGCCATCATATTCAACCTGAAGGCTCAAGTCTTTCACAGCAGAATTCTGCCAGAAATTAAGAGAGCGCTCAATTTCCAGATAAGCACCGCCAGGGCCCACATTTTTGCCGTCACCGGACTTGAAATTGTAATCAATATCCACAAAAAAGAAAGTGCTGCCCCACCCGTCCGGATGAAACATTTCAAGTGTGGTGGTCACAAATTTTCTATCACCGCCAAAATCGTAGAATATCTGAATATTCGTATCAGAAAGCGGGGTCTGCGCAGCAGCACTGCGCCAGGCGCCAAGCGCCATGGTCGCAGCCGTCACAAAAAGAATAAAACGCTTTGTCAACATAAGTCAAAAAAAATGAATAATCACTTGACAGGTGTAATCACAACAGTTCTTTCATAGCCCATAGGATAAGCCCTGTAGGCATCGAAAATACCGCGTGCTGTACAGCCCACGCCAGATGTTGCATAGTCAAGGTTCAGAGTTATATTGCCTGAATCCTCCAACTGGTACTGGTATACGCTGCGGGTAAGGTTCTCTGTTGTATATGGATATGCGTTGAATGAGAACGGCTGTTCCATAGAGAACTCTACTCCACATCCATCTTTATCTGTGAAACGTACCCATCTGTTGTCTGTACGCAGTCCGTAATCTTGCGGAATAAGATATGGTTCATACATATCCTGAACTGTAGTTTTCCAGATACCCATGCGGTAGCCTGTCTTGCGGTCAGGATAAGATGCCTCAGGTCCGCGGCCGTACCACTCAACGTTGTTGAGTTGGCCTGCGAGACTCATTGTTATACCAATTCTTGGGAACCAGGCCGGCATCTCGCCCTGCGGATTGACAAGATGATGTACGGTAATTGTACCGTCGGCATCGATCCGGTATGAATATACGCTCTCCATGCCTGAGTTTGCACGTCCTACAATATATGCGTCAAGCTGGCGTTCACCTTGGAATCCGAACAGTGCAAGTTCTCTTACATCTATGTATGCAGAGCCATCAACGGCGCGTTCCTTTACGCTTACAGGTATATATGCAACATTGTCAAGACCGAATGAATAGTACATTGAAGCAAGCACCGAGCCTGCACCCATTGAGCCGTAACCGCTCTTGTTCTGGCTTGTTGCCGCACGGCTGCTGTATGCGTTCCAGCCGTCAATTTCGTTTGCAACCGGAGCACGCCATACATTGAGTCTGATTGGCTGTGCAAGCATCTGCACACCGTCAACCTCCATTGAAGAAAGTTCGCCGTTTGTTTTGTTGAACTTGTACACAAAGCCCGCTCCACTGGCAATAATCATATCACCGTCAACTGTCAGAGCAACTTCTCCGGCCGGTTTTGCCTTTGGTTCTGCCGGTATGTTCCAATCTGAAAGTTCAAACTGCTCCCAGCAGAGTTCGTGGCCGGCAGAGGCCCATATCTTGTCCTGAGCAAGGCGCGCGCTTATGTTCAGACGGTACATCTTTCCAGGTTTTGCCTCAGGTCTTGAATACGGTATCTTTACGGTTCCAACCTGCGCCGGTGCAATGTCCAGATCAAGTTCACCCTGTGCAATAACCTTATCGTCTTCTGTTATTGTCCATACCGTATTGTAGATTGAAGCATTTACAAAGCTGTTTCTGTTTGTAATCTCTAACAGACCCGTGCGCGGATCAAGCAGAGTAAAGCGCAAAGGTTGCATTGTTTTCTTCATCTGGTACATCTCGGGTTGCGGAGTGCGGTCCGGCCAGATACTTCCGTATGTACGGGCGCCAAGTCCGTATGTCCAGAATGTGCCTTCCTGTTTTTCCTGTTCAAAATCAAGCCAAAGGACGGCATCGGCTGCGTTGAATCCGTCAGATGGAGTAACTGCGGCCGCAAACACGCCAACGTTGTCAATAAGGGCATCGGCAATGCACTCGCGGGTATCCTGACCATGACGTTCCTCGTCACGGCCAATACAGAGTGAAAGCGGAAGGTTGCGGATATTGCCTTTGGCGCTTTGAGAAGCTATTGAATCTCCATCTATGAAGATGGTCATGCTGCTGCCATCATATACCGCCGTCACATTGTGCCATCTGTTTTCCCAATCCTGCGGCAGATTGCCGGTCAGAGTAACTTTCTGTCCGTTGTCAATATAGAATTCTATTTTGTCGGTGCCGCGCTGTCTCAAACCGAACTGGTTGCTGCCTTTGGTAATCATATAGCCGCCGAAACGGTTGTACTCACGCGGATATATATCAAGTGTAAGTGTCAGCTTGTCTCCGCTTATCTCCACATTGTCTGCACGGTACACCTGTACCCACTGTTCCATTCTATGCAAATCAACAGCCTTGCCTGTCTTGCCTTTTACAAGTCTGGCACGGCCCATAATGTTGGTCTTTGTCTTATACGGGCTTTTGTCAACCAGTGTACGCACGGGTTCCAGCAGTCCCGGACTAACAAAATCCCATACTGCACCGCCCATAAGCGACGGGTGTTCATCTATCTCGCGCCAGAAATCATCAAAGGCACCACCGCCGTTACCTGCTACGGACAGATATTCGTCCATGAAAGAAGGGCGCTTGTCTGTTGTATCCATGCCATATCTGAGTTCATGTTCCAATGGAATAGGATAACGCGGGCCTACAATATCCTCGGCGGCATGCTTGGCAGCATTGCCTCCATACATCCAGTAACGTGTAGGGTCATATTTGCGTCCTTCTTTAACCACTTCTGTTATGTCAGGTCCCTCACCGGACTCGTTGCCGGCACTCCAGAACAACACACAAACATGGTTACGGTCACGCAGAACCATCTGGCGCACACGTTCCTGATACATAGGTATCCATTCAGGCATATTCGAAATCCACTCTGTTGAATGGGCCTCGTCTCCGGTCTCGTCAATGATATACAGGCCATATTCGTCAGCAAGGTCAAGATATTCGTTTACAGGTGGATAGTGCGATGTGCGCACCGCATTGAAATTGAACTGTTTGAGTATTTCAAAATCACGGCGTACAGTTGCCTCATCCATGGCATGGCCCAATTCGGGATGCTGCATGTGGGAACATTGCGCATTGAGTTTGACAGGCTGTCCGTTAAGATAGAACACTCCGTCAATTATCTCTGATTTTTTGAAGCCCATGCGTTTTTTCATAGAATCCACAACACGGCCTCCGGCATCGGTCAGAACCATTTCAAGGTCATACAGATCAGGAGTCTCCGCAGTCCACTTTAGAGGAGCCTTGACTGTTGCATTCAGACTGATTGTGTTCTTGCCACCGGCTGCAACAGAAATACCGTTCTGTTCCATTTTTGCTGCAATAGCGCCGTTCCGCGATATTGTAGCGGTAAGCTTGAGGCCGTCGGCAGCCTGGGTGTATGTTTTGACATCAATATTCAGACTTACCTTTGAATCTGTAAACGACCTGTCAAAGTCAGTTATCACCTGATAGTCAAAAATGCGTGTGTCACGTGTTGAATATACGGTTACATCGTCAAATATACCGGCAAGTCTCCAGAAATCCTGTACCTCCATATAGCCGCCATCGGAGTACTTGAGCACAAGTACAGACAGTTGGTTTTTGCCAGGTTTGACATATTTTGTAATGTTGTATTCCGCAGGTTCCTGAGCTCCCTCGTTATAACCTACCTGCTGTCCGTTAATCCATACGAACGATGCCGATGCCACCTTTTCAAAGCGAAGGAAAACCTGCTGGTCCTTCCACGCAGACGGCATGTTGAATGTTGTTCTGTAGGCACCTGTCGGATTATAATTCATAGGTACCTGCGGCGGTGTGGCAGAGAATGAAAGTTCTGCCGTGTTCTGTTGCGGAGCGGCGGTGTGCTGTGCATTTGGACGCGGACGCTGTGAAGGCCACGCTGTAGCGGTGTTGCGGAAAAACGCCTGACCGAATCCCTGCATTTCCCAGTTTGATGGGACCTCTATGTCTGACCATTTGCGGTCATTGAACGATGTACTGAAAAAATCCTGAGGAACATCGGCCGGTGCATCGCAGTAAAGGAACTTCCATGTTCCGTCAAGAGAAATGCTACTCTCCGGAAGATGGAAAGCGCGGCCCTCTTCCTGTCCGGATTCAAATACTTCAAGGTTTTCAACGTAATATGGAAGATCCTCCATATAAGGTTTGTTCTGGGCTCTGAAGGCAACCGGTAGTGCCATTGACAGAGCCAATGCAATTGTTCTGCAGTTCATATAGATAGTGTTTTATTTATTTATTTATCAATCCCTTTTCAATCAATCAGACCGGCTTCTTTCAGATTCTGGACAAGATTGCTGACATCGGCCTTTGCCACCTCTTCTGTAACATCATACTCCTGAAGAAGCAGGTTTACCAGATCTGTTTCAGTAAAATCTTTATCTACAACGTTTTCCCATAGGAACGCCGCACTCTGATTCAATGAAATGATTTTATTGAAATCAACCTGACCGGAACCCTCGGCTGTAACTATATGCTCCTTGAGCAGTGTTCTCATCTTGAAACCTTCTTTTATTCTCATATTTTATCTGTTTATCTTATTGCCAATCTTCTGTAAATTCCCAAAATATATCTTCTGAACGGTAACAGTTTGCGCCATCTTGCCGATTTTTTCAGAAAACCGGATGAGTGGCAATCTATTTTTTTACCGTTGTATTTCAATATGTACAAAACAGTACCACATATATCGTCCAGCGTACAATGTTCTGTTCCGCGGATATTGCCATCACCCATAAGAGTCACATGGTTGCCTTCTATCCCGATTACTCTATGCAGTACATAGTTATCATTTTTCAGATGAGCCAGAACCATATCGTTTTCACTGACCGAGCCGCATTTGTACAGTTCCACACTGTCTTTATCTCCAACAATGAATGGGAGCATACTGTTTCCTCTGACGCGCAGCACCACGCTCACTCCGTTTGCCAGCATATCTGTAATCTGGCCAAGCAGAATATCATTCGGCAACAGTATCGTATCCATTTTTCACACATTCAAAACATACACGCGCAGCATCGCCGTTGGGCAGACACTTAAGCTGCCAGCATGGCACCGAAGCTATAACCGTCTCCAATGTGGCATGCAGGACATCTGTCATACCGCTGTTCACGTTCATTCCGGAACAAGATGAATAAAGTGACACATATGCATCAATCACACTTTGGCGTTCAATCAGATTCTCCGGATACTGTACAATCTGGACAAAACCGCCTACATGGAAATCAAGGTTTTTATAGCACGGAGTTTTACCGCT
This sequence comes from Bacteroidaceae bacterium, assembly GCA_024398715.1. Taxonomy (GTDB): domain Bacteria; phylum Bacteroidota; class Bacteroidia; order Bacteroidales; family Bacteroidaceae; genus Colenecus. Next base: position 41,668 of record JAKSIP010000012.1, read on the forward strand.
CCATGGGGTGCCGTACACCCGTATCTGACCGTCAGGCAAGACACGCACAACCGGATTGTCATCGTTCAGGAGCATACTGCCTGGTATATTGTCAAGCCACATGCGGCTATGCGTACTTTTGCCCGTACCGCTTTTACCCAGAAACAGATAGCCCATGTTATCCTTCACAATGACAGAAGCGTGCATTTCCAATGTTGACATAGAGGCTGTTCTGAAAGCGAACATCAGCATAAGCGCATTATCCAAGGGGAAACGCCCTATTCCGGACAAATCCCATCTGAGCAGCATTCCTTTTGAAAAATCTTCAGAGGTCCACAGCCGGAATATACGTTCCGATTTTGAATGCGGTCGCATTTCAAACAGATAACCGCGCGGTGATCTGAATATGTCAATCTGCGGCATTCCCTCTTCAACACTTTGTTCCCGGTAATACAGGGCAAAATCATCTTCCGGCAAGGTATCACAAATTGCACAGTTGAAGATCAGTTCATCATGTTCCGGGGCAGTCTGTTCAAAGGGTTTGTAATTATCAATAAGTTCCAGGACAGGAAAACAGTCCGGAACAGAAAGTCCGAATGCAAGACCCGCAACATTATAATTCATTTCCATCTGATATCCGCAAACATATTTATCGCTTACAAAGGTAATAAAAAATATAAATTGCAAATATTTGTACCATTCATCATTTTTAGCTATTTTAGCGCACTATTATAAACCAATAAATAACATATCAATGAACAGGACCATCAAGTATCTGGTTTACGGATTTACATTCATGCTGTTATTGGCATCGTGCCAGAAAGAAGAGACCATTACACCGCAAAAGGAAGTGGAGCAGTTTATTGTTGGAAAGTGGAAAAGAATCAAACTGGACGGCAAAGAAACAGTTACAAACATGAGACAGATAGCCACATTCAAAAACAACGGAATAATGTACAGTACAACAACTTATACCGCAACCGGCAAATCCATATGGGAAGCAAGAAGTCCTTTTACATATGAATGTCACGACAACGGTATCCGCTCATTCTGCTATTACGATTATGATGAGGGGAAACTGCGCAGCGAACTGGATTTTATTGTAGAAAAGATTGGCTACAAAAGACTTTGCTTAAGATTATTCCGTCATTATACCGACAGCGCATATCACGAGAGCAACACTACCATTGAGTATGAAAGGGTTCTGATAGATTATGTTGAAGATATTGTCGGATTATGGAAAGGCATTGCCATGACCGGAGATGCAACTTATGGAGATTTCAATCATTGTATTGAGTTCCGCCCGGACGGCACATACACATATCTGAACTATGAAGACGGAAAATGGGTTGAAAGTCCGAATGTTGACAACGAATATATTGTTGACGGAGACTATCTGGCATGCAAATGGCGTCCTGACATCGATTCTGAATTCCAATACGAAAGATGGGATATAGAAGAAATCAAAGATGGAATAATGGTATGGTCAGCCATCAGGGAAAAAGAAGACGGCAGTCGCTTTACAACCACATTCACATGGGAAAAAGTAACCGGAAAACTGTAATACCAGCATGACACTCAAAGAGTTGCAGACCGGGAGGCAGGCCCGAGTGTTGGACATAGACGTTCAAATAGGGAATCTGCGCCAGCACCTGCTGGACATGGGTATCATACCTGGAGCAGTTGTCAAAATCATCAAACGTGCCCCAATGGGAGACCCGATTGAAATAATGGTAAACGGCTACTCTCTCACGCTAAGACAGGCTCAGGCAGAAAACATTATTGTTGATACGGAAACGGTCGGGTCCTGTCCTGTTGCAAAAGAACCGCTAGACGATACCGGCTACAATCTGTCACTGCACGAGCACAATGCCCACCCCGGCTATGGTGAGGATGGCAAATACCACTCAAAAGAGCATGAGAATCCGCTACCGGCAGACACAACTCTGCGTTTTGCTCTGTTAGGTCAGCCCAATGCAGGAAAGACCACCCTGTTCAACGCACTTACAGGTTCAAACCAGCATGTGGGTAACTTTCCAGGTGTAACCGTTGACCGTAAGGACGGACAGTTGAAAGGGTATTCCAACAGCATTGTTACGGACTTGCCCGGCATCTACTCTCTTTCAACATACACTGCCGAAGAACTTGTAGCGCGCAATTTCATTCTGCACGAAAAGCCGCATGCAATAATAAACATCATCGATGCCAACAACATTGAACGCAATCTGTATCTCACGGTCCAGCTTATGGAACTTGAGATACCTATGGTGCTGGCACTCAACATGATGGACGAGATGGACCGCAATGGCGGCAACATACGTATAAACAGGATGGAGCAGCTGATGGGACTGCCTATTGTTCCTATTGCAGCATCAAAAGGGCGAGGCATTGACGAACTTATTGACCACGCCATGCACATTGCCCGTTACCAGGAAGCCCCGCAACGGCAGGATTTTTGTGGCAAGGACGATCACGGAGGAGCCATCCACCGCGGTCTGCACAGCATAATGCACCTTATTGAAGACCACACGCAGTCTGTTGGAATGCCCGTCCGCTTTGCTGCCAGCCGTCTTATTGAAGGAGACAGTGAAATTCTTGATGCCCTCAATCTTGACAGTCAGGAGAAAAAGATGCTTGAAGACATTGTCAGTGAGATGGAACAGCACCGCGGTCTGGACCGTCATGCCGCCATGGCCGAAATGCGCTTTGACTTTATCAACAAACTGTGCGGTGCAACTGTCATCAAACCGAAAGAATCAAAAGAGCATCTGCGCAGTAACAGGATAGACCGTATTCTTACAGGCAGATGGACTGCCATACCTGCTTTCATAGCAATTCTTGTACTGATTATATGGCTTACCATCGATGTAATCGGCGCCGGGCTGCAGGATCTGTTGGCAAACGGGATATCTGCCCTTGGTTCAATTGTCGATGCCGCCTTTGTCAGATGGCAGGTGGCTGAACCTGTCCGTTCTCTTGTATCCGATGCCATATTCGGCGGTGTGGGCACCGTACTGAGTTTCGTTCCCATAGTAATTGTCCTGTTCTTCTTTCTTTCCATGCTTGAAGACAGCGGATACATGGCACGCATTGCATTTGTGAGCGACAAACTGTTGCGCCACATCGGTTTGTCAGGACGCTCAATAGTGCCGATGCTCATAGGATTCGGTTGTACCGTGCCAGGAGTTATGGCAGCACGTACACTGCCTTCAGCACATGACCGTAAGACAACCATTCTTCTGACCCCATTCATGAGCTGTTCAGCCAAGCTTCCAATATACGCATTCTTTACCAGCGCATTCTTTCCCGGCCACGGAGGACTGGTACTGGCGCTGATATACCTGCTGGGAATATTCACCGGAGTACTTGTTGCCGTAGCAAAGAAATACATAGGCAAGAGATACGAACCGGCACCGTTTGTCATGGAATTGCCGGTTTACCGTATCCCTACCCTGTCAAACGTCAGTCACCTGCTTTGGGACAAGACCAAAGACTTTGTACAAAGGGCTTTTACTGTAATATTCCTTGCTACACTCATAATCTGGTTTCTGGAATCGTTCTCGTTCCGTCTGGTTTATGTCCAGAACAGTGCGGACAGTATGCTGGCAGCCATTTCCGGACTGGTTGCGCCCATATTCAAACCTATGGGACTTGACGACTGGCGTATAGTGACATCGCTTGTATCAGGATTCATGGCCAAGGAGAATGTAGTTTCCACAATGGAAGTTCTGGGCGTTGGCAGTACAATGACAACCGCTACCGCTGTTCCTATGATTATTTTCTGTCTTCTCTACACTCCATGTGTAGCGGCAATTGCCGCAATACGCCGTGAATTGGGCAGATTCTGGTCTTTTGCAGTAGTAGTATTCCAATGCTCCGTAGCATGGATTATGGCAGAAATCGGATTCCTCATTACAATGTGGATATTATGAACGCGGCAACAATAACGGTTCTGAGTGCAATTGTTATTGCCGCCACGGCGGCTATTGTATATATTTTCCGATGCCGCCGCACGCATACAGAATCAGACGCTTGTTCCGGATGCAGCCTGAGCGCAGTATGCCACAAACAAAAAAAAGCATAAGCGGAGCATGGCAAGTTACCTTCAGATAGAAAACATATCAAAGTCTTACGGTCCCAAGATTCTGTTCCAGAACATAGGGTTCAACATCAATCAGGGAGATAAGATTGCGCTTGTTGCACCCAACGGCACCGGAAAAACATCGCTGCTCAGAATTCTTGCAGGCAAAGACAAGTCCGATTCCGGAGGCAAAATAACATTCATAAAAGACATACGCATAAGTTTTCTTGAGCAGGACTACAGTTTCGAGCCTGAGCGCACGGTCATTGAACAGATCCAAGCCTGTGCTCCTGCAATGGGCCAGGAACAAAAGCAGGCATTTGATCTTAACGTAAGCAAATTCCTGACAGGTTTCGGCATAGGTCAGGATTCAAAAATGAAAGAGCTGTCAGGTGGAGAGGTAAAACGCGTGGCCCTTACCGCCATGCTTGCTACCGATGCCGACTTCTACATTATGGACGAGCCCACCAACCATCTGGACCTTGATGCTATAGAATTTCTTGAGGGTTATCTGGGCAAAAGCCGTCTCACCCTGCTTATGGTCACTCATGACCGCTATTTTCTTGAGCGCGTATGCAACACCATAATAGAGATGGATCACGGTTCCCTATATACATACAAAGGTGATTACGAGAACTATCTGCAAAAGCGCCAGGACCGCATAGAAAACTACAATGCGGAAACAGACAAGGTGCGCAACATTCTGCGCCGGGAACTGGAATGGATGCATGCAACACCATGTGCACGGACGGGCAAGGCCAAATACAGGAAAGATGCTTTCTACGCATTGAAAGAGCGCAGCCAGCAAGTCTATATACAACGTCAGATTGAAATGGACAATGTACCGTCTTCAAATGTACATTTGGGAAACAAGGTATTCCATGCCCAAGGCGTTGGAATTACTCTTTCAGGAAAATGTCTGCTGGCTGATTTCTCCTATAATTTCTGCCGTGGGGAAAGGGTTGGCATTGTTGGCAGCAACGGCATAGGGAAATCCACATTCCTGAAACTTCTTTGCGGAGAATTGCCTGCCGGCGCCGTAAGCGGCAGTTTTGAGACCGGAGAATCTGTCAGGATAGGTTATTACAAACAGACTGGAATTGAATTCAAACCAACGCAGACCGTATTGGAAACAGTCAGCGACACCCACCTGCTGAACCGTTTCCTGTTCAGCCACGACATGTTCAACAACCGTATTGAAAAACTGTCAGGTGGAGAAAAACGCAGGCTCTATCTTCTGACAGTTCTGATGCAGCAGCCCAACGTTCTCATCCTGGACGAACCTACAAACGACCTTGATATTGTAACCCTGAACGTACTTGAAGAATATCTTCTGGAATTCAAAGGCACACTTGTCATTGTATCCCATGACCGCCATTTTCTGGACCGTCTTGCTGACCACCTGCTGATATTCTGCGGCAATGGCGTTGTAAAGGATTTTATTGGAGGTTATACGGAATACCGCTCTTTCATGAAAGATTACAATGCGGAACAGAAGGCATTGGAACAAAATTCACAGACAAAGCAGGACACACGCACCAAAAGTACTGAAAAGCATGGGGCGCAGAAACTGTCTTTCAAAGAGAAGCGGGAACTGGAACAGCTTGAGACTGACATAGCAGCTCTTGAATCTGAAAAAGAGACACTTACCGCCAGCATGAACAGCGGCACCATGCCATTTGACCGGTTGCAGGCGGCATCGGACCGCTATAAAGTCATACTTCAGGAACTGGACACAAAAGAAGAACGCTGGCTTGAGCTCAGTGAAAAAAAATAGCTATTTTACTTTGTCAAGTGCCTGCCTGTACATATCTATCAGTTGGCTGATTGATTTGTGTACATCGTACTGTTTCATAGCTTCAATATATTTGGGAGCATATTCCCGGCGTTGCTCAGGATGTTCAATCCACCAGTCTATCCTTTCGGCAAGTGCCTTGGCGTTCTTGGCAGGGAAACGGCTTTCAGGTGATAGTGTAAACTGGGGAGCAGCACTCAGCGTCCCGTCAGCAACAACAGGGATTGTACCCTGGCAAACGGCATCCATTATTGACAAGCCCTCTACCTCTATAATGGCGCAATGTATTGCAAGATACGATTTTCTGACAAGTTCTTTCAGTTCTTCCTTTGTACAGAATTTGTATTGTGGTCTGTACTTCAATATCCCTGATTTGCAATAACAGTCTGTCTTTCTTTCATATTTGTCCTGCATAGGTCCCTGGCCGGCAAACACAAACTGTATCTCGTCCCTGTGTTTGCATAATGGCATTGCATCAATAAGGGTCTGCTGGTCTTTCTCTGCAGAAAAACGCCCCACACAAACAACCATATACGGATTACATTCGGGTTCTGCCGGAGAAATATTGTCTTCAATCTCTATTCCGTTTGAAATAATTTGCGCAACGCCTTTATATCCGCTCTTTACCAGACGCAGCATTGCATTTTCAGACGGACATTGGATATGGGAACAATAATTGAATACAAACCGGTTAAACAATTTCTGCAGCATGGTATTTCCTTTTTTCCATGATCCCATGCCCAAACTGGTCATAACATTTTCAGGATGCATATGGAATGTAGCAACACAGGCTTTACCTTGTTTCTTTGCCTCTATTACAGTTTTCCTTTGCAGAACAAAAGGTTCGGCTATATGAATAACATCGGCCCAGGCTACTGCCTGACGGATCTGTTTTCTTTTGGATGAAGCATAACAGAAGCCCTGAGATTCTATCAATTTCTGTAAAAAGGGGAAATGGAATTTTTTCATAGGATAGTCAGGTACAGGTATTGCGGGATCCTGCATCTGCATAGTAAGGACTCTGACTTCCATTCCGGCCTTGCGCATGTATGCCACAGTATTACGGACAGACTTTGAAATACCCTGTCCTCTTACATACATTGCATTAGTAACAAACAGTATTTTCATAACGGGATACAAAGGTAGCACATTTAAAAGCAACAATCAAATAAAATGACTATCTTTGTCCATTGATTAATATGAAATTCAAACATTTCCCAATAATATCAACCATTTTTCTGTGCTGTTCGTGTTCAGCTATCAGGAATGTGAACTCACCGGCGTACCGGGCCGGAGAACCTGTTTCTGAAACAGCTTCCGAACCTGACGGAATAGTGGAAGAAGTATATTATCCCAGTTCTGAAAAGAAACTTTCCCAAAGAAGAATGATAGTATATCTTCCAAAAGACTATTATTCTTCAGACAGACATTATCCCGTAATATACCTGCTGCACGGCGCCCGCGGCTACGAAACATCCTGGATAAAAAAGGGAGACGTGCTGAGTCTTACAGACCAATTGCTGCTAAAGGGAGAAATTCAGGATTTTATTCTTGTAATGCCCAACATGAACCACTACCGCAATGACAAAGACTGTGACAACTCACGCAGAAAGGGAGCTCTGGAGTCTCTGTTGGAGGTAAAGGGTACTGTAGAATATTATTTTGTACACGATGTTGTAAATTACATTGACAGTTGCTACAGAACCATTCCAAATAAAGAGGACCGCGCAATTGCGGGCCTTTCAATAGGGGGACTGCAAACAATATACATATCTGCATGCTATCCCGACATGTTTGACTATATCGGTATGTTTTCTCCTTTCAGAAAGAATTTCAAGCCGTTCGGCTCATATCAGAAATTCTACAAATCTTTGAAAGACAAACAGGCTGTCCAATTTGAGAATGCGCCCCAAGATTACTTTATTGGTATAGGCAAAGCCGATATTTTTTACGGAACAGTAAAGAAATACAGAAAATACCTTGAGCGCAACCATTATCCGTACGAGTATATGGAAACTCCGGGCGGGCACGATTGGTATAACTGGGTCAAATACTACAATGTATTCTTGACCAGATGTTTCAAGTAGCATAATTTTCAACTATCCCGACATATGACTGAATTGAACAGATTTTTAGCCGCTGCATTATGTACTTTCCCAGTACTGTCAGCATTGAATGCCCAGAACTATAAAAAAGGTAATCCGTCAGACCCCGGCAACTACTCATATCTTGATGAGTACAAGGCTCTGAAAGAATATATAGACTACGAAAAATATCCCAATTTCAAGGTTGGAATAGCCATCAGCGCAGACGAATACCTGAATACATCCAACAAAACAGTATATAATCTTACCAATGACAACTTTACAGAGGTTGTTACCGGCAATGACATGAAAATGGCAAGCTGCGTCAGAAACGACGGAACAATGGATTTCAACACTGTAACAAAATTTGTAAACAAAGCAACCTCAAACGGTTTGAGAGTTTACGGACACACATTGGGATGGCATGCACAGCAGCCGATAGGCTGGTTGAAAAGCCTGATAAAAGACAAGGATCCGGATACATCGCTGTGCGATACAACGGTTTACACCGTAATGTCTTCAAAAGACTTTACAAAAAACAAAAGTGTTGGCTGGCATGCTTCTGAAAGCGATTTCGGCTACACTCTGACGTTTGACGGGAATGGTCTTAAAATACATACAACAAGAAAAGCCGCAAACTTTTGGGACGTGCAGTATATTGTCATGGACAATATTCCAACGGTAAAAGGAGAAATCTACAAAGTCTCATTCACATACAAGGCAACAGGAACAGGTACCTTACGGGCAAAACTGGGAGATTGGAGCGCCGGAACCGTACAGAACTTTTCTTTAAGCACATCTTGGCAGACTGTAACAAAAACTTACAACAACGCCGTTGCAAACAGTTTTCTGCTTTGCCAGAGCGGCGATTTTGTTGGTGATATATGGATAAAGGAAATCAAAGTAGAGAAAAGAACTAAAGGAATAAAGACTATAGGTCAGGACGGAAAGACTACAGTAGAATTTCCTGCACCTGTCAAACTGACTGCAAAAGAAAAGAAAGATACGCTTATCTACGCGCTTGACAAGTGGGTTAAAGGTATTATGACTGCCACAGACGGAAAGGTAAAAGCATGGGATCTGGCTAACGAGGTTATTTCCGGAGGAAATCCGGACCAGTACGGATTTTACGCTCTGCAGCATAACAACGGCTCGGAATCAGATTTTTTCTGGCAGGACTACCTTGGAGATTATGATTATATAACAGTTCTGGTCAGACTGGCGCGCAAATACTATGCCCAGGTTATGGAGAAACACGGCGGCGATGACGGACAGCTGAAACTGTTCATAAACGACTATAATCTGGAAAGCGATTGGGACAACAACAAGAAGGTGGAATCTCTTGTAAGATGGATCAAGCGTTGGGAAAAGGACGGCATTACCAAAATTGACGGAATAGGTTCACAGATGCACATATCCTACTATATGAACCAGGGTACGCTGGACAGCAAGAAAAGAGCCATTGAAAACAGTTTCAGGATAATGGCAAAATCTGGCAAACTTGTACGTATCAGCGAACTGGACATGGGTATGGTAGACAGTAACGGTAATGATGTCCCCACAAACAAAATGACAGAAGAAATGCACCGGCGCATGGCCGCGTACTATGAATGGATTATCCAGAAGTATCTGGAAATAATTCCACCTGCACAGCAATGGGGAATATGCCAGTGGTGTGCAACAGATTCACCGTCAAACAGCGGCTGGCGCGCAGATACCCCTGTAGGGTTGTGGACTCTCAACACATTCTACCGCAAACACACATACGGTGGTTTTGCACGCGGATTGTGGACAGGCACCACATACAATGCACCAATCAGCGACGACGGCGACGATGAATGCAACATATATGATTTGAAGGGATTAAAACAGTATATTCCTTTTGAGCAGCTTCCTGCCGGTTTCTACATTGTCAACGGACAACTGAATTACAAACAATAGTTATTTTTCATGGGATATGCTTCAGATAGGAAACACAATAATTTCTTTCGAAGTACTGACCAAATGCTTTGCCTGCAATCTTGACTGCTGCAAAGGGGCATGCTGTGTTGAAGGCGATGCCGGCGCCCCACTGTTGGAGAATGAATTGAAAGAGATTGAAGCCGTCCTTCCGATAATATGGGATACACTTTCAGACACCGCACGCAAGGTCATCAACGAAAAAGGCATTGCATATCGTGATCCCGAAGGGGAACTTGTTACCCAGATTGTCAACGGTAAAGACTGCGTGTTTGCCTTTCATGAAAACGGTTGCTGCTATTGCGCCATAGAACGTGCTGCAAGACAGGGAAAATGTTCCTTTCTGAAACCTGTATCGTGTCATCTCTACCCTATCCGTGTTAACAGACTCAACAGCGGCATGTATGCATTGAACTACCATCGCTGGGACATTTGTCACTCAGCCATGAAACAGGGAGAAAAAAGCGGTATTCCTCTTTACAGATATCTGAAAGAACCGCTGATACGCCGTTTCGGCCGGAAATGGTATGCTGAACTTGAGCTTACCATTTCCGAAATGCAGAAACAGCATATTATTTAGAACAAAAAAGACCGGTCAAAAATAATTCTGACCGGTCTTTCTTTTATATTTCAATTCTTATTTGAACAGAAGTTGAACAAATTCGTTCAGACTGCGGCGCCATGTAAGCCACTCATGTTCAGTACCCTGGGATTTGTAGCGTATGTAGTTTATACCCTGCTTGTCAAATACCGGATCAAGAGCCATACCGCCAAGACCTTCTTCTGTACCGTTGGAAAGGAACAGGACCTTGATATCCTTGTTGAACTGTTCCGGGTTGTTGAACGGAGCGTTCTGCATTGAAGGAACACCAAAGATAGCGCCAGAGAAAGCACCTATTGCGCTGAACAGGTCAGTATGGGCAGTGCCGATGTTGAATGCCTGCTGACCGCCCCATGACAAACCGGATATTGCACGGTGCTCACGGTCTGTATATACGCGGAAATTACTCTCAATGTACGGCATAATCTCGTTCAGAAGAACATTCTCGAATGTGGTACCAAGACCGCCGGGAACAGCGCCCATGTTATAGTCACAGTCTCCGTTATCCATTACTACAACCATAGGAACAGCCTTGCCTGCAGCAATGTTGTTGTCAAGGATATTGGCCATCTTGCCCTGCTCGTGCCAACCGGTCTCATTCTCTGCCATACCGTGCTGGAGAATAAAATACGGATATTTTTTCTTAGCCTTCGATGTCTCATACTCGGCAGGAGTATAAACATAGCAACGGCGCATGCACTGGCGTGACTCTGACCAGTAATGGCATTCGCGGACCTGTCCGTGAGGAATATCCTTGTTGTATGAATAATATGCAGCATCTTCTTCAGACTCAGGAATTTCAATAAGACTGAAACAACTGCCGCTGCCATAAACGGTATATACGTTAGGGTCATTTACATTTACTCCGTCAACAACAAGTCTGTAGTAATGCGGGCCTACAACAAGCGGTGCAGTAGTTCCTTTCCACTGGCCGCGCTCGTTACGGGTCATAGGATAAACTTTACCGCAAATGTCAACAGCTACACTCTCAGCCTTAGGAGCATTCAGAACAAATGTTGCACGGTGCTGGTCATCAACACACGGATAGGTTGCACCCGGAATACAGTTTTCAGCACTCTTGCCTTCCGGTGGATTTGGAAGAGCATACTTGTCTCTGCTGTACTGGGCATTGGCACTGACACACACTGCCAGCATGGCTACTGATAAAATCTTTTTCATAAAATATGTATTTGTTAAAGTATATGCATTAAAAATATATATACTCAAAAACGGCAAATGATAAAAGTCCGTGTAAAGATTCTTATTAGATTTGTAAAAAATTTCAGTATGGACTATATGGACCAGATAGCTCAATTATTGAAGCCAAGACCGGAAGATGCTTTCAAGAACATATTCGGGCACGCGCTTCTCATTGCCGGTCAGAAAGGAATGGCAGGAGCAGGGATACTTGCGGCCAAAGCCTGCATGAAATCCGGTTGCGGTTTGCTTTCCGTCAGGGTTCCGGAATGCAACAGAGTCATTATGCAGATTTCTGTTCCGGAGGCCATGGTGCTGACAGACAACTCTGATGAATGTTTCACAACACCCGTCAACACAGAAAAATATCAGGCTGTAGGCATAGGCCCGGGACTGGGACAAAGCAGCAATACCAAAAATGCGCTTGAGATGCAGTTGGAACAGATACGCGTTCCACTTGTACTTGATGCCGATGCCCTGAACATAATCAGCACCAACCCGCAATTGTGGGAACACGTGCCTTATGGAACAATTATCACTCCGCACGCAGGAGAACTGGACCGTCTTACAGGAATCAAGGCCTGCAATTTTGAACAAAGGCTGGACAATGCGGAAACTCTTGCCGCTGAACATTCTGTAATTGTTGTAATGAAAGGTGCTCCCACACGGATCATTACACCCTCCGGAAATTGTTTTGCCAATACCACCGGCAACCAGGGTATGGCCACAGCCGGTAGCGGAGATGTTCTTACAGGTGTTATACTTTCACTGCTTGCACAAGGGTATGACAACGAATCTGCAGCCCGTATCGGGGTATTCGTTCACGGGCTTTCAGGAGACATTGCCGCACGCAGGAAAGGCATGACAGGCATGACTTCATGCGATATAGCTGAAGTGCTTCCAGAAGCATGGATGCAGATTACTCAGCAAAAATCTTTTCAGATTCGCCCGTAGCAATATTCCTTACTATATACGCACTGCAGCCGTAAGACAGATTCCGAACAGCATCAAACAACTCGTCCTGTATTGACCTGATATTGCACAGGTACTGACCAGACGTAGAATAAACCTGATATTCACAGATTGGTTTTCCTTCTATTTCCTGAACTCCGGCGGGAACAGCCAATGTGAATTTTATCTTGTCAAGATTGCATCCCGGCTTGTTGATCCTGATACGCATAATATGTTTGCCTTCGGTGAATTCAGTAGTGAATGTGCCGCTTGACACTGCGTATGTATCCCAGCTTCCGGTCTTTTTGGCAAAAATTCTTGCAAAATTGGTTACAGTTCCGTTTTCGTTGAAACCAATATAGATGGAAGCATCCGTAGCCGATTCGGCCGATGCCGTCAGTTCGTACTTGTAAGTGCCGGCCAGACGGACGTTTATTGAATATTCCATCCATTCGCCCTGCGCAGTATAACCAATGGAATAGCCTCCGTTGCCTTCAACAATATCAATACCTGTATCGGTACGGTATTGCTTGCCCTCGTTGGTATTGTCAGTATCGTGGAATGTCAAGCCCTCACCACCCTTGTCAAAGTTCTCAAACTGAAGAGTAGCCGGAAGAGATATACCGCTGTACGGCACTCTGAATGGCACTGTAAACAATACCGGCATGGACTCTGCGCCTGTTGTATCGACAGCTATCGCCTTTATGTTGGCATCGGCGGCTGTTGCTGCCACATACTGCGTTGTATACGGAGCCTCTGTCAATGTTGCATGAAGCTTGTCATTGACAAACAGTTTTATAGAAGATATGGCATCGGCTTGGGCTGTAGGAGTAACGGTTATCTGAACGGGTTCTCCTGCAACGCCCAACTTGGTATCGGAAGAAACGGTCATTTTTATATCCTCGTTGACTTCCACATACTTGAATGTCATTTTGTCAAGATTACAGTTCGCGCCGTTTATGGTAGCCCTGATAATCTGTCTTCCCTGCGGCAGTCTGACAACACTTCTGTTGGTTATTGTGGAATACTTGTCCCAATTGTTCTCTGTAAGACACGGAACCGCTATCGGACCGGAAATAGTCTTGTTACCGCTTTCCGTTACCAGAGATAGGGTGAAAGAGGAATTTTTTGCACCAGACGATGCCACCGCAGATATGTCATAATAACCTTCCTTCTGGACATCAACGGAATATTCCAGCCATTCGCCGGAATTTGTATAGCCTATCACATAGCCTCCGTTTCCAGAAACAATGTCAACACCTCCGCTTGCGCCGTCAGTTCTGTAACTTACACCGCTGTTTGTTGCATCTGAATCATGATATGTTGCACCCTCGCCGCCGGTATCAAAGTTTTCAAACTGGACAGTACCGGGGATTACTGCTACATTGCCTTTGTAAGGTTTGCGTTCGGCAAGTACATTGAAGCCGCCCATTCGGTCATATGTATTTCCTTTGGTGGTTGTCAGCACAGCTTTCAGCGTAACGGAACCTGTTTTGAGCGGCGTGTAGGCAAGTTCATAAGGAGCCTGGGTAAAGGTTGTGTAAAGAACATTGTTTATATAAAGATCAATTTTACTGATTGTATCTCTTTTGGTTGTATCTTTCTGTTCCGTCAGTCTTGCCCTGACTGTAATGGTCATTTCCTGATTGACAGTTGCAGGATAAACAGAAGGTTTTATATATAGTGAAACAGGTTTCTTCATACCCGGGAACGGACTTTTGGCGGTTTTTGCAGGCTCTGTTTTCATATATGAGCGCAGCCACGTCATTGCCGGACGGTCCTTGCCGTTCCTGATAATGCCGGAATTTCCGTCTGTTGTCCATGTTGATCCGTAAATATAGCCCCACAATGTAATACCGGCAACGTATGGTTGTTCCCACATATATTTGATCTGGTCCGAATACTGCTGTTTCTGCAGGGCGTCGTCATCAGTACCGATATCGTACTCAGAACTGTACATAGGCATTTTCAAGGCATTCTGTATATCGGCCATTGCCTGTTTGAAGTTGCTGAAACTCATATCTGTCAGATCATGGGACTGGCATCCGTATGCATCTATCGGTGCACCGGCATCGCGCAATATCTTGCACAAATTGATAAATTCATTTTTCTGCCACTGGAACGTATTAAAGTCATTGTATATCAGAATAGCATCCGGCCAGCGTTCATGTGCCATTTCAAAAGCCTTGATAATCCAATCGTAACCGGTTTTTCCGTCACCGCCCAGAGCATCTTTGTAAGGTGCCGGCGCATGACCTGGAACAGCTTCGTTGACAACATCTATCATATCGATTGTATTATAATGCTTCTTTACGGCATCCATCCATTCAACAATAGCCTTGTACTGTTCTTCGGTAGACAGATTATCCATCCAGCCTGGATACTGTGAACCCCATATCAGGCAATGGAACTTGAAGGGGAATTTGTTTGTTTTGGCATAATTGTAAACATTGTCACTACCCGACCAGCTGAAAGAGCCGCGTCTCGAACCCTCAATGGAAGCCCATTTGGATTCATTCTCGCCGGTAATCTGGTTCCACAGAGACTTGAAGGAAATACCTCCGCCATCTATCTGATAACCCGTAGTAATATTACCCAAGAACTTATCCGGATTCTGTGACAGCTGAGCGTTCGCCATACCGGCAACGCACAACCCTGCAAGCAGTAAAAAAGACCTGTTGATATGCATAGTTTGTTATGTTTGGACATTTAGGAACCGCAAATTTAAATAAAAGTTAAATAAACCGCAATTCTTCTTAAAAAAAGGTTTTAAAAAATAGTATGCAGAATCTCAATTGATTTCAAGTGCGGAAAAGATGGGATATGGAATGAGTAATAGGTACACAGCATGTTCAGCATGGCAGAACGTTCAGTTCCGGACATCTCCGTACTCTGCATTTGCTCCAAACCGGCTTTCTGTAAAGAAACAAACAGCCAGGACAACCTGCGCAGGGCAGCGTCAGATTCTGAAAGCACATACATTCCGTTCTGCAGGTCAAGCGTATATCCGTTGGCATAGGTGGACAAATCCGGTGCTATTCCCAAAAAACAGGAAATATGGACAGACAGAAACAGATGGAAATTGGAAAATTCAGCAGCGGAATCAAACCACAGCAAAGAATCAAGCAGAAAATTGAACAATCCGCTATTCCCGCATTTTTCCGACCGCAACGATGCCGTAAGAAATTCTGACAGGAATAAGGCAATAGACATCTTGTGATGATTGAACGGAATGTCCCTGTACGGAGAAAGAAAAGATGCACCGCGCATGCGGGCAAGACCCGCTCCGCTTGTGTCAGATTCAAAGTCAATCAGAGAAAGAGGCATGAGCAATGTATTTCTGGCATTGGTCCTGGTACTTTTTGGAAGAAAAAAACTATAGGCACAAAAACCGCCTCCCAATGTATATATGTTCGCCACACAAAGTTTGTCCGTATGATGCACAACACTAAGCAATATGCCTTTCTCCTTACTCCACATATTTTTTCAGATGCACCGCAAAATTAAAAAAATAATAGTTAACTTCGCAAAAGTGTGACAAAGACGCTATCTGAAACAATAAAAAAAACTTATATATGAAGAAATTACTTACAGTACTGGCATGTGTGCTTTCTTTTGCAGCAGCCAATGCAGGAAACAAATCTCCCATTCTCACAATAGAAGGTGGTCAGATACAAGGTGTATCAACAGACATAAAGGGTGTGACAGTATATCGCGGAATACCGTTTGCAGCACCGCCAACAGGACAGAACCGCTGGCGCGCACCGCAGCCGGTCATTCCATGGGAAGGTGTAAAGATTTGTGACACCTTTGGACATCCGCCATTCCAGGCCGCACATTACCCGGGCGGCTACACTACCGAATGGGGTTATGGAGAAGAAGCTCCCTACAGCGAGGATTGCCTGTACCTCAATGTCTGGACAAAGAAACCTGGCAAGACCGATGCCAAACTTCCGGTGGCAATCTGGATATTCGGTGGAGGCATGCGCGAAGGCTGGGGGTCTGAGCCTGAATTCGACGGGCAGGAATGGGCAGCCAAAGATGTTGTACTGGTATCCTTCAACTACCGTGTAGGTCCGTTCGGATTCTTTGCACACCCGCTTATTTCGGCAGAAGATCCTGAACATGCAACAGGCAACTGGGGCATGCTGGACCAGATAGAAGCAATGAAATGGGTACAGAAAAATATCGCCCAATTCGGCGGTGACCCCGATAATGTAATGATCTTCGGCCAGAGCGCCGGATCACGCAGCGTAAAATTCCTTTGCTCATCACCCCTGACCAAAGGATTGTTCAACAAAGCCGTAATTATGAGCGGAAGCGGACTTGTCAAGCCACGTCCCCAATCCCAGTTTATGGGCATGCAACAGTCAATGACCACTCTTGCACAGGCAGAGGCATCGGCCAAAGAAGTTATGGATTGGGCAAACCTCAAGACACTGGCCCAGATGAGAAACGCAGGAACTGAGACTGTTTTTGCGTTACCCACAATATATCAGCAGGTAACAGGCAAACGCAGCATTCTGTCTGCAGCTCCCATTTCCCCGTATATTGACGGATACACTCTACCGGAGTCATTTGACGATGCCTGTCTGGACAACTCTCTGGCTCAGGTTCCGTATCTGATAGGCTACACATTGAACGATGCCGGAAATATGGGCACACAGATTGTTGATTTCTGCCTGAACCGTGAGGAAATGGGCGGAAAGGCATATGCCTACCAGTTTGCACGTCCGCTTCCGGACGACGGCAACCATCCAGAGGTAACCCAACGCCTGCGTGGAGCTTTCCATTCATCAGACCTCTGGTTTGTATTCAAGTCCCTCAAGCACTGCTGGCGTCCGTGGACAAAGGGAGACTGGGATTTGTCTGAAAAGATGCTCACAGCATGGTCCAATTTTGCAAAATACGGTGATCCTAATGGTAAGGACGGCGGTGAATGGCAACCGCTGACCAATGAAAACCGGCAGTTCATGATATTCAAACTTGATGAGAACGATGCCGAGAATTCCGCTTTGGGCAATCCTTTGGCACGTTAAAGGGAAAATGTAAAAAAAATATGAATTTTCTTTTTGCAGTTATTTAAAAAGTTTATACCTTTGCACTCGCTTTCAAAAGCAAAGGCTCATAACAGAGCAAAAAGAAGGATGGTGGGTTCGTATATCGGTTAGTACTCAAGATTTTCATTCTTGCAAGATGAGTTCGACTCTCATACCCACTACAAGTAACAAAATTTATTAATAAAGATGGCAAATCACAAAGCTACTGAGAAAGAAATCAGACAGAGCGAAGCTAGAAGACTTCACAATCGCTATTATGCAAAGACAATGCGTAATGCTGTACGTAAATTACGTTCAATGACAAACAAAGAAGAAGCCTTGGCAGCTTATCCTGCTGTTCAGAAAATGCTGGACAAAATGGCTAAGAAGAATATGATCCATCTGAACAAGGCTGCAAATATCAAATCAAGCCTTTGCGCATACATTGCCAAGCTTGCATAAGCTTTCTTTTGAAGTTTTTTTGTTTTCATAATTGAATATTTGAATTGATTAGAAATTGTCCGATTTTTTCGGACAATTTTTTTTATGTTTTTGGTAAAAAACTTATGCAAAAAAATTGCATTTCAGCCTTAAAAGAGCTACCTTTGTAAGTAAGAGAACTATTAGATTATGGATAACGAGAAGCTCAAGGAAATTAACAATTACAGTGCAGACAGCATACATGTACTGGAAGGTTTGGAAGCCGTTCGCAAGCGTCCTGCCATGTACATTGGAGACATAAGTGAAAAAGGACTACACCATTTGGTATATGAGGTTGTAGACAACTCCATTGACGAGTCAATGGCAGGATTCTGCACGCACATTGAAGTTTCCATCAATCAGGACGGTTCAATCTCCGTTCAGGACAACGGCCGCGGTATTCCGGTTGACATGCATGGAAAAGAGCATCGCTCTGCATTGGAGGTCGTTATGACCGTTCTTCACGCCGGCGGTAAGTTTGACAAGGATTCATACAAGGTATCAGGCGGTCTTCACGGCGTAGGTGTATCCTGTGTAAACGCATTGTCAACAAAAATGGTTACAGAAGTTTACAGAAACGGCAACATATACCGTCAGGAATACGCATGCGGCAAGCCTGTCACTCCGGTAGAAGTAATCGGAACCACAACTTTGAACGGAACAAAACAGACATTCTGGCCGGATGGCTCCATTTTCACTACCACAACATTCAAATACGATATTCTTGCAACACGTCTGCACGAACTTGCATTCCTCAATGCAGGTCTGAACATATCTCTAACAGACTACAGGGAATTGGATGAGAACAACCAGCCAAAGCAGGACAAGTTCTTCTCCAGCTACGGTCTTAAGGAGTTTGTGGAATATATGGATCAGAACCGTGTCCACCTGATTACAGAGCCCATTTACCTGAATACGGAAAAATCCGGATACCCGGTAGAGGTAGCAATATTGTACAACACCGGTTATACGGAGTCCATCAAATCTTTTGTAAACAACATCAACACAATAGAAGGCGGAACGCACGTAGTTGGTTTCAGAACAGCCCTTACACGTACGCTCAAGAAATATGCCGATGAAAACAAATTCCTTGAGAAAGCCAAGGTTGAAATTGAAGGAGAAGATTTCCGCGAGGGTCTTACTGCAGTAATCTCAATAAAGGTTTCTGAACCGCAGTTTGAGGGTCAGACCAAAACCAAACTTGGCAACAGCGAGGTTGCCGGTGCGGTACAGACTGTTGTTGGCGAAGCTCTTACAATTTATCTTGAAGAGCATCCCAAAGAGGCCAAAATGATTGTTGACAAGGTAGTTCTTGCAGCACAGGCACGTGTAGCAGCACGCAAAGCGCGTGAAAGCGTTCTCCGCAAGAATCCTATGAGCGGTGCAGGTCTTCCCGGCAAATTATGGGACTGCTCAAGCAAAGATCCTCAGCAGTGCGAGATGTTCATAGTGGAGGGTGACTCTGCAGGCGGCAGCGCAAAACAGGGACGCGACAGCAAGACACAGGCCATTCTTCCTATCCGCGGTAAGATTTTCAACGTTGAACGTGTAATGTGGCACAAAGCCTTTGACCACGAAGAGGTAAACAACATCATTCAGGCCCTTGGCATCCGTTTCGGTCTCAATCCCGATGATTCAAAGCAGGCCAACTATGATAAATTACGTTACTACAAAGTAATAATAATGACCGATGCCGATGTGGACGGTTCACATATCGATACACTTATCCTTACACTGTTCTTCCGCTACATGCCGGAACTTATCGAGCGCGGACACCTGTATCTGGCCACTCCACCGCTCTATCTCTGCGCAAAGGGAAAGAACAAGGAATACTGCTATGACGATGTACAGTTGCAGCGTTTCATAGACACCTATGGTGCAGGTCAGGAACAGAATATTACCATCCAGCGCTACAAAGGTTTGGGTGAAATGAATCCTGAACAGTTGTGGGAAACAACAATGAATCCGGAGAACCGGCTCTTGAAGCAGGTTTCCATTGAAGATGCGGCAAGTGCTGATATGACATTCTCTCTGCTTATGGGCGAAGACGTTGGTCCGCGCCGCGAATTCATTGAGCGCAACGCCACTTATGCAAAGAACATAGATGCATAACAATGCACAACAGACAATAATAAAGCCGCATCGGTTGATGCGGCTTTATTTATTTGCGCCATTTATTTACTGTCATTCCGGCGTATTTCAACACGGCGTATCTTGCCGCTTATAGTCTTTGGAAGTTCATCAACAAACTCCACTACGCGCGGATATTTGTATGGAGCAGATACATGTTTGACATGATTCTGGATTTCCTTTATGAGTTCTGCCTTATCATCAATTTTCTTATACTCAGGAGCCAGAACAATTGTTGCTTTAACAATCTGGCCGCGTACATCGTCAGGAACACCGGTAACGGCACATTCAACAACAGCCGGATGCGTCATAAGGGCGTTTTCAACCTCAAACGGACCTATACGGTAACCTGAACTCTTGATAATATCGTCAGTACGTCCTACAAACTGGAAATATCCGTCCTGATCACGCCATGCAACATCGCCGGTATGATATATTCCATTATTGTGTACAGTCTTTGTCAGTTCAGGATTATGATAATACTCTTCAAACAAGCCCAACGGCAGACGCTTGTCTGTATGAAGAATAATCTCTCCAGTCTCGCCTTCCTCAGCAATACGGCCATCGGGAGTAAGCAGATCCATATCGTATGCAGGATTAGGAACGCCCAACAGACCCGGTTTGGTTTTCATCCAGGGGAATGTGGCAATGGTAAGAGCAGTCTCAGTCTGACCGAATCCCTCGTGGATTTCAAGGCCTGTAGCAGCCTTCCATGTATCGAACACACTGGGGTTCAACTGTTCACCTGCGGTTGTACAGTATTTGAGTGCGCTGAGATCATATTTTGACAGATCCTCGCGTATCAGGAAACGGTATATGGTTGGAGGTGCGCAGAACGATGTCACCTTGTATTCAGCCATTTTTGCAAGCACATCGGCCGGAGTGAACTTTTCGTGATCATATACAAACACAGCGGCACCTACAATCCACTGGCCATACAGTTTGCCCCACACGGCCTTTCCCCAACCGGTATCGGCCACTGTAAGATGCAGACTGTTCTCGTTCAGGTTGTGCCAATATTTTGCTGTTACTATGTGACCTAACGGATAAAGGAAGTTATGGGCTACCATCTTTGGATTACCGCTTGAACCACTGGTAAAGTAAAGCAAGGCAATATCGTGGTTTTCATTCACTATTTCAGGACGGACAAACGGAGCAGCCTGTTCCATACCCTGATCCATGCTCAGCCAACCGTCCTTGCAGTAAGAACCCGTTGCCACAACATGTTCAACTGTAGGAGACTGCGGCAGAGATTTGTTCACATGATCAATTATGATATCCTCGCTGGCGGCAACAACCATCTTTACTTTTGCGCTGTTAAGACGGTAAATCAAATCCTTTTCTGTAAGAAGGTGTGTAGCTGGAATTGCCGTAGCGCCAATTTTATGAAGTGCCAGAATTGTAAACCAGAATTCTGCCCTGCGTTTTAGCATAAACAGAACACAATCACCTTTCTTTATTCCCAATGACATAAAGAAAGATGCTGCACGGTCAGATTTGTCTTTAATCTCGGCAAACGAATAACGATGTACCTGTCCCTGGTCATTTGTCCACAAAAGAGCAAGCTTGTCAGGTTGCTGCTTGGCCCACTGGTCAACAACATCGTACGCAAAGTTGAAATTCTCCGGAACCGTTATCTCAAAGTTCTTTTGGAAATCCTCAAGAGAATCAAACTCAACACGTTTCAAAAAACGTTCTATCATTGTTTTTCCAATTATATTATTATGGCAAAGAATCTTGCAGGTTTATCATTCAAAGCTTTCATTCCATGAGGCAGCGTTGCATTGAAATATACACTGTCACCCTCGTTCAGAATAAGTTCCTTGCCATTTATATTCAGTAATAACGTACCTTTCAGAACCAGATTGAACTCCTGACCCTCATGTGAATTCAGATGCATTTCCTTTTCCATCTCAGGATCTACAGTCACAATGAAGGGCGATGCCTTCGCATCTTTGAAACCCAGAGCCAGTCCACGGTATTTGTATGCGGAATGACGTACAACACTCTCACCCTGTCCCTTACGGACCAGCCAGTAGGTGGACATATTTGGGGTTTCACCTGCAAGCAGTTCAGATGTCTGTACACCCAGTACATGAGCAGCGTTACAAAGGAAATTCATTGGTATATCATAATCGCCAGACTCATAATTATGCAGTTCTTCCGTAGAAACACCGCACTTTTCTGCAACATACTCCAAGGAATATTCCCAGTCTTCGCGCAAGGCGCGCAGGCGCTTTGCCACTGTTCTTATCTCATGATTAGTGTTCATATTGTTACTATTCTAATTCCTATATCAATTCAACATTATTTATATAATTTCAATACCATGCTCTGCACAGAGCTTCACGCTCAAGTCACGCAGTTTGAATTTCTGTATCTTTCCGCTACCGGTCATTGGGAACTCATCAACAAAGAAGATATACTTTGGTATCTTGTATCGGGCAATCTTACCTGTACATGCTTCAGTTATCTGTTGCGATGTGAGAGTCACACCCGGATTTGTGATAATAAACGCACCTACAGCTTCGCCGTACTTCTTTGACGGTACACCAACTACCTGAACATCGCGCACACCCGGGATACGGTAAATGAATTCTTCGATTTCACGCGGATAAACATTTTCGCCGCCACGTATAATCATATCTTTGATACGGCCGGTGATACGGTAATTTCCGTCCGGATCCTTCACGCCAAGATCACCGGAGTGCAGATAGCCGTTGGCATCGATTACCTGAGCGGTAGCTTCAGGGCGGTTGTAATAACCTTTCATCACATTGAAACCCTTGCAGCACATCTCACCCTGGGTTCCGTCTGGCACCTCCTGATTGGTTTCAGGATCAAGAACCTTGACATCCACAAATTCATAATCATGACCCACTGTAGTATAACGTACCTCGGCAGGGTCGTCAATACGTGAATGCGTCATACCGGGAGAGCTCTCTGTCAATCCATAGACCGATGTCACCTTTATGAACATTTTTTCCTCCACCTGACGCATAAGGTCAACCGGGCACAATGAACCCGCCATGATACCGGTGCGCAGACATGTCAGATCAAAAGTCTTGAACAACGGGTGATTAAGTTCGGCAATAAACATTGTAGGCACACCGTAAAGGGCGGTACAACGTTCCTTATGAACAGACTGCAATGTTACAAGCGGGTCAAACTTCTCCACCATAACCTGGGTACAGCCATGCGTAAGACAGTTCATCGTAGCCAGAACAACACCAAAGCAGTGGAACAGAGGCACACACACGCACAGTTTGTCCTGTTGCGTGAAATGCATGTGTTCTCCTGTGAGGAAACCGTCGTTCGCTATGTTATAATGCGTCAGCATCACACCTTTCGGGAATCCTGTAGTACCCGATGTATACTGCATATTGACAACATCGTGAGGTGTAACCTTGGAACGCATTTGCCTGTATGAATCATCATCCTCGTTTTCGCCAAGCAGCAGAATTTCGTTGGAATTGTACATTCCACGATATTTTTCCTGCCCAATGTAAACTACATTTTTCAGCTTTGGGAAACGGTCGCAGTTCAAAGCTCCGCGTGAAGCATCGCGCAGTTCGGGAACCATGGTATAAACCATACCTACATAATCGGTATCCCATGTTCCGTCAGTCATACAGAGTGTATGCATATCAGAATCCTTGACAAGGAACTCAAGCTCGCTCTGCTTATAGTTGGTATTTACTGTTATGCACACTGCACCAAGCTTGGCGCAGGCATACAGAAATGTAAGCCAGTCAGGAACGTTCTGGGCCCAAAGTCCCACATGGGTTCCATGCCCAACCCCTATTGAGGCAAGTCCCTTGGCCATATTGTCCACGCGCGTATTGAATTCACTCCATGTAAAGTGGACACCGCGATCTGAATAGACAATATAGTCCTTATCAGGCGTTTCTTTTGCCCAATACTCCAGCCAATCTCCTAATGTTCTGTCAAAAAGTTGCATAACAGGGATCAATATGGTGTAAAGATAACGGCAAGTATCTGAGCAGGCTGGTCGTCAACACCATGAACATGATGTTTGACAACAGAATCATAATAGATACTGTCACCCTTCTCAAGAATGTAACTTGACTTTCCATAAACAATTTCCACCTTACCGCTGAGTACAAAAATGAATTCCTCTCCCTCGTGAGAAGACGGAACATAATCTTTTGTGGAATCAGGAAGGATATCAATAATGAACGGGTCCATGCTCTTTGATTCCTTGCCGGCAGAAAGAGACTGGTAAAGAAGCTTGGCACTGTTCTTGTTCTCACTATTGTTTGAAAAACGGATAACAGGTTTACGTTCTGCAGATTTGCATACAACCGGACCGTTCTGCGATGAATCGTCAAGGAAAGTACCTAGTCTTACTCCCAGCGCACGCGCTATTTTCATAAGCGGACCTATACCGGGAAGTGGCGCACCATCTTCCAATGCGGCCAACTGCTCAACCGGCAGACCGCATTTCTGTGACAATTCGTCAAGGCCAACATTCTTGGATTCCCTGACTGAACGGATTTTTGCTCCTACGGAGATTTCTGTACTCATAGACAAGTCTGATATTTTTCAAACTGCAAAAGTACAAAAAATCAACAAAACATTACGCTTTTCTTGGACAACTTTTTGGCTTAACGCAGTTGGATAAGAAACTTACGCAAATACATCCAAATGCCCAACTCACAATTTTCAGAACAATAAAATGGGTTCTAATCGTCGTTAGGTATTTTATAGTTATCGCAGGGTCTTATAATATGTGATATTTTCTGTTCCTGATTGACCAGTATATACAATGAGTCGGTAGCCAGTTTATCACTAATTGGATATTGTGAATATTTATAAAAAACAACATATTTGTCATTTTTCTTGGTAACAATAATTGAATCAGGACAAAATTCGGCACCTCCTCCATCCAATACAAAATCATAACCATCTTTTGTCCATTCATTCTCTACAACACTTTTGAGGTTATTTGTACAATATTCCGTAAGTATTGAATCCTTCTTATAATCATTTTGGGAGTTAATAATATACGCTCTATAAAATGAATGAATTTTTGTTGATAAATCAGATTGTATAACAGTTGAGTTTTTATCAATATCACTGCTGTGTGTGAATATTGAAAACAAAGAACAAATAGTGTATATCAAAATTCTTTTCATACGTAAATAATTTATTACCTGTAAATTTTATAACTTGGATGAAATTCCTTGTAATGATTTCCCGGCCACCAATAAAATTTCTGTTTATAATCAGAACACCAGTTGGTTCCATTCCACCAGTCAGCATGGGTCAATGGAACAAACAGAACCTCCTTTCCATGGTCTTGCCTGATGTCATAACTGCGCCAATCTATTGAAACAATCTCCAACTGTCTGTTGCCTTCTATCTTGTGACTCTTGGTCATAACGGACACTGAACCCGACTTGCAAACATCCAACAACGATACATCCAAGCCCACGTTTTCAATGTAGCGTTTTGCTTGATGGACTATGATCGGTGCTTCACCTATTTCATCATCATATAGTTCCTGATTCAAAGTGGTTGTACAACTAACTGCAAATATCAGCATCTGCACGCAACACAATGTAATGATTACGCTGCGAATTGAAATATATCTATAATATTTAAAAAAAAGCATATTCTATTTCCAGGTCTTGTATTTGAGCATATTGCCATCTCTCCAGATTTTATGCTTTGTACGGTTCGTTAGAGCAGGAGATGTTGGATCTACTCGTGTATGTTTCAATATGCCGGTTGCATCTGTTACAAATTCCATTGAAAAATTTGGTGCCGGTGTATATGAGATGGCAACTGCACGGTCATCATACACAAGTGTTGCGGTATTCTTGTGTACTACAACAATCTTCATTTCTCCAGGGCAGGTTTCATCGTATGAAAAGAACCATCCGGCAAATATTAACGCGTAACTGTTCTCATCCAATGGGACATGAATGAAATGATTATGTTCATCCGGATTCATGGTCAGATAAGCAACAGTAGTTAATGCGTCTTCTCCATCACCAAAAAACATTTGTGAACTATCTTGTTCATTCACCAAAGTAAAATATGAATAGTCATTATCAAGTTCCCTAATACGATATAAATTAACCAAATGATTATACCTTTCATTTGGAGAACCAACATTTATTGACTTATATACGTATGATGAAAAATTATGCAATATCCACTCTTCTTGATTATCATCTTGAACAATTTTCATAAACTGTTCTTTTGCAACAACATTTCCGTTGGACCAGTCAAACAGATTGGTTGTCTGTGCAAAACCTACAGAGACACTCACGCGTAGTATAAGTGCCAATACTGTATATATCATTCGTTTCATAATCGTCATTTAAAATAAAAAAATTCTATATCTCGTTTTTTACCATTACCGAATCCCATATCTAAATTTGTATGATATTTCCTTCGTTGGGGACCAGCATCAATGCTGTAAGGAACATAATA
Source organism: Bacteroidaceae bacterium (assembly GCA_024398715.1). GTDB lineage: Bacteria > Bacteroidota > Bacteroidia > Bacteroidales > Bacteroidaceae > Colenecus. The sequence goes on from JAKSIP010000012.1 coordinate 68,429, forward strand.
TTTAACTTTATTCCCTTTGATATAATCATACCAGCCTTTAGACTCCGGCATTGCCGAACCACCAGTTGGTACTATTACAACAACATGGCCCATGCCACCTGTCGGATTTTTCCAACCTGCTACTACAATATAACCATTATCGGCCAACTCTTGAACCAGATTGAGCAAACCCTGAAAATCATCAGGATGGTTAGAATACCATGTATTGTTTATATTGAACCAATCTTCGTCATGTTCTCTCCATTGTTCTACCAATCTATTTGCGTTCTTGTATTCAAAATAACCATATATAGGATGATAAAAATATGTCACACGCTCACTTTGTGTAATCATATATTCAGGGATATATCCATCAAATATTTCTTGAAAAAACATGCATACACTAATATTACATCTGGCGTCATTCCCATCGTTCTTTCTTTGATCAACTCTATCTATAGATTCAAATACTTTAATGTTTTTTTGCAACAATATTCCAGGATCTCTAAGGACATGAGTGGAATTATAACTAGGTAACTGTGTTCCACCGAACAAAACATTTGAGGAATTTCCCATTCCGCTTCCAATAATAATATCGTTTGAATGGTTTCTGCCGGAATGGCCTCCTATACTGGTACTGCCGGTTCCACTTGTTCCATTATTGCTATTGCCGTTTATTCCACCGTTATTGGTGGTGCCTCCAGAACCAGACGATCCAGTGTCTTGAAAGCATCTACAATCTTCTATATAAAAACCGCAGCCAAAACAAAACTCACACATACATTTCCCATTTGCAACATGACTGTAACATCTGGGACAAATTACTATAGGATCTTCTATAATTTCTATGCAGGTACATTGGTCCCATGATTTATGACAGAAGGAACATATATAATCAAAACTTTCTATAGCTGATCCGTTAGAAGATTTGGTAAGCTTGGCAAACTGAAGGTTAAGATACAGATGGTGGCGATGGTCATGGGCATTTTCAGACGGCAGGCTGTCACGTAACTCCGGAGATAACGGATTGGGCCTGAAACCGAATTTTCTTTCTCCTTTTTCAAAGTACTGACCATAAAGCATGGTACCGTCAAGATATGAGGTGATGAAGTAGCCGCTGAAACCTGATGATTCAAAATCAATTCCCATATGCATCACTTCCCGTTCTTTCATATCGCGACCGTATAGATATGTTCCTACCAATACTGACATACGGTTGTTGCTGTCATAACGGATTATCAAGGTACTGTACGTATTGTAGTTATTATCTTTAGTACGGCCGTCTTTGGTGTATTTTGATACTGCCGTACGGCGGGCGTGGTTCAATGGTACAAACAGAACCTCTTGACCATCGTCTTGCCTGATGTCATAACTGCGCCAATCTATTGAAACAATCTCCAACTGTCTGTTGCCTTCTATCTTGTGACTCTTGGTCATAACGGACACTGAACCCGACTTGCAAACATCCAACAACGATACATCCAAGCCCACGTTTTCAATGTAGCGTTTTGCTTGATGGACTATGATCGGTGCTTCACCTATTTCATCATCATATAGTTCCTGATTCAAAGTGGTTGTACAACTAACTGCAAATATCAGCATCTGCACGCAACACAATGTAATGATTACGCTGCGAATTGAAATATATCTATAATATTTAAAAAAAAGCATATTCTATTTCCAGGTCTTGTATTTGAGCATATTGCCATCTCTCCAGATTTTATGCTTTGTACGGTTCGTTAGAGCAGGAGATGTTGGATCTACTCGTGTATGTTTCAATATGCCGGTTGCATCTGTTACAAATTCCATTGAAAAATTTGGTGCCGGTGTATATGAGATGGCAACTGCACGGTCATCATACACAAGTGTTGCGGTATTCTTGTGTACTACAACAATCTTCATTTCTCCAGGGCAGGTTTCATCGTATGAAAAGAACCATCCGGCAAATATTAACGCGTAACTGTTCTCATCCAATGGGACATGAATGAAATGATTATGTTCATCCGGATTCATGGTCAGATAAGCAACAGTAGTTAATGCGTCTTCTCCATCACCAAAAAACATTTGTGAACTATCTTGTTCATTCACCAAAGTAAAATATGAATAGTCATTATCAAGTTCCCTAATACGATATAAATTAACCAAATGATTATACCTTTCATTTGGAGAACCAACATTTATTGACTTATATACGTATGATGAAAAATTATGCAATATCCACTCTTCTTGATTATCATCTTGAACAATTTTCATAAACTGTTCTTTTGCAACAACATTTCCGTTGGACCAATTGAACAAATCCTCTGTTTGAGCCACACATACAGATACACATATCTTTGTCAGCAATAAATAAAACAAACAAATTTTTCTCATATCTCATTTATAATAAAAAAATTCAATATACCCAATTTTATCTGGTCCAAATCCCACAGACAGTTTACCTAAAGATTGCCTATTATTTCGTCCTGTATCCATTGTGAATGGGACATAATAATTATTCTCTGTTCCAGTCTCACTAACGTATTTCCATTTTGAAGCTCTTTCTAAACTTCTTTCACACGGTACTACAACTGCAACATGCCCCATTGCATTATCATCTTCAGGATTATACCAGCCTGCAACTACAAAGTATCCACAATTAGCCAAATCTTGAACAAAATTCAAAAGTCCTTGGTATTCGGAAGTTTCTATGCCATGCCCCATTTCAATCCAGATACTATTGATACTCTGCCAATCTTCTGGATGAGCACGCCAACCGTCTTTTATCATTGGATTTGCTTTTACGCCACTTTCCATATAAACAGGAACCGCTCCAAACAAATATCTAAAAGCTTCACGAACGCCATAGTTACATTTTGCTTTTAGAGCCGTGGTAGGGAATCTATTATCATCATCAAGTACAAAATTGACGCCGGCATTCGCAGACTTATTATACATATACAAATATTGAGAGGATAATATATGTGTGGATGGTGTCAAAGAATTATAAGGAATACCATTAAAGATATTACATGAGCCATTGCCGGAATGGCCTCCTATGCTGGTGCTGCCGGTTCCACTTGTTCCATTATTGTTATTGCCATTTA
>JAKSIP010000013.1 GCA_024398715.1 Bacteroidaceae bacterium
AATGGATAAACGTGCACAGATGAAATGTGCATTGCGTAAAGCTACCGAACAAGGCCACTCAGATGGACTTGAACAAGGCCGTGCAGAAGGCCGTGCAGAAGGTCGTGCAGAAGGCCGTGCAGAAGGTCGTGCAGAAGGTCGTGCAGAAGGTCGTGCAGAAGGTCGTGCAAAAATAATTGAAATGGTCAGAAATTTTAAGAAAGCAGGTTCAGACATTGAGCTGATTAGCCAGTGTACAGGTCTTTCAGTAGAAGAAATCAACGCACTTTGACGTGTCACACTACATATACAGTCCGGTTGGGATAACAATCATTCCAGCCGGACTATTGTGTTCGTCCAACACGAACGTACTCAAAAATAGACTCATGACAGACAACCTGCATTTTGTGTTTGTTGAGCTGAAACATTTCAAATTTGCCCAAGGTTAGTTAGCGGCAGCGCTAACTGCGAGTGTCCGATAAGCATATATCCAAATACATAAAATGCGGGAGTGGACGAACGGAACCTGTCCCCTGTTCGGCGGATTTTGATGGATTTGTTTGGGAAGAGTGCAAAATATAAGTACATTCGCAACAGAAATCCATAACAGATAACTAAGAAAAATGAAGCATATAACATTGACAATTGCAGCAGCATTCGCTACATGTATGGTGGCATCGGCCCAAAGAATGCCAAGAGTGAATTTTCCTGAAGGGTCATACTCCCCTATCACAAACATAAACCGCAACGGTTTCCCAAGAGTACTTGCAGACGGAAGCGTGATGTTCCAGACAAACGCTCTTGCCGCAAGCAGCCTGCAGATAGACCTTGGCGGTAAGAAATACGATATGACAAAAGGTGATAATGGTGTATGGAGCGTTACTACAGCGCCTCAGGTGCCTGGCTTCCACTATTATTCGCTGATTGTTGACGGCGTTTCTGTTGCCGACCCTGCAAGTTACTCGTTCTACGGATGCAGCCGTGTATCGAGCGCCATTGAAATAAAGGAAGAAGGCTGTGAAGATTTCGAGGTGCAGGATGTTCCGCATGGCGATGTGCGCAAGGTGAACTACTGGTCTGAACAGGAAAAGTGCTGGCGTCCGCTGTGTATCTACACTCCAGCCGGCTACAATGAATCAAAAAGCAGTTACCCTGTAGTATATATCCAGCACGGTGGCGGCGAGGACCACACCGGATGGGTTGAACAGGGCCGTGCAGCTAATATTATGGACAATCTTATTGCTCAGGGCAAAGCTGTACCAATGATTGTGGTTTGTGCCAACAGCAACCTCCAGTCAGGTGGTATGGGCGGTTACAGCTGGAATGGGATGCAACCGTTCCTCAAGGAGATGACGGAAAATGTAATTCCATTTGTAGAAAAGAATTTCCGTGTCAAGGCCAACCGCAAGTACCGCGCCATCTGCGGTCTTTCCATGGGTGGCGGGCAGGCATTCTACCTTGGTCTGCGTTCACCACAACTATTTGCAAATGTAGGTGTATTTTCTACAGGAATGTTCGGTGGCATAAGCCAGGCCGCCAATTTCGACCTGGAAAAAGAGGTTCCCGGCATTCTGACCGATACAAGAAGCTTCAACAGCCAGTTCGACAGCTTCTTCCTCAGCTGCGGCGAGCAGGATCCGCGCATTAGCCACACTCAGAATATTGTCGGCAAAATGAAGGATGCCGGAGTGAAAGTTACGTTCCACTCATACCCGGGCGATCACGAATGGCAGGTATGGCGCAAGTCTTTCAAGGACTTTGCACAGACACTGTTCAAATGATTTTCAGCAAGGCCTATACTGTGTTGCCGCTCTCTACATGTTTGGCACCATGGTACTTTGCGTAATCTGCACTGCCCTGGGTTGCATGGCCGCCAAACAATGATTGCCGCTGAGCACCGGTTGGGCATTGTGCAGTCTTCGACAAGTTGTCCTTCCTATTTATTTGAAAATGAAGAAATTTCGATGAGATTTCCGTCTGGGTCCGCAATATAGCAGGTGCGCTGGCCCCAGGGTTCGGTTGTCGGCTCAAGAACAGGCTTGGCACCCATTTCGACTGCGAATTTGAATTCCCTGTCGACATCAGCGTAAGCAGGTACATCCAACGAGATTTCCATCGTTCCGTTGATGTCTTTGGGATAGGTAAAGGATCTTGACGCCATCTTTTCAAATTCTTTGCGCGGAAACAGAAGGATGCGCATATCGTCAAGTCTCATCTCGACATTCGGCTGGATCCCATCCCAATCGGTCGTAAATCCGAACACCTTGGTATAGAAATCCACGATTGGTTTGTTGGCTCTTGTAAAAAGAGCGATTGTGTTGAATGTAAATCTTTTGCTCATATTGCGTAATCAAGTCTCATTACTCTAACCGGTTTGTCGCCGCCGATTTCCAGACCGGGGCAGAGTGTTTCCTTACCTGTATCGACGAACCCGCACTTCTCCATCACGCGGCCCGATGCCGGATTCTCCGGGAAATAATCTCCCCATAGCACAGAGAAGCCCTTTACGTTGAAGCAGTAATCCACCACGGCGCGCATTGCCTCCGTGCAGATGCCTTTGTCCCAGTACGGCTTTGCAATCCAGTAGCCCACCTCACACTGGTCGTCTTCTATGTCCAGATTCGAGTCCGATGCCGGAAGATAGCCCACGCAGCCAATGGCTTCGTCTGTTCCCTTCAACTGCACAGCCCACATACCTTCACCACTGAAGACGGCCCGTATTATTTCGAGGCTCTCTTCCATCGATTTATGCGGCGGCCATCCCGCACGCGGTCCCACATCCGGGTCCGATGCATACTTAAACAGCGCCTCAGCGTCAGATTCGCTCCAAGGTCTGAGAATCAGTCTTTTTGTTTCCAAAATCTGCACATTCATTTCATATTTGTCGCTTTGCGGAAAAGGCTTTTCACAAGAATCTTGTGGAATATCCATATTCCGATAAAATATATCCTGCCAAGGAAATTGTTGAATTTCACCACAGTTGTAACAGCGGCCTGCTGCCAGCCGTCCTCGGGCTTCGAGCAATAGATGCCCACCCAGAAGCACAGGTGCTTGTCGTTCTTGCAGATGATTATCTCCTCATCGCTCCGCTCGGATATCAGATTTCGGAATCCACCGCCTCCTTGCAGTCCAAGTGGCCTCACCAAGGCATTCCGCATCTTCATCAACAAGTCTACAGGCTTCGGAAAATTGCAGAACATTTCCTCAAAGATGCAGTCCGGCGTGAGCGGATTCACTGGGTTTATCCTCTTGGAAACGATGTCGCTGTAATCAGCGGGCAAGTATTTATTAATGAGTTTCACATTCACATCAACCGTAATAATTCAATTGCAAATATACAATAAAAAGTATACCTCGATAATCATAATCAAAAAAAGTCCCGTACTCCAAATCAAGGAATACGGGACCGGATATTTAATGCTGATTATTTTAAAAGCCCAAAGCAACGATAGCAACACATGCGCCAATTGTAAGCGCAAACAGAATCTCCCTTAAAATTTTTTTAGCGGTAGATTTTGATCTGAATATAGGTTGCTGACTCATTGTAAAAAACCAATTACGATATCTGTCTTGCAAAGATAAAACAAAATATCTAAAAATCAAACATATAGCACAATATTTTTATCTGATGCAATTATTTCTTTGACTTTTTATCACTGTCCTTAAAAATCAGCTGGGCGAATTCATACAATGAAAGACGCCATGTCTGCCATTCGTGTGCAGTACCTGGAGAAACATAACTGTATGCCTTGAGACCATCAAAGCCAGCCTCATTTATTGCATTGGCAGCATTGTCAACACCCATGTTTTCCTTACCGCCACAACTCATGAATACCACTTTCACATTGTTTTTGAAGACTTCACTATTCTGAATTTCTTCTACATTGAATGTACCACCACTGAACATACCAACGTATGTGAACATTTCAGGTTTTGCCAATGTAATGGAGTGTGTCTGCATGCCGCCCATTGAAAGACCAGCCATTGCACGATGCTGTGCATCGGCATATACACGGAAGTTTGATTCAATCAAAGGAATGATGTCGGTGAAGAGGATTTCCTGGAATTGGCCTGCAAAATTCATTCCTCCGCCAAATCCGCCACGGCGCTGTCCCTGCGGAGCACCCTGTCCCTGTTGAGCACCTGCCGGACGCTGGCCCATCTGTGGAGCACCTGCCGGACGCTGGCCCATCTGCGGAGCACCCTGACCCGGAGCACCTGCCGGACGCTGTGCCGGACGCTGGCCACCGCCAAAACCGCCGAATCCGCCCATAGTCACTGAACCGTTATCCATCACGATAATAAACGGAAGTGCCTTGCCTTCAGCAATAAGGTTATCCATAATATAACCGGTATGTCCCTGTGCAGACCAACCTGTTTCGTTTTCACCCATACCATGCTGCAGATAAAGAACAGGATATTTTTTCTTTGGGTTCTTATCGTACTCGGCAGGAGTATAAACAAAGCAGCGGCGCATCTGTTTTGTTACGCTTGAAAAATACGGAAATTCACGGATCTGTCCGTGCGGTACATCCTTATTCTCATATTTGTAGGAATCTTCTGCAGGTACCTCAATACCGCTACCCCAACGGCTAGCACCATAGTAATACAAACTGTTGGGATCAGGTACGGATGCACCGTCAATATTCAACTGATAGTAATGGAAACCCGGATCCTGCGGAGCAGATTCACCGGTCCACACACCGTTTTCATCTTTTACAAGTTCATACTTTACACCTCCGATGTCAAGTTTGACACTGTTGGCATCAGGTGCAAGAATCTGTGCGCGCACACATCTCTCTGAATTGACCATAGGATACTCTTTCCCTTCCTGGTTGGTCGATGCCGGCTTGAAATCTTCAACTACGGCAAACGCGGTAGCAGTCATCAATACCGCGGTCATCAATACAATTTGTCTTTTCATTTATGAATGTTATTAAGTAATCTTCAAAAAATAACTTGGTAATCTTTCCGAATCTTTTTCGCCCGAAAGAATCATCTCATCAGTCACTATGCCCGCATAGCTCCTTCTTCGATGTTCCTTTCTGACTGAAAAATCTTCTGGCCTTCTTACCAACTTATTTTTTTACGCTTACTAAGTGAGTATAATTTCAGTTCATCAGTTTTCTGTAATGGATACGATGCGGTGCCTCATAACCAAGCTGTTTGACCTTGTATTCTTCATAATCGCTGTACGAACCCTCAAAGAAAACAACCTTGCTGTCTCCTTCAAATGAAAGTATGTGTGTACATATCCTGTCAAGGAACCAACGGTCATGACTTACAACTACGGCACAGCCTGCAAATTCTTCAAGACCTTCTTCAAGTGCCCGTAGCGTATTTACATCTATATCGTTGGTAGGCTCATCGAGAAGCAGCACATTACCCTCTTCTTTCAAAGCCATAGCAAGCTGCAGACGGTTGCGTTCACCGCCTGACAGCACTCCACATTTCTTTTCCTGATCCGCACCGCTGAAATTGAAACGGCCAAGATAGGCACGTGCGTTGACATCGCGCCCGCCCATGCGTATCAGTTCGTTTCCCTGGCTTATTACCTGATATACGCTCTTCTCCGGATCAATATCCTTGTGCTGCTGGTCAACATACGCAATCTTGACAGTCTCTCCAACATCGAAAGTTCCGGCATCAACTTTTTCAAGTCCCATTATCAGGCGGAACAATGTTGTTTTGCCGGCACCGTTAGGACCTATCACACCAACAATACCGTTAGGAGGCAGCATAAAGTTCAGATTGTCAAACAGGAGTTTGTCTCCGAACGCTTTAGCAACACCTTTTGCCTCGATAACTTTGTTACCGAGACGCGGACCATTGGGAATGAATATTTCCAGTTTCTCCTCTTTCTGTTTTACATCTTCATTGACAAGTTTGTCATATGAGTTCAAACGTGCCTTACCCTTGGCCTGACGTGCCTTTGGAGCCATACGTACCCATTCCAATTCACGTTCCAGAGTCTTGCGGCGTTTGCTGGCCTGCTTTTCTTCCTGGGCCAGACGCTGGGTTTTCTGCTCAAGCCAGCTTGAATAATTTCCCTTCCATGGAATACCTTCGCCACGGTCAAGTTCAAGAATCCATCCTGCGACCTTGTCCAGGAAATAGCGGTCATGGGTAACAGCAATTACTGTTCCTGCATATTGCTGCAAGTGTTGTTCCAACCAGTCAATGCTCTCGGCATCAAGATGGTTGGTAGGCTCATCAAGAAGGAGTATATCGGGTTCCTGCAACAACAGACGGCAAAGTGCAACACGACGGCGCTCGCCACCAGACAGATGTTCACAGAACTGGTCTTCAGGCGGGCAACGCAACGCATCCATAGCCTGTTCAAGTTTATTGTCTATGTTCCAGGCATCATGACTGTCAATCTTGTCCTGAAGTTCAGCCTGACGTGCCATAAGAGCATCCATCTTATCCTGATTCTCATAATACTCAGGTAATTCAAAGTTGTGATTTACCTGATCGTACTCTGCAAGAATATCATAGATTTCCTGTACGCCTTCTTTTACAACATCTTTGACTGTTTTCTTTGGATCAAGCTGGGGTTCCTGAGGCAGATAGCCAACACTGTATCCAGGTGCAAAGACCACATTTCCCTGATAGTTTTTATCAAGTCCGGCAATAATCTTGAGCAAAGTGGATTTACCGCTACCGTTAAGACCTATAATACCTATCTTTGCTCCATAAAAGAAAGACAGATAAATATCTTTCAGCACCTGTTTGTTATTCTGGAAGGCCTTGCTTACGCCCACCATAGAAAAAATGATTTTCTTGTCGTCTGTTGTTGCAGCCATTTAAAACAATTTATGGTTTCAATAATCTAACTTTATAAATACCGCCTACAGTATTTCTTGGACTGTCTGCCTGGAAACGGACAGTAATGATTTTCTTGCCTTTCAGCAGATTCTGCGGAATGGCGTATTCAACATTGAAGAATTCGCTCTTGTCCCATTTATGAGCAGTATTCTCTACTGCAATCTGGACTCCATCAACAAGAATACTGAATGTGCGTCCTCCAGTCTCATTACCCCAATAACGGAGCATAAGAGTAAGATCTGTACGACCACCTGTTTCAAGTTCATACTGGAACCAGCCACCACGTGCATCGCGGTATGCCTCACCCTGGTAGTTACCTTTTTCAGAGCCCTGTTCCTTCATTCTGTGATCAATTTCAGGTTGCTGTTCACCTGTCTGTAAGCCATCTACTGTACGAGCATCAAGAGCCAGCAGAGCCTCTTCTTTCGCTTTAAGATCTGCAACATAAGCATTGTATTCCTGAGCAGTCATGCAGAGATAGTAAATAGAATAACGGCTGTCATGAATTCCATAGAACGGTTCCAGTTCTGCGGTTGCAAACTGACCTTTGAACAGATTGCTAACACGGTAATGGAACGGTTTTCCTTCAATTTCCTTTGCATTTTCAAGAGCACTGATTATTTCAGATTCCGATGCCACAATATATGGAGCATCTTCTACAGCAGACTGCAGAGGACCGCTTGCAATGTGTGCCCAACGGCCATCACCTGCAACCAGACCAGTCATATCGCGAGTGTTGGTCTTGACGCCAAGAAGAATAGGACCGCGCTTTACAGCAATATAATTGTCAACTCCGGCAATTTTCTCTGTAGTGAAATGCATAGGAGTCTTGATATTTATACAATCTCCATTTTTCCATTTGCGCTCAATCTCAACATATGAGCCAGGTTTGCAATCGGCAGCGTAATTTATGCCGTCAACAACAACCTCCATTTCTCCTTCCTTAACCCATCCCGGATAACGTACCAGGATTTTCATCTTGCTTGCCTTCTTTGATGTAATTTTTATGATAGAGCCCTCTTCTGACGGGAACTGTGTATTCTGTTCAAGAGAGAATTTCTTATCCTTCCAATCCAGTTTAGAAGCAATGAACAAGTTGATATACAAACCGTTTTCATTGTGAGTATAAATGAATTCACCATACTTGCCATGGTTCTCCATACCTGTACCTACACAACACCACATACCCTCGTTAGGCTGTGAATATACGCGGTAATGAGACGGACGGGCAGGTGTAAAATAGACATAACCTCCATGCTCAGGGTGCTGGGTAGAAAGAATGTGGTTGAATGTGGCATTCTCAAAGAAGTCCACATATTCAACACGCTGCTCCATACGGAACAGGTCCTCTGTCAGCTTGAGCATGTTGTTGGTGTTACAAGATTCCGGTCCTTCACGTTCCTCGGTATAGCTTACATAATCGCTCTCAGACGGGAAGTGTTCACGACGTGAATTTCCACCGAAAGCTATTGAACGGTAATTTGCTACTCTGTCCCAGAAAAAGTCCGATGCCTTGAAATAATCAGCCTTCTGCTGTCCCTCGGAAAGTTCTGCCACACGAGCATATCCTACAAATTTGGGAACCTGAGTGTTGGCATGTTTGTTTGACAGATTATCTACACCTTTCAGCATGCTGTCAAACAATTCATGATGTGTAAGTCGTGCCGCAAAATCAAGATACTTCTTATCTTTTGTAATGGCATAGGCATCAACATACATTTCGTTGAATCCGCCATGTTCCTGAGAAAGCAGACGCTCCATCTGCTGGTCAGTATAGCCGCCAAATTCGTCAATACCCCAATCGCATAGTTTCAGGAACATCTCTTTTGCAAGTTCACTGTTACCATACACCCAAGCATCGCGCAAACCTGCATATATTTTGTGGATATTGTACAAAGGAACCCACAGGTTGTGTATTGCCTGAATATTTCCTTGTTTTGCCTCTGAAAACACACGCTTGCTGTCCGGAACGCCACCAACATAACCGTTGCCGTTCGCATCTTGTGCACGTTTCAGTTCAGAAAGCATATATTCCATACGTTCCTTGCATTCACTGTTGCCTGTAGAAGCATAATGAATGGCAAGAGCAGACAGATAATGTCCACCCATATGACCGTCCAAACCGGCCCAGTTAGGGAATGCAGGGGCTTTCGGTTCCAATCCGGCCTCTTTCAGGAACGGTTGAAGCAAACGGTCCACATCGTACTGGAGCAAATGTTCTACATTCAGATCCTGAGCATGTTTGAACGGACCGTCAAGTAATGTTACCTGACTCAATGAAAACGCGTTGTCATAGATTTTGTCCTGCGCTTTTGCAGAACTGAATCCAGTGGCAAGACCAACAGCCAATAAAAAAAATGTTTTGTTATTCATATATATAATTATTAAGAAATTATCACTCGGGCAGTTCCTTGTAGGTTATAATGTAGGAGTACTTGTAAGGAGTATCGGGTACAGCCTTGATGGAGTATTCGGGTGAGGTTTTCGAACCCCAGCCATCGTTTCCGCCTACTCCATGAATATTCATATCAATATTTACATTCACGTAATCCTGCTTCTCTATCTGATACGGATGTCTTGCATTTTCAAGTTGCTGTTCTGAATACGGCCAGATTCTGATACACAGAGGATCAACACCCTGTACTGCAATGTCGCAGTTGTTCTTTTCACTCTTATTGTTATATCTTAAAGTGAAATTACGGACATCGGTACGGTTGGCATTGTCTTGCGGATGTACATAATCTGTTACAAAATCGTTTACAGAACATGAATATTCGCCAATGAAATATCCGCTCTTTCTGTCAGGATAATTCTCCGCAGGGCCGCGACCATACCAAATGACCTGGTCAAACCTGTTGTCCAGTTGCATTCTTGTTCCGAATTTAGGCATCAGAAGAGACTGATTTGCAGATTCCGCCGAGGGTATATATTCCATTGAAACCTGAACAGATTCAAGATTAAAGCTATAAGAAATCACACATTTGGCTTGTACAGAAAGTTCCAGAGTATATTTAAGTGTAATAACATTGTCACTCATTCGTATTCCGCATCCGATAACATTCCATGAAAGGTTTTCGGGATTCCATGCTGACATGCGCTGCAAATAACCGTTGGCAGACTGGACATCGGTAACCGGTTTCCAGAAATAAGGCTCAACCGGTCCGCGCAAGACTTCCTGACCGTGAATTTGCCAAGATGTTATTTTTGCTGTCTGTCTGTCAATCACAAACCGATTGGGAGTCATTGTAACTACAAATTCATCTTTATGGGTAACCAGTTCCGGAGCAGTTTTCCATGCAGTCAGAGAAGCGGTTTTTCTTTCTTTCACAACAAACTGTTCTTTGGCTACAATCTGATTTTCAAGACATTTTACAACAGGCTCACGCAACTTGGCATAAACATTCAACAATATTTCCCCGTCAACATTTGGAATGTTTCTGAGTGTAAGTTCCTGAGCATCAGAAAGAGTTGCCTTATAGCGGTTCATAGGTTTGCCGTTACGTACGTACTCATATTCATAGTCATACTCATTGGCTCCGGTAAAGAAATTTTTGTTGACAACCTTTACTTTGTTGTTTCCCAAATATTCAAATTGCAGATTCTGGTAAACATACTGGACCTGATAATATGATGGTTTTACAGTACGGTCAGGATTTACAAGTCCGTTAATACAGTCAGTACCATCGTTCGGTGTATCTCCAAAATCGCCTCCGAATGCAAAATATTCATCGGGGTCAAGTGCGAGCCCAGTGCGGTTACTTCCCCATTTCAAAGCAGAGCCGTCTTTCCTGGCAGCCAGACCATGGCTTGCCCACTCCCAGATTGCACCTCCAAGATAACTCGGGTCTTTATCTATATACTGCCAATATTCATCAAGGTTTCCTCCGGAATTGCCTTCCTGATAATAGTACTCGCGCATAAAGAACGGACGGTCAGTCACTCTGGCGGCTGTCTGGGCCGCACGTTCCGGACTCAGATAACTGTCGTCATACCAATCCGATACGGAACGGTCAGAATCGCTGAACACCAGTCTTGTAGGGTCAATAGAGCGTATTGCATCGGCCATTGCCTTAAAGTTTCTGCCACTGCCACCCTCGTTGCCCAAAGACCAGATAATTACACATGGATGGTTGAAGTCTCTCTTTACTAAAGCCAGTGCACGGTCAACATGCGCATCGGTCCAGTCAGGATTATCGCCAAGGAAAGTATTGCCTATGCCATACTGATGGGTCTCCTGATTTGCCTCGTCCATAACATAGAAGCCATATTCATCGCAGAGTTCATAGAACAGAGGATCTGACGGGTAATGTGAAGTACGTATCATATTGATATTGGCCTGCTTCATCAAAGAAAGGTCAATACGATAGGTATTCTCATCGGGAGTACGTCCAAGGCGCGGGTGCGATTCATGACGGTTTACGCCTTTCATCTTTACCGGCTTGCCATTGAAATAGAACACTTCTCCACGCTGTTCAACTGTTCTTACACCAAAGCGGGTTACAAACTCTTCGTTGGAAGAAACATCCTTGCCGGACAGTTTCAGTTCAAGGTTATACAGATTAGGCTTTTCCGGACTCCACAGCAACGGATCAGAAATGACTCCGCTCAGATAGAGTGTATCTGCAGCTCCGGCAGCCAGTTTCTTCAGTTGCATTTTCATTGAAACAATTTTGTCCGACGGTTTATTGCAGTTGGCAACATTTGCCGATACTGCAAGTTTGGATACATTCTTTGCCAAAGTATTGCGCAGCACAACTTTCAGACCGACAGTTGCCTGATTTGCAACGGTATCAAGACTTGTTGTTATGTTATAGTCTGCAATATGGACGGCAGGTCTTTTCCAAAGATAAACCGAGCGGAAAATTCCGCTTAGGCGCCACATATCCTGGTCTTCCAGATAACTGCCATCTGACCACTGATACACCTGTACGGCAAGACGGTTGGTTCCTTCTACAACGTAACCGGTAATGTTGAACTCTGCCGGAGCCATAGAATTCTGGCTATATCCAACCATCTGTCCGTTAATCCAAAGGTAGAAAGCGGATTCAACGCCACCGAAATGCAGATACAGAGCCTTGCCGTTCAAATCTTCAGGTTCAATCTCAAAAGTGGTAATATACTGTCCAACAGGATTACGGTGTTCATAGCTGTAATAATCACGCCTTGGCTCATCCATTACATAAGGTGCATTGGCCTTGAACGGATAGTTCATATTTGAATATATGGGTTTGCCATATCCCTGCAACTGCCATTCACCCGGAACAATAATATCATTCCAGGCAGAAGCATCGAAATCTTTCACATAAAAATCTTTTACAGCATTATCAGGGTCTTTTGCCCAGTTGAATTTCCATGTTCCATCCAAACATGAGACCTCTTTGCACTCCAAAATCCTTGACGGCAAAGTCAGAGTGGCATGGTAAGATTCCTTGTTGATTCCAATAGTCCTGGGATTTTCCCAATCATGCTGTTCTGCTGCATACAGAGATGAACTCCCAGCAAGAATTGCGGAAACCAATAGGGAAAGATGACAAAATTTATCCATTTATTATTGTTTGATATTATTTAAACAGTTTCTGAGCAATGATTTCAAGATAATCACGGCAATTCATCCATGTATGTCCGCCCTCGGAATAATGGGTCTGGTGCCTGATGCCCTTGTCGTTCATAAGTTTTTCAAGACCGGTTGCAGTGTTGTGCAAAAAGTCGCTGTTTCCGCAACCCAACCACATGAGTTTGAGTTCTGAATTGATCCTGTCAACATTTTCAAACCAGCTCTCTTCATAGAATGCTGGAGCAAAAGCGCAGACATAATGGAACTTGTCCGGATTGTTTATTCCAGTGGCAAGAGTCTGGCGGCCTCCCAATGAGAAGCCTGCTATTGCGCGGCTGTCGGCATCGGTCTTAACCCTGTAGTTCTGTTCAACATAAGGAATGATTTCTTCAAGAATCTCTTTGGTATTTACACTCGGATCCATCAGATTGTAACCGCTCTGTCCCTGTTTTGCCATCTCAATTGCAGGGTTGGCATACGGCATAACAACAATCATCTTCTCTGAGAGTCCCTGGGCAATCAGGTTGTCAAGAATAAAGTTCATACGGCCTACCTTGAACCAGGTCTCGTATGTATCTGTCATGCCATGAATAAGATACAGGACAGGGTACTTGGTTTTCTTGTCGGAAGGATTGTAACCGGCCGGTGTATAGATGCACATGGGGCGTTCAAAGCCCAGATTATCTGAATGATATGTACAGTATGCAACCTTTCCGTGCGGAACTGCCTGCATATCCTGCACGGTAGGTTCAGCAGCACGCACGTCAACCAGACTGTTCTTGAAGCCTTCGTTGGGGAAGATGTACATATTGTTCGGGTCGGCAACCTGCAGACCATCCATGATAAAGCAGTACGGATAGAGATCAGGAGCCTTGGGAGTTACGGTAACTTCCCAAACGCCACGGGCATTCTTTGTCATTTCAGCACGCGGATGTTCCTGCAAATCGAGTTCCACTTTCTCTGCATTGGCAGCCTCGAAACGGAATGTAACGGTACCGTCGGCATTGTATTCAGGAGATTTCACACCCTGAGGGAACATACGTGCCATGGAGGCCATATCAAGGCGCTGCGGCTGTTTGGGTTCATCGGCCTTCTTCTCCTTACCATCCGGGAATGTACGGTAAATAGGTTCGGCAGGAATCTCAGGATCCTTCTTCTGGAACAGTAACGGAAGGGTTTCATTAAGGAAATAACGGGCGTTCATCCATGTATGGCCAAACTTTCCGTCCGTGTAGAGTTCAATATGCTTTATTCCATATTCATTCAGTGAATTGACATAGTCTTTCGCATTGTCATAAAGAAAATCATCCAGACCAACACCAAGCCAGAACATATGGATCTTGCCGTTTGTCTGGTCTGCATTTTCATATACACTGCGCGGAGCTGCTCCAGTAAAAGAACTGTAAGAACACAGATAAGAGAATTTGTCAAGGTTGGACAGTCCAAGACCGAGTCCCTGATTGCCTCCACGTGAGAAACCGCCAACAGCACGACCGTCAGGAGTGTTGACAGTACGGTAATTTGACTCAACATATGGCATAAGATCATTCAGAAAATCAGCATTGAAATTGGCCATACCGCCACCCTTCACATTGTTGTACTGAAGGTATAGAGACGGGTTGCCGTATGGTAACACAACAATCATCTCTTTGGCTTTGCCGGCTGCAATAAGATTGTCAAGAATATAATTCACCTTTCCTACTTTGAAGAACACCTCTTCTGAATCTGTAGTACCGCTTATCAGATAATATACAGGATATTTCTTCTTGCTGTTTTTGTCATAGAAAGGAGGTGTATAGACCACTGCAGGCATATCGATGCCCAAGGTTTTTGATGGATAGAAGACATAGTCCACATTTCCGTGCGGAACATTCTCTGCCTCTTGCGGGACCTCTGCACCGCGCATGTCAAGAAGACTGTTCTTGAATTTTTCATTCGGGAACCAGTCCGGATTGCTTGGGTCCATTACCTGAACACCGTCAACAATAAAGCAGTAGGGATATATGTCAATTGCAGGAGGAGTAAGTGTTACGCTCCAGTTTCCACGCGCATCCTTAGTCATGGCCTGACGGCCGCTGAACTGTGCATCTACAAACACAGATTTTGCGTTTGGTGCTGACAGATTGAACGTTACAGAATTATCGGGATTTACTGTTGTACCCTGCGATCCGGCACCAAACTGTGCGGAAACGCTTCCACATAAAGAAACGGCGGCTGCAAGCACTGCAACTCTGCCCCAATAGTTTTTAAATCTCATATCAGTTCTTTTTATAGACTATGTAAAACACACAAAGTTAATAAAAAGAACTGATAAGATTAAGATTATTTAAGAATTTTCTTTGGGAAGATTGATATGCAGCAGAATAGAACCTGCTATTGCAGAAAGAATTGTTCCTATAAGAATGCCCAGCTTTGCATTGTTTAACAATACTGCTCCATTTTCCGTTCCGGAATAAGACAGATCTGCAAGGAACATAGATACGGTAAAACCTATTCCGCAAAGCATGCACACACTGGCAAAAGCCTTCCACGTTGCACCGGCAGGCATATTTACAATACCAAGCTTAATGGAAATCCAAGAGAAAGAGAGCACACCAAGAAACTTTCCAATAAACAATCCTACAACAACAGACAATCCAACTCCGCTTATCAGGTCTGCTGCATGCATCCCTTCAAAACATACACCGGCATTTGCAAACGCAAACAAAGGAATAATAAGATAATTGATAGGTGTACGCAGGTTATCTTCCAAATCCTGCAACGGACTTATCAGATGGTTCGATGCCGACTCTATGCTTTTCAGAATATTCAGCTGTTCATTTGACAGCACAACGGTTTTGTTCTGACTTGAAATTTCAAATATGGGAAACTGGTTGATATTTTCACGGATACGTTCAATGTAATGGCTTGAGCCGTGTTTAAGCGATGCCGGCACACAGAATGCTACAATAACACCGCTTATTGTGGCATGAATGCCTGAATTGAGCATAAGGAACCAAAGAATCAGTCCGCCAACAATGTAGAATGTACGTGAACGGACACAGAAATAGTTGCCTATCATCAATCCTGCCACAATTACCAGACTGAGTATAAGGAACAGCCAATATACCTGTTCGGAATAGAACAGAGCAATAACAATTATACCGCCAAGGTCATCGGCAACGGCAAGAGCTGTCAGGAATATCTTGAGACTGATTGGCACACGCTTACCGAACATCGAAATAACGCCAAGAGAAAACGCAATATCGGTAGCCATAGGTATTGCTACACCGCGCAACATCTCGGGGTCCCCGGGACACACTGCCCAGAACAACAGGACTGGAACAAGCATACCGCCACAGGCGCCAATAATAGGTAACATCGCTTTCTTTACTGAACTGAGTTCACCAATCAGGAACTCACGCTTGATTTCAAGGCCAACGGAAAGGAAAAAGAAAGCCATAAGGAAATCATTGATAAAACTCATGAAAGAGAGAGCATGACCCTGATGACTGAAAAAATTATAATTTCCTATGGAAAAACTTACCGGCAGTTCCCATAACCGCTGATAAACATCTTTCACAAAAGGTACATTGGCACATATCAAAGCACAAACAGTAGCAATAATCAACAACACACTTGAACTGACATACTTTTTTACCGTGCTTAAAAGACTGTAATTGTTACTCATAATTCTTTACGTATAGATCTGAAATTTTATTTTACAATTATTTCTGACGTTTTGAAACCGTTGGTATAGACAATGGTACGAATAAGAATCTGACCTGGTTCAGGATTTGGTATTTCCACGCCTGCCAGATTGGTGTAGATTATCTTTTCCATCTGACAGTCGGACATGTCAAATAGAATATTTTCTGAACTGAGCGGTGTATTGCCATCTTCGGACAGATACACACTCTTCAGGTAGAATGTTTTGTTACCATTCACCCAGAAACCTACACGATATATATGTTTCTTGTCCAAAGCCTTGCCATTGTCACGTTTCAGAGAAGAAATGGAAATTTTCTGTTTCTTTCCAGTTCCAAGCCACGATGTTACAGGTGTTGACCAATAAGAAGATTCGTCAAATACGCGCAAATCGATGCCGTCCGGAGGATAGTTGGCAAATTCGACAACAATGTAAGCGGCTTGGGAAATATCGATAGGATTGGCAAATTCCCAACCGCTGAATCCGTATGGCTTCATTGTTACCTTACCGTTACTCTCGCTGAAAGTGCCGCTGTCCCAAATGCTTGGATTGAAAATACCGTTTACCAATGGGAAATATGTAACATTCAAATCAAATCCGGCACTGAATGTATTGCCGTACCTGTCTGTATATGTGGCAATGACACTGTTATCGCCATTGCCTGATGAAATGGCACGGCCACGGACAATTTTCGAGGCTTCCTGATTTGAAAGCTGATATTTGCAGTCAGACGCAACATCTTCTGTGTGTCCGTCCTTGAACGTTGCAATAATGCTGACCATTGCATTGTTTCCTGGAGACATTGTGTACTGGCTCCGTTTGGATTCAATACCCGTACATGTCCAATAACCGGCAGGCTTGATACGCATAAGATAATTTTCCCAAGCATAATCATCGTACCACTCGGCACAAGCTCCGGCACATGACTCCCACTCACCGTCAAAAGCAAGTTCCGTATAGCCATTGACCGCAGCATCGCAATCAATAAAGTCTCCTGTTCCTGTCAGTGTCATGGAAATATTGCCGTAATGGTCTTTCATTGCCTTGAAGGCTTCTCCCCACTTTGATGTTGTGGCTGTTGCCCATGTTCCAAGATTCTCTGATTTTATACTTCCGTCACTGTTCTTCTGCGGATTGCCATGTTCATCGTAAACAACATGTCCTGGAGACCAGTCAATCTCTGTAACAACAATAGGATAATTGTCAACAACAGGAACCTGATTGCGGAAATTTGTGATGAATGACTGGGCAGAACAGTTATCATCGCTGTTTCCATACCAACCGGGATATACATGAACGGCATATCCCATATTGTCAAGCTTATCTTCTATGGGATATTGGGCATAACCGCTGTAACTGGACTGATATCCGGCACCCGGTACAAGAATAATGCCATTGAACTTGTTATATCTTATCCTGTTCACAATAGGCTGGAAGAAATCATGCAGAGCTACAGGTTTGTCATTTCCTTCGGCATCGAGTACTGTGACAGGCTCATTGGCCAGTTCTATCATAATCTGACCGGAATATTTCTGAATGGTAGGATCTTTTGAAACAATATCCCAAACCGTACTCAGATATTTCTGATAATCGCCGCCAACCTGGATTCTGCCAGGGCATACTCCGGGGGGACGCATGATTACATACAAACCATGTTCCAATGCGTTGAGTGCCAATGGAATATAGAGTTTCTCAAGATAGTGCTGCAAACGGGTTGACGAGAAGCGGGAGATATTGGCCTCGCCGCTCTCAGGTCCCGTTTCACTTTTTTTGGGATCATTGGTCCAACACGGGTCCAGATGCAGTCTGAACAGATTGCACCATGTTCCATTAACGGTATCCGTAATATGCGTGTACAATTTGTCAAAATAGTCTATGCATTTGTCAATACCATCGTCACCGCTATAGTTATACCATCCCCAGCGACCGCCGTTAAACCAGCAGTTCGGTGTATCCATTACTCCATGAAGGAGAATGGGAGTACCGTCCGGCAATACAAACTGTCTGCCTTGTACGTGCAAGGCAGGCAGTGTTATATTCCGGGCATTTACGGCTGATGCTGTGAATACCAGCAATATTGACAATATACTGAACTCCAATATCTTCTTTTTCATAGGCTCATCCTACTTGAATATCCAATAATCAAGAGAGAACAACTCCGGTCCCTTGCGTCCCTGGAACAGGAAATATACATTGTGTACACCTTTTATAGGTTCCTCAATTTTGGTGGTAAACTTTTTGAACTTTTCCCAACCGCCTGTTCCGGTTATTTCCAATGTTGCTGCAGGTTTTGTACTGCGGTCACGCACGCCCGGCATCTTATCCAGATATATCTGGACAGTACCGCCACGCAAAGCGCTTGCAGCACTTACGGAAAAGGCTGTTGCTCCTTTTTGGCCGAAATCAACATTGCTTACTTTAATGTAGTCTCCGTTATGAGTGTCGGAAATATAGACTCCTGTCTTTGCAGTCTGTTGTGAATGCAGGCCTTTTGAGAAAGACATGGTTTCCGCTTCCACACGCTGATATGGATTGAGAGTACCAATGGGTTCAACACCGGCATCGGTAGGATTGATTATCGGGAAACTGCCATCGGCATTGCGTTTGTACTCTTCAACAGCTACGGAACGGCCAAACCCGCCGCCACCCGGCAGTTTGCCTGTATGATAGAAGAAATATGAATGTCCCTTGAAATCAATTACACCGGAATGGTTTGTAAATGACTGTGTCCCACCCTCAGGCATGATTGTACCTTTGTATGTCCATGGGCCCAGCGGAGTATCTGACTCTGAATATGCAATATGTTCAGGAACACCGCCCGCAGCATAAATCATATAATACTTGTCTCCGTAATGGTCTATCCAGGGACCTTCCGTATATCTGTCCTGATCTGTTGTATTTATATCCAGCTGTCCAACTTCTCCTGAGTATGAAATCATATCCTCATTGAGCTTACAATAGTACAGACGCGGATTACCCCAATAAAGATACGCCTGACCGTCATTGTCAATAAACACTGTAGGGTCAATGAAATCCCATGATCCTGTCTCATACAGAGGTTTGCCTATCGCGTCAACAAATGGGCCATACGGAGTCTTGCTTACTGCAACACCTATTGCCATGCCACCCGATATCTTTGAATGGGCACAGATATACCAATAGTATTTGCCGTTACGTTTTATTGTCTGGCTGGCCCATGCACGGTCATCGGCCCATGTAAAACTTTCAAGAGCCAAAGGAGAGCCATGGTCAGTCCAGTTTACCATATCGGTTGTTGAATAGACGCGCCACTCCTGCATCCAGAAAAAATCGGCACCGTCTTCATCGTGACCGGTATATACATACAGTCTGTCTCCGTCAGCCATCGGTGCCGGATCAGAAGTGAACCATGTCTGTACAAACGGATTTTCAGCGCTTGATTGCTGCACTCCGAATGTCATAGATAATGCGGCAACCAACGTTGCTGCAGTGCGTGTTAATTTGAATGTATCCATTATTATTGATGTTAAATTACAGCAGTCCTTTGGTGCTTGGCAGCTGGAAGTGGGTTATATCGCGGCGGACAGCCATTCGGATAGAACGCGCAAATGCCTTGAATATAGCCTCAATCTTATGGTGTTCGTTGTCACCGGAAGCCTGGATGTTCAGATTCATGGCGGCGGCATCGCTTAGTGACTTGAAGAAATGAAGGAACATCTCAGTTGGCATGTCGCCTACATATTCGCGTTTGAAATCTGCATTCCATACAAGCCATGAACGGCCTCCGAAATCAAGGGCAACCTGAGCCATGCAATCATCCATTGGCAGGGCAAAACCATAGCGTTCAATACCCATTTTGTTGCCCAGAGCCATTTTGATGCACTCACCTATTGCTATTCCGGTATCTTCAATTGTATGATGTTCATCTACATTAAGATCGCCCTTGACCTGAACGGTAAAATCAATACCGCCATGACGGCCTATCTGCTCAAGCATGTGATCAAAGAAACCCAGTCCGGTAGATATACTGCACTTGCCGCTGCCGTCAAGATCCATCTCAACCAGGATATCCGTTTCTTTTGTCTTGCGCTCAACACGCGCCTTGCGTTGCCCGGCATAGATGAATTCAGTAATTTTCCACCAGTCGGTACTGCAGAAAACGCATGTGCTCTTGAGTTCATCCGGCAGCGAATCAGTATTGTCCTGCAGCAATATGGCCTTGCAGCCAAGATTATGCGCCAGTTCAACATCGGTTGCGCGGTCGCCTATTACAAAACTGTCCGCAAGGTTATAGTCACCACCCGTATACTTGCCAAGCATTCCAGTACGCGGCTTGCGTGTTGGGGCATTGTCCTGCGGCATGGAGCGGTCTATCAGAATATCGTCAAACTCTATGCCTTCACCTTTCAGAGTCTTGAGAATAAGGTTATGGGACGGCCAGAAAGTCTCTTCCGGGAACGATGCCGTACCCAGACCGTCCTGATTGCTTACCATGACAAACTCAAAATCTGTCTTTTCACGCAGAAATGACAGGCTTTTGAATACCTTGGGAACAAACTCAAGTTTTTCAAGAGAGTCCAACTGGTAATCAACAGGCGGTTCTACAACAAGAGTACCGTCTCTATCTATAAACAGGACTTTTTTCATGCTTTATAGGCTTTAAGGCAGTTAACAAGTTCTTGATTTTCATTTTCAAGCCCCACAGTAATGCGCAGTGCATTTTTGCAGAGAGTTATCTTTGTACGGTTGCGTACAATGACACCTTTCCCAACCAGATAGTTATAGACTGCGGTGGCATCGGCTGGAGCTTTTATCTTTGCAAGGAAGAAATTTGCATCACTGGGATATACGGTTTCAACAATATCTATCTTTCCAAACTCTTCCATCATTGCGGTGCGCTGCTCTAGAATATACTTTACTTGAGTTTTTACAACATCAACATTTTCAAGTATTTGCATTGCACGTTCCTGTGTCAGTTCATTCACGTTGTAAGGATACTTGACCTTGTTCATCGTTGCAATGATTTCAGGGCTTGCAAATGCCATTCCCAGTCTCAGAGCCGCTGCACCGAATGCCTTTGAGAAGGTCTGCAGAACAATAAGATTAGGGTATTCGCCAAGCTTGCGCAACAGGGATTCACGACCGGCAAAATCTATGTAAGCCTCGTCAACAACCACAATGCCCTGGAAAGACTCTATTGTCTTGATAACCTCTGCCATGTCCAGATCATTGCCTGTAGGATTGTTCGGAGAGCAGAGAAACATGACCTTGGTATTGCTGTCTGCTGCAGCAAGCAGTTCTTTTGCGCTGAAATTATACGATGCGTCAAGTTTTACCGTGCGGTACTCTACATTGTTGATGTCTGCACACACACCGTACATGCCGTACGTAGGGTCAATTGCAACAACATTGTCCACACGCGGTTCACAGAAGACGCGGTACATAAGGTCAATAGCCTCGTCACTTCCGTTTCCAAGAAAGATTGATGCGGCAGATACGCCTTTTACCTTTGCAATGCGCTCTTTCAGGTCACGCTGCAAAGGGTCGGGATAACGGTTTACACCTGTATGATGCGGATTTTCGTTGGCATCAAGAAAGGTATGGGCCTGATGACCGCTATACTCATCGCGAGCGGATGAATAGGGTTTCAAACTCCAGATGTTCTTTCTGACCAATTCTTCAAGTGATTTCATACAAGTGTTTAATTTACAATTATTTACGTCTTACAGTTACAGCATTTTTGTGTGCATCCAGAAACTCGTTGGCAGCCATTGTTTCTATAGTGTCTGCCAGTGAACCGAGACCGTTTTTTGACAGTTCCTGGAATGTTATCTTACGCATGAAACTGTCAATATTCACACCGCTGTAGGCTTTTGCATAGCCGCTGGTAGGCAGTGTGTGGTTTGTTCCCGAAGCATAGTCACCGGCGCTTTCCGGAGAATACGGTCCAAGGAATACGGAACCGGCATTGACAACACGCTCTGCCAGTTCAAGATAGTTGTCTGTCTGGATAATGAGGTGCTCAGGAGCATAATCGTTGATCATATCAATTACGCTGTCCATATTGTCCATAAGGATGAGTACACTATGGCCAAGTGCCTTTTCAGTTATTTCTTTGCGCGGAAGCTGTTCAAGCTGCAGTCCAACCTCTTTCTCAACCCTATCAATAAGTTCAGCACTGGTTGTTGCAAGAATAACCTGGCTGTCCGGTCCATGCTCGGCCTGAGACAGAAGATCGCTGGCTACATAAGCGGCATTGGCGCCGGCATCGGCAATCACAGCCACCTCTGACGGGCCAGCAGGCATGTCAATTGCAACTTCTTTAAGAGATACCAACTGTTTGGCAGCTGTCACATACGCATTGCCCGGTCCGAAAATCTTGCTGACTTTGGGCACGCTTTCCGTACCGTATGCCATAGCGGCAATGGCCTGGCTGCCGCCAACCTTGAATATGCGGCTTACGCCTGCAACACTTGCAGCAAACAGAATGGCAGGATTTATCTTGCCGTTGGCAGCAGGAGGTGTGCAGAGTATTATCTCTTTGCAACCTGCAATCTTTGCGGGAATTGACAGCATGAGCAGTGTTGAGAACAACGGTGCGCTGCCACCCGGTATATAGAGTCCGACTTTGCTGATTGGAACCGCTTTCTGCCAGCAGGTAACACCGGGAACAGTCTCTACCCTATTGATTTTGGGCAACTGCGATGCATGGAATTTTTCAATATTCGCTGCAGCCTTGCGGATTGCCTGCTGCAATGTATCATTTACCAAAGTCTTGGCTTCTTCAAGCTCTGCCTGACTCACTTCGAGAGTGGTAAGCTTAGCCTTGTCAAAGCGTTCCTCCAATTCAAAAAGAGCCTTGTCTCCATTTGACCTCACATTGTCAAGAATAACCTGAACACGGTCATAAAGGCCTTCCACACTGAGAGCCGGACGCGCAAGCAACTGCGGCCACTGCTCTTTTGAAGGATATTTTACTACTTTCATAATATCATCTTCTCAATCGGACATACAAGAATACCTTCACAACCCAGATTCTTAAGCTGTCCTATTATTTCCCAGAATTCTTTTTCGTCAATGACACTGTGCACGGAACTCCAGCCTTCCTCGGCAAGAGGCATAACGGTAGGGCTCTTCATGCCAGGCAGTATCTTGACAACCTCTCCTATCTTGCTGTTGGGAACATTCATCAGAACATACTTCTTTCCATGAGCGCGTTTTACTGCGTCAAAACGGAATCTCAGTTCATCAAGAATGGCTTTCTTCTCAGCATCCATGCCGTTATTTCCTATAAGGACGGCATCGGACTTGATAACAACTTCAACCTCTTTCAGATTGTTGCTTACAAGAGTGGAACCTGAGCTTACAATATCAAAGATGGCATCGGCCAGACCAATACCGGGAGCAATTTCCACTGAGCCTGTAATTACGTGAATATCGGCCTTTACATTATTCCTGTCAAGATAATCCTTCAGTATATTGGGATAAGATGTAGCAATCTTTTTCCCGTTGAACCACTCCAGTCCGTTGTAATCAACCGCATTTGGTATGGCAAGTGATATGCGGCATTTGCTAAAGTCAAGATGGTCAATGATGTAGGCATCCTCTTTACGTTCAACATACTCATTATAGCCTACAATACCCACATCGGCTACTCCGTTTGCAACCGACTGCGGTATATCGTCGTCACGCAGAAACAGGACTTCTACAGGAAAGTTGGAACTTCTTACCAACAGAATACGGTCAGAAGTACTGAGTTTTATTCCGGACTCTTTCAGGAGTGACATGGTCTCTTCGTGCAGACGGCCTTTTGATTGTACAGCAATACGCAGCATAATTATTTTTCTATTTGATTAATTTTAATTCGCAAAGATACAAATAATCTGTAAGACCACACCACAATAATTGCAAGAAAAAGGCGCGGAAAAATAAGCCATTCCACACCTATGCCCATCATGGCAAACAGGATGGTATCCTCAAGCAATGAATGGGATATGGAAAGATGCCAGTTCATAAGATTGGCATCATTTTTTGTTATATATCCGCGTTCCACCTGGTCTATCAGCATTGCACCGCCATAGGACAGGCCGAACACATTACCAACAAGCCATTGGAGAGCGGATGCCGTAGGCAAACCCATAACAATCATCAATGGCTTGAAAGGAATTGAAATAGTGTTCAACATATCAAATTCCTCAAGCAGGGTCTGAAGGAAAATAAGTGTAACTACAATTACAACTATCAGTCCTGCAAGTTTGAGTGAACTGAGTGCAAACAGCTTCATTACCTGACCGAATGTTGTCTGGTCTGTCAAAGGAGTTGACAATGCAAACATGGTTTCATCGGCCGGCATAACCATATTCAGGACAAATGCCATCAGAAACGATGCCGATATCCTGAGCAGAACCATCTGCCACCATTTGGAACCAGTTTTGGTAGTTATGGTACATTCTATTGGCAGGCTGTGGGTAATAAGACACATGACCGCCAATATGGTTGCCTGACGTACGGAAAGAGCTATCGATGTCATTACAGCAATTGCCGGATACAATGGCAGAAAGACACTGGTCATAAAGACAAGAGAGGCATCGCCCGGAAGTCCGATAAGGGTAAACAAAGGCTGGACAAAATCTGCAAATATGTCTATCACACCAAAGAATTGCAAAAGACGCATTGCAAAAGAGATGGGAATCATTATCTTGAGCAACAGCAGAATAAATCTGCCGGCTCTTGGAAGCGCGTTTTTTACACACTTTGCCAGTTTTGCTATGGCAACTTCTTTTTTCACCCAATAATTATTGTTTTCTTGAAAGCGTTTGCCATTTCACGGCGATCGTCATTCTCTTTGATTGATTCGCGTTTGTCATACTCTTTCTTGCCGCGTGCCAGACCAATCACCATCTTTGCAAGTCCCTTTTCATTGATAAAGACCTTCAAAGGAACAATAGTCAGGCCCGGTGTTGCGGCATCGTGAATCAAAGAGCGTAACTCTTTCCTGGTAAGCAGAAGTTTGCGGTCACGTTTGGCCGCATGGTTGTTGTAAGAACCGTAGAAATATTGGGCTATGTTCATATTCTTCACCCAAAGTTCGCCATTGATTTCCGTACAGTAAGTATCCACCAGAGAAACCTTTGACAGGCGTACTGATTTTATTTCTGTACCGGTAAGCACAATACCCGCAGTGTACGTATCAAGTATTTCATACTCAAAACGCGCCTTTTTGTTATTGATAGTTATGCCGTCTGTTTTCTGCTTTTTCATATCTGTCCGCAAAGTTATTCAATTCTTTGCACATCGAAACCACAAAACAAAAAAAAGACTCCGAAAATCAATCCGGAGTCTTTTATCTGAAATGTCTGTCTGGAATTACTTCTTTGCAGCAAGAGCCTGGGCAACGTCAACAGCGCATGCTACTGAGCAACCTACCATCGGGTTGTTGCCGATGCCAAGGAAGCCCATCATCTCAACGTGTGCCGGAACAGAAGAAGAACCGGCAAACTGAGCGTCTGAGTGCATACGGCCCATTGTATCTGTCATACCGTATGAAGCAGGACCTGCAGCCATGTTATCAGGATGCAATGTACGGCCTGTACCGCCACCTGATGCTACTGAGAAATAAGGTTTGCCGGCAAGGACACGTTCTTTCTTGTATGTACCTGCAACCGGATGCTGGAAACGGGTTGGGTTTGTTGAGTTACCTGTAATAGACACGTCAACGCCCTCTTTCCACATAATTGCAACACCTTCGCGTACATCGTCAGCGCCGTAGCACTTAACCTTTGAACGTGGACCGTCGCTGTAAGGGATTGTCTTTACAACCTTGAGTTTGCCTGTATAGTAGTCAAACTTTGTCTGAACGTATGTAAAACCGTTGATACGGCTGATAATCTGTGCAGCATCTTTGCCAAGACCGTTAAGGATAACACGCAACGGATTCTTGCGTACCTTATCAGCTTTAGCAGCAATCTTGATAGCACCCTCAGCAGCTGCAAAAGACTCGTGACCTGCAAGGAATGCAAAGCACTGTGTCTTCTCAGAGAGCAGACGGGCTGCAAGGTTACCATGACCAAGACCTACCTTACGGTCATCAGCAACTGAACCCGGAATACAGAATGACTGCAGACCGATACCGATATTTTCGGCAGCCTTTACAGCACTCTTGTCACCTGTTTTCTCACCTTCCTTAAGAGCTATTGCGCAACCGCAAACGTATGCCCACTTGGCATTTTCAAAGCAGATAGGCTGGGTTTCCTCGCAAGCTTTATAAGGATCAATACCATAATTCTCACAAATCTGATTGGCCTCTTCAATAGAAGAAATACCGTGTGCATTGAGAGCAGCAAGAATCTGCTTGATACGACGGTCCTGTGATTCGAATTTTACTTCTCTGATCATAGTCTTACCTCCTTATTCTTTACGTGGGTCAATATATTTAACAGCACCAGCCTCTTCTGAAAAGCGACCATAAGTTGATGTTACCTTCTTAAGTGCTTCGTTGGCATCGGTTCCTTTCTTAATCTCGTCCATGAATTTGCCAAGATTGACAAATTCGTAACCGCATACCTGGTTATCCTTGTCAAGAGCAATACGGTTTACATAACCTTCTGCCATTTCAAGGTAACGTACGCCTTTTGCCTTTGTACCGTACATTGTACCAACCTGGCTGCGGAGGCCTTTACCAAGATCTTCAAGACCTGCACCGATTACAAGACCGCCCTCAGAGAAAGCGCTCTGTGTACGGCCGTATACAATCTGAAGGAAGAGCTCGCGCATAGCTGTGTTGATAGCATCGCAAACAAGGTCTGTATTGAGAGCTTCAAGAAGAGTTTTGCCCTGAAGGATTTCAGCTGCCATAGCTGCTGAGTGAGTCATACCGGAGCAACCGATTGTCTCTACAAGAGCCTCTTCAATAATACCGTTCTTTACGTTCAGGGAAAGTTTGCATGCGCCCTGCTGTGGAGCACACCAACCAATACCGTGAGTCATACCGGAGATTTCTTTAATCTCTTTTGCCTTGATCCATTTTCCCTCTTCAGGAATAGGAGCCGGTCCATGCTGCGGTCCTTTCTGAACTACGCACATGTTTTCAACTTCGTGAGAATAAATCATAATTTTTATATAATTGGATGTTTATATATTCAAAACACAATTTTCCGGTTGCAAAGTTACTAAATAAATCTTTTTTTTATACCTTTGAGTCCTGAATTTTAATTAAAAAAATCAAAATGGAAAAATTACAAAAAATTATTGTCGCCGCTCTCATATGTGTTTGTTTTACAGCATGTTCCAACTCCGGTAACAAATACACACATACAAGATACCGCTTCGGAACGGTTTTTCTCAAGAATGGTACAGCCGGACTGTCTCTGGATCTCTTTCAGGATTTGTCATTTATCAATTTTTCAAAAGAAGCTGATTTTGACAAGTTCGATGTCAAACCCGGAGACCGCGTGCTTGCCCAGATTTACATTGAGGAAACCGGAATCACCACATATGAGCTTCTGTCAGCAGACAAACTCATAATTTCATATCCATCCTTTACCGTACCCAAAAGCGCGGATTCATTTTTCCGTTTCCAATACACTGAGATTGATCCCAGTTTCATGTATGGAGAAATATGGAGCAACGGTCACTACATCAACTGCGGACTTGTTGCCCAGACCGATGCCAAAGACAACTCAAACATATACTACTACCTGTATCCGGATACTGTAGTCAACGATACGTTCTGTCTGCGTCTGTATGCAGATATTCCAAACCCGTGTGAAGGAAAAAATGCCATTTCCAGACTGTTGACATTCGATATGTCGTCGTTGACGATGCAATTGAACAACGTTCAGGAAGAACAGCACCGGAAAGAAATTGTAGATGCGCTCAAAGCAAAAAGGAGTTCTGCAATCACCGTAAAAATATCATCGGCAGATACAACAAGAATAACCAATGCTCAGGGAAAACTTGTTGAAGTTCCTTCATTCTCCAGAAAAACAACATTGTCTTTGGATTTTTTGAAAAATTGAACAACAGCCACTGATCTGCCATGGAAACCGGAATTATCGAATATGACAATTTTCTGCTTTCAAGCGGAGAACAGATAGCCATTGTAGGTCCTAACGGATCTGGAAAAAGTACTTTGATTGAATATGTACGCGGTGCAAAGCAGCCCCTGCCGGGACACACTGCGCGGTTCGCTGCAGTCAACGGCCGTTCAATCAAGGAACTGACCAGATACATAACATTCAGAGACAGCTACGGCTCTGCCGATTCCACATACTACTACCAGCAACGCTGGAACACAACAGAAATAGAAGATTACCCGTACATCAGGGACATTTTTCCGGACATAGCAGATTCTGCCTGGAAAGAGACCCTGTTCCGTGTATTCTCAATGGAACGTATTCTGGACAAACGCATTGTTACGCTTTCCAGCGGAGAAATGCGCAAATACCAATTGGCCAGAATGCTGTCACAGAACCCTGCCCTGCTGATAGTCGAAAGCCCTTACATTGGTCTTGACGCTCCCACAAGAAAAGAGTTGGACACCCTGTTCAGACATTTGATTGCCGAATGGAACATGCAGATAATTCTGATACTTTCACGTGCCGCGGAAATTCCGGATTTCATTACACATGTCTATCCTGTAAGTAACGGCATATTTCTTGACAAACGGACAAGACAGGATTTTTCTGACAACGCAGACCGTATATTTCCGGACAACAGTTCCGGTTTCGCAGAAGAAGAACACCTTATTGACAGTCTGCCCGTAGCAGAAACGGATTGCAGAGAACTTGTATATTGCAACAACGTATCCCTGAAATATGGAGGCCGGACCATACTCAACCCCGTAACATGGAGTATCAGCAAAGGCCAGCGGTGGGCACTGCTTGGGCCTAACGGTTGCGGCAAATCCGCATTGCTGAGTATGATTTACGCAGACAATCCCCAGTCTTACGCCTGCGACATATCATTATTCGGGTACAAACGCGGATCCGGTGAGAGTATATGGGAAATAAAAAAACAGATAGGCTATGTATCGCCGGAGATGCACCGTTCATATATGCGTCATCTGCCGGTGTCAGACATAGTGGCATCGGGATTGTATGATACCATAGGATTGTACCGCCACATTTCTGAACAGGACATAAGCCGATGCCGGATATGGATGCGGATATTTGGAATAACACAGTTCACAGACCGCGATTTCGCCACCCTTTCAAGTGGAGAACAGCGTCTTGTACTGCTGGCAAGGGCATTTGTAAAGAACCCCCAGCTTGTAATACTCGATGAGCCCCTGCATGGTTTGGACAAATACAACAGAATCAAAGTAATGCACATAATAAACCATTACTGCAAACATTTTGACAGGAGTGCAATAATAGTAACCCATTACCCGGAAGAACTTCCGGACTGCATTACCAATCAGAAAGTATTGGAAAGGCCCTGATCAAGAGAAAACAGACGTACAGCGTTTTCTGTTGTTATTCTATCGAATTCAGCCAATTCCATACCCAAAATATTTGCAGCATATCGTGCCGATTCCACCATATATGCAGGTTCGTTACGACGGCCGCGATATGGAACAGGCGCCAGATAGGGGCAATCCGTTTCAAGAAGAATCCTATCAGAAGGAATAGCGGGGAGCAGCTCCGGGACAATACTCTTTTTATACGTAAGCGTACCGCCCACACCAATCATAAAACCATTGAAACCAAGCATGCGCTCAAGTCTGTCAGCATTGCCGCTGAAACAATGGAACACACCGCGCAGATTACTGTCGCCGGCATATTCATCCAACACACCGGCAAGTTCATCGTATGCCATGCGGCAGTGAATGGAAAGCGGCAGATTATATTCCAGAGCCAGTCTGACCTGAGCATGAAGAACCTCTATCTGAACATTTTTTGCAGATGTATCCCAATACAGATCAAGTCCTACCTCTCCAACACCGGCAAAGGGGACGGGAGGATTCTTCAGCAGTTCCTTGATTGCAAGAATATCATTCTTCCAGTCAGGGCCTATTTCAGTCGGGTGGATTCCTATCATGGGATATGTGCAGTCCTTGTATGTGTTATAGCACTCCACAAGTCTGTCAAAACTCCGCATGTCAATGCAAGGCATGACAAAACCTTTAACTCCAGCAGCAACAGCACGTCCAACCACATCCTGGCGGTCGGCATCGAACTCTTCAACAAAAATATGGGAATGGGTATCTATCATGCGGATTTCTTTCTTCTTAACAGGAACAGTATTCTGAGTTCAAGTCTGAAAAGGAACAATGGTCTGATGGGAATGTAACCGGGTTTGCAGCGCAACCGTTTGGACAACAGACGTTTTTTTATGCTTCTGTATGTCTTTGAAAAATTTCTGATAACGGATATGCGTTCCCCTGCGCTCATAAACTGTTTATGTTCCAGATAGTATTCATATACACCAATCAGATTCAACCAGCGCTGGCGTTCAAAAATGATTATTGCCTTATCCAGCACATCGCAAAAC
The DNA here is from genome assembly GCA_024398715.1 of Bacteroidaceae bacterium. GTDB lineage: Bacteria > Bacteroidota > Bacteroidia > Bacteroidales > Bacteroidaceae > Colenecus. Next base: position 30,522 of record JAKSIP010000013.1, read on the forward strand.
GGATCATCTTCCTGCAAATTCTTACGTTCACGAACCATAGTCATGTTCATGCTGGTGTTGGCATCCCATAAATCAAAACGGCTCATGTTCCAGCTGTTTGTCATATTACCTTCATACTGCCTGTAAAAATAGATTCCCTGGCACATACGGACCATACCTGAATACAAGAAATGCAGACGCGTTGTATTGTCATCGCTGTACAGTTTGGTAGCCATGTCAAACGGGTACTTTCTGTAGAGTTCCATTTTTGCAACATACAATCCGTGAATAGACCAGTCCAGACTCAACAGAAAGGCTTTTGTGCCACTCCATACGGTTTCAGACGAGCGTATTTTATATGGAACAATAGAACCGTCCTCCATAAGATACTGAAGATTGAAAAGCACGCAGTTGGTATCAGGATTTTCTGCAAAACAGTTCATTGCAGAACTGATGGCATCGGCAGAAAGGATATCGTCGGCATCTACCATGGTTACATATTCGCCGGTAGATTGCAGCAGTCCATAATTCCTGGTTTTTGCCGGACCGCAATTGGAAGGCATTCTCAACGGCAGAATCCTTTTGTCTCTGAGAGAATATTCCTTAATGATCTGCGGAGTGGAATCAGTGGAATAATCGTCAATGACAACAATCTGCAGGTTTTGATAAGACTGGCCTATCAAAGACTCAAGACACTCTGCCAAATGCTGTTCTTCATTGTAGGCAGCTACCAAAATAGACACCGTAGGGTTCATAATTTATTCATTTTTCAAAAAATAATAAGAAATCAGGCAGGATGAAATACATACTGCCGTTCCTGTGCACAATTCCAGCCAGCTGTCAAAATATACTGACAGCAACCAGCCGCATGCAACAACCAATCCTTGAATAACAAATATACGCATTTCTTTTTTTCCTGGAACATACCCGTAGCAAAAATATGCCACCGCAGATACAATAATCCAATCAAGCACTCCCGCTGCGGCAATAGCATATCCAATGCCTTCAGAAGAAAAAAGCCTGTAACCGAGAATAACCGCAGCGACTACTGCAACATCGTACAGAAATTCCTGCAGCAGATATATTTTGGAATCTCCTTTAGCCAGAGAGATATAGGCAACAGGCATTGTAACAGCCTTGAAAAAAAGACTTATTGAAGCAGCCTGGGCAATGGGCACAGCCTCCATAAACTGTTCATTGAAAAAGACCGATACAAAATACGGAACGGCAAATATAAACACAAGAATCATAGGAGCAATAAGCAGCAGAGAAACCTCAGACTGCCTGTTTGCCAAAGCATTAATCTGCATTCTGGACCGGAAAGACGCGGATAGACGCGGGAAATAATCAGAATCGGCTGCAGAAAAGACAAACATACCCAAATATGTAACAAACAGATAGGCTGTGCTGTACAAGCCAGCAATCTCCGCACTTTCCTTGACAAGCCAATTGGAAATCACGGCAAAAGAGCCTGAACCGAAAAAAGCGGCTACTGTGTAAAACACGCCCAGTTTTATCATCTCACCACCCCTGGAATAGGTCTGTTTTGAAAAGACTGCAAGTTTATACGGAAATTCCCTGAAGGAATAGACAACTGTCACAACCATACCCGCTACAGACACCAGCACCAAGGACGGGACAATGCCCAAAAGTCTGAATTTCCAAATAACCGGAACAGATATGACAATAGAAGAAATAACAGCCAGCAATTGGGAAAAAGCAACTTTACCCAATTTTCTTGTAGCCTTCAGAACAGCCACTTCAGCACCGGTTATAGCAGAGCAGGCAACAACAGGAGACAACAGCAGAAAAGACAATGTATAATTATAATCTCCGTCAAATGTCCACAGACTGAACAAAGGAGCCATAACAATACACAAAGCCATACCGAATGCCGCAGTAACAAAAGCCCATGAACGGACCATCTCTATGGTCTCAAGCATTGCATCCGTTTTATCCTGTGAATAATATTCCGAAATTTTTTTTACGGCACTGAAACCTATTCCCAAATCTGTAGTGCTTCTGACCAGATTCAATGTTTTGTTGAACGCATCGTTGATACCCACTCCGGCAGTTCCAAGCAGATTGGCTACAACAACAGACCTCAGCAAAGTGCCAAGTGTTATCAATCCCTGAACAGAACCGAACAAGCCGATACATTTCAGAATATGATTATATGCGTTGCTATGTTTCCTGTTTCCGTCCATTGTTCTATAAAACTAATGCAAAATTCAAAAAAAAATGCGAAACACACAACAAAAAAGCACATTCTGTTGCATTTATTACAATTAATTACTAAATTTGTAAGATTATGCAAATTTCGGTTATTGTGCCCATATATCAGAGCGAACGCTACATAGGCCGGTGCGTTGACTCAATCCTGTCTCAAGACTACACAGACTTTGAGCTGTTGCTTATTGATGACGGATCCACAGATGCAAGCGGTGCAATATGTCAGGAATATGCAGACAGGGACAGTAGGGTAAAAGTGCTTCACCGCATGAACGGAGGCTTGAGTGCGGCAAGAAACAGCGGAATTGACATGGCTCAGGGAAAATGGATTACATTCATTGATTCAGACGATGCCATTGCCCAGTCAACATTCTCTGAGAATATGCGCATACTGGAATCAGATCAGGACATAGACATTCTGGAATACCCTATTCTGGAGCATGCAGGCAGTCCTAAGGAATCCCTGCTTGGATTCAATCCGGAGTATATGGTAGAAGGAAAAGATGTATTTCTGGATTGGATAAGTTCCCAGGGGTATCGCCATTGCTACGCCTGCAACAAATTCTTCAATTCGCATCTGTTCAAGGATGACCCTTCCATGAGGTTTCCTGTGGGAGAGAATTTTGAAGACATATCACTATTCATCAGACTGATAAAAATCTGCAAATCCATATACTATTCCAACCGTGGCCGATACATATACTACCTGAACTGCAACGGTATAACCAACACATACAGTTACTGCAATATGGAGCCTTTGATCAGGAACAATTTCCACCTGCTGGAAACCGTTCATTCCCTGAAAGAGGAAAATGACCTGGATGGTGCCACAAACTGGTTGGAAAAGGCACAGTGCAGACTGTGGGTAGGATGTTTGAATCTTTCCATAGATTGGAATAGGATAAAATCTGTGCAGAAAAAAGAAATTGGCGTCCAATACATTGATATATTGGACAGATTTCAGCCTTCAATGCGTTTGGTCTTTCAGAGCGGGTATGGTTGCATGACCATACTCAAACTGATATTGGTCATGATGTTTGGTATCCGAAACGGAATTGATTTTTTAGCAAGAAACTCCAGCAGGTTATGATATCGTTCATTATTCCATATTACAATCTGGAATCTTCCGTAGAGATTGAGCAGTTGCTTCTGAGAGCAATCAGTTCAATCACTCTGCAGATACCTGACGATGAATACGAGATACTTGTCATTGACGACGGTTCCCCTACTCCTCCGGTAACGGTGACAACTGCCGGAAACATATACCTGCATTCCATACCTCACGGATTCCTTGGTGCTGCAAGAAATTACGGCATTGAACATGCAAAGGGAGATTACGTTGCATTTCTTGATGCCGATGATTACTACTTCCCCGGCACATTGCAGAAACATATCGATTATCTCAAGAGCAACCCGGAAACGGATATGCTCATGTTCAGTTTCCTTGAGTGCTATGACAACAAGGATATGGTCACATTATACCAGACCGACCTGAATATTACGGAACCAGTTCTTGGAAGAGACTATCTTATGCACAATCACCCCAGCGGTAGTGCATGTCTGTATATGATAAAAAGGAGTCTGCTGAATGGAAATCAGATCCGTTTTGCCCAAAACACATATATTGAAGACGAAGACTTTACGGCGCGGGCTCTTTTCCTGGCAAACTGTGTCTGTGTATCGGATCAGTATGTGTATGCATATTATCATCGTCACGGTTCGATTGTAGGAACAATATCGAACATCCGTAACAAAGAGCTGAACCGCGCTGCCTTGAATTCAATAAAAAGATTACAGGATTTTGCCGTAAAATACTCTCAAGAAGAGAGTAAAGCTCTGAAAAAACGCATATCCACAATATCAATAGACATATTCAGACGTGCTTTGAGAGCGACCAATCACAAGGAACTGGTCCGCAATACCATAAACGGTTTGAAAAGCATGGGTATATATCCTATTCCTATTGTGCCCGGAATGGGATTCCGGTTTACGATATACTCTCTTGTCCTAAGAACATTCTTTGGCAGGATGTTGTTACGTCTGTACGAACTGGACAAAAAATGAAAATTCTTCTTCTTGGCGAATACAGCAATGTCCATTGGACATTAGCCTGCGGATTACGTTCATTAGGGCATCAGGTCACAGTTATCAGTAACGGAGATTTCTGGAAACAGTACAAGTGCGATATTCTTCTGAAAAGAGACTGCTCTTCCGGCATCCGTTTTGCGGCATTTGATTATTACCTCAAAGTGCTGCGTACTCTGCCTCTTATGCGCGGATACGATGTTGTCCAGATTATCAATCCCATGTTTCTTGAATTGAAGGCGGAGCGTATATGGAAGTTCTACCGATATCTGCGCCGTCATAACGGGAAAATCTATCTGGGAGCATTCGGAATGGACCATTATTATGTAAAAGGATGTTTGGAGGGGAAACTTTTCAGATATTCCGAACTGGTCTACAATAACCGGATACGTGCCGTTCAGGACAATCTGGACAGTATTCAGGATTGGAACGGGAACAGTGCAAAAGCAATTCTGAACCGGAGAATTGCAAAAGACTGCAACGGCATAGTTGCCGGATTGTGGGAATATTTCCAATGTTACAGGCAGGAATTCGGCAACAAACTGGCATATATTCCGTTTCCTGTTGAACCAGTAGCAAAGGATATGCTTGCAGAACGTTATTATCAGGATATTGACCGCGTCCGTTTCTTTATAGGAATCCAGAAAACACGCAGCGAATTCAAGGGCACGGATATACTGCTGAAAGTACTTCAAGACCTGAGCAGTGAATATCCGGACAAGATGGAACTGGTTTCAGTCTGCAACGTACCATTTGAAGAATACAAAAAACAGATGCGCAACAGCGACATCCTTGTTGACCAACTCTACTCCCCATCACCGAACATGAACTCCCTGTTGGCCATGTCTCAAGGACTGGTTGTTGCCGGAGGCGGTTGGGAAGAACCCTACAATCTGTTGGGAGAACCAGAACTCAGACCGGTAATCGACCTTCCATGCGAGCCTGAGCAAATACGGAAAACGCTGTTGGAATATATAAACAACCCGGAGAGGGTGAAAGAAATGAAAAAAGAAAGTGTAGAATACATTAACAGATATCACATTCCTTCAATTGTTGCCAGCAGATGGATAGAATTTACAAACAGATAAAAACAGCATTCGCTGCATCACTTCTTGCAGTCATTCCTATAATATCAGCTCACGCCGTTGTAATGGCAGAACCTCTGGTAGAGCCTGCCTTCTATGGTCCTAACGCATTGCCAGTTCCCGATATGATAGACGGTACGGCAGACAAATCAATCAGGATTGAAGCGGGGTATGACTATATTGCCGGACATGCGGGCGATATTACACACAACATAAATCTGTACGCCAATATCCCTTTATTCACGGACCGTGTACATTTGCGTCTGTTTGTTCCACCCGTCATTGAATTTTGGGAGCACACCAACAGCAGCCTTTCCCTTTACAACTTGTCTGAAGACTCAAAAAAAGGAAACGTGGGAGGAGATATTTATGTGGCAACGGATATTCATGTACTGAAAGAAGAATGTCACAAGGTAAACGTTGTTGCCACAGCCATGATAAAATCGGCATCGGGAGATGGCTCCGAGCATTTGCGGTATTTTGATGTTCCTGCATATCATTTTTACGGAACCGTATCAAAAACTCTGCATCTGAAGAGTTCTATTGTTTCCGGTATCAATTTTGCCGGCATGATCGGTTTCTCCTGCTGGCAGATTGAAGCACACCGTCAGAACGATGCAATACTGTACGGATTACAGGTGTCAGCAAACGGGGAACACTACAATTTAAGTGTAAATGCCAGAGGTATTCATGGCAGACTGCACCAAGGCGATGCCCCCTCTGTCATAAAAGCGCGTCTGGATTTGAAACTCGGCAATTGGTCTCCGTTTGTTTCATACCAGCACGGACTCAATGATCATCCCTTCAATTTCTACTCGATAGGTTTATTGTACAGCATGCCGCTGAAATAAAAAATGGCTGAAAAGTCCGTTCAGACCCTTCAGCCACCTTTTATATGTACATAATAGTCAATTAGAATCTCCAGGCAACACCGCAACCTACATATGAGCCTATATTGAAGTTAAAATATTTGGCATCAAAATCATAACCCAAGACACCTGCATAAGCATTGATTGCCCAATTGTCATTGATAAAGAAATAGAAAGAAGGTATGTAATACAGAGAAGTTGAAAAACTGTCATTAAGGCCAAGATAAAGGCTTACAGTATTTGCCATACCCCATCTTTCACCAATTGAGAAAACATAAGAAATATTCGGAGCCAGATAAATGTTATTATACTTTGACTTTGTATCGTTGATTTTATCTTTATAGACACCATTTTCCAATGATAGAGTAGCACCAACAGCCCAGTTATCTGCAAAGAAATAACGGAAAGCAGGAGAAATACTGAAATCATGTTCAGAATAGAAATCCTTCTGATTTGAAATATCAAAGGAAACAGAACCGCCAAGTGTCATATCGCCCTTAGAAAATTCCTGTGCATTAGCACTGAAAACAACAGCCATCATCATGGCCAGAGACAAAAATAATTTCTTCATTTCAATAAAATTTAAAGGTTAATATATAAAATTTTTACCATAAATCTAAAAAACAGACCACAAGAACACATTTGTACGTACAAATGTAGCAATATATTCAATACGTTGCAATAAAATATACCATTTTTCAAGTTTTACCATTCATATTACGAGTAATACAAAATAAACTGTCAGAATCTCCAGGAAACACCGCAACCTACATATGAACCTACTTGGAAGTCAAATTGTTCTCCTTCGAATCAATACATTGTAACAGAAACATACATTTTTTACAAGTCCAGTGAATAGATGTCATATACCACAGACCGGCCACCGAATCCTTCTTTCTGAAGAACAAGACCATTATTCAACAATTGTCCGCCGTGCTCTGTAGAAATTCCAAAATCAAAATATCTGGCACCGCCGCACCTGTTCCGGATTATATCATCAAACAAAACGTCAAGTGCTCCAATATTTTTACCCTTGTCCGATGCGGCTATATATTGCGCATGCACCACATTCCCCGTACAATACAGAACCGTACCTGCTACAACACTACCCTCCTGAACAGCCAGCCACAACCTGATATTATTGGGAAAACGGTCCATAAGCAATCTCATTTCTTCTACCGTATGCACGGGATTGACACCATGTGCAGATTTCAAAGTAGCGGATAACACATTCCAATACTGTTCAAGATCACTACCCGAATTTCCCGGAACAACTGTCACACCGCATCTTCTTGCTTTGGAGACTCCGCGTTTGCGTAATGTCTGCATAGGCAACGCATTACCCAGGTCAATAACGGTAGAAAGACCTTTTGCTACAACCGTGCCGTTCAGTCGGAATATGGCATACAAATCTTCCTGAGAAGGATTCGTACAATATATATAAGGTATAGGTTTATAAATAAGACGGTCTGCCTCAAAATTCAGTTTATAATACTGGACAGCTGTCTGCATTATGTCCAAAGCTTGCGGTGAATGCAAATCCGTTCCAATAACAAGTCCACCATATGTAAGTCCTCCATGAGACTCCACACAACGGTCCTTTGCATTGTAATTGGCAGGCAGCAATGCAATAAGTTTATTCTTATGATAAAACATCAGGGAGCAATCGGTAAAACGGTCGCTATGATAATCCATATAACCACGGTCAAGCAGAAATGTACCGTTCTTCGATGTCTCCACAAAAGAGTTCCATTCATCACATTTGTCTGCAGAATAAGGGACAGCACTTATCAGATTATCAATAAACTGGCTGTATTTATCTGTATAGCCCTTTTTGGAATAATGATGCGATGCCAGCACAACACATACTGTACCGGGTGTAAAATCATAAATATCACACCATACGTTAGGCGGGATAACTATACCCTTGCAGGGAGAATCAAGCAAAATCTCAGATTTCGTTTCGCCATCGTCAACAGTAATGGAACAACTGCCGTGAACAGGTACAAGAAGTTCATATGTTTCATTATGGGAATGACTTGCACGGTGTTGGCCTTGGGGAACATTGTATATCCAGAAAACACGTTCAATTGCAAAAGGGATATTCTGGCAGGCCTCAGCCACAGAAAGGAAACCACGACTGTCACTAAAAGGCGGGAATTCCAGGATTTTCACTCCTTTAGGCAATACAACACTCATCTGCACCAATCAATAATTATTCATATACAAAAGTAAGAAGAATTTGATGTCTTCAATTACAATTCAAAAAAAATGCAAAAGCATTTAAAATAATTGACAAAAACTTTGCAAAACCGGAATGCAATACCTACCTTTGCAGTCGCTTTTGAATCGCAGTGGCGGTTCCCAAAACAAGCAGGGAAGTTTGGGTGAGTGGCTGAAACCAGCAGTTTGCTAAACTGCCGTGCGGGTAACCGTACCGGGGGTTCGAATCCCCCAGCTTCCGCACTGCAACCCAGTTCAGAAGTAAGATGGCGCTTTCGTCTAGTGGTCCAGGACACCTGCCTCTCACGCAGGGGATCACGGGTTCGACTCCCGTAGGCGCTACAAAAAAAGAGTTCAGATTACTGGACTCTTTTTTTTGTAGCGCTGGCGCACCTAGATACGGGGAGTACCCCGAGCCCCCTCGTTGCATCCGCAACGGAACGCTGAAGCGTTCGTGAGTTAAATACGGGGAGTACCCCGAGCCCCCTCGTTGCATCCGCAACGGAACGCTGAAGCGTTCGTGAGTTAAATACGGGGAGTACCCCGAGCCCCCTCGTTGCATCCGCAACGGAACGCTGAAGTTGAGTTTCGTCATTCATACAGCAGATGGGAGACTATATGACGGCGGTATTTGCTCTTGTTCATGGAGTCTGTCTGAGTTGACATGAAATCAAGACGTTCCAACGGATTCATAGCAGAGTCTTCCTGCGGAGAAATCTCCCGCAAATCCACACAACCGCAACCAACTACAGGATAGTATTCATTCCAGTTTACGGGAATGCTATGCATACGCCCGTCCATACCTAACTTTGATACATAGGTTGTTCTTGCCTTTATTCCAAAGCCATGGGCTGAGACCTGCAATCTGCACATGTTGTCATCTCTGGACAGTTCTTCTGTTTTCAATATACATTCAGTTAAACAATCGTTCGCCTGGAAATGTTCTTCTCCCCAGAAATTGGCCAAAGACTCGTGTTCCCAAAAAGCACTCCGCAAAGGCATATCAAGTCCGTATATATCTTCAACAGGACGAATCTGCTGGTACATTGGAACACAAAGCAACGGAGCCAGGCCAAAATACAAAGAACGGAAATGTTCCGCATTGATGGAATAGAACCTGCTTTCAATATTTTCCAAATCGTAATCCTGGTACATCTTTGGATCAGTATCAATTGACAGATTCTGCAGATGCTCCGCAATGATTGTATTGATTTTCTTATCTTTATAAAAATCAAAATCATCTCCGTAGGCATCGGTTTCATTACGCAACAATTCCAGCATACTGTGCTGTGCCAATGGAGTGAACAACAGACGGAACTGCTGTTCATCATTGCGGTCTTTGGTGTTGAACAAAACCTCAAATACCTGGTTTGTCATCATTGTATAATTGGAATCGTCTGTCAGATTACGGGAGAATTTCTGCAGTTTCTTAAGTGTTTTTTTGAACTTCAAAGATTGCTCGTTGTTAGCCAGTTTGTTCTGACAACGTGTAAATGTCAGATCAGGAGCGGCAGGATTTCCATATACGAGTCTGGTCTTTTCATAATACTGCGGACATGGTGCCGTAACATAAGCAGTCAGAACCTGTGAGTGGTGTTGTGGCACAGTACGTCCGTTTCCTGCAGGAACCATTGTTGTCCACGTTATGGTAATGGAACCGGAATATGTTTTTTCTTCCATCACCATTTCTTTGGTGCGGCAGAACACAAATGGATTTCCGTTGATTTCCCCACTGTGCGATACCAGAACAGAGCGGTCCTGATTGAATGTATCGCTCCAGCCGTAACGGGTTTTCAAATCGGCCAGACGCTGTACTGTAAAAAAAGGATCAAACTTGATACGCGGAACTGTACGGGATATCATACGTGTCAGAATATCCCAATCGAACAATCGGTTCAAAGACTCTGTCTGAGCCCATGCCTTACGCACATTAGCATCTATTACAGATTGCAGACTGTCTCTGTTTTTCTTTTTTTTCCTTATACCCGGATGAACAAAGGCGCACAGCAGTACAACCAGTACACAAAGTACTGCTATTATACTGGCTTTAATATCAAAGGAAACGGTCTGCCAGACATATATCAGATATGTTATACCGGCAGCAACCAGCAACCATAACAACAAACATAAAAATCTCAGACCCGACAACTGGTGTTGCGCCGCTTCAAGTTCTGAACGGGACTTGCGGATCAGATTGCAGGTTTCCTTATTCCGGGCGGCATCAACCTTGGACAAATCTTTCAGTTCCTTGAAAGTGTCCTGACAGATCTTCCTGAATTTTTCCTTATACTCTTTCTGATATAGCTCAAGCGGATTGTAAATTTCATCCATCATAACCGGAAAACGCTACAATTTTTAGAAGAAGGTTTCTCTTGCGCGTTCTTTAACGGCTGCACTTGCAGTGAAAGGAATTCTTGTAGTATAACCTTGGCGCGATGCCACAATCATCTTGGTAGGCCAGTTGAAAATATCACTGTTCCACTGGGCAACGGTATCGTTGTAAACGGCACGGGCAGCTGTTATCTCACGCTGCAGATATGAGTTCTGCTGCATGGCATCGGCTATGGCATTGTGAGCCTTAAGTTCCGGATAGGCTTCAACCTGCGGGAACAGACGGCCTGATACTGTATCTATCTGATTGGAAATATCGTTACGGTTCCCCTCCGCAATCTTTCCGCCACGCAATGCGGCAACAGATTCCATGACATCCTTATCCAGCTCCACAGCACGGTTCACAAGACCAACAACATTCTGCAGAATCTGTACCCGCTGCTCAAGATAATTGTCAATCTGAGAGGCATCGGCCTGGATTTTCTGTTCCAGCTGCTGAAAATAGTTCTTTGCCTTTATTTTTTTGAAAAGGAATATCAGACCGGGCAGAATTCCAAGCAGCCACAGAGCTATCTCAAAAATGACAGAACCGGCACCTGTCTTTACAGGCAACTGACGTTCAATAACATTCACATCGCGACCCTGACCGTTAACCGGTCCGGTAATTTCATCCAACTGATTTGCCATAATAGTTATAAATTAGTATTTTTACAAAGATATTGATTTTTGAATATCTTTGCACTATATGGAGATAGAAAATAACGCAAAACTGCTTGTTGAGACCTTGACACGGCGCGGTGAACGTCTTACATGCGCAGAATCCCTTACCGGCGGGCTTGTCGCAGCAACAATAGTAGGCATTCCGGGGGCATCAAACACCTTTTTCCAAGGTATAGTGACCTACGCTGACCAGGCAAAAGAACAGATGCTTGACATTCCGTATTCTGTAATTGCGGAGCATGGTGCAATCAGCAGCCGGACGGCGGAACTTATGGCATGTGGCGCCGCATCAAAATGCAGTGCGCACATGGCACTTGCCACTACAGGAAATGCAGGTCCCAGTGCTGCGGAAGGCAAAGCTGTAGGTTTGGTATTCACTGCAGTATATTACAATGGAAAATGCAAAGTTACGGAGCACCACTACACGGGTGACCGTAACTCTATAAGAATGCAGACGCTTCTTTCAGTTCTTGAAGAAGCTGTCTCTATGCTGTAATTTTCTCAGATTTGCTGTAATTTCTTCAGAATCCGAAATCAAAATCGTCTTTGATTTCCACCTTATCCTCCTGTGGAGCTTGTGCTTCTGTGTGTACAGGATTGCCCACAATATGTACAGCGTGTTCGGGGCAGATGTATTCGCAACCGCCGCAACCTATGCAATATTCGGTGTGAGTCTCAGGAATAGTAAGATAACCCTGATATTTGACCATAACTATACCGCCAACAGGACAATGCTCAGCGCATGCTCCGCATGATTTTTCTTTCTTTACAACAACACACTTGTCAGGGTTGAAAACAACATGTCCCACCTGGGTTACATGTTTCTTTTCTACCGATATGGGCTTGATGGCACCGGCTGGACAAGTCTCAGAACAGATTGTACAGTCATAATTGCAATAGCCCTTGTCAAATGCCATAACAGGTTGCAGAATTCCGCCAATACCATATTCCAGTCCGGCAGGTTTGAGCACATGCTGCGGACAATTGACAATGCACATGTGGCAGGCGGTACATAATCTGTTCAGATTGTCATGACTGACAGAACCAGCAGGAGACAACGGAGTCTGTCTGTCAAATTCACTGACAGCCTCTACATCATGTCCAGTTTTCCTTGCATGAATCTGCTGACTTACAACGGCAGCCCCAACAATCATACTGCTGCGCACAAAGTCACGGCGGCCGGCATCGGGTTTGTCAGTGCAGTCAACGGCAATACTGCCCTTCTTTGGCAATCCGTAATACATGGCACCCTGCTTGCAGTTTGAGATACAGTTGAAACAGGAGACGCAACGGTTGTAATCAATACTCTGATTCTTTGAGTCTATACAGTATGCCTTGCATTTCTTTGCACATGCTCCACAATGGTTGCATTTTTCCGTATCAATGCGCATTCTGAACAATGAATACTTTGACAGGAATCCGAGTATGGTTCCTACAGGACAAACCGTATTGCACCAGGTACGTCCGTGATGGAAAGAGATATGACCTACTATAAGGAATGTCAGTATTGCAACTATCAGTGCAAAGACACTGCGTAGAGACACATCAACAAGGAAAATGTCATAATTGCCTTTGCTCTGTGCAATAGTGGCAACAAGATTGTTACACAAGCCGAACAACGGGCGCAGCAGTTGCGATACCATACGTCCGAATGCACTGTACGGTTCAAACAGACCAACCAGTACCGTTACGCCACACAACCAGGCAACAAGCAGAATACCAAGCCATATCCAACGGTGATATTTATAATCCTTCTCCTTGAAACCATACTTCTTTCTTCTCTTCTTTGTAAAACACTTGCGGTTGGCAAGCCAGTCAAAGAAATCCTGGAATATGCCCAACGGACATAAAACTGAACAATATATTCGGCCAAACAGCAGTGTTGCGCCTATTATTACCACCAGTGCCACTACGTTGAGTGAAAGCAGTGCCGGTAAAAACTGGAAATCCTGAATCCGGAAGTTTGGAAACAGTTCCGCTATTTCCATGAAACTCAAGGTAAACAGCAGCAAAACTGCAACTGCCAGAACAATTCTTATTCTGCGTAACATAATCAGAGTTTGACTCTCTTTACGTTCAAAGATTCAAGATCCATGGTTCCCATACCAAGAGCCTGGGCCTGGGCAATATGTCCAACTTCTTCCAAAGACATGCTCTTGAACTGGTTGAAGAACTTGACAGCCGCTGTATCGACAGCTACAATGTCTGCCGATGCAAACAAAGCCTTGGTAAGTGCCACATCGTTCTCTGAGCGGCCCTGCGGACCGTTTGCAGTCATAATGCGGTAGGCATCGACTATATTCAGAGCTGCAGGCTTGTGGAATGTTGTCAGATCTGCGATACTCTCATGCAGACCTTTTGAATGGATGGCGCGACGATCCCATACAATACCCATAAGATTCTTCATACTGATAGTCAGCTTTGCACCTCCGTGAGTCTTGAGAACAGGCATGTTGAACCATACATCACAGTCAAGAATTGCCTTGTGTACCAGGGCATCTTTCAGGACCTTGGCCTTTGGCAATTCAACTTTCTCATAGTAAGAAATATTGTCGGCCGGAACCATAATACCGCCCACAGCCTCCACTGCCTTCTGGATACCGCTCAAATCATAGCAGCGTACCCAGTTGTCGCAGGAATGATCAAAGACCTTGACCTCTGCCGCACCGGCTTCAAGACACAGTTGCACCATACGTGCCACAAGTTCAGGATTGGTGTTTGCACCAAGTTCCGGAGTACGGGCCCAGCCTATGTTCGGTTTCAGAACCACCTTCTGCCCTTTCTTCACAAACTGTCCTATACCACCCAGTTCTTTCAATGCTGCATCAAGCATGGCGGCAGGTTCACCATTCAATACGGCCGCCATATCAACGGCTTTACCACCCTTTGAAGATGTTGCGGCCATGACATCCATCAGACCGTTACTCTTTATTGTAACCAGTGCTCCTGCAGCTGCAAGAGCTTTAAGAAATTCACGTCTATCCATATCATTAAAATTTTATGTTTGACTATTTATTGTCCGGTTTGTTTAATTTTTGCATATCAGAATACTGAATTCGTACAGCAGATACAGCGGACAGGTAACTACCATAAGCGTAAAGATATCTCCGCTTGGTGTTATGATTGCCGCCAGTATCATAAGAACAACCAATGCATGGCGTCTGTATTTTTTCAGCACACTCTTAGGGAGCACTCCTATCCTGTTCAAAATCGATGCCAGCACCGGCAGTTCAAATACTATTCCCATCACAAGAATAAGCCCAATAAACATTCCTATGTACGATGTCAACGAAATCCGGTTCGGAATATCGCTGCTTACCTGATACGTTCCCAAAAATCTTATGGTCAGCGGGAATATTACGCAATACCCCACAGCCACTCCTAAATAGAACAACACTGCCGCAAAGGAAAATGCACCTTTTATTGCACGTTTTTCGTTTTTATACAACGCCGGAGCAACAAATGTCCAAATAAAATAAACCAGTAGCGGAGCTGTCAGAACAACGGCAAGCAGCATAGACACGCGCAAATGCACAAAGAACTGGCTTGCAAGTTCAATGTTTATAAGATCAAGACTGAATTGGGAAACCGAGTCAGAATTTATCAGAGCGGCAAGCTTACTCAGCCAGCCATAGAAAAAGAAGTCCGGTTTGCACGGAGCAAGAATTATTCTGAAGACAGGTTCCTTGAAAGCGAATGCCACAAACATTGCCACAACAAGAACCAGAATCATTCTGAACAGAACTTTTCGCAGCTCGTCCAGATGACCCCAGAAAGACATCTCTTTTTCCGGACCTGCCATGTTTGGAATATTACAAGCCGTTATTCTTTTGTCTACTGCTTGTCCGAGCCTGATTCAGATGACGATGTATCGTCTTTGTTAATCTCCTCTTCAATCTCGTTCATTCCCTGCTTGAAACTTTTTACTCCCTTTCCAAGGCCGCGCATCAGTTCAGGAATTTTCTTACCGCCAAACAACAGCAGAACAACCAGCACAATAGCTACCAGTTCCCAAGCACTCAATCCTAAAATCAATGGTGTCATATACCTAATTCAATTTTACGTTATCAACATTTTGTATCTTACCCACAAACATACAAAAAAAAATGAACAAATCTGTGTGGCTCAGGAAAAATCCGAGCCAATCGGACTGCTACTACGAGGATAAAGCGTGGCGGCTATGAATAATGCAGGTTAAGGTTCGTTAAGAAGGAACGCCATATAGAACGGGATGGTGAGAAGCTTGTCGCTTCGACCTACGTTGTAGTCGCCCAACTTTATTGCCGAGTCCACATGATAGACATGATGGTTTTTCAGTATGGTCTTGGTACTTTTAGTGTTGCCATTTGTAGCCTTTACCTCCACAAGGGTGCACTTTCCCTTGTAGCGCATCAAAAAGTCAACTTCCAAACCTGAATCCTTATGGAAAAAATAAAGCTTTCTACCCATCTTGGTAAAAATGTCGGCTAAAAGATTCTCGAAGATAGCGCCCTTATACCCGAGGAGATTGCCGCTAAGGATATCAGCCTGGGTGCCGTACTCAAGCAAAGACACGAACAAGCCCATGTCACCCATATATACCTTGAAGTAGTCATTGATGGCGTTGCCATCCAGTGGGAGTTCCGTAATGCTGGTATTGTAGCATCGCTTGATGATGCCGGCATCCTCTATCCACTGCAAGCAGCTGATATACTCAGACGAGCGACCTCCTTTTTTTACTACCGAGTATTGGAACTTCTTGTTCTCCTTTGCAAGCTGGCGTGGAATTGATTCAAAACACTCACGGATTCTTACTTTATCCTCGTCTGCGGCATATTTGACCATATCATCTTTGTACTCCTCAATGATATTCTTCTGGACCTCATAAACATCGCTGATGTTGTTGGTCTCAAGAAAGGTGTTCACAGCCTCCGGCATACCACCCACAACGGCGTATTTCCGGAAAAGATCATTCAAAGGAACATGCAGACCATCAGGTACCGGAGTTTCTTCGTTGAAATGTTTCCTTATTTCGTCGATTATCGCATCTGAAATGCCGTTGGCCCATAGGAACTCCTCGAAATCCAGCGGATACATGTCGATGATCTTCTCATATCCAACCGGTACAGAGACAGTCTTATCTTCTTCATTTTTCTTCTTCTTTTCGTCTCCGTATCCCTTTACGCCAAGCAGTGAGCCTGTGCCGATGATATCGTACCTGCCATCCATCTTAAAGAACTTAAGAGAGGTTCTAGCATCCTTGCAATCCTGGATCTCATCAAGAATGATACAAGTCTTGCCGGGAATAAACTTAACTCCACGCATAGCTGCAGAAAGATTCATAAGGATAGTATCGACATCCTTTGCACCCTTGAATGCAAGTTTGAGCGACTCCTGCTTTACGAAGTTGACATAGACAACATTCTCATAATTACTTTCGGCAAAAGCAGTTACAGAGAATGTCTTTCCGCACTGACGAACTCCCCGAACGATAAGGGGCTTCCTATTCCGGGTTCTCTTCCATGCCACGAACTGATCTTCAATCTTTCTCTTCAACATAATTGTTAATTCAAATCACAGAGCAAAAATACAAAAAATCAAACGAGTTTTATAGCAAATCCACACAAAAATAAGGGAGTTTTTCCAAATCCTCACATTTTTTGCGACATCGACTACATCAAGGATTGCATGATGAAGTGGTCGGCACTCCGCGAGAAGGAAGACGGCACTCGCTTCACTACCACCTTCACATGGAAGAAGGTAAAATGAAGGAACCATTGAATGATCATCATAGAATTTAATCGAGTAGGAGGAAAACAAAAGTAGTTTTCTTCCTACTTTCGTTTTCCGACCTCTCACACCACCGTACGTGCCGTTCGGCATACGGCGGTTCTTCATTGTTCAGTGCACTTTGACATAGTAGTCATAAAGCCTGAGGCCTTGTAGCCTTGTGAAAGTTAGCTTTTATCATTCGTAAGCACCCAGTGAACCACGCCAGTGGTTGGAAGATGTACTCCGTCAGATGCCGTACTACGAACGTGACGGCAAAGACGCATCAGCCGGAATCCTGAAATCAAAAGTGGCCGGACATGCTCCGGAATCGGATCAAGACCGCACAACTTGTAGACAACTTGATACAACTTGATACAACTTGCACCAAGTCGGAAACTAGATTACGAGATCTGCAATACGCGCTTCACCGGGTGCTTACATATTATTATGCCACACCACCATATCTTTGACTAACATAGTTGTAGATGGTGTCGCGGTAGTAGTTTATGCTTTCCTCGCTATAACTCTCGGGCAGTTCCTGCCACAGTACATCACGGATAGTGATGATGAGTGTTGCACGAGTTGTTGGTTTGTCAAACGGATGATCCATACCTGACAACTGTCCTTTAATCTTGGCAAGGAGGTCTATTGCTACATCCTTCAGCTTCTTTATCTCGGGCTTCGAGAGATTTTCTTTTAGCAAGAGGTCATAGAGCGAAAGTTCTTCATCACTCTTGAAACCTTCGCGGACATAACGCTTCTCTTCTTCGCTAAGAAACTGAGACAGGTGCATCAGTTCCTCAAAGGTCTTCTCTATTGTTGCACGATTCTGTTCCTGGTTGTATGCTTGAATAATCTCCTGATACTTCTCATAGAAGTTGATTCTTGAAGGGTTCTCTGCCAATAATCGAGCCAGACGTTCCTGAAGCAAGTCCTGTATGTCTCGTAGCACAAGGTTCTTGTCTTCACGCTTAGCGAACTCCCTTCGCAATAAATCAAAGTCGATGCCGCTGATGTCAAATCTTCGGCCTTCTTTCGCCACCTTCATGTGCTGGGCATCCACTTCAAGATGCTCATTCACTATATCATTGATTGCCACACTCAGGTCAGTTATGTCGGCATGCTTGCGTTTCTTCTGCAGTTCCTTGTAGATAGCCTCCAGCGCATCTTTCTTTTTGCGCATGGCATCTGTTATTTCTTCACGGTCAAGATATTTCCAAAGTCGGAGCAATGTTGTGGCAAATGTACAGAAAGACTTCCTTGTTTCTACTGTATCACACAACAGGTTTGCAGCTTTCTTCAAGAGTGATAACTTCTCAAACGATTCTGCATCAATGAGTTCCTGTAATTCATAACCTTTGTCATGCAGGAACGCTTCCGCAGTTGCAATGATTTCCAATACATTCTTTATCAGTTCTTCCTTGTTGACGGTAGGATCATTGCCACCTTCGCCACCATCAGGATTAGCTGTATAGTCAGCCAGTGCCTGACGCAGAGCCTTAACGATGCCGATATAATCAATGACCAGACCGTTCGACTTACCCTCTGCCACACGGTTGGCACGGGCAATTGTCTGCATCAGGGTGTGCGCCTTCATTGGCTTGTCTATGTAGAGACAAGAGAGCGTTTTCACGTCAAAGCCTGTCAGCCACATGGCACATACAAAGACAACTCGAAGTTTACCATCGGCATCCTTAAACTCCTTATCCAGTTCCCTTTTCTCCATCTTCTCACGATGTGGAGTGATGTTGAGTCGCCATTTCTTGAAAGTCTGTATCTCGTTTTGCTCCTGTGATACCACCACGGCCATCTCTGTCTCTTCCATCCACTGCAGCTTGCGCTTCAGTTCCTGCACTTCTTGTTGCATCGGATTCTGTTCGATACACCTGCGCAGAGCTTTAATCTCTTTTTGCCAATACTCCTGCACATAGTTGTACATGCGGACGCAAGTCACCTTGTTGAAGCTTACCATCATAGCCTTGCCGCTTGTCCAAAGATCGCTGTAATGGTGCACAAAATCCTGCGCCACCACCCTCAGGCGCTTTTCTGCCGTCAGCAGATGTACTTCCTGAGCAAACTCACGCTCCAATTTGGCTTGCTGTGACGGGTCCAGATTCTCTTCGTCCAGTCGGGCGGCAATCTCTGCATTGATTTCCGGGTTCTTCAGCTCTTGCAGTTTCTCTCCACGATTTTCGTAATAAAGGGGCACGGTAGCCTTATCCTCTACTGCACGCTTGAAGTCATAGACGGAAACATACTGACCAAAGGTACGAGCGGTGATATTGTCATCCCTAAGTAAAGGTGTACCAGTGAAGCCGATACGGTTTGCCGTTGGCAGCATGTGCATGAGATTGTCTGCAAATACTCCGTTCTGCGTGCGATGGGCTTCATCACTCATCACTATTATGTCATGGTCAGGATAGATAGGCTCAGCATCTGCCTTGTTGAACTTCTGTATCAGCGAGAAGATGAACGAAGGGTTGCCTGTCAACTTTTGCCTCAAATCCTCTCCACTATGAGCAATGAACTGCTTGGCTTTCAATCCACCCAGCAATCCGCAGTTCTCAAAAGTGTCGCTTATCTGTTTGTTCAGTTCATCTCGGTCAGTGAGTACTACAATTGTTGGTGAACCTTCAAACTTACGCCTGATCTTCTGTGCCAGGAACACCATCGAATAACTCTTGCCAGAACCTTGAGTGTGCCAGAACACACCCAGTTTACCCTTCATCGCCTCACGGTGGCGATACATCTCTACGGCTTGATTCACCCCAAGATACTGGTGGTTACGAGCAAGAATCTTCACTGTTGAGCCTCCGCTATGGTCAAAGAGAATGAAGTTTTCGAGCAGGTCAAGCAGGTTCTCCTTCTTGCAGATACCTCGCAGCATTGTTGGCAGTTCGATGTTGCCATGATCCAACTCCGTCAGTCGTTTCCACTCATGGAAGAACTCCCACTTGGCACCCACTGTACCCACACGGCTCTCCATGCCGTTGCTCAGTATGATCATAGCATTATGGTGGAACAGGTGTGGGATGGTATCCAGATAATCGCGATAGTTGTCGGTATAGGCATTCTGTATGTCCTGGTCGTGGTTCTTCAGTTCGATGAAGATAAGCGGCAGACCATTCACGAAGCACACCACATCGGCTCTGCGCTTGTGGATTGGCCCCTTTACCCATAGCTCCCTTACGGCAATAAACTCGTTGTTATCTACATTGGCAAAGTCCATAACACGCGCCTTGACCTGTTCCGTCTCTCCGTTAGGCTTCAGGCGGGTAACAGGCACACCATCACGCAGATACTGGTACTTCTCCTCGTTTATCTGCATCAGTGTCTGCGAACTCATGTAGCTCGTCATGCGCTCAATGGCTTCCGTCAACTGCTTGTCCGTCATCCATGGGTTGAGACGTTTCAAAGCCAAACGCAGATGATGGCTTAACACTACCTCGCTCTGTGTCTTGCGTCCGAGAGTCCCTTGTTCGCCAAGCACCTCGTTGTCGAAAGCATACACAGACTTCCAACCGAGTTCTTTTTCCAAGAGCTCGGCAGTAGATTTCTGTATGAGCAGGTCTTCGCTAAAGTCTTTTGCCATAATTGTATTCTTTATTGTACATCAATCTCACCACTCATAAGCTTAGGAAGCAAGCGGTCACGGGCTTCGGTGAGGAGGCGGAGTTGTTTTCTATACTTAATTATAGCATCATTCATTCCATTGGTTGAAGCACAGAACTTTTCAATCAATTTTTTTTCTGGCAGTACTACATCAACCGTATGAATTGATTGATTAGTTAGCTGTGGCTGAGCAGCACCTGTTCGTACCGCTCGGAAATTCGCCATCTTTAGGAATTGAAAAGTAAATGGTAGCTTACAATATTCAAACCCTTCAGAAGGGGTTACAATGAATGAATTGTTTGTTATAAAAGCATCTTTGTGATAAGTCATCAATACATCACCACTGCCATTTCCTCGACTTGTTATTAGTACAACTTGCTCATTGCAATTAGCCTTGTCATAATAACCGATAACTCCATTTGCACCATATACGGGATAAAGGCCAGTTTCCGTTATCAATTTGGTAGATAGATTCTTTCCATACTTGATATTGTAAATACTATCAACGCTCTTCTTCTCCCACCCCTCAGGCACTCCATCGATGATGTTGGTGTTTTCGTGTCCGGGGAAGCGGAGGTCGATGAACCATTCCTTATAGAGTCGCTGAGCAGCTTCCTCCAATAGCTTTATCTGCTTCTGATAATTCTCTATCAATGAGTCGTAGCGAGAGAGTATAGTCGCTATGCGGTGCTGGGTAGGAAGGTCTGGCAACGATAGCTTCAAGTTTCTAATTGTTGGCATGTTCACATGAGCAACGGTCGCACCATTCGCAGTAGAGAGCAGTTTATATTGCTGTTCCGGAGCTAATAGATAATAGGTCAGGAATGCAGGGTTAACCAAGCTCGCATTAGGACGAATAAGTACAGTTCTCTGCCCCAAGCAGACCTTTTCACTTTCTTGTATAAGTAGTGCAACATTCCCAGCTGTAGCTTCACGTGCAAATATCAAGTCATTTGTCTGTGGTATAGCCCTCGCATTACGCCTATTATACACCTCTTCGCATACACGATGCATACCTGAGTATATTAAACGTCCTCTACCAATGTTGGGAGTACGAACCAGCGGATAGCCAGCTCCCTCGTCATAAGCAGTAGAATGAGGGCAATCAACTATCAATTCGCAAATATCATTTAATACAACTTCACTCATTCCTCATCCTCCTTTTCGTTTTCAGTATTTCGCAATAGCTTCAGAACCATCAAACCTTTTTCTGTGAGTCGGTACTTTTGGTTTCTGTTGT
>JAKSIP010000014.1 GCA_024398715.1 Bacteroidaceae bacterium
TGGTACTGCGCAAGTGGGAGAGTAGGTAGCCGCCGTCTTAAACGAAGGGTCAGCTGTTAAGCTGACCCTTTTTTCGTTTAAGACGGCAGCTATTGCCGCCACCTTTTAAACGGGAACACATTTCCCGAAACCCATTGCGCTTCGCGGTGCTGGCCCTTTTTTCGTTTAAGACGCCGTCTGTTGCCGCCGTCACCTTTGAAAAGGTGCGTTCCGCCCCTGTGACCCCTGTCGTTGCTGTCGCAACGGTCGCTCCGCTCTACGTCAGCTTAGCAGCTGGCCCTTTTTTCGTTTAAGACGCCGTCTGTTGCCTTGCAAAAGGTATTATAATGTTCCGCCACCCAGCATAATATACAAACCTTCGCAAAACAGGTCTAAAACGCGAAGGATGGCAAGGAAAATTGCTTCAGCCTTCGCAAAAAAGGTCTAAAACGCGAAGGTTGAAATGAGCTTAGCAATGAGACCACCGCCAGAAGGGTCTGTAAGCGGGGTATGAAAAGCAACGACAAATCAACCTTCGCAAATATGACCCAAAACGCGAAGGATGGCGGCAAAAAACGGCTCAACCTTCGCAAAAAGGCGGGAAAACGCGAAGGATGAAATGCTTTTAGCAATGAGACCACCGCCAGAAGAATCTGTGAACGGGGTATGGCAATTCACAACATAATAGAATTGAAATCACACCTTTGCATCGCCACACACCTTTGCATCGCCTTCCAATCGAACTTAATAGAATTTGAAAAGGTGCGTTCCGCCCCACGTCAGCTTTTTGTATGTTTATCTTCTGACGGTTGATTATCAGAAAATTAGCACTATAAAAAATTTTTTAGTGTTTGGATTTGATTTTATTGATAAAATACTTAATTTTGCAGAATATTTTGATTATAATACCGTATGGTGTATAGTTATTTAATAAATTGATGCTTATGAATACTTTTAGAAGCTTTTTTTGCAACTCCATTACTGTTCTTGCAGTTGCAGTATTTGCTTTGACCGGTTGTGATAAAGAAGAAATTGTCGATAACAACGACAAATCTGTCTTTGCTGACAACCTGATCAGGTATAACGTATCTTCTTTGCAACAATTTTCTTCCGCCACCAAATCTGAGTCTGACAATAAGAAAGATTTTTTGGATTATACAGTATCTGAAAATGAGAATCTGCCTTTCATGTATTTGACAAAGGTTGAATCTGCCAATAACGGAAACAACTTTGCATGTGGCAGCATCTCTGAACAGAACTATACCAAGGGTACTCCAATTGTTTCCAATTATTATTTGGACAGGGTCTATGGAAATTTTGGAGTCTATTGTTATGTCTATGACAATAACAGGGATTCTCTTTACATTAACGGTCCTAAAATTGAATATAACCCCACTTCAAAAATATGGGGAGAGTTTCCACGTTATTACTGGTATATCAAACCAAACAACAAACATGTTTTTCTTGCATACTCTCCCTACACTGATTATATAACATCTACGGGTGATTCCTTGTCAAAATACCTTACTGTCTCTTATGAAAACCGCAATATGTTTTTTGATTATGTGGTTCCCGACAATCCTCTTGACCAGATTGACCTGCTGTATGCAAAAGGTATGGCAGATTCAACCGGATATGTATATAATTCCAAAGGCATGCCATACGTTGATTTGAATTTCCATCATGCATTGGCCGGTATTAAGATTATGACCGCTTTGGGAACAGATGATTATGTTCTGGAAAAAGTTGAATTGTGCCATGTCAGGAATCGCGGAACATTCAATGCAAATACGCAAACATGGACTTTGCTGGATTCCTTGTCCAATATCATATCTGAATCCGTTCAGGTTTATTCTACCGATTCTGAAGGAAAACCCATTTCCACTTCAATCTTTGACGGAGATTCGACCATGTTCCTTCTGCCGCAGGATTTGGACGATGTTTCCCTGAAAATCACATTCTCTTCCATTGATACAGTTATTGCCGGAATACAGTACAAAGAGGTCGGTACTTATGTGTTTGACAATCTTGGAGAAAGTTGGAATGCCGGTACAATACATACTTATGTTATAAGTCTTGGCTTTGATCAACAGACAGAGTGGAAAATAGAGTCCAATGATTTTAAAGACGGCCAGAAATATATTGATTATACCGCCACAGATATCAATTTTTCCGTAAACAGTTATGTTACAGTGACTAGCAGTTCCGGTCAGAAAGAAAAGAAACATGTTGATTGGAATATGACATATAGCACTGATGGCGAAAACTTTGTTGATTCATGTGATTGGATAGATATTACCATACACCCCAATTCTACTACTTTTATTGACGATGTTGATGTATCCATTTCTGCTCAGGATCCTATTTCTTTGCCTTCTGAACGTGATGAATTTCTGAAGAGTAGAACGGAAAAGGGAACTTTTACACAACCATATGATTTGAGTCTTACCAATCAGAATAATATTGGTACAAGAGAAACTGCAAACTGCTATATTGTTGGTGCTCCAGGTTACTATAAAATTCCATTGGTTTATGGAAATTCTATAAAAGGCAATTTTCCCAATTACAGTTCTTATTCCTACGATAATAATTGTCCTTTCCCTGATTATAAAGGAAATGGCATTGATTATCCCTGGATTAAAGATGACGGCAATATATCCAGCGCTACTCTTGTGTGGCAGGATGTTCCGGGCTTGATTTCAAACTTGAGACTTCTTGATGAAGTACCAGATCAAGAACTCGGAAAACAAGGTGAGGGAACACCTTACCATGACAACGACCTTGCAGATGACTACATTGCATTTGAAATAAGCAAAGATGCAATAAAGCAGGGTAATGCTGTAATTGCCATAATGGATGATTATAATAATATTATGTGGAGCTGGCATATATGGGTAACTGATTTTCCTAACAGTTCAATTAGCGGTGCTGTAACGGATAATAATGTTAAATTTACCTACAATTCTACTTCTTATACAATGGCACCAATCAATATGGGCTGGGTATATATTGGTGCAACATTATATCCCGAACGTAAAATTGACATAAAATTGGAACAGAAGGGTAATCCCGAAAATTTCCAGGTACTGACCATTACTCAGGGAGAACATCTTGTTCCTAACCGTGGATACGGTCTTGCCTACCAATGGGGAAGAAAAGATCCGTTCCCATTCTGGTTTGCTACAAAAACAAAACGTTATTATAAAAGTGTTAACGATGCTGTGGGTTCGATTGACGATCTTTCCTACGCTGGCGGTGAAAATAATCCTATGAGTTATTCTTGGATGCATAAGAATCCGTTTGTGTTCAACGGCGACATGCCAAACCCGGATTTTGATTATTTTTGGACGCTTAATCGCACCAATCCTGAAAAAAGAACTGTCAAAACTGTTTTTGATCCTTGCCCGCGCGGTTATTGTGTACCCAATAAGGAGGCTCTTGATTTTGTAGTTATACAAACCCAAGATTTTAGAGACAAAGGAGAAAAAACCTGTTTTGATGGACAGTGGTGGGGCCGTTTCTTCTGTAATGAAGGAGGACATAAAGGAGATAGTATATGGCTGCCGTCTGTAGGACACCGTAACTCACGTACAGGTATGACTCAGGAAGAAGCGTACAGGTCTGACCAGGGAGAAGGTACTGACGGAGCCTACTATTCTTCAACTGTGGATAACGGATGGTTCCATCCTAGTGTGTATACTTTGAACTTTTGGGGATGGAATGGATTCGAAGGCAGTGATGGCGATGTAGGAAGTATAACTCACTCGGCACGTTATTCAGGAGAGTCCATCAGAATGATGGTGGATGAGTAACATCACCGAATCGATAATAAGGTTTATGGCCGTTGGATCAATGTTGTGCTTTTGAAACACAGACAGGTTTTCCATAAACAGTTCTCTGAATGATTGCCCTTGATCCTTTGCAGTTTCCAATGCTTTTTTGTATGTGTCCAAAGCCTGCGGAATGTTATTGGAAATGTAATGATAATGTCCCAGTTGTATGTAATCTGCGGCTGACATGTCTTGCTGCTTGATTTTGTTCCAATATTTGCCTGCATTTGCAATATTGCCGTTCAGCGTTTCCGCCAGTGCAATCTCTTTGATTGTTTCAACTGAATCAGGACTCAGATAGAATGCCTTATACAATAATTCCAATGCATGACCGGTGTTTTCTGACATTAGCCATGCATGTGCTGCATTGTATATGGCAGAAATGTTCTCAGGCTGGCAGCCGATAACCATTTCCCAATATTCTGCCGCTTTTTCCCATGAACCCAGATGGCTGTATGTGTTGGCAAGGTGTTTCCATGTCCAGATCTGCTTTGAATCCAGCAAATCTGCCTTTGAGTACAAAGCCAGTACGTTTTCCCAGCGATTGTTGTCTGCATCTTTTCTGTGCTCTGCGGCGTATCCGTATTTCTGGTAAAACTTATAGTTGAGAAATTCCGCATTATTCTGCTTTTCCATAATACGGCATAGCTGGTAAGCGTTGTTGTGATACCCTTTTTTTATGTAGAAATCAAGCAACCTGTTCTGAAGCAATGTGTTGTTCAATATTGTATCAAATACTGATGTACACATAAATTCGTCGCTATTATCAAAAATGTCATAGATGTGTCTGTACTTATTGTTTTTCCATTGTATTGCCAACAGTCTGAACATGTCCTGTATGTAAATTCTAATCATGGATTCCGTCAAAGCCAGACCGCTCAAGGTTTCCATCTTTGATTTCAGGTTGCTGTTTACAAATTCATTCTGTTCTTCAAATTGGTTGAGAAGCATTGAATACTGGCTGCTCCCTACGCTTGCAAGTGTGAATAATAGGGAATATTTATCCGAATTGCACATCATGACGCTTTTTTCAAGAAGCACAGAAAGTGTGTCCTGCTTGTCATGAATATTTGAAAGTGTACTCTGAACTTGGGGAATATTGATGTCAAATGGTCTCAGACAATTGATGGCATCGTTGAAAAACGAACCGTTTCTAAGATGTCTGAAGGTGCTCAGATATACATCTGCTCCCTCTTGCTGCAGCCGGTTCAATTCTTCTATTTTATCATGCAATTGTGTGTTTGTACCCATTTTTTCCCAATCGGGATTGATGTCTTCCAACTCTTCCAACGTGTTTTGTGAGTGCTTGACAATGGTTGGAATGATATCCTGTGTCATAATTTTTTCAATATCAAGAGATTCTACACATCGCTGTATGCCAAACCATGTGCTGCAAAGCAATGAGCATAAGTCCGAATTGTCTGACAGAAGTCTGATTTGTGCCGTCAGTTCCGGAAAGAATCTTATAATGTCGTTTTTCCTGCAAGCTATCATTATTGTTCCAACGGCAGCTCTTGCAACAATAGCTGCAGGATTGCTATTCAGCTGTGATAACAGGAATCTGTATTTGAGCGGATGGAACTCTTCCAAACAGGACATGGTAATGGCGGTGACGATAATCAGTTTGTCATTAAGTGCTATTGAACTGTCCTGAAAGAGTGAATCCAATACCTGGTATTCCTGCATACTCCATATTCCTGACCAGGACCATATCTTGTTGAACAGACAGGTAATGGTGTTCTCGTGTTCCGGGTTGCTGTTCTGCAGCAGTTCAAGTTTTCCTGCCAGTTCCTGTATCTCCTGATTGATATTGGAATATCGGCTTGCTGTGGCTCCTGCCGTTAATCTGAGTTCAAAACTTATCTGCTCGTATAGTAGGATTGATTCTTTTTGTATGCCGTAATATACGGCCTCCTGTTCGGGATCTGCTATTCCGCGGGAAAAATATCCAAGCATACTGTTGTAAGACTGCCGCAATTTCTGCAATCTGTCCTGAATTTCCCAAACGTTGTTTGATTTCAATGCCAATGTCTGTCCATTCATGGCATCCAACGCTTCCAGAAGCCTGCGCTCCGTAATAAGAGATAGTATATTGTCCATAGCGGTGCAAAAATAAACAAACGGGAGCAGAAAAACAATTTCCGCTCCCGTTTTATAGAGTTGTTGTTGTATCGGATTATTCGCCCTTGATGGCAGCAACACCCGGAAGAACTTTACCCTCGATAGCTTCCAGAAGAGCACCACCACCTGTAGAAATGTAAGATACTTTGTCTGTAAGACCGAATTTTGTACAGCATGCTACAGAGTCACCACCACCGATAAGTGAGAATGCACCTTCTTTTGTGGCTTCTGCAATGGCCTCGCCTACAGCGCGGCTGCCTGCGCAGAAATCATCGCATTCAAAGCAGCCTGCAGGACCGTTCCACAGAATTGTCTTGGCGCCTTTGAGAGCTGCAGCAAATTTCTTGCGGCTTTCAGGACCTGCATCAAGACCTTCGAATTCTGCAGGAATTTCTGAAGATTTGAACACTTCTATCTTAGCACCTGCTTTAACGCTGAATGTACCGAAATCGTAACCGTTGCTGCATACAGAATCGTTGCCAAGTACAAGTTCAACTCCGTTCTCTTTTGCTTTTTTCTCAACGTCAAGAGCTACGTCAAGTTTGTCAAGTTCTACAATTGAACCACCGATTTCGCCACCGTGAGCCTTTGTGAATGTGTATGTCATACCGCCGCAAAGAATCAGTTTGTCAACCTTACCCAGCAGGTTCTCGATGATACCAATCTTAGAAGATACCTTTGAACCACCCATTACTGCAACGAACGGACGCTGTATGTTGTTGAGAACGTTGTCAACTGCGTTGACTTCTTTCTCCATAAGGAGACCAAGCATCTTGTTGTCGGCATCGAAGTAGTCTGCGATAACTGCTGTAGAAGCGTGTTTGCGGTGTGCTGTACCGAATGCGTCCATAACATAGCAGTCTGCGTATGAGGCAAGTGTCTTTGCAAACTCTTTCTGAGCAGCTTTCATTGCTTTCTTTGCCTCATCGTATTTTGGATCTTCCTTGTCAATACCTACAGGTTTGCCTTCTTCTTCTGCATAGAAACGGAGGTTCTCAAGCATAAGGACTTCGCCCGGTTTGAGGGCATCGGCCTGAGTCTTTGCTTTTGCACAATCAGAAGCAAACTGGACTTTTGTGCCAAGAGCTGCAGATACTGCATCTGTAATCTGACCAAGAGATAATTTTGCATTAACCTTGCCTTTCGGTTTACCCATGTGAGACATGATGATAAGTGAACCGCCATCTGCAAGAATCTTTTTGAGTGTTGGCAGAGCACCGCGGATACGGGTATCGTCTGTTATTTTACCATTCTCATCGAGTGGAACATTGAAGTCCACACGTACAATTGCCTTTTTGCCGGCAAAGTTAAAGTTACTGATTGTTGCCATTTTATTTTTTGTTATAAGTATTCCCTGAAAGAATGACGCAAAGTTACTTCAAAAAACGCAAAAAAATGTCTGTATCGGGTATTTTTTAGCAAAAGTTTACTACTTTTACAAAATATAATAGAAAAGAAAGATATTGCTTATGTTCAAGTGCGCGTTCAAGTTGCTTATTCCTGTTCTTCTAATATTTGTATCCTGCTCTGAGGAGAAGGCCCAGGGTGAGTTCCTGCGCCATTATGAGCTTATTGTACGTGCAAGAACTTCTACCCAGACGGATATGTTCAGATATCCGTGCAGCACCGCATTCTGGACTTTTATCCATGACCAGAACATAAGGCTTGAAAAACAGAAAATTGTTTATGAAATGACTACCGATGTTGATCCGCGTGACAGGCAGTCTGTATATGCCAAAGGACTCAATGAATTTGTAATAGACAAATATAAGAATCATCTTGATCCCGGATTGGATCAGGCAAGGGAACTTGTTGTAAAATCCATTGCGGAAGCAAAAGCCATGGCTCTGAAACTGGATTCGTTGAAAGATAAGCTGGAACCCGGTTTCAAACCTTATGCTGAGTATTCTATCAAAATAATCTGCAAGGATCCTGATGGAATCCTGTCTGATTATGAGATTTATTCCGAATACGGTGAAAACCATTCCTGGATTATTGAGAATGTGAAAGAATTGAATTTCTAAATTAACCCGATATGAAACTTTTCAAATTTAATCCTGTTTTTTATGTAGTATTTGCGGCATTTTTGTTGTGTGCATGCAGTAAAGTTGAAATGACCCCCGGAATATACAACGGAACTGCAAAAGGGCATAATGCTCCTTTGAACGTGGAAGTGACCGTTTCCGAACATGCCATTGAAGCAATCAGCGTCAAGGAACATAAAGAGACTCCAGGTGTGAGTACTCCTGCTTTCAAAAATGTTCTGCAGGCAATTCTTGACAACCAGTCTGTTGATGTGGATGCAGTTTCCGGTGCTACTGTTACCAGCAATGCACTTATTGAGGCTGTAACAAAGGCTTTGGAACAGACCGGTGCTGATATGTCTTTCTTTACAAAAAGCGTTGAACGTAAGGTGAAAGGCAAAAAAATAAAGAAGACTGCCGATGTTGTTGTAATAGGTGCCGGTGGTGCCGGTTGTGCTGCAGCCGTTCAGGCCCATCAGTGCGGTGCCAGTGTTATCATTATTGACAAGATGGCCGCAATGGGTGGCAATACCATTCTTGCAGGAGGTATCCAGAATGCCGTAAAGGACGGTTCCGCACAAGCCATTGCCAATAACGATTCTCAGGAAAAATTCTTCCAACAGACAATTTCTGGAGGTGATTACCAAGGCGATACGGCTCTTGTACGTATTCTTACCAGTCAGGCATGGGATGCTCTTGAGTGGCAGGAAAGTATTGGAATGAAGTTCGGCCGTACCCCGAGTTCTGTTCCAGGTAGTTTGGGCAATCGCGGATATGGTGTTCAAGGCGGTGCCAATGGCTATTTTGTAGCATACGGCAAATATTTTGAGAGTAATGAGAATATAGAACTGATGCTTTCTACAAAGGCCTTGGATCTTATTGAAAAGAACGGCCGTATTGTAGGCGTAAAATGTTCTGACGATGCCGGCAATGATATTACTCTTATGGCAAACAAGGGCGTTGTTATTGCTACAGGCGGATTTGGTCAGAATGTTGCTATGCGTCAGAAATATAATGAGCAGTGGGAAGATCTTGGTGAAAGCGTAAAGTCAACAAACTCTCCCGCAATTACCGGAGACGGTATTGTTATGGCTGAGAAAGTAGGTGCAGATCTGGTTCAGATGGGTAATATCCAGTTGCTGCCTCATGCCGATCCTGAAACCGGACGTCTTGGCAACATTGCCGGTGCTTCAGGAAACGGTATCTTTATCAACAAAGAGGGTAACCGTTTTGTAAACGAGGCCGGACGCCGTGATGAAATGAGTCATGGTACTCTTGCCCAGACGGACGGTGTAATGTGGATTGTAGTAGGCGGATTCCGCGGCTTCGGCCCGGGCTTTGGCGGTGCTGGCGGCTTTGGCGGAGGTGATTCTGAAAACGGTGATGCTTCCATTATTTTCCATAAGACGGATAATACCATTACGGCTCAGACTATTGAAGGTTTGGCAGAAGGTATGGGTGTCCCGGTAAAGAATCTGAAAGCAGCCATTGCAGATTATAACAAACGTTACCTTTCAACAAAACCTGACAAATTCGGACGTGACCTGTTCCTGTCAAAAATTGAGCCTCCATATACAGCCCAATTGCGTAAACCTGCTGTTCACCATACAATGGGTGGTCTTAGAATAGATACTGATACCCATGTTCTTGACAAGGACGGTAATGCCATACCAGGTTTATATGCTGCCGGTGAGGTAACTGGCGGTATTCACGGAACAAACCGTCTTGGCGGTAACGCTCTTTCTGAAATTGTTGTATTCGGCCGTATTGCCGGTCGTAACGCCGCTGGTGGGAAATAGTTGTCCACATATATGATGAAATTGAATTTATACAAACTTTTTTTTTGTGCTGCGGTACTACTGTTTTTGGCAACGTCATGTGTCAATGAATACAGCCCGGGACAATTCTATACGTTTACGGGAAATACCGTCGGCAGTTTTTTGGAAACGGAACATGCTGGTCAGTTTGATATGTTCATTGAGGTCTTGAAACGGGCCAATGTCTGGGGAGAGATGCAGACATACGGTACGTATACCTGTTTTGCTCCGGACAACAATGCTTTTGCCAGATTCCTTGAAGAGAAAAGTGAAAAGGCAGGACATGCAATTACCATTGATTCCCTTACGGATCCGGAGTGCGATACTATTGCATACACTCATCTTTTGAATACTGTATGCTATACTACGGATCTTGTTGAAGGTTCTCTACCTGTGCCAAATATGCTTGACCGGTATCTGACATATTCGTTTGATTCAATTCCGGCAACAGATTCCTTGCCCCAGAGACTTGTGTATTGCATCAACAAGAGTTCTGTTATGCTTGAACTGGATGACAGTGTGGAGAATGGTGTTGTACATATAATAAATCAGGTACTTCAGCCGTCAAGCGACAATCTGCCGGATGTGCTCAAACTTGATAGCGCCATATCCATTTTCTATTCCGCACTGGTTGAAACAAGAATGTGCGATTCTCTGGTCCGTCATATTGACCTTACATACAAGGCTCCCCAGGGTGATTCATGTATAAAAGGTGTTCTTTATCATACAGCCGACGAGTGGGAGTATGCAATATTCCCAGAGAAACGCTATTTCAAGTTTACCGCATTCGTAGAACCGAACAGTGTCTATCGTGCTGCCGGAATCAATAATCTTGAAGATTTGAAGGCATATGCCAAACAGATTTACGATGAATCTTATCCCGACGATGCCGGTAAATACGATGACGATCCTACGAACCGCCGCAATCCGTTGAACAGATTCGTCTCTTATCATCTTTTGGAGTACTATGGCGGATACAATGACTGGAATGTGACAAACGAGGATATTCTTGGAGCAAATTTTGACAGAACACATTGGGATGTTGAGGATTTCTTTGAAACTATGCTTCCACATTCCATGGTCAGAATATGTACCACGCTCAAACCCAATGAAATCTGGATAAACAGGAAGGGAGCTCCGGGTAAGGTTACACACAAGGGTGTACGTATTTATAAACCGTCCGAGAGCAATATTGAGCAGACTGCAGTAAATGGCATATATCATTATATTGATAATTTGCTTACATACGATTTCATTACCCGCAACGAGGTTCTCAATACCAGAATGCGTTATGACTGTACAACAACATCGCCGGATTTTGTAAACAGCGGCGGAAGAAACCGTCCTGGAGAAACAACCTGTACGGGCTTCAAAAACGGATTCTGCAAGAACTGGTCTTTCACACCCCAGACTTTGGTTTCTGTCAGAAACAGGCATTTCTGGTTCTGGAGCTATCAGGGAGACGAGGTTATTCTTCAAGGTATGTACGATGCCACTTTGAAACTTCCTCCTGTTCCGTTCAGCGGAACGTACGAGGTCCGTGTAGGTTATCCTTCCGGTTGGGAATCCCGCGGTGTTATCCAGGCCTATCTGAATGGTGTCCCTTGCGATATTCCTTTGGATTTGCGTATTTCAGGACTTGATCCTAAGGTGGGTTGGGTTGCCGAGGATGGTAAGACTGATGAGCAGATCAGAGTTATAGACAAGGCAATGCATAACCGCGGCTATTTGAAAGGCCCTGCCAGTTATGGTGCAAACTCCGTCTGGTTCAGAACATTGGAAAGAATGCTGCGCAGAGTCATTACCACCCAGTATATGGATTCGGAACAGGATTATTATCTGCGTGTGCGTCAGGTTCTTGACAATAATATGGCAGAAATGGTATATGACTATATAGAACTTGTACCCAAGAGTGTCTTTGCCAGTCCTGACGGTGAAGACATCTGGTAATGGTGACAGATTGAACCGAGTGCGCAGCCCGAACATCCCGGTGTTCGGGCTGTGCATGTATATCGGCCGTGCAATAACAGCAGATGATGTGCTGTTCCAAGAAAATTTTGCGGAATATGTTTTACCAGTTCCTTTTCTACACTGAGTGGGGTAGTATGTCTGTCAGATACCAAACCTATGCGGTGACTTACGCGGAAAACGTGCGTGTCAACAGGCATGGCTCCGTTGCCGTATGCAACGGCTTCAATAACATTCGCCGTTTTCCTGCCAACTCCCGGCAATTTTATCAGGTCCTCGAAATGGGTGGGAACTTGTCCGCCATATTCCTGCACAAGCATTCTTGACATTTGGCAAAGGTGATCCGCTTTGGCGTTGGGATATGATATGGAACTGATGTATTCCAGTAAATCTGCGGTTGAAGCGGCAGACATGGATAAGGCGTCAGGATAAGCTCTGTAAAGCGCTGGAGTGACTGTGTTGACGCGTTTGTCAGTGCATTGTGCCGAGAGCATCACAGCAACCAGCAACTGGAATACCGAACCGTATTCCAATTCCGTCTGCGGATTCGGAATCTCCGCTTCCAGAATTGCAAAACATTGCTTGTACAGTTCTTTCTTTGTCAATTAATTGGCAGATTGGAATTCACGCAGGAAACGGATGTCGTTCTCTGAGAACATACGCAAATCTTTAACCTGGTATTTGAGGTTTGTTATTCTTTCAATACCCATACCAAGTGCAAAACCGGTGTATTGCTTTGAATCTATTCCGTTGAGTTCCAATACATTGGGGTCAACCATACCGCAACCCAGAATTTCAACCCAACCTGTACCTTTACAGAAAGGACATCCCTTGCCGCCACAGATGTTGCAGCTGATATCCATCTCTGCACTTGGCTCGGTAAACGGGAAATAGCTTGGACGCAAA
The DNA here is from genome assembly GCA_024398715.1 of Bacteroidaceae bacterium. Taxonomy (GTDB): domain Bacteria; phylum Bacteroidota; class Bacteroidia; order Bacteroidales; family Bacteroidaceae; genus Colenecus. The sequence goes on from JAKSIP010000014.1 coordinate 12,646, forward strand.
CGGATCTTTGTATCGCTGCCGAACATCTCTTTGGCAAAATAGAGCAGAACCTGTTTCAGATCTGCAAAACTTACGTTTTTGTCTATATAGAGCGCTTCTACCTGATGGAAGAAACAGTGTGCGCGGTAACTGATGGCCTCGTTACGGTATACACGTCCCGGGCAGATGATACGGATTGGAGGCTGACTTGCTTCCATAACGCGGCTCTGTACGGACGATGTATGTGTGCGCAAAATGATATCGGGGTGTGCTTCAACAAAGAAAGTGTCCTGCATATCGCGTGCAGGGTGGTCTTCTGCAAAATTCATTGCAGAGAACACATGCCAGTCATCCTCAACTTCCGGGCCATCTGCAAGAACAAAGCCCAGACGGGAGAATATGTCTATGATTTCGTTCTTTACAATAGACAGCGGGTGTCGGGTACCAAGCTGTATGGGATAAGCTGTACGTGTCAGATCAAGAATTTCCTGAGATTGGCCGGAGCTCTGGAAAGATTCCCTTAACGCATTTATTTTATTCTGCGCATTAGTCTTGAGCAGATTCATTTTCTGACCTACTTCTCTTTTGAGTTCGGCGGGTACAGAACGGAAATCGTTCATCATTTCTGATATTATACCTTTTTTGCTGAGGTATTTGATACGCAATGCTTCAATATCCTGCTCTGAATTTGCTTTCAGATTATCAATCTCCTGTAATATCTCTTCAATTTTCTCTATCATAGCTTTCCTATCTGTTTTTGCAATTGCAAAATTACTAAACAAAAATGAGAAATCAGGTTTGAATTTATTAAATTTGCACATTATTTATAATATCAGAAACAAATGGTTAAGGCGGAACATTACTCATTGCAGAATTACAATACATTCGGTTTCCCTGTCATAACCAGATACTTTTTTGAATATGATTCAGAAGAACAGCTGAAAAGAGCACTGCCCGAAATCCATAGACCGATATTCAATATTGGCGGCGGAAGCAATCTTCTGTTTCTTGACAACTATAATGGAACTGTTATCCATTCGGCAATTGACGGCATTGAAGTTGTCAACCAGGATTACAACTATGTGTATGTCAAAGCAGGTTCCGGCGTGATATGGGATGATTTTGTTGAATATACGGTCCGGCAGAACTGGTGGGGGGCGGAAAATCTTTCTTTCATTCCCGGACAGGTGGGGTCAAGCGCCGTTCAGAATGTTGGAGCCTACGGCGTTGAAGCAAAAGATATAATATATCAGGTTGAAGCTGTTGATACGGATTCTCTGCAAACTGTCATTCTGAGTAATGGAGAGTGCCGTTTTTCATACAGATCCAGTGTATTCAAAGCTGAACTGAAAGACAAATATGTTATAACATACGTAACCTTCAAACTGAGCAGAAAACCAAAGCCGGTTCTTACCAACAATTCTCTGAAAGAACGTTTTGCAGCTATACCTTATCCATTCATCAAAGAGATAAGAAATGCAATAATAGAGATACGGCAAAGCAAATTGCCGGATGTGTCACAGCTTGGCAGTGCCGGCAGTTTTTTCAAGAATCCTATTGTTGACAAGTCTTGTGCTGACCGTCTGTTGCAGTCATATCCGTCTATGCCATGTTTTGCAACCGATGGCGGAATGTTCAAATTATCTGCAGGCTGGTTGCTGGAGACTGCAGGCTGGCGCGGATATAGAAGCGGAAATGTTGGTGTATATGACAAACATGCCCTGATACTTGTCCATTATGGTGGAGGAACGGGCAAGGAGATGCTTTCTCTTGTTGGAAAAATACAAAAGTCCGTAAGGGATAAGTTCCTCATAGAACTTGAACCGGAGGTTATATTTATAGGATGATGAAAATTACCATGCTTGGTACCGGCACATCAATAGGGGTACCTGAAATGTTGTGCGGTTGTCCTGTCTGCTGTTCCACAGACCCGCACGACAAGCGTTTGCGCACATCGGCACTGATAGAAACCGCCACAACGAAAATATTGTTGGATTGCGGCCCTGATTTCCGTCAGCAGGTATTGGTTAATGGAATTGATCGTTTGGACGGGGTTTTCCTTACTCATGAACATTATGACCATGTGGCGGGAATTGATGATTTGCGCCCCTTCTGCAAGAATCACGATGTTGACATATTTGCAGAACAGTTTGTGATAGACCATCTTATGCAGCGGATACCATACTGTTTTGGCGTAAACAAATATCCAGGGACTCCTTCTTTGGTATTGAATGCGGTTGCTCCCGGCGATATTGTCCAGGTTGGAGACATCAAAGTGGAAATATTACGCGTATTTCACGGGAAACTGCCTATCGTAGGATTCAAAATAGGCAATATGGCATATATAACCGATATCAAAACAATGCCACGTGAGGAAATGGATAAGATAATGGGCATAAAATACCTTTTTGTTACCGCTTTGCACATGAAGGAACATCCTACACACCAGAACCTTGAACAGGCAATCGGTTTTGTACGTGATGTCCATGCAGAGAATGCCTGGTTCCTGCATATGTCCCATAGAATAGGATTTCATTCTGAAACGGATGCAACTCTTCCTTGCGGAATGCATCTGGCTTTTGACGGACTTCAAGTAAATATTGATTGATATGAAAAAAGTAAAACTGTTGCTGGCTTTTACACTTGCATTAACCTGTCTGATTGTTGCAAGCTGCTCCAAAGAAATATTCACTTCTGACCGGATAATAGGAAAATGGTATGTTCAGGAAGAGGCAATGTATTACGACTTTAAAGGGGATGGAACGGGCAGTTCTTATGACCAGTCCGGCGCGGGGTTGAACTTTACATGGAATCTTTCCGGCGGGAATGTACTTGAAATACGTTATACCGGGCATGAAACATCTGTATCAGGATGGGAATCTTTTGTCATATCTGCTCTTTCAGACAGTTCAATGACCTGTCAGGACGAATTTGACAGTAGCCGCAAATTGCATTTTTCCAGACAATATTAATTTGATCGTATGAAAATTAAAGGCATAGCCAAACATATTCTATTGGCATTGGCATGTATTGTCCTGCTTGTTATTCTGACTGCAGGAGTTGCCCTATGGGTTGTTTTCAAATCCGATGCCACTGCAAAAACCATTAACAGGATTCTGTCTGAAAATGTCCCGGTATATGCCAATTTGGGAAATGTTGGCTTGTCTCTAAAATCAGTATATCCGTTTTTTGCCCTGCATGTTGAAGATATATTGGTGAAAGAAGATGCCTCAGCATCAGATACCATAGCATTCATTGATTATCTTGATTTGATGGCCAATCTGAAAATGTTTCTTGACACCAGACAGATTTCCGTACAGAAACTGTGGCTTGGACCGTCAGTTTGCAATATAGACTTGGCATTGTTGCAGGAAAAATTTTCAGGTGGTGAAGAAAAGGAGAAATCTTCTGTATCGGATGACCTGTATGCGGATCTGGCATTGTTCAAGTGGGAAAGTGTGGATCTGCTGTTGAAGGCGGAAAATGATTCGTCATGTGAACTGGATTTGAGGGATATGTCAATAACCCTGAACGGCAGTCTGAAGCATGATACCATCAATGCAAGTACAAAAATCTCCATACCCTACGTTTCATATGGAGAATCTGTTGTACATGACTTTGCCGCCGATGCCGATATCAATATGGCAGGCGGTGCTGTAGAGTGCAGATTGTCTGTAACAGGCGGTGAAACAAGTGCCTGTCTGGATACAATATCGGCATCTTTTGATGATATGTCCTCTTTCATTGCCGCCACCTATAACATGGCAGACAGACATCTGTCAGCAAATACCGTATTCAACTCACATTCTCTCAAGACAAAGCTTGGTGGTATGGCTTATGCCCAAGCTGACAAAATTGATATTGTCTGTGACCGGGTAGATGCAGTCTTGTCAGATTCCATCGATATCTTTATGAAAATCTCTGTCAATGCTGATAGACTGAAAGCCGATATATCTGCAGGTGGTGCAGATGTCAATGCACTGTGCAATGCTTTCTATTTCAACTCATCTGTCAGCGCATATGATAATTTCTCCAGAATTACAGCCAATCCTGAATTGGATTTTGATAGAATCACTGCAGATTATAACGGAGAACGTTATGCCAATTCCATACCGTTGGATTTATCGGCTCTGGTAGAACTGGATGATTCTCTTTTTACGGTAGAAAATCTCAATCTGTTTCTTGATGGGAACAGAATTGATGCAATGGTAACCGGAAGTCTGAAACCGTCATTATTTGCCTATGCCGCCCTTTCTTTCAAAGATATTGATATTGAAAAATTGCTTTCACTTGTTCCTGATTGCTACAGAAACAGTCTGGAAGGTATTACGGCATCGGGGTGTGTAAGTCTGAATGCGGATACGTATATATCCCAAAATGATAACGGATTTTCCATTGAACCGCAGAATGCTCTTGTTTCATTGATGGATTTCAGAGGGGGGTACAATGATTTTATCGATGCCGACGGCCATTTTTTCTCAGTCAATGTGGTCTTTCCGGGTTATATGAACAATCTGGATGCAATTTTGATAAAAACCCAGTCAAAGGGGTCACGGGCCGATGTGAATCTTTCGGGTTCAATGCTTAAAGCAGACATTGACTCATTGAATGCATATTTCTATATCTATGATATTATGAATGTTATGGATATGCCCCGTTTTGAGAGCTATGCATATATGACAGAATCAAAGATTTCTTTTGATACAATCAGTGCTGAATATGATCAGAGTTCGATTGCTCTTGATATATATGATCCGTTCGGAGAACCAAGCGGATATGTTGATACGTATTTTGATGGATTTTCCGGTTCTTACGGTCAGGATTTGAGCGGTTCGTTCAAGCATTTGGGAACACAGATTGATTTCTATTGCGATAAAAGCCAGAATGACGCTCTTTTGCGTTGGAATCCCTACATTACAACCATACTCGAGCAGGCAAACGTAAATTACAGATCAATACCGGTAAAACTTGAAAAGACCGATTTTGATTTCAATTTGGGCACTTTCGATATCTATAGCGCAAAAGTGGACGTAGGACGCTCAGATTTGAACCTTACCGGACACATAGAGAATCTTGGTGATTTCCTGCGCGGCAAGGATACTTTGTGCGGAAATCTGGATATAAGGTCAAATGTGGTGGATCTCAGTCAGATTATGGTTCTGACAGATTATATGAACAGCAATCAGGATACAGTATCCACTGCAAGTGTTGATTCTGTTATGGAATCGGAATATAAAGGTCCTTATATTGTGCCGCAGCTTGTGAATCTGTCTTTGCATACCGCAGTCGATACCATTATATTCAATAACGGAATTTTCAATGACATCAATGGCGATATAACATTCCATAACGGGTCTTTGATTCTTCAGGAGATGGGCTTCTCTTCCGATGCCGCCAAAATGCTGCTTACCGCCAAATACCGTACTCCAGACAGGAATGACCTGTTTGCTGCTCTGGATTTTCATCTGCTTGACATACAGATTGACAAACTTGTTGACCTTATTCCTGCAGTTGATTCCGTTATGCCTATGCTGAAAAGTTTTGATGGCGTGGCACAATTCCATCTTGCCGTCGAGAGCAGTTTTGACAGTCTCTATATGCCTAAATTCCCAACTGCAATCGGAGCCATGGCAATTGAAGGGAAAGACCTTGTTGTTATGGACAATGATGTTTTCAAAACTATCAAGAAACGTCTTCTGATGAGCAGAAAAGCTGAGAACAGAATTGACAGCCTGAATGTTGAAATGCAGCTGTTGCGCAATAGGGTGGATTTGTATCCGTTCCTTTTGAAAATGGACAGGTATCAGGCAGTACTTGGCGGAAGACATAATATCAATAAGGATTTGGACTGCCGGTATCATGTATCCCTTACAAAGTCTCCGCTTCCGTTCAGACTTGGTGTGACGGTTAAGGGCTCAATAAACGATATTGTTGCCAAACCGTTGAAACATATCAGATTGTCAAAATGCGAATATAAAAAACTGTATGTTCCGCAACGCCGTAATCTTACCGATGAACGTGTGCTGATGATGAAACAGGATATTCTGAATACGTTGAGAAACAGTGTGGACAATTGATTGTTTCAGAAGCCGCAAATGTTTCTGAAAACCGTAAACATAACGGTTATTACCCCTATTGTGATCACAACAGGCAGACTGAACGATATTTTGTACAGTTTCTGCCATTTGGCATTCCTGTTCTTGAAAACAGACACAACCGTTCCATATACAATGAAAGGCAGTGCGCACAGGAACAGTGCGTTGTTCTTGAATGCCTGCATTATTTCTCCGTTCAGCAGATAGTGCAGACAGCGTTGTGTTCCGCATCCCGGACATTTATATCCTGTTAAGGAATGGAATATGCATGCAGGAAAGAAACTGTTCTCTTCCGGATTAAAGAAATGGTACACAAATACCGCTGCAATAACAAGAAACAGAATCACAAAAGCTTTTGTGACAATCTTTTTATTGCAAGGTGACATTACAGGCTCAGTTCTTAGAAAATGTAGTTTATCTGAATAATGGAATTCAATTTTCCTCCGTCCTGTTCACGCAATGCCTTGGCAAGCTCAAAACTGATTATGAAATTGTAGTTCATACAAAGTTTCAGACCTGCACCGGTACTGTAGTGCAACTTTTGTTCTGTGTCGGCAATCAGAGGATATGTACCCAGTGCTGCGGCACTGAGCATCTGGTCTTTGTGGTATGTCTGTGTAATATAACCCATATCAAAGAATGCGTTTGCAGCAACATACCAGTATTGTTTTATCAGACGGAAATCAAACAGTCTGACTCTGAACTCAAAGTTTGCCCATGCTACTCCCAGTGCTGTAAGACGGTTGCGGTACATACCTCTGATTGTGTTCTGGCTTCCAATACCGTCAGTGCGGACCTGACGGAAGTAGGATGTGTAGACATTGTTCAATGCATACCATGGCGTTTCGCCAGCCAGATTACCCTGATATGCCAGGCGGTATGCAAAAACAAGGCGGTTCTTTACCAATGATATGTACTGGCGCCAGTGTGCCATCACATTCAGATATCCGGGGTTGTTTTTCCCGATAAACGAACCGATCAGAATGAGTTCCGCACAAACACCCTTGTTTGGCGCTGCCTCGTGGTCTCTTGTGTCAAACACCAATCCTGCTTTGATATCAAGCATGTTTCCACCGTTCTTCTGATTCTCCGGAATGATACCTGCGTTGACATATTTCCTGTATACGCTGTTTGCATCGGCAAGCGCATTGTCAGCACCTTTGCAATCCTCTATTCTATAGTTGAAGAAATTGAGTCCTGCAACCCATTTCAGACGGGAATCATCGGAACCTATGGGCCCTTGGAAATCCACTATCGCGCGGAACATATTCTTGCGGATGTGGTATGTCTCCTTGAATTTGCCCAATTCTGGGTCAAAGACAGCCATATCTCCATTGAAACCATAAAAATCATTCATGGTGTCGGGTATATAAGACACTGCTGTAGAGAATCTGATTCCAGGAATAAGGAATTGGGAATCATAGAACATATGCAGGTTCATTGACCCTTTTGTATAGTAAGATACCTCAACATTGAACTTATGATAGTACTTGGGAAATATTTTTCCGTCACCGTAGAAGTACATATCTGCCAGTGCACCAAGTTGGAGGCCGCGCTCGGTACTGTAACTGATTGCAGGCAAAGGACCGATATTGAACCCTGTTTTGATTTTTTTCTGACTGTCATTGGAGTCTTCTGCTCCAAAAACGAAATTTGCTGCAAGGACTGCAGCAATTACTATGGAAAGAATACGTTTCATAAGGCCTTATGAAAAATGTTCACTAAAAGGAGGGTGACAGGTGGGACTCGAACCCACGACATTCAGAACCACAATCTGACGCTCTAACCAACTGAACTACAGTCACCATGATATGCTTTCCCTTGAAAGCGGTGCAAAGGTAGGCTATTTTTTTGAATACTCAAAGAAATAGCCTGCTTTTTTTTTACTTATAAATTGCTTTTTTACCTGCCAGAAGCGTATTGCGCATCAATGAGCAGATTGTCATTGGACCTACACCTCCGGGAACGGGAGTGATGTAACTGCACTTTGGAGCAACTGTGTCAAACATGACATCGCCGCTAAGACGGAAACCTGACTTTTTAGTTGCATCAGGAACGCGTGTAGTACCTACATCAATAATAACAGCCCCTTCCTTAACCATATCTGCGGTAACAAACCCCGGCTTACCCAAGGCAGCTACAATAATATCAGCACCAAGACACTCCTCTTTGATGTTTTTTGTGTGACTGTGACAAACTGTTACCGTGCAATCTCCCGGATTAGCTTTCTGCATCATCAGAGTTGCCATGGGCTTTCCTACAATGTTGCTTCGTCCAAGAACTACACATTTTTTACCGCTTGTCTCAATATTGTAGCGGCGCAACAGTTCAACAATGCCGTTGGGAGTTGCACTGACAAAGCAGGGCAGACCAATGTTCAGACGGCCAACATTGATAGGGTGGAACCCGTCAACGTCTTTTCTGTAGTCTATGGCCTCGATTACATGCTGTTCGTTGATATGTTTTGGTAACGGGAGCTGGACAATGAATCCGTCAACATCGTTATCCTTGTTCAATTTGTCTACCTGTTCCAACAGCTGTTCTTCTGTAATATCAGCCTCAAATCTTATGAGTGTGGATTTGAAACCGCATTCGGCGCAGGCTTTGACTTTTGCTGCCACATACGTTTCGCTGCCACCGTCATGACCAACCAGTATGGCTGCCAGGTGCGGCTGCTTTTTACCTTCTTCCAACATTTGAGCCACTTCTGCGGCAATCTCCTGCTTGATCTGTGCCGCTACGGCTTTTCCGTCAATTAGTTCCATATTATTTTCTTAACATATTCATCATACCAGGCAATTTGTTGTTGGCAACGGTATGCATCATCTTGCGTGCACTGTCAAATTGCTTCAACATGCGGTTAACCTCTGCCATGGTGTTCCCACTTCCACGTGCAATGCGCTCCTTGCGGCTTTGGCTCTTGTTCAGAAGGTCAGGGTTTGAACGCTCTGCCGGAGTCATGGAGTAAATCATAGACTCAAAACCTTTGAATGCATCGTTGTCAATATCCAGATCTTTTGTCAGTTTTCCCATACCCGGAATCATGCCTACAAGATCTTTCAGATTGCCCATCTTCTTTATCTGTGCTATCTGGCCAAGAAAATCGTTGAAATCAAACTTGTTCTTAGCCATCTTTTTCTGAAGGCGTTTTGCTTCTTCCTCATCGAACTGCTCCTGAGCGCGCTCAACAAATGAAACAATATCGCCCATACCCAGAATACGGTCTGCCATACGTTCCGGATGGAACTGGTCAAACGCATCCATCTTTTCTCCGGTACCTACAAATTTGATAGGCTTGTCAACAACAGACCTGATACTCAAAGCGGCACCGCCTCGTGTATCACCGTCAAGCTTTGTAAGAATGACACCGGAAAAATCCAGTCTTTCATTGAATTCACGTGCCGTATTTACGGCATCCTGACCGGTCATGGCATCGACAACAAACAGAATCTCGCTTGGATTGACTGCTTTTTTGATGGCTTCAATCTCGTCCATCATCATCTGGTCAACGGCAAGGCGGCCTGCGGTATCTATGATTACAACGTCGCAACCTTTGATACGGGCCTCTTTTATTGCGTTCTGGGCAATTTCAATGGGATTCCTGTTTCCTTCCTCGGAATAAACAGGAACGGTAATCTGCTCTCCCAGTACTTTCAACTGGTCTATTGCGGCCGGACGGTAAACATCGCAGGCTGCAAGCATGGGCCTTTTGCCACGCTTTGTCTTGAGCAGGCAGGCAAGTTTGGCAGAGAATGTTGTTTTACCGGAACCCTGCAGACCGGACATAAGAATGATGGCAGGTGCTCCCTGTATATTTATATCTGCGGTCTGGCCGCCCATAAGAAGAGCCAGCTCGTCATGAACAATCTTGATCATGAGCTGTCCCGGGCGCACTGCCGTAAGAACGTTCTGGCCAAGAGCCTTCTCTTTTACGGAGTCAGTGAATGTTTTGGCAACCTTGTAGTTGACATCGGCATCCAAAAGAGCTTTCCTGACATCTTTCAGAGTTTCGGCAACGTTAACCTCCGTAATCTTGCCTTCACCTTTCAGTATCTTGAATGAGCGTTCTAATCTTTCCGATAAATTTTCAAACATATTATTTAATCTTCAAATTCAATTTCAATGTCGTCTTCCGGCGCATCTTCAATATCTGCGTCTTCTACATATTCATACTCAAAGTCCTCTGCGCCGGCATCGAGCATTTCCTGATGTAAGGCAGCGGGATCTTTTGACTGATGTACAAGACCTTCGGCAGAGGCATTGCGGATTATGCGGTTGCTCTCTTTTGAAAGTTCTGCCCAAAGCAGATTCTTGAGCACATCCAGTCCCATTTGTGCTACAGAAGATATGAATACATGCGGAATACCTTCCGGCAACGTCTGTTCAAGCATGTCCTGCAGTTCAGGATCAATCAAATCACATTTGGTTATTGCCAGAATGCGCTGTTTGTCAAGCATCTGCGGATTGAACTTTGTGAGTTCTCCCAAGAGAATGTCATATTCCGCCCTGATGTTGTCAGTGTCTGCGGGTATCATGAACAGCAGCAGCGAATTGCGCTCGATATGCCGCAGGAAACGCAACCCAAGACCTTTGCCCTGACTTGCCCCTTCTATTATTCCAGGAATGTCTGCCATTACAAAAGACTTACCTTCATGGTAGGAGACTATTCCCAGGTTGGGCTCAAGTGTAGTGAAAGGGTAGTTGGCTATCTTTGGTTTTGCGGCTGAAACCGATGCCAATAACGTGGATTTGCCTGCATTGGGGAAACCAACCAGTCCTACATCGGCAAGGAGTTTCAATTCGAGAATGACCATCATCTCCTGCGCAGGTTCACCCGGTTGCGCAAATCGCGGAGCTTGTCTTGTTGCGGTTCTGAAATTCCAGTTACCCAGACCGCCGCGTCCACCCTTCAGCAGGACTACTTCCTGGCCGTGATCGGTAACATCGCATATATATTCGCCGGTTTCGGCGTTGTAGGCAACAGTTCCGCACGGAACTTCAATAACAATATCCTTACCTGCTTTTCCGTAGCATTTGTTACTGCCTCCGTTTTCTCCGTTTTCGGCCATGGCATGGCGCTGATAGCGCAAATGCAACAGTGTCCAGTAATTTCTGTTACCTTTCAGTATAACACTGCCGCCATCTCCGCCATCTCCGCCATCGGGTCCTCCGTTCGGTATGTATTTTGTACGTCTCAGGTGAGCGCTTCCGCGTCCTCCCTTACCCGATCTGCAGAAAATTTTTACGTAATCTACAAAGTTTGATTCTGGCATAGTTCATCAAGTTTGGCAATTATTTCGCCAATCATGATTTCTTTTGAACCTTTGTAATAAAAATTGTACAGGACACCAAGTTTGTTGAACCATTCAATAAGAGGTGATGTCTGCTTGTAATATACCTCAAAGCGCTTTTTGATTGTTTCTTCGTTATCGTCTGCACGGCCTTCAATTGTAGCGCGGTTAAGCAGACGGCGCAAAAGTTCTTCTTCTGTAACGTTAAGATTGAGTGTTGCTGTGATTTCTTCACCGCGTTCTTTGAACATTGACTGCAAAGCTTCTGCCTGAGCTATTGTACGTGGAAAACCGTCAAAAATAACACCTTTGCTGCCTTTCTTTGAATCGTAGGTTTTTGCAAGGATACCTATCATGAGCTCGTCTGGAATAAGCTGACCCTGATTCATGTATTCCTGGGCAATTTTGCCAAGCTCGCTGCCTGCAGCTATTTCTGCACGAAGAACTGAACCTGTGGAAATGTGCTCAAAACCGAATTTTTCAACAATGGCGGCACTGTATGTACCTTTGCCGGATCCCGGTGCTCCAAATATTACAATGTTAATCATTTGAATTGTTTATTTATGTTTTATAATTGTGTATATCAATTGTTTACAATCTTATAAATATCTTTCAGGTTACGTCCGTAACCTTTATAATCAAGGCCGTGTCCCACAATAAAGTCATTCTCCAGTTCCATGGCCCAATAGTCAACTTTAATATTGGCTTTTAATGCGGCCGGTTTGAAGAACAGTGCACATGTCCGTATGCTTGCCGGATTCTTGCTTCTGATAATGTTGGTCACGTGCTCCATTGTAAGTCCGGTTTCAATAATGTCATCAACAATAACAACATTCCGGCCTTCCAGATTTTCTGTTACACCTATCAGGTCTTTCACTTTACCGGTGGTCTCCGTACCGCCACAGTATGACGACAGTTTTGCAAAACTGATCTGAAGTGGAAATTCCAGTCTGTAGGCCAGATCAGCGGCAAACATGAATGAACCGTTCAGAAGAAAAATGAAAATAGGTGAAGAGTCCTTGAGATCTTTGGAAATACAATCTGCCAACTGATTTATTGCGGAATCAATTGTCTCTTTTGAGATACATGTCTCAAATTGCTTGTCACATATTGTAATTAGCCCCATTTGGAGTATTCTTTCGAAAAATCGCACAAAGTTACTTTATTTTTGAAAAAAAATCAAATATACTTTTAACTTTTTGACGCTACGAAACTATTTATTGTGTATGTGTAAAGAGGCATATTGTATTATATGTGTTGTTGGACTTAGTATTCACTTATATAACTTAATTACAAAAGATTATGAAATTTAGAAATTTGTTTTTGATGGCATTTGCTGCAGTGTCTTCATTTGCAGTTGCTCAGGATGCAAAAGAACCGGAAGCTATTTACGCTTGCAAATCCGGTATTGTTACAATGGAAATGGATATGATGGGTAATAAAATCGTTACTCAGACATATTTTGACGATTTCGGTCGTAAAACTGCAACTGTCAATGATTTCGGCGGAATGAAAAGCCGTTCTATCGTTATCAACGGTGAAACCATCATGGTAAACGACGAGCAGAAAACTGCTACAAAATTCCCTGCAGGTATGGGTGGCTTTGGCGGTAACCGCAATTCTGTAAACTTTACAAAGCTTACAAAAGAGGTTATGGATGCCAACAAAATCAAAGAGGTAGGCAAAGAAAAAATAGCTGACAAAGAGTGCACAGTTTACGAGATGGAAGTTGCCGGTATGATGGGTGGCACCCAGAAAACAAAAGTATGGATTTACAAAGGCATTACTTTGAAGTCTTCTACAGAATCTGACTTTGGTACAATGGAACAGGTTTGCTCAAAATTCGAGGAGAATGTAGAAATCCAGGCTAGCATGTTTACTCTTCCTGAAGGTGTTGAACCACAGGAAATGGATATGAATATGTTTGGTGGCGGTTTCTAATCGGTATCCTTCCATAAAAATTACGGGCTGCGCTTTTTACAACGCAGCCCGCATTTTTTTTATATACGGATTTCAAAGTACTGAGCGTATGCGCACAAGCTTTGTAAGAAGGTCTTCCATAAGAGAGAGCGGAAGCATGTTCTTGCCATCGCTCATTGCCGTTTGCGGAGTAGGGTGGGTTTCCATAAAGAGACCGTCTGCTCCTACTGCTACTGCGGCTTTGCAGATTGTTTCAATAAGTTGCGGCTGTCCGCCTGTAACACCGCTTGTCTGATTGGGCTGCTGCAGGGAGTGTGTGCAGTCCATCACAACGGGAAATCCGAATTTCTGCATCTGCGGAATGCCGCGGAAATCTACCACAAGATCCTGATATCCGAATGTTGTGCCGCGTTCTGTCAGCATTACCTGGCTGTTGCCGGCATCGGTCACCTTGTTTGCAGCAAACTGCATGGCTTCCGGAGCAAGGAACTGTCCTTTTTTGATGTTGACAATCTTACCTGTTTTTGCAGCGGCTACAAGCAGGTCTGTCTGACGGCAAAGGAATGCGGGAATCTGCAGTATGTCAACATATTCAGCGGCCATTTCAGCCTGATGGCATTCGTGAATGTCTGTAACTGTCGGTATGGAGAATTCTTTTGAGACTTTTCCAAGGATACGCAATGCTTTTTCATCGCCGATTCCGGTAAAAGAGTCTATCCGTGAGCGGTTGGCCTTTTTGAAAGAACCTTTGAACGCAAAGGCAATATCCAATTTTGAGGTGATGTTTACAAGCTTTTCAGCAATGTCCAATGCCATATCTTCTCCTTCAATCACACATGGCCCGGCAAGAAGGAAAAAGTTCTTTTTGTTAGTAAAATAATCTATACCATATTTCATATCAAGAGGGTATTATTACGTTCAACGTATTCGGTTCCAAAGATACTGTCATTGGAAATGATGGACTGATCTTCCTTCCGTCAACACATATTGCGGCAAATTCGGCCTGGGATATTTCAATTTCTTTTGTTCTGTAAGCGTACATCTGCTCAAAATTCATGAACTTGCCCTGAATAAGCATATGCAGACCTTGAATAAGTTGCCCTATTTTTGTCTTGTTTACAATTGTCACATCAAGAAAACTGTTGTACGGAACTGCACTTGGCGTAAGTCCGTATCCGCGGGAATTGCCTATGCACATTGTCATTATTTTCTGATTGATGTCTTCTGAATTCAATGACAGACGCATGTTGTACAATGCACGCTCTTTCAAGAGTGACAGAATCCCCAAAATGTATGCCGGACTTTTGACGCCACCTATCTTGCGGCATAGGTCAGACAACTGAATGATATTCGCACTCAAGCCGATGTTTACCGCCATCAGAAAATATATCTTGCGTTTTTCCTGTTGTTCAGTATATGTGCAGTATCCTACATCAATCTTCTTGGTGTTGCCTTGAATGATTGCATGTATGGCCTGTTTGTATTTTTCCTGTGAAAAACCCCAGAAATTTGCAAAGTCATTACCTATTCCGTTGGGAATGATTCCTAATCTGATCTGATCTTTCAACTCGGCAGGCGATGTCATAATACCGTTGATTGCATAGTTCAGAGATTCATCTCCGCCAACAATCACAATAGTCTTGTAACCGTTCTGGATGAGCATCTTGGTAAGTCTTTCAACAGAATCCACCTTGTCTGACTGTACATGGTCATATTCCACTTTTCTGAATTCCAGATATTCCTTTATCTGCAGCCATCTTTTCTGGCTGTTGTGTGCACCTATCTTTGGCACATATATTATACCCCAACGGTTTTCTTCAATTCTGGTCATTTTGAGTTAATTTTATGATTTCAGATACTTTTTCCTGAATAGGCATGGCTGCGTCAAGCCAATGTATTGCAATGCCGCGGCGTTCCATTCCCCGGAACCATGTCATCTGTCTTTTTGCAAACTGATGTATTGCTACGTTCAGTTCCTGGAAAAAGTATTTGTATTCAAGCTGCCCTGTAAGATACAGCGTAACATATTTGTATTCCAATCCGTAATAGATGAGATCCTGCGCACCAATACCGCTGTCAAGCAGTTTTTGAACCTCTTCAATCAGTCCGCCTTCAATGCGTTGCTGAAGTCTTTTTGTGATGGATTCTCTTCTCAGTTCGCGATTTATGTCTATGCCTATGACAAGATTGTTGAGCTTGGGAAAACTGTTGGCCTCTACAGCGTGCTCTTTGTAGTATTCCTCAATTTCAATTGCACGTATTGCACGTTTTGTGGTATCAACATCGGTTGTGTTGTGCAGTTCTTTGTATTGTTTGAGAATATCTGTGAGTTCTGAAAGACTCCTGTTTTCCAATCTGTTCCTCAATTCCTGATTCTCCGGAACGGCCAGCATTCTGTACCCTTTCAGTACAGATTCCAGATATAGCCCCGTACCACCGCACATAACAGGCTTTTTGCCACGCTGGACTATATTGTTGTATGCATTTATGAAATCTGTCTGGAATTCAAACAGATTGTATTTATAGCCTGCTGGAACTATGTCAATAAGGTGATAGGGAATTGTACGGCCGTTGATTGTGTAATCTTCAAGGTCTTTGCCTGTGCCGATATCCATGCCGCGATATACCTGCCGGGAATCCGCACTAAGAATTTCTCCGTCTATGACATCGGCCAGAGCTACAGCCAATTTTGTCTTTCCACATGCTGTAGGTCCAAGAATTGTTATCAGATTATTACCTGATTTCATAAAGTGGAGCTGGAGGGAGTCGAACCCTCGTCCAAACAAGGAAACAATATGGTTTCTACAAGCTTATTTCCGGCTTGATTGTAGGGGAGTGAAGCAACCCGGAACTGTCAGATCAAACCCTTAGACTCTAAATTTTCATCAATAATCCGAGTCAGATTACTGACTATTCCCGATATTATTAGCACCGCCATGTTGGGCTTGCTTCGGGGCCAGAGCCGCCGGGCGATGTCTTGTCCAAGCACCTGGTGCAAGGATTAAGCTGATCTACTGTACTTCAATCAGGCAGCAAGAGCAAAATTGTTATTGCCAGTTAATTTTTGCCGGGCCAAGATTATAGTGCCGACCCTGCGGGCACTGCCTGCTTACATATAATTTCTACCTGCTGTCAAAACCAAACAGCCCCTGTGAAAAACTATCGGGCGTAATTGATAGCGCGTGTCTCTCTGATGACGGTTATCTTGACTTGTCCCGGATAGGTCATTTCGTTCTGAATCTTCTGAGCTATCTCCTGTGACAAAGCCTCAGACTGGGCATCGTCTATTTTGTCTGCACCAACAATCACTCTAAGTTCACGACCGGCCTGGATAGCGTATGTCTTTGTTACACCCGGGTATGAGAGCGCAATCTTTTCCAGATCGTTGAGACGCTTTATGTAGGCCTCGACAATCTCGCGGCGGGCACCCGGACGGGCTCCTGAGATTGCATCGCATACCTGAACGATAGGTGCAATGAGACTCTGCATTTCAATTTCATCGTGGTGTGCACCGATTGCATTGCAGATATCCGGTTTTTCCTTGTATTTTTCAGCAATGTGCATACCGTATTCTGCGTGGGCCATCTCTGTTTCTTCGTTAGGTACTTTACCTATATCATGCAACAGACCGGCACGTTTTGCTTTCTTTGGATTAAGACCCAGTTCGGCAGCCATGACACCGCAAAGGTTTGCGGTTTCACGTGCGTGCTGCAACAGGTTCTGTCCGTAGGATGAACGGTATTTCATTTTACCTATCATACGTATCAGTTCCGGATGCAGGCCATGGACTCCAAGGTCTATTGTTGCACGCTTGCCTGTTTCAATGATCTCGTCCTCTACCTGTTTTTCAACCTTGGCTACAACCTCTTCAATGCGTGCCGGGTGAATACGGCCGTCGGCAACCAGCTGGTGCAGTGCCAAACGTGCTATTTCACGGCGGACAGGGTCAAAGGCCGAGATTACAATTGCTTCGGGAGTATCGTCAACTACAATTTCAACACCGCAGGCAGCTTCAAGAGCACGTATGTTACGTCCTTCGCGACCTATGATACGGCCTTTCATCTCGTCATTCTCAATGTGGAAAATTGTAACTGAATTTTCTATTGCGGTTTCTGTACCAACACGCTGTATGGTTTGGATGATAATCTTTTTGGCCTCTTTGTTTGCAGTCATGCGGGCATCGTCCATAATATCATTTATATAGGACTGTGCCTGAGTCTTTGCCTCGTCCTTGAGAGATTCAATAAGGTTGTTCTTGGCTTCTTCTGCAGAAAGACCGCTTATTGCTTCAAGACGCTGCTGCTCTTCTTTGTGAAGGGTTTCAAGTTCAGCTTTCTTGTCATCTATGACATTCAGCTGGGCTTCCAGCGATGCTCTGATCGAGTCCAGATCGTTGTTCTTGCGCTGCAGTTCCTCCTGTTTCTGGTTGAGCTGCATTTCCCGCTGTTTCAAACGGTTCTCATTCTGCTGGATTTTCTGGTTGCGTGCTGCAACTTCCTGCTCCAGTTCCGCTTTCTTGTTTATGAATTTCTCTTTTACTTCAAGAAGTTTGTTGCGCTTTATATTTTCGGCTTCAGCCTCGGCATCGGCAAGTCTTTTCTGAATTCTGTTTTTTGTCAAGACCTGTATGATGAAATAAGAGGCAACGGCACCGGCAACAATACCTATGAGTAGCATTAATACTGTTGTTGACATAATTCTGTTGTTCTATTTAGTTTATCAAATCATTTAAATTCCAATAAAATAAATAAAACTGCTGAACGCTGCCGGACTGTGGGATAGTGCGGAATCCGATACTATAGATTTTCCAATGTTGATGAAACCCTTTTCATCATTTCCTGGTATGGCTCCGTATCGTTGTTCTGTTCCATAATCAGATTCAGAAAACCTATATGCAACGCCGCCATAGCAAAATATTCCGATGAATTCTTTCCGGGATATTTCTGTGTGTATCGTCCTAAAATATCGTTCACCTTCTTTGCCGCCTCGCGGAATAAAGGCTCGTCTTGGCGTTCAATAACCAGAGGATATTTGTTTTCTCCGATTACCAGTTTTATTGTAATCTTGTCCATTGTATCAAATGTTTATCAGTTTAATGCAATGGTCAACTTCTCTGATCAGCCCTGCTATCTGGCGCTTTGCCGCATCAATGTCATATCCGGCAACTGTCAGTACCTGGGCGTTTTTCAGTTGATTGTACTTTTGCTGGAGTTCTTTGTGCTGTCTGTTCAGAGTCTGAATGCTTTCTTCTTTTTCCTTGAGAATCTGTTCCAGCTCTTTATTGGCAGCCTGCAGATTTCTGAATTTTTCTGCAAACTTCTCAACGGAACGCTCAAAAGCATCTCTTTGCAGCTGTTTTTCGGACTCTTGGAACATGCTTAAAAAATCTTCAAAAGTAATTTCTAAACTGCAAATTTAGTCCAATTAATTTGTAAAAACAAATTTTGGAAAAGATTTTTTATTTCTTATCTTGGGTGATGTCTTCTTTTGGCCGCGGCTCTTTTTTTGCAAGCCTTACCATATTGAAAACATATTCGGTCATCCAAGACTCGCTGAATCCCAATCTTGAGTTCAACTGACGTATGTTGAATACGGTTTTGTAAGAGGATTCATCTTTCCATGTGTTGTTGGTCATTATCTTATGGACAGTATCTTCTGTCATGGTATATAATGCCTTTTTAAGGAAATTCGGAACGCGGAATTTCCACTTCATTACTGTTCCTACCTGCATCATCAGATCTCCGCTGAATGCCTGAAACTGAAACATGTAAGACTGTACCTGATTCACATTATGACAATTTTTCTTTATTGAATTGTCAATTTCCTTATAAAATATATCGCTGATGCCGTATCCCTGGGTAAGCATTTTCTTGCACACGGACTTTTCTGCGATACCTAATTTGTTGCCTTGGGTGGGAATTTTCAGACCACGCTTGAATGCGGCAAGGTCAGGCATTGAGTTGATGTTTGTAATACCAAGATTGCCAGCAAGTTGCGCTTGAAAATACACTCTGATGAGCGTCATGAAATCCTGCATGCCGCCAAGGTTCTCAATCTGGTCTTCTTTTTTCTTGAATATTTTCTTGAAAAGTGACATACTTACATTTTTTATATTTTTTTAGTGCGCAAAAGTAAAAAGAATTTCTTAATTTTGCACGGTTTTTACGGAGGATAATGTTCCTTTGATAAGTTAATAAAACTTTCGTAAGGCGTAAAACTTTGATTGATAAGTGTTTATTTAATATATCATTATCTTTTAAATTTAACAAAATGATTAAAGTCGGTATTAATGGTTTTGGCCGCATCGGACGTTTTGTATTCCGTGCAGCTCAGGAGAGAAACGACATTGAGATCGTTGGTATCAACGACCTTTGCCCAGTAGATTACCTTGCATACATGCTCAAGTATGATACAATGCATGGTGCATTTGATGGTTCTATCGATTTCAACATCGAGAAATCACAGCTTATCGTTAATGGTAAGTCTATCCGCGTTACAGCTTGCAAAGATCCTAACGAACTTGCTTGGGATCAGGTAGGTGCTGAGTATGTTGTTGAGTCAACAGGTCTTTTCCTGACAAAAGAGAAAGCTCAGGCTCACATCAATGCCGGTGCAAAATATGTTGTAATGTCTGCTCCTTCAAAGGACGATACTCCAATGTTCGTTTGCGGTGTTAACTTTGACAAATATGTAAAGGGTACACAGTTCGTTTCAAACGCTTCTTGCACAACTAACTGCTTGGCTCCTATCGCTAAGGTTCTGAACGACAAGTTCGGTATCACAGAAGGTTTGATGACAACAGTTCACTCTACAACAGCTACTCAGAAGACTGTTGACGGTCCTTCTTTGAAAGACTGGCGTGGTGGCCGTGCTGCTTCAGGTAACATTATCCCTTCTTCAACAGGTGCTGCTAAGGCTGTAGGTAAGGTTATTCCTGAACTGAACGGTAAGCTTACAGGTATGTCAATGCGTGTTCCTACACTTGATGTTTCTGTTGTTGACTTGACTTGCAACCTTGCAAAGTCTGCTACATACGATGAAATCTGCGCTGCTATGAAGGCTGCTTCTGAGGGCGAACTTAAGGGTGTTCTCGGTTACACAGAAGATGCAGTTGTTTCTTCAGATTTCCTTGGCTGCAAACTTACATCTATCTTCGATGCTAAAGCAGGTATCGCTTTGACAGACAAGTTTGTTAAGGTTATCAGCTGGTATGACAATGAAATCGGTTACTCTAACAAAGTTCTCGAACTCATTGCTCACATGAAGAAGGTTAACGGTTAATCCGTATCCATCCATACAAAATATGAGACCGGTCAAAAGTGATTTTTGGCCGGTCTGTTTGTATATAGAGGTATCGTCGTCAGCGGGTCAGAAATTTGTCCCAGTAGCCTAAGCGCTTGCGCAGTTTGAATTTGCGGATAAGATTCAGCGGTTTCTTTTTCAGACGTCCTTTGTAGTTGAGAATAAAGTCATCTATGGCACTGAGCACTCTGAATGAATTCATGCCGTCAAAGAAATATTCATGCAAGTGTGTGTATTCGCTGATCGGATCCATTACTGCCGGCGTACGCTGCAATGCCAGTTCAATGGCCGATGGAATCCTGTCCAGTTCGCGGCAGTCAATAATATGCTTGCCGGGACAGGTGTTGCGGTACGTTACAACTGGTTTGCCGAACATCAGATATTCGCAGATTACTCCGCTGCTGTCCGCCAGCATGACATCGCTTTTGAGGAAACGGGCAATGCCGTTGTTGACTTCAAGATATTTTACCCTTCCCGGATATTTCTTCTCCAGATCTTTGTAACGGTTTATGGTTTCCGGGTCTTTGATAAGCGGGTGAAATGATATTATCCAGTTCCAGTCCTTTTCCCGGCACAATCTGTCTATCATGCCATCCATAACATTTACAGATGTTACATCTTTTGTGAATGTTGGGGCATACAGTACTGTGGGTGGGTTGTGAACTTCTCTGTCGGCTGCGTTATCGGGCGCAAAGAACGGATCTGATGTACACCAGCCGGTTTTGTAGTATTTGAAATATTTGTGCCTCTTTTCCAGTTTTTCCAATATCAGACTGCTGCTTTCACCGGGACTGCAGTACATGTCAAACCAGCCGCGCATTCTGAAATTTTCATCAACTTTTTCACCGCGTTTCTGTACAGGATAGCCATGGAAAACTTCCACTTTGATTCCGGGAAAGAAATCATATACTATGTTGCCTGGTACAATGCAGGCTATGGGATTGAATTCAAATACCTCCTGAAAACTTTTCAGACGGAGTTCGCTGCTGTCCAGCCAATCCGGACATGAATCTTCAAGATACCACGCAGCAACATCTCCTTTTTCTCTGATTGCTTTTTCAAGCGGACGCATTATGGCGTATGAATAGCTGTGCGATGCAAATAGCAGATAATGTTTTTTGCCGTCAGACATAAAGTCAATCTATTTCAATACAATTTACTCTTTTACGGTATGCTTCCTGAACTTTCGACATGCTTATGGTTATATTATGCGGAAGATATCTGTTCTGCTGTCTTTTGTATAAGATGCAGCCTGCAAATTCATTCAGTTCATAGCGCAAACCATCTTCACTGTATGAGTAGAAATACTTTCTGTTTTTGGAGGTGTCTTCAAATCTGGCCTCAAAATATGACGGTTTCCACCATGGCGCCGGAACGTATATGTAACCTTTTGTACCGGAAATGACCAGGTCTCCCTCTGTTTTCATTCCAAGTCCTATTTTGAAACTTGCTGTTGCGTTAGGGTAGAGCATCAGGCATTTGGTATAAATGTCAACTCCGTTTTCTATCTTTGAAATGAAACGTATGTCTGTGTAGTTGCATCCCAACAGCATGAAAATGGGAAGCAGGGAAAAATCCCCGTCTTCTGTCATAGCCCCGCCTGCCTGGTTCCTGTCCAATTTGCGCGGAGTGGGGTCAAGCGTTGACTGTGCAGCCTCAATATCCTTTATCTGGCCTATCAGACCGGATTTTGTAAGAGTCAGCAGATGTCTGAATGCAGGACAATATGCTGTTTTGACTGCGTGAGTCAAAACAAGACCTTTTGCAGCTGCTATGTTGAACAGCTCTGCAGCTTTGCTTTCTTCCAAAGCGAACGGGAGTTCGTTCAGTACATGCTTGCCGTTTTGCAGAAACAGTTTTGCGTAAGGGTAGTGCGAAAGGTGCGGAGATGCTATATATGCGGCATCGATGTGGCTTATCAGTTCATCGATACTGTCCGTATAGTACGGAATATTGTAATCCTCTGCAAATTTGCGGGCTACAGCCAGATCTGTATCCATTACACCGGACAGGGTGACTGCGTGTACAAATTCTGATTCTTTGGCCATTCTGCCGGCAATGCTGCCGCAACCTATTATTCCAAGTCTGATGGTCTGCATGTTTTCTGACCGCAACTGGGTGGATGATACGCCTTCAGTCCTGGGCAGATAGACAACTTTGCAGTATTCGTTCAGGTAGTCGAATTTTCCTTCCCAATCTGAACCTACGGTAAATATGTCAACGTTGTATTTCTGGATATCGTCTATTTTCTGACCCACATATTCTTCAATGATAATCTGGTCTGCCAGTCCTGTACGTTCAACGGCTTTGATACGTTCCATAACGTTGTCGTGTACGTTGAGCTTGCCGCGTTCATAGTCAAACGTATCTGTTGTAACTCCAACTATCAGGTAGTCTCCAAGTTCTTTTGCACGCTTGAGCAGGTTTATGTGTCCCTGATGAAGCATGTCATATGTACCGTATGTTATTACCTTTTTCATTGAAAGATGTTTTTTGATTTATAGCAGATTGCGTTTGTACATATCGGCCAGGGCGTTTATCAGACGGGTGTTGTCTTCTATTGAGAGATACCCTATATGTCCAACCCTGAATATTTGGTCCGCCAGTCCGTCTCCGTTAGGGCATACCCAGATATCATATTCGTCTTTAAGTATGGTTACAATGCTGAATGCTGAAACGTTCTTGGGATGAAGGGATGTGACTGCATTGGACATTGAATTGCTTACAAATTCAAAAGGTAGTTCCTTTATTCTTTTGCGGAAATCGTTTGCCAATGCGGCAACGCGCTCTATTTCGCTGTCAACGCCTCCGTTGTTCTCAATCTGGCAAAGACGTGCGTTTATCTGACGCAATATGCCTACAGCGGGTGTGAACGGAGTCTGTCCGCGCTCTCCATTGCTGAGTGCAAGTTTAAGATCCAGATACATGCACCCGGGATTGTTGGACATTACTCTTTGCTGTGCCAGAGTATCGAGTATTATGATTGAAATGCCCGGCGGGCAGGCCAATGCTTTCTGGCTGCCAGTAATCATTACATTTGCGCCGCAACCGGCCATATTGAACCTGTCGCACAGAAAACTGCTTATTGAATCCACAACAAGGAACAGACTGTTCTTCCTGCAGAACTCAGAAATAAGGTCAATGTCGTACAGAACTCCGGTAGATGTCTCGTGAATGTTTACCAGCAAACCTGTGAAACCCTGACCGTCATACCGGTAAAGCTGCTCTCTTGTAAGAGTCTTGCCTGTTTCCAGTCTGATGACAGTGTGAGGTATGTTGTGAACTTCCGCCAACTGTTGGAATCTGTGCCCGAAACTGCCTCCGTTTATAATCAGAACTTTGTCCTGTGGCGTGAAACAGTTTGCAACGGCCGCTTCCATGGATGCTGTCCCGGAACCGGTCATAAAACAGACTCTTGCACCTTGCGGAGCTTTTGCAAACTTCAGCATAAGCCTTTCGTTCTCTTTCATCAGTTCGGAGAACTCGGGGGTACGGAAGTAAGGAACCTGCTCGTTGCCAAGTTCTCTTACCGCCGGACATGACTGGACAGGGCCTACGGTGAAATTCAGCTTGTCTGTTATCATTTTATAATGTCAAATCCTGTATATGGTACAAGAGCGGCAGGAATACGTATGCCTTCCTCTGTCTGGTTGTTCTCCAATAATGCTGCAACTATGCGCGGTAAAGCCAGTGCCGAGCCGTTGAGTGTATGGCAGAGCGTGGTTTTCTTGTCTTCAGCTCTGCGGTAACGGCATTTGAGACGGTTTGCCTGATAGGTGTCAAAGTTTGATACTGAAGAAACCTCGAGCCAGCGCTGCTGAGCCTCGGAATATACCTCAAAGTCATAGCATATGGCCGATGTGAAACTCTGGTCACCTCCGCAAAGACGAAGAATACGGTACGGAAGTTCCAGCTTCTTGAGCAGCCCTTCAACGTGTTCCAGCATTTCCTTGTGGCTTTGTGCAGAATGTTCCGGAGTGTCTATGCGTACAATCTCAATCTTGGAGAATTCATGCAGACGGTTCAGACCGCGGACGTCTTTTCCGTATGAACCGGCCTCGCGACGGAAACACTGTGTGTATGCGCAGTTCTTGATAGGCAATTGCTTCTCATCAAGAATTACATCGCGATATATATTCGTAACTGGAACCTCGGCGGTAGGAATAAGGTAGAGGTCATCAACCTCGCAATGGTACATCTGTCCTTCCTTGTCTGGAAGCTGGCCTGTGCCGTAACCCGATGCCTGGTTGACGACTGTAGGGGGCATTATCTCAGTGTATCCTGATTTGTTAGCTTCTGCCAGGAAAAAATTGATGAGAGCACGCTGAAGCTGTGCGCCCTTACCGATGTATACCGGGAAACCGGCACCGGTAATCTTTACACCAAGGTCGAAATCAATAAGGTTGTACTTTTTTGCAAGTTCCCAATGCGGAACCTTTGCTTGGGTGTTCTGGGGATTGCAGGTCCAGTTACCTACGGTATCCTGACCTACAATACACTCCTTGAGACTTGATTTTACAACCCAGTTGTCATTGGCGCATGTGCCTTCGGGAACCTCGGGGTAGGGAATGTTAGGAATGGTGAGAAGAATTTTTGTTATGTTTTCTTCTGCTGCAACCATCTGTTCTTCCAACTGTTTGCTGGTTTCTTTTAATTCTGCAACCGATGCCTTTGCACTTTCAGCCAGTTCTTTGTTTCCGGATTTCATTGCCATTCCAATCTGGGCGGCAAGTTTCTTTGACTCGGCAAGATTGGCATCAAGCTGCGCCTGAGCCTTTTTGCGGGAGTTGTTGAGTTCAATAACTTTGTCAATACACTCTTTTGCATTTGCAAAATGCTTTTTCTCAAGACCGGCAAGAACTGAGTCTGTCTGTTCGGTTATCTGTTTTAATGTTAGCATAACAGCTGTTATTAATTTGGTTTCTTTTTTATTATAGGTGCGAAGGTACAAAAAAAAGCGATTGAGTGTTCAATCGCTTTCTTTATTTTGTATTTGATTCAATGTTTATGCTTCTGCGTTTTCAGCAAACGGTATTACTGAAACATAACTGCGGTCCTTGCGACCTCTCTTGAACTGTACTGTTCCGTCAACAAGTGCGTAAAGTGTGTGATCACTACCCATACCAATGTTTTCGCCCGGATTGTGAACTGTTCCGCGCTGACGTACTATAATGTTGCCGGCTTTGCATACCTGGCCACCCCAAATCTTGACACCCAGTCTCTGACTAGCTGATTCACGACCGTTCTTAGAACTACCTACACCTTTCTTATGTGCCATAATTTTCTAATTTTTAAGGTTATGCAATAACTTTTTTAATAACTAACTCTGTGAACTGCTGGCGATGACCGTTGAGTTTGCGGTATCCTTTGCGGCGGCGTTTGTGGAACACCAGAACCTTGTCTCCCTTAACCAAAGCTGTTTTTACCTCGCAAACAACTTTTGCACCTTCAATGGTTGGAGCACCAACTGTTACCTGACCTTCTTTGTCTGCAAGAAGAATCTTGTCGAACTCTACTGTTGCACCTGCTTCAATATTCTGAATGTGGTGTACAAACAGTGTCTTTCCCGGTTCAATTTTGAACTGCTGTCCTTGAATTTCAGCAATAACGTACATCATTACAATATTTTATTACGTTGGACCGATAGGCGTCAGACCTTCCTTGTCTGAACTTTTTCTGCCTTTTCGGCATAAATCGGGCGCAAAATTACAAATATTATTTTCTTTCTGCAAACTTTTTATTCAAAAGATGCCAAATATTTTTCGGCTTCTATGGCAGCCTTGCAACCCGATGCGGCAGCAGTTATTGCCTGGCGGTAACGTGGATCGGCAACATCACCGGCTGCAAAAATTCCGGGTATATTTGTGCATGGTCCCGAGCCTTCTGTAATTATATATCCTTCCGCATCGGTTCTGATATATTTCTTGAAGACGTCTGACATAGGTTTATGTCCTATGGCCAGGAAGAAACCGTCTATTGCAATATCGTAGCGGCGCTCTTGAGCACTGCCTGCTTTTTCTATAACGTGCATACCTTGAATTTTGGGCTCTCCGAACAGACCCAATGTGTTGTGCTCAAAAAGCACTTCAATTTTCGGATTCTCCAATACGCGTTTCTGCATAATGTCACTTGCACGCAGGAATGGTTTGCGCACTACCAGATAGACTTTGGCGGCAAGGGTGGAGAGGTACGATGCCTCCTCGCATGCGGTATCGCCGCCGCCTACTACGGCCACTGTCTTTTTGCGGTAGAAGAAACCGTCGCATGTGGCGCATGCGCTGACACCGCGTCCGGCATATTTCTTCTCATCGTCAAGACCCAGATATTTGGCGGCTGCACCTGTGGCGATTATTACCGTGTCTGCATTTATCTGTGTGCTGCCATCAATTGTAAGACTGAATGGTCTTGCTGAAAAATCAACATCAGTAATCAGACCCTGACGCATCTCTACGCCAAACTTTTCTGCCTGAAGACGCATGTCGTTCATCATGTCGTATCCATTGATTCCGTCCGGATAGCCCGGGAAATTCTCAACGGTTGATGTTGTTGTAAGTTGTCCACCCGGCTGGTTCCCTTCATATAATACAGGTTTCAGGTTTGCGCGTGCTGCGTAGATACCTGCTGTGTAACCGGCAGGACCGGAACCGATAATCAAGCATTTGATTCTTTCCATAAAATTGTTGTTTTTATCGTAAGTCTATTATTTCAAGATTCGGAATGGAATCTGTTTGCGGAACAAATTCACTGCTGTCAAATTTGACTCCCGAACGTATGTATCTGTCAATTCTGATATCGTACGTATAATCGGAGTACTTGCCATAAATGCGTTTCAGGCGGTTTGAGGCATCGCATTCTGTTTCAGAAACGGCAAGTATGGTCAGAGGCCGGAACAGTAATGTGTCTGCATCTTGAGGAACTGAAATGTAAAGTTCGTTGTAGATTCCGTTTTTCTGTTGTGTGTATGCCTCTTTGCCGTTATACCACAGATTGTGCGTGGGTGTTTTTACCGCTATTCCCGTTCCGTTGAACAGTATTGTCCCGCTTGTACTGAATTGCTGTTGCCCTGCAGATACTGTTGCGGAAAAACTGAGTTCCACTCCAAGGTCCTTTATCAGTTTCTCTACAGCTCTGCCCGATGTCTGGGCCGCAATGTGTGCGGACATTGCCAACGCAAAGAACAGCAATACTATATCCGGGCGTAACCGTTTCATGGAATCAGATTCCTAATCTTGTGAATACTTCCTGCAGTTCCAAATCGCTTGCACAAAGAACTTGACGCGGCTTGCTTCCGTCAACCGGGCCTACAATACCCGCTTTTTCAAGCTGGTCCATGATGCGGCCGGCGCGGTTGTATCCTACCTGGAATCTGCGCTGTATGTTGGATGTGGAACCCTGACCTGTCTGTACAACAAGTTCAGCGGCTTCTCTGAACAGTGAGTCAAGAGATTGGGAACTTATGTCGTTTCCGCTGCCAAGGCTGCTTCCGTCAGCACTGCTCTCTTCAACGTCCGGCAGTGCGTACGCTTCAGTATAACCCTGCTGGCTGTGGATGTATGAACATATATTGTTGACTTCCGGAGTGTCAACAAATGCACATTGGATTCGCTCAGTCTCTCCGCTGTTTCCAAGCATCAGCATGTCTCCGCGACCTACAAGGCGCTGTGCTCCGGTGCGGTCGATGATTGTACGTGAATCAATCATTTGAGATACCTTGAACGCAATTCTGGCCGGGAAGTTGGTCTTTATCATACCGGTAATGATGTTTGCGGACGGACGCTGTGTGGCAATGATCATGTGGATACCAACGGCACGGGCCTTTTGCGCAATACGTGCAATAGGAATCTCTATCTCTTTGCCGGCGGTCATAATCAGATCTCCATACTCGTCAATGACAACCACAATGTACGGCATGAAGTGGTGACCCTTGTTCGGGTTCAGCTGGCGGCTGTTGTATAATCTGTTGTATTCCTTGATTTCCCTTACGTTTGCGTCTTTCAGAAGCTCGTAACGGCTATCCATGAGGATACACAGTGAATTCAGGGTGCGTACCACTTTGTTGACATCGGTAATGATAGCGTCCTTCTCGTCTGGAATTTTAGCAAGGAAATGCTTCTCGATAGGAGAGTATATGCTGAACTCAACCATCTTGGGGTCAACCAGCACAATCTTCAATTCTGCAGGATGCTTCTTGTAAAGCAACGATGTCAGTATCACGTTCAAACCTACAGATTTACCTTGTCCTGTTGCACCGGCAACAAGAAGGTGAGGCAATTTTGCAAGGTCGAACATATAAATCTCGTTCGTGATAGTCTTTCCTATTGCAACCGGAAGTTCATATTTTGTTTCAGCAAATTTTTTGCTGCAGAGCAATTCATATATTGATACTGTCTGAGGATTCTTGTTTGGAACTTCAATACCGATCGTACCTTTGCCAGGAATAGGGGCAATGATTCGTATTCCGGTTGCTGCAAGTGTCATGCAGATATCATCTTCAAGATTGCGTATCTTGGCTATGCGGACTCCTGGGGCAGGAGTTATCTCGTACAGAGTGATGGTCGGTCCTACGGTGGCATCGATATGTGTTATTTCGATATCGAAATTGCGCAATGTATGGATAATGCGTTCTTTGTTGGCAGTCTGCTCATCGTTGTCTATTGTAGGACCCTGTACGTTGCTCTTGTTGACAAGCTCCAATGTAGGAAACTTGTAGTGGGACAGGTCCAGACGCGGATTGAAGGGCGGTAAAGCCTTGACTGTCTCTTCTGTTTTTGCAGCTTCAACATTGAACGTTACATCGTTGCCGGCATCGGTAGCCTTTTCTTTGGCGGCTCTGGTGGGTTTTGGTTCAGGTTTGGAATCCATTTCACTGCTATTGTCAGAAAGATCCGGCTGTGAAATCTCATCGGTGCTGATTTCCGTCCATTCCGAATTGTCCTGGTCTTCAACTGTTTCCGTATCTTTGACTGTATTGTCAGATTTGTCCGGTTCTGTCTGTACGGGAGCGGGAGCAGGTGCGGCGGCCTTGATTTTCTTTTTCTCCTCTTTCAGGGCTTTCTTTTCAAGTCTGCGCAATCTTCTCCGCTCTCTTCTTTCTGCAATTCTTTCCTGCCACTTTGTGGTCAGGTATATCCGTATCCACTCTTTTGCGCTGGGACAGATGCAGACAACATAAATAAGCATTGTGAATATCAGTATCAGAACTGTACCTGCCATACCGATGTTTCTCAGCAGATATTCTGAAGCAACAATACCATGCTTGCCTCCTGGAGATATGAAACTGTTTGTGAATGCCCAGTCAAGGGACATGCTAAATGCTATGGAACACCATATCAGAAGGAACATACAGCCTGCAAACCATTTCAGTTTGGACTGTTTGTTTATACACATCAGATTTGCTCCGCAGACAAGCAGGAACAGCGGTATGAAAAAAGATGCGAATCCGAACATGTTGTTTATGATATATTCGGCAATCGATGCTCCGCGTTCTCCGGAATTGTTTTTTACAGTCTGATGATTTGTTGTCTGAGCGTTGATGATATGATTGTCAGGCATAGCGGACTGCAGCAGTTCCATATCTGACTTGTCTGAAATAACAATGCTCTGGTCCTGTCCGCCGTGTATGAAGAAAGACCCCATCGCAAAAACAAGATACAATGCAAGCAGAATCATTGCGGCACCGGATAGAAACCTGAATGTGTCGCTTTTGAATATGTATAACAGGCTCCTTTTTTCCGGAACCTGCTGCTTCTGCTTTTTTTGTGATGTCTGATTTTTTCTGCTTTCTGTATTTTTGGCTGCCATTTTAGTATATGTGTATTATCCATTCTAACTTTGTGCGAAGTTAACCTTAAATTTCAAAATGTGCAAGCCCCGGAAAGCGATTTATTTTGTAAATTTGCAGACAAATGTTCAGAAGGAAAGTGAAAATATCAAGCCGTGTTGACAAAACCATTATCAACACTCTTCCGGTTGACCAGTTTGACGGAGAAGTGGTTGTTGTCAATACCGAGGATCATGCCAGGGAGGCGGTAGAAGAACTCATGAAAGAACCGTATATCGGTTTTGATACTGAAACCAAACCGTCTTTCCAACGTGGGGTGCACAATAAAGTTTCCTTGTTGCAGCTTTCTACAGAAAACAAAGCTTTCCTTTTCAGACTGAATTTTATCGGACTGCCGGGCTGTATAATTGATCTGTTGCAGAATCGGTCCGTTATCAAGATAGGACTCTCCTCAAAAGATGACTTTGCTGCCTTGTCTGCACGTGGTCATATCAGTCCTGCGGGATTTGTTGAATTGCAGGATTATGTAAGACAATTGGGAATAGAAGAATTGGGCTTGCAGAGACTGTACGCATTATTGTTCGGTAAAAAGATTTCAAAGGCCCAGCGTATGAGTAACTGGCAGGCGGATCCGTTATTGCCTGCACAGATATCCTATGCGGCTACCGATGCTTGGGCAACCCTCAAAATATGGCTTTATCTTGAAGAACTTGTTGCAAAACGCAAACTTCAGGTAGTGCATGTAGACAGTGATTGTTAAATATTGTTAATGCACTATATTTTGTATTTATTATCTTTGTTGGAATAAAAACAATTGATAAATTTGCAACGTGTTTTTCATGGTATTAGATTTTAATTGGAGGGGAAGTTGTCGTGATGATAACTTCCTTTCACTTTTTTAGAAAGGTTCATAAACATGACAATGCGTGGTTTTTATGGCAAGTATTAAAACTAAACTATCAGTAATCAGCTTTTTGGAATATGCTATATGGGGCTCGTATTTAACTTCCATGGGTATTTTTTTTGCCAATAGGGGGCTTGGTTCCAAAGTGGGTCTCTTTTTTGCAATTCAAGGATTTGTAGCTTTTATTGTTCCTATTCTGGCCGGATATCTTGCTGACAAATGGCTGTCTCCGCTCAAGATGTTCAGATACAGTCATGCCATATCGTTCGCCGGACTTTTGCTTATAGGATTGTATGCCCTGTACGGTGGAAACTCTTTTACCGTATATGCCCTGCTTTTCTTTGTCTTGTCAGCTGGATATATTCCTACACTTTCTCTCTATTTTTCACTGAGCTTTCAGGAACTGACATCCCAAGGATTGGATACTGTAAAAAGTTTTCCGCCAATAAGAGCGTGGGGTACGGTAGGATTCGTAGTTTCAATGTGGATAGTCAATCTGGTAAAAAGCCATCTGACCGGTCTGTTTTTCATACAGGGCGCTTTCTTTTCCGCATTGATGCTCTTTTCATCGTTCATGCTGCACGACAGCAAGAGCGCCGGAACAGATTCCCATACAGCTTTTTCATTGGCTCCGCTCAAGGAACACAGCCTTTCCGTCCTTCTGCTTTTCTCATTTTTTGTGGGCTTGAGCCTGCAGCTTTCCAACGCCTATAACGGACCGTTCCTGGACAGTTTTGCTGCCGATGCCGCATTCAAAGATGCCTTCTTTGTCAGGAACTCAGTCCTGCTGCTGTCCGTTTCCCAAATATCTGAAACGCTTGTGATATTCCTGATCCCTTTCTTTATGAACAGGTACTCCATAAAAGGTGTATATGCCATTGGCATCGTCTCATGGATTGTACATTTCATATTGCTTGCGTTTGCAACCCCGCGCATGCCGTCTGTACTGCTGATCATTTTGTCCATGCTGATTTACGGACTCTCTTTCAATCTGTATTCGGTTGCCACATCTCTATACATAGACAAACACGTTCCGGAAAATATCCGTTCAAGTGCGCAAGGATTTGTCCTTATGTTCTGTAACGGACTTGGCGGTACTATCGGTATTGTAGCCTGCCAGTTTGTGGTCAACGGTTTTACCGAGTCAAGCGTTGTTGGCGGAGTTTCCTATCTTGTGGGAAACTGGTCTGCCATATGGCTGTTTTTTGCGGCATATATGACCATTGTGTTGTTACTTTTCCTATTTTTGTATCGTAAAAAACAGGAACGATGAATGATAGGTTGACAGAATTGGAATTGTACAGAATAGGGTTTGTAGGTACACCCAACAAAAATCATATACCCGCCGTTATTATGAAGGAACTTGGCGGTCAGAGAATGATATCCGTGTTGCTTGGCCTGGACAGCCCGCAGGCCGTTATGCTCAATTTTACATTCGGCGGTAAGAATTATCCTTCAATATGGGACTTGTATATGCAGTTGTCTTCTACTTGCGGCATTAGAATGACTCATGTCAGAATTACCCATATGGACCATTTCCTGTACATTGCCGAGATGGTCTATATTGATCCGTGCGGTCAGGAAAAGGTAATGGGTAATGTAAAGGCAAGCGATGCCATAGCAATAGCCATTCGTGCCAAAGTTCCAATCTTTATAAGTACCGAACTTTTGGAGAAGAGTAAACTTGTGTTGTCACAGCAGGAGTTTGAAATACCTTTGCAGGAACAGCTGGATAAGGCTATTGAATCGGAAAACTACGAACTTGCAGCCAAAATACGCGATATCATCAATGCTCAAAAACAATAGTTTATGTGGCTTTTTTATGCTCCTGATATAGAAACTGCACATGAACTTCCTCAAACGGAAGCTGTTCACGCGGTGCGTGTTCTGCGTCTGAAAGAAGGAAATGAGATCAGCATTACGGATGGACAAGGCAATATGTACCGTGCTGTGCTTACTGCCTGTACTCCTAAAAAATGCCTTGTGGACATTTTAGAGAAAACGGAGCAGCCCGCTTTGTGGAAAGGCCGGATTTGTGTTGCCGTTGCGCCTGCAAAGATGATGGAACGCAATGAATGGTTTGTTGAAAAAGCGGTTGAAATAGGAATAGACCGCATCAGTTTTATGAGAACATGCAACAGCGAGCGGTGCAATATCAATGCCGAACGTATAGAACGTATTGCAGTTGCCGCCATGAAGCAGTCATATAAAGCCACTTTGCCACAGTTTGACAATATGGTCAGTTTCAGTGATATTGTCAATACTCCATTTGACGGCGTAAAGTGTATTGCCCATCTTGAACCGGGACGCAAACAGCTGTTGCAGGATGTCTTGAGACCAAATACCGACACCTTGGTTCTGATTGGTCCTGAGGGCGATTTTTCTCCTGCAGAGATTGAACTGGCGCTGGCGAACGGTTTTGAGCCGGTGTCGTTAGGCCCATCGCGTCTGCGTACGGAAACTGCGGCATTGGTTGCCTGTCATATAGCCAATTTGAAAAATCAGATTCGTTGAATACGGCCGGATGAGATTCTTTCTTGACATATCATTCGATGGTACAGAGTACAGCGGCTGGCAACGCCAACCCAAAGACAAATCTGTCCAGCAGTGTATTGAAGAGTCATTGTCTGTAGTTTTCCAACAACCGGTAGAGATTGTGGGAGCAGGCCGTACCGATGCCGGGGTACATGCCAGCCATATGATTGCGCATGTTGATTTGTCTGACAGTACAGACGCATCTGCTTTGAAAGGCAAACTTAATATGATGCTGCCTGCCGATATCGCAATAAACGGTATTGCCCGTGTAAAAGACAATGCACATGCCCGTTTTGATGCAGTCTCGCGCCGATACAGATACTTTGTGTCTCTTTCAAAGACCCCGTTTGAAAGAAAATACAGTATGCGTCTCTTTTCTATGCCCGATGTGGAACTGATGAACAGGGCTGCACGTATTCTGCTGGATGTTACAGATTTCACCAGCTTTGCAAAACTGCATTCGGATACAAAAACCAATATCTGCCATGTTTCAAAGGCCGAATGGAATGTCCTGTCTGACGGACGTCTTGAGTTTGTCATTGAAGCGGACAGGTTCTTGAGAAATATGGTGCGCGCAATTGTGGGCACATTGCTTCAAGTGGGACGTGGCAAAATTGATTTGGAGCAGTTTGTCCGTATAATCGGGAGTAAAGACCGTTGCAGTGCGGGCGATTCCGTCCCCGCCGCAGGTCTGTTCCTTGATCAGGTGAAATATCCTGAAAGTGTATATTCTGATTCTGTTGTATGAAAATGAAAAAGTGTTTGATGATAGCCGTACTGGCATTCCTGTCAGGCATAATGAAAACAGATGCGGCAGGCATGCCTGATTCTGTATCCGTCCGCAATGTCTTTGCCAACATGCCCGATTCCGTTTTTGAACTCATACCTAAGGGCGCACGCCTTGACTGTCTCGATTTTTTTGACAGCAATATGCGCAGTACAGTCCGTGATAGAATGGACGGGTTGATTCAGATAACCTCTCTGAGCAGAGATTTCCTGCAATTGCAATCTGACAGTTCCCTGTTTGTCTGTTTCAAGATACTTCCGTGTTCCAGACAGAATGACGGCTATATCATATGCGTATCGACTACATTGAAAGGAAGTTCGGATTACAGTAAGTTGGATTTCTATAATTCGGATTGGAACAGACTTTCCGGTGAAGACTACATCACTATGCCCGGTCTGAAAAGATTTGTCAACAGTGGATATGCAAAGAAAGATTCACTTGCTCTGTTGGAGAGTGTTCTTCCTTTTGTCTCATATTCTATCATGATTGGTGATTCTGAACCTGTCATGGAAATTTCATTGACATCGCAAAACCAGCTTGGCAAAGAAGACAGCGCATATTTCTCAGATTGGTTTGCCGGGCGTCCGGTAATCTTCAAGTGGAACGGCAAACGTTTCAGATGATGGTTGCCGATACAAAAAATAAAAGGGAGACTTTTTTGAGCCTCCCTTTTACTTTATCTTGTCAGGAATATTATTTCTTTTTGCCGTAACGGTTCAAGAACTTGTCAACGCGACCGGCTGTATCTACCAACTTGGACTTACCTGTATAGAACGGGTGTGATGTGCTGGAGATTTCCAACTTGATGAGCGGATAAGTCTGACCCTCAAATTCAATTGTTTCTTTTGTTGCACATGTTGAACGTGAAAGGAAGCAGTCACCGTTTGACATATCTTTGAAAACAACCGGACGATAGCTTTCTGGATGAATTCCCTGTTTCATATCTGTTAATTTTTTTATTGATTTAATTCTTGTTTGGTAACAAAAAATCTGTGTAATGGATTTTCAGGGTGCAAATGTACTACATTCTTTTTAATGTGCCAAAGAAATCCTGTAAATTTTACAAAATTTTGAAATGTTTCAGTGCATTCAGAATTCCGTCATCCTCACAGTCTGTTGTAACATAGTCTGCATGTGCGTGCACATCGTCGTCGCTATTGCCCATGGCAACACCTATTCCTGCATAATCAAGCATTTCGACATCGTTGTTCCCATCGCCGAATGCCATACAGTCAGAACGGTCTATGCCCATATGTTTGAGCATGGAACGCATTCCCAGACTCTTATTGTTTTCTCCCATTATTATATCTGTAAACAGCGGATGCCAACGCTTGAATGTGCACCCCGGCATGGCTGCTTTTGCGTGTTTTTCCTGCTCTTTTGATATCAATCCCACTATCTGGAATATTGGAGTGTCTGACAGCTCGCGGAAATCTTTGACCGGTGGCAGAGGAAAATTGAGTATCTCGAAAAATTGGACTGCGGCAGGAGAGACCCTGTTTATAAAGACTTTGTCCAATGTAATCATACATCCGTCAACATTGTTGCCGTGTGAGTAATTGATCCAGTTCTGTACCTCCGATTGCGGGAGAGCGTGTCTGTAAACTATGTCGTCTCCAATCTGGCATATTGCACCGTTGACGGTAATGTACCCGTCAAAAGCTTCCCCTTCAAGATTGTCAATCAGACACATTGGTCTGCCGCTGCAGATAACGATTTTAATACCTTTCTCACGCAGTCTCTGCAGTGCAAAATGCGTTGATTCCGGCATTCTGTGGTTTTTGAGGCTTACAAGTGTGCCGTCAATATCAAAAAAAATGACTCTTACCATATTCCTGCAAAAGTAACTCTTTTTATCCTGATTTTTTGGCTTTGTTCTTATATTTTTACTACCTTTGCACCGCTTTTCATGGAAAGGCATGAAAAAGTCAAACTTTTTAACTAAACAATATGGTAAATTACAAAGATCTGGGTTTGGTAAATACCCGCGAAATGTTCAAGGCTGCCGTTAAGGGTGGTTATGCTATCCCTGCCTTCAACTTCAATACAATGGAGCAGATGCAGGCTATTGTAATGGCTGCTGTTGAGACAAAGTCTCCAGTTATCATGCAGGTTTCAAAAGGTGCACGCAACTATGCAAACGGCACAATTCTGCGTAACCTTGCAAAAGGTGCTGTAGAATATGCAAAGGAACTTGGTTGCGAACATCCTGAAATTGTTCTTCACCTTGATCACGGTGACAGTTTTGAACTCTGCAAGGATTGTATTGACAACGGTTTCTCTTCTGTTATGATTGACGGTTCACACTTGCCATTCGAAGAGAATATAGCTCTTGCAAAAAAAGTTGTTGACTACGCTCATCAGTTCGATGTAACAGTAGAAGCTGAACTTGGTGTTCTTGCCGGTGTTGAAGATGAGGTTTCTGCCGCAGAATCACATTATACAAAACCTGAAGAGGTAATTGAATTCGCTACACGTACAGGTTGCGATTCATTGGCTATCTCTATAGGTACATCACACGGTGCACACAAGTTTACACCTGCACAGTGCACATTGGTTAACGGTGTTCTTGTTCCACCTCCATTGGCATTTGATGTTCTTGAGGAAATTGAGAAGAAACTTCCTGGTTTCCCAATCGTTCTCCACGGTTCTTCTTCAGTTCCTATGGACGAGGTTAACACTATCAACCAGTTCGGTGGCAAGCTTGAGGCTGCAATAGGTATTCCTGAGGAGCAGCTCCGCAAGGCTTCAAAGAGCGCTGTTTGCAAAATCAACATCGACTCAGACTCACGTCTGGCTATGACTGCTGCTATCCGCAAGCACCTTGCTGAGCACCCGGGTGATTTTGATCCGCGCCAGTACCTGAAACCTGCCCGTGAGAACATGAAGAAGATGTACATCCACAAGATTGTAAACGTTCTTGGTTCAGACGGCAAACTGCTGCAGAAGTAATTGGATTAATCGGATTACATTATACAATTCTCATACAAAGACCGGACAACTTACCTTGCCCGGTCTTTTTTTTGTTCCATCCTACGCATTTTGACCCTTTTACGAAGGTTGAAGCGATTTTCCTTGCCACCCTGCGCAATTTGCCGCCTTTTTGCGAAGGTTGATTTCCCTCCGCTGTTCGTACCCCGTTCACAGACCATTCTGGCGGTGGTTCCATTGCTAAGTGCATTTCACCCTTCGCGTTTTGGGCCTTTTTTGCGAAGGTTGAAGCGATTTTCGTTGCCATCCTGCGCAATTTGCCGCCTTTTTGCGAAGGTTGATTTGTCGCCGCTGTTCGTACCCCGCTCACAGACTATTCTGGCGATGGTTCCA
This sequence comes from Bacteroidaceae bacterium, assembly GCA_024398715.1. Lineage (GTDB taxonomy): Bacteria > Bacteroidota > Bacteroidia > Bacteroidales > Bacteroidaceae > Colenecus. The sequence continues at coordinate 50,564 of JAKSIP010000014.1, forward strand.
TTGCTAAGTGCATTTCACCCTTCGCGTTTTGGGCCTTTTTTGCGAAG
>JAKSIP010000015.1 GCA_024398715.1 Bacteroidaceae bacterium
CACCTATGTTATACTCAGCAAAGTAAGGACCGTTTGCCCAAAGCTGAACGGCTTTGCGGGTAGTGACAGTACCATTAGCGAAATCTACGGAAACAGTCTTTACGTTTGTATTTTCTGCAAAGGTTAAAGTGCCGCTGCCTGCCTTTGACTTTTCGGTGGCTTTATGGTTATCGTTGTAATAGACGTAACTGATGCTTGGATTCTCTATGTTGCCAGCCTTCACTGCGATGTAGTAGTCGCCAGCCGCCAAGACATTGCCCTTCCCAGCTGTGAGAGTGACACTATTCAGTGAACCAGAAGTTGCTGCGACACCGCCAGAGGTAATCTCCATCTTTCCGCTCAGTGCGGTAGTAGTGCTGCTGATGGAGATGGAGTGGACATTCTCTTCCGTAACAGTTACCTTAAGGAAGTTCACGGCATAATTGAGTGTCACATCGGTGGTATTGCCAATTGAATACATGATGGCTGCTGCCTTGTCAAAGGAGCCTTTTGTTGCAGTCTGCACAAAAGGAATTTCGCACGTGAGTTTGTCATTTGCCCAAGTGGCATTCTCCTGATAAGGATACATGATGGCAGAAATGGCGGTAATGTCGGAACTACCATTTGAGAATGTTCCACTGGTGGTACCGGAACCATCGTTCAGGGTGTATGCAAGGTTCTTTGCCTCTGATGAACTGTTGGTACCCAATACGCCAAGCTGGTCTCCGTCTTCCCAATAGACCTTTGTGTTCTCTGTTGAACTGACGACTGCGCGTGTTGAAATTTCGGTAGATGCACCGATGGTGGTGATGGCCTTTGAATCAGCGCTGCCAATCTCGTTGAGTTCTGCATCCTGGCTGCAAGATGCGAACAGGGCTGTAGCAGCCACGATAGAATAGATGTACTTTTTCATAGCTGTTTGGAATTTAGAATGAATATTCATTTGGATCAAAGGCCAAACCACTGGTCGTTGCACCTGGACTTGTGCACAACATCTGCCGCGCATTCACTTTTACCACCTTCATCCGGGGTGATTGATACTGTTTCTTCATTTCTGTCATAACTGATGGTTTTAACTTAATGATTTATGATTATATGGCTTTTACTGATATGTCATCTGAATTGCTGTTCGTCTATGATGTTTCCATCAATGTCAACACTACGCCAGTGGGTGATGTTGCGTTGCTCGCTGCTGATGCAGACTCCGCACTTTGTGACTGTTCGCCCTTCTGCCCTTTGAAATATGCCTTGAAGGTATTGCAAAGCAGAGATGAAACTGGTCTGTATCTACCGGGTATCTGAATTTACTCATTTTTATCCGACACTTGTCTGTAACGCAAGTGTACAAATTTTTTTTCAATTCCCAGTCATTTTGGGTTGATTTGTGAGAATTTTTACAACATTTGGTTGTATAATGCCAGATTATGCCTGTATGACACCACTTGGGAAAAGAAACTTTTCAGAAGGAAGATGAACGAATTATCTGAACAGATTCAGCAAAGAGATAACCACTGTTGCCAACGAAGCCGATGTGGAGCTCAAAGAGAGAATCTCTGCAGCAGACATACGCTCATGTTCATCTCTTGTAGGAACTACAATTTCACAGCCAGGTTTAAGTTTGTTTGAATTGGACAGTTTGACTCTGTTTACAGAACCATTGGCATAGACAACATAAACACGGGACCTTTTAGCCCTTGTTCCAAAACCGCCGGCGCGGTTAATATAGAAACGCAGGTTCTTGCCAGGTATGTAAGACAGAGTATTGGGATACATTACATTTCCATTGATTTTGACAGTATTCTGGAATGTTGGAACCACAATCCTGTCACCGTCTCTCAACACAATATTGTCTTCTGAATCATAATTGTTGAGGGCATTGGAAATATCGAAACCGACATGATACGTATTCGATTTGTCCAGAATAGCCATAACCGCAGAATCGTTCTTTGACAAAGTCTCCGTAATCTGGCGCAAACGGCTCTTTTCCTGATCCGTCATTCTGCGTTCAAGAGAAATTCCGTCAATATTGGCATACGACGTACAATCGCCAACACGTTTCAACAGATCCGATACACGGTCACCGCGTGACAGAAGCGTATATGTACCGGGGAACAGAACCTCGCCCGATACCTCTACGTGACTGGCCTCGGAATAACCCGGAGAACGAAGAATATTCACATTATCAAAAGGCATCAGATAGAAAACAGTGTCTTGAACCTTCAGATTTTCATCAACCTGGAATGTAAAGACCTTAGCAATATCATGAGATTCCGCTTTAGCCCTCTTATCTCTTGAATAACGCACAATCTCCACATTGCTTATTGAAGCAGACTCCTTGAAACCGCCGGCCTGGATAATGAGATCTTCTATTTGTGTGCTGTCAGCATATTTATATGTGCCGGGGAAACGTACATCGCCATAGATGCTCATTGTGGGTTCGTCTTTCAGTTCCTGCACCGTAGGAATAAAAAGAATATCGTTATTTCTCAATTCAACATCCGGAGCAGTTCCGGACAGTATGGCATCCAAATCAAGAGATTTGCTGCTCAAAGTAAGATCCGCGTTCCTTCTGCTCAGAATGGAACGGTTTCTGAAAGCATCTTCTCGGACACCGCCTGCGGCTTCCACCAGCTGTTTCACAGTATTGACACCGTTTCCTACCTGGAACATACCCGGTCTGTAAACAGCTCCCTGGACCTCAACTTTATTGGAGAAAGTCTGTAATATGGAATCCACAAAAAGAGTATCCCCATCGCACATATTGAAACTCTTCTGCTGTTCGGCATCCAATGTGAAAATCTGGCGTTGGACATCGCCAAAGCGAATGACTCTCACGTCTCCCTTATATGCGTCTGCAGAAAGGCCGCCCGCATAGCTTATTAGAGTAGCTGCGCTTTCTGTAGGTTTCAATTCATAGAACATAGGTCTGCGCAGCCTTCCGCTTGCATTTACAAGAACAGAGTAAGGAGAAACAACAATAACATCGTTATCGGTAAGACGTATATCAGAATCAATCTTTCCGTTCAGCAAATAATCATAGACATCAAGAACAGCCACCTGCTTATTGTTACGGAACACTTTTATGGAACGCAGCGACCCTATATCGTTAACACCGCCTGCCATATAAAGTGCATTGAAAACGGTGGCGAACGATGACAGAATGTATGTTCCCGGATTTTCAACCTCTCCCATCACATTAACCTGGATGGAGCGGTTCTGTCCCAGAGAAAAAGAAATGAAAGTGGAAGGAGATGTCCCGCCTACACCCTTGTATATCTTGCTGAGCTGGGTCTGTACATATTCTTTTGCTTCTGAAATGGTCTTTCCGGCCAGATGGAGAGGCCCGAAATTCTCTACTATTACAGTTCCGTCAGGAGAAATGATACCATTGACGGTAGATTGTGCCTCGCCCCAGATATCAATAATAATCTCGTCTCCGGCACCCAAGCGGTAATCCTGTGGAGTGGCTATACTGGTACTTGGTTCAAAAGTCAGATCCTTCTGACTGAATATGCTGTGTCCGAATATCTCTTTTTTCTGGCGTTCACGTTCAAGAATCATCTGCTCAAGCATAGCAATAGAATCCGTAAAAAGGAAACTGCTTTCTTCCATATACAGAGCAATTCTGTCATCTCCGCTCAAAAGGCGCTCGGCTTCGGCATCGGCCTGAGTCTGAACAATATTCAGTTGCGTTTTGGCATTCCTGTCTTTTTTCCCGTTGGGATAAGATGCGCTTGTTCTGGAACGGTTGTTTTCATTTGGCAGAGTATTGGCAATCATGCCGTTCTTCTGCATCTGGTCATACTTTGCCTTAATACTGCGCAATTGAGTCAATGAGACGCCACGCTTGACCAGCTGTTTTGCAATATCTTCTTGAGAAAGACCTTGGGCCGTTTGAGTTTGCACATAATCAACAATCTGATCATCAGTCATTTGTGCAAAAAGCGATGTAAAACTGAAAAGGGCTGAAAGTACAACCGGCAAGAATTTCTTAGACATAATTCAGAATTTTGAACCAGAAACAATTTTCCAAACAGTAACAACGATTATTTTAAAATCGTGCCACAGAGAGCGGATAGTATAATATTCCACATCCATCTCAAGACGGGTAATCATCTTTTCAAGGGTATCAGTATAACCGTTATAGATAGTTGCAGACGATGTCAGACCCGGTCTCATTTTGTAAATGTATTTGTAATTGGATGTTACGGCATTTATCTGATCAATGAAGAACTGACGTTCCGGACGCGGTCCCACAAAAGACATGTCACCGATAAGGACATTCCATAACTGAGGGAGTTCGTCAAGATGATGAGCACGCAGAACACGGCCAATCTTAGTCAGTTTTTCATCACGTTCCTCTCGTGAACGCGGAATCTGGCCGTTGATCTCCGCATTGCGGACCATTGTTCTGTACTTGTATATTTTGAATATTTTGCCCTTATAGCCTACCCTTTCCTGACTATAGATAGCATTTCCGCCACTGAACAGGAAACAAAGATAAATCAGAAAATACAGAGGAGACAGGACAATAATGCCAATCAGAGAAAAGAAAATATCAAAAGCTCTTTTTATAAAACGTTGAAAACAGTTCATGGAGTCTTTGTACTCCGTATTTTCATCCATTTTGAAGTTATTTGACACTATCGTCATATATGTAGGGTGCGTATATTGATTATATACTATATTAACGCACGCAACCCTGAAAAATTGTATGCGGAAACATAGTTTTTTATGTAACAAAAAAATTGCTACCTTTGCGGCAGCAAAGCAAACCCCAAGTGCGGTTTTGCGCGTGCAAAGATAACAAAAATATCTTACAAAATATTAATTCCGAAAAATAATGAAAGCTTACGTTTTTCCGGGTCAAGGCGCCCAGTTCTCAGGAATGGGAAAAGATTTGTATGATCAGTTTGATTGGGCAAAAAAATTGTTTGCCGATGCCAACCGTATTTTAGGTTTCAACATTTCAGATATTATGTTTTCCGGTTCAGACGATGATCTGCGCCGCACAGATATTACACAGCCTGCCATTTTCATACATTCCGTAGCTGTTGCAAAGTCATTGGGAGAGGATTTCAAGCCTGACATGGTTGCAGGCCACTCTCTTGGAGAATTCTCAGCTCTTGTTGCAGCCGGAGCCCTGTCTTTTGAAGACGGCCTTGTATTGGTACAGAAACGCGCATCTGCCATGCAGAAAGCATGCGTAGCAGTTCCCGGCACCATGGCGGCAATCATATCATTAGCCGATGAAAAAATAGAGGAAATCTGCGCAGGATTGTCAGCTCAGGGAAAAATTGTAGTTCCTGCCAATCTCAACAGCCCAGGTCAGGTTGTAATTTCCGGTCAGGTTGAAGCGGTACAGGAGGCTTGTACTCTTATGACAGAAGCTGGTGCCAAACGAGCTCTCCCGCTAAAAGTTGGAGGAGCGTTCCACTCACCTCTCATGGAACCGGCCAGAGTAGAACTTGCAGAAGCCATCAACAAGGCAGAATTCAAAGAACCGGTTTGTCCTATATATCAGAATGTTGACGCGCAACCGCATACAGATCCGGAAGAAATCAAGTCCAATCTGGTCAAACAGCTTACCAGTCCGGTCCGTTGGACGCAAAGCGTTATCAATATGATAAACAACGGTGCCGAAGAATTCACCGAATGCGGTCCAGGACAAGTCTTGACAGGCCTTATAACCCGTATCAGAAAATCATTGGCATAAGTTACAACCAACCGTATGGGCAAAATAGTCATCTATCAGATACTCAGCCGTTTATACACCAACAACAATAGTTCCTGCATACCGGATGGCACAATTGACCGGAACGGTTGCGGAAAAATGAACCATTTTACGGAAAAAGTTCTGAAAGAAATAAAAAAGGCCGGGTACACACATATCTGGTTTACAGGCATTATTGCCCATGCAAGCAAAACAGATTATTCAGAATACGGTATCCCTGCAAGTCACAGATCAACAGTCAAAGGCAATGCCGGGTCGCCATATGCAATCAGAGACTATTACGATATAGATCCCGATTTGGCCGAGAATGTGGCCATGCGCATGCAGGAATTTGAATCTCTGGTTGAACGGGTACATAAATGCCATCTGAAATTCATTATGGATTTTGTGCCCAATCACGTTGCCAGAGAATACAAATCCGTAGTCAAACCGCAGGGAATTGAAGATTTGGGAGAATCTGACAATACGGGTCACAGATTCAATTCCAATAACAATTTCTACTACATACATTCAGCACTTGGCGGCGAGATAGACTGGCAGGATTACAAAGAAGAACCGGCACGTGCTACAGGCAATGACCGTTTCTCCGCGTACCCCACAATCTGCGATTGGTATGAGACTGTCAAGCTTAACTATGGAGTTGATTATCAAGGAAATAACACATGTCACTTCAACCCTGTTCCAAACACATGGATAAAGATGACACAGATACTCCAGTACTGGGCAGACAAGCATATTGACGCCTTCCGTTGCGATATGGCAGAAATGGTTCCTGTCGAATTCTGGGAGTATGCCATACATGCTGTAAAAAAGCGTCACAGACAAACTCTGTTCATAGCAGAAGTCTATAATCCGGGGTTGTATTCATCTTACATAAAACAAGGCGGTTTTGACTACCTGTATGACAAGGTCGGAATGTACGACACACTGCGTGGGATAGCCTCAGGACGCGAATCTGCCAACGCCATTACACGTTGCTGGCAGAACCTTGGCACAATCGGTTCCCATATGCTCCACTTTATGGAGAATCACGATGAACAGCGCATTGCATCGGACTTTTTTGCAGGAGACCCCTTACCCGGTAAGGCTCCGATGATAGTATCGGCATGTATAGACACATGTCCTGTAATGGTATATGCCGGTCAGGAATTGGGAGAACGCGGAATGGACGCGGAAGGATTCAGCGGATGTGACGGACGCACCACCATCTTTGACTACTGGTGCGTTGACACTTTAAAACGTTGGTACAACAATGGGAATCCTTCTGACAGGCAGCTTACCGCACAGGAACGGGAATTACGTCTTTTCTACTCCGGATTGATGAACATAGCAGCTAAAGAAAAAGCCATAGCCAAAGGTCTTTTCTTTGACTTGCAGTATGTAAATCCATATTCAGACAATTACAACCCACACAAGCAATACTCATTCCTCAGAAAAGCAGGAAACGAGCTTATTCTTGCAGTTGTCAACTTTGATTCCAAGCCGGTAAGAACAGGTGTAGTCATTCCGGCTCATGCCTTTGATTATCTTGAGATTACGCAGCCTGGCGCATATATCTGCACAGACCTGCTTACAAAAACGGATTGGACGGTCAACCTTTACGCAGACCGCCCAATTAATCTTACCGTTCCAGCCTTCAACGCTATCCTGCTCAAGTTTACCCTGCCAGGTTAACGTGGCTGTCATTCAAAAAATTTGGCCAAAGTATTTTCCAACGCATTACCGCGGAGATTCAATGCAATGATAGTGCCTTCGGAATCAATCAGGAAAGAAGACGGAATAGCATCTATGCGGTATATATATGCGGCAGATTGTTCTCCAATCTCGTTATCAAGAGCCTGAATCCAAGGCATTTTGTGCTGTTTCAAAGCCGCACGCCACTCAGATTCCTCACTATCCAGAGATACGCTCAAAATTTCAAATCCAAGCTTGTGATACTTGGCATATGCCTCTTTCTGGAAAGGAATTTCTTCTACACACGGATTGCACCAGCTTGCCCAGAAATCCAAAAGGACAACCTTATTGGATGCAACAACGCTACTCAAATCCAGTTCCTTGTCATCAGCTCCGATAACAGATATGTCCATATACCTTTTTCCTACACTTGTCAGCAGTTTGTCTTCTGTAAGAGAACGCATCTGGCAATACAAATCGTTATCCTCAAACTTGGCTGCAAGGCAATCAAGCATCTCTTCAGACTCTTCCGGAGTAAGTATGTTGAAGTTTTCCACCAGCTGGTACAGACCGCACAGATTGTCGGAGTTATCTCTGATTGTTGATAAAATCAGGCCGACATACTGTTCCTGAAGGTTTTCTACCTCTTTTCTGTATTTTTCAACAGCATTCGGATCCTCCTGATATGCTTTCTGAAGCGCCTCCATAAGTTCAGAAGATTCATTGTTCAAAGACAAAGCCCTGTCATTCAAAATCTGAAGTCCTACGTTAGCGGGAGTTCCTCCAAGAGAAAGCATTCCGTCCTGAAGAGAAATAGTGGCAGTACCCTTCTCCAGAAAGAAAGAGAAAGCCTGCTCCTGACCGTCGCTGATAAATGAAAGTACAGCAATATCTTCTGCAGGTATATCAACCTTTGTTGAAAATCTGCCATCTTTCAGAACAGCAGTACCCACAGGTTCAAGAATTCCTTCCTGACTTATTATGTTGATAACTACAGTATCGCCCTCCGGCAGGTCCGGCATATACCCCTTTACGGAAAAACCACAGCACGATGCACATACAGCAGCTGTCAGCAACAATATAGGAAGAAATCTTTTCATACACCCATTATGAATTGTGAGCTGATAGACTCGTTAGTAATAACCCTTTTTATGGTTTCGCCCAAAAGATCTGAAATGGAAAGCTGTTTCAACTTCTTGCAAGGAATAGGATTGCGATAAGGAATAGTATTGGTAAACACAATTTCCTCAAGCATTGATTCGTCAACAAGTTTAGGCGCATTACCGCTCATTACGCAGTGCGATGCCATTGCCCTTACACTCTTGGCTCCTGCCTCAATCATTGCATTGCTTGCCTTACAGATTGTTCCGGCAGTATCAACAATATCGTCAATAACAATAACATTCTTTCCCTGAACATCGCCAATAATACGGATATCATCAACAACATTGGCTTTGGTACGCGTCTTCTGGCAGAGTACCAGCGGAACGTTCAGATATTTGGCATAAACACTGGCACGCTTGCTACCTCCAACATCGGGTGCGGCAATAACAAGATCTTCAAGATGCAGATTCTGAATATACTTTGTGAAAATGATTGATGCATAAAGATGATCTACAGGAATATCAAAGAAGCCCTGAATCTGATCAGCATGCAAGTCCATAGTGATAAGACGGTTGATACCTGCAGTGCTCAACATATCGGCAACAAGTTTTGCACCTATAGAAACACGGGGTTTGTCCTTGCGGTCCTGACGGGCCCAACCGAAATAAGGAATTACTGCAATAATACTCTTTGCGCTTGCGCGTTTGGCAGCATCGATCATCAGCAGAAGCTCCATAAGGTTGTCACTGGACGGGAATGTGGACTGGACAAGAAACACATCGCAACCACGAATGGATTCTTCGTAAGAAACGCCAAATTCGCCGTCTGCAAAATGGGTAACGTTCATTTTGCCTAACGGACACTGTAAATACTCACAAATTTCTTTGGCCAGGTACATTGACTGGGTACCACAAAATACCAAAAACGGATTACCGGAATTCATTATCTGATTTGAATTGTTATTCTCCTGCAAAGGTACAATTTTTTTAGCACTTAAATGTTTTCAGTTACTTTTTTATTTAAGCCGTTTACACGTTCAGGATTTTTGGCTACAAACTCTTTCCAGGATTTTGGAGCATGTCCGTCACTTTCGGGACGATCCATCTGCAGATAGTGGCAATATGCGGCGGCAAGGGCGTCGGTAGCATCCAGGAATTTGGGCATTTCGTCCGCACCGATATTCAGCATACGGCGCAGCATATCTGCGACTTGCTCTTTGGAAGCGGCTCCGTTTCCTGTAATTGCCATCTTGATTTTCAAAGGAGCATACTCCGTAATGGGAATCTCTCGGTTAATTGCAGCCGCCATGGCTACGCCCTGGGCACGGCCAAGCTTGAGCATACTCTGCACATTTTTCCCGAAGAAAGGAGCTTCAATGGCCATCTCGTCCGGAAGATAAGACTCTATGATTCCGGTAACACGCTTGAAAATATGTCCAAGTTTGAGATGCTGGTCTCCCGCCTTGCGCAGATCAACCACTCCCATAGCAACCATAGAAGCCTTTTTACCGACAACCCTGATGACTCCGTATCCCATGATATTGGTACCCGGATCAATTCCAAGAATTATTGTCTCTTTCTGCGTTTTTTCCATAAATCCCGACAGTAAGCAAAAAAGACGGCATTATTTTCAAATGCCGTCTTTTTCAAGTCTGTATTCAATAGAACCATTTTACATAGCAGAAATCCTGACGGTGCGGCAGATCCTGACGTTTGGGGAACATTCTGTATGCTATCTTGAATGTACCCGAAACATCAATACTGACATTACCGGTAAACGTATACAGATTTCCATCCCGGGCAGTCATCTCAAGCGGACTCACTGCAACAAGTTCGTCTTTACCGTTTACAGTATTGATTGTAACAGCCTCAACACCTACAATATTGTCAAGACCCTTTTCGTCAATAACATACTCAACCTTATAGTTCTTGCCGGATTCGATGGTACCACCCTGTTCCGTAATATCAGTCTTACAGCAGGATACAACACCTATTGAATCCCAGCGTTCTGCAACTATTTCTTTCCAGAGTGCCAGTTCTTTAGCTTTGGCATAATCATCAGCTTTCAGATAATTTGAACGGACTGCCATCTGATTATAGAACTTGGAATAATAGTCATCAAGCTGGCGTTTCATTGTATAGTGTGGAGCAATCTTGGCAATGGAATTCTTCATAACCTGTACCCACTCAGTAGAAAAGCCATCCTTTCCAACATTGTAGTACATAGGAATAACCTCATTCTCAAGCAGATGATAAATTGAGGCCGCATCAAGTTTGTCCTGATAATCCTGATTCTGGTATGTACGTTTGTCTGTCAGAGCCCAACCTGCGCCCTCACGATAACCTTCATACCACCATCCGTCAAGAACGGAGAAGTTTACAACACCATTCATAAGAGCTTTTTCTCCAGATGTTCCGCTTGCCTCCAACGGACGTGTAGGTGTATTCAACCAGATATCGACACCCGATACCAGACGGCGTGCAAGATGCTTGTCATAGTTCTCAAGAAAAATAATCTTGCCCTGGAATTCCGGCATACGTGAAATATCAAGAATACGTTTGATAAGTCCCTGTCCTGCCCCATCCTGCGGATGCGCCTTACCGGTATAAAGGAATTTGACAGGATGTTGCGGATTATTTACAATCTTCTTGAGACGTTCAAGATCAGTGAACAGCAAATGGGCGCGTTTATACGTAGCAAAACGGCGGCCGAAACCTATCACCAAAGCATTGGGAGACAAATCTTCCATAAGTTTCACTACTCCGCTCGGATCTCCAAGATTCATGAGCCATGTTTCAAGGAAATGACGGCGGATATAGTCAAACAGTTTGGTTTTCAGTTCCATATGTTTATCCCATATTTCCTTGTCAGGAACAGAGTATATCTTTTCCCAATATTTCTCATTTGACTGGTCTTTGAGGAACTCCTCTCCAAAATACTTTTTATACAACGCAAGCCATTCACTTGCAACCCAGGTCGGGAAATGGACGCCGTTGGTAACATAGCCAACATGATTTTCCTCAGGCAGGTATCCTTTCCATATTCCACCGAACATGCGTTTTGAAACCTGTCCGTGCAACCAGCTCACACCGTTCACCTCCTGGCATGTATTGCATGCAAAGGTAGACATACAGAAACGTTCGTTCTTGTCGCCCGGATTCATGCGGCCCATGTCCATAAGTTCATCCCAGCTTATGCCAAGCTGCTGTGCATAACCGCTCATATACTTACCAAACAAGCCCTGGTCAAAATAATCGTGCCCGGCAGGAACAGGAGTATGAACGGTATAAAGGGAACTTGCACGTACCACTTCCATAGCCTGGTTGAATGTCAGTCCCTTACGTACATAATCTGTCAGTCTGTACAGGTTGCACAACGCGGCATGGCCTTCGTTGCAATGATAGATATCTTTCTCAATACCCAGAGTCTTGAGAGTAATCATACCGCCAATACCAAGCAGAATCTCCTGTTTGAGACGGTTTTCCCAATCACCGCCATACAGCTGCGATGTGATTGGGCGGTCATACTCGCTGTTTTTGTCGACATCGGTATCAAGAAGATAGAGTTTGACACGTCCAACGTTAACGCGCCAGACAGCGGCATATACAGTGTAATTGATATACGGAACTTCTACAATCAGAGGCTGGCCGCTGGCGTCAAGAACACGTTCAACCGGAATGCTGTTAAAGTTCTGCGCCTCGTAATTGGCAATCTGCTGACCATCCATGGAAAGAGTCTGCGTAAAGTAGCCGTATCTGTAAAGAAAACCTACGGCAACCATATCAACATTACTGTCCGATGCCTCTTTCAAATAGTCACCGGCCAACATTCCAAGACCGCCTGAATATATTTTCAGAGCCTGGGTAAGACCATATTCCATACAGAAATATGCCACACTCGGGCGTGTTTTGTCAGGTTCTACGGAAACATATTCCTTATAGGTGTTGTAAACCTTGTCCATCCGTGCTACAAAATCGGCATCTTTGGACAAAGACTCAAGACGTTCATACTTTAAAGTATCCAACATCAGAACAGGATTATGTCCGGTTTTGCTCCAAAGTTCGGGATCTATACTGTTGAACAGATTCTTTGCCTCTGGGGTCCAATCCCACCAGACATTATGTGACAATTCATCAAGTTTTTGCAATTTTGCAGGAATTGTAGGTTTGACCTTGATTTCGCGCCAGACGGGCGCATTTGAATTACTTGCAGCAATTTTCATAAAATTTGCATTTTCAGTTAGTAAATTATATTATTGTTTTCCACTTTTTTCCAAAGCTAGAGAATAAGCGTCAAGATAATATTTTATAAAATGTTTCCATAAGGCTTTTTTGGCAATGGAACTTGCAGCTTTCCTTGTCTTTTCCTTTTGGGCAGGCGTCATATCCAGCCAGTCAACAATTGTATCCTTAATATCGGTTACGGCCTGTTCATAATTCCTGTCTGTACGGTGTATTACCTTGACACCGTCACGCAACTCTCCGTAATGTCCTTTCACAGAGTTTACCCAAATCCCGTAACCTGCCAGATCTGTGGTGATTGTAGGTACGGAAAAGGCAGAACTTTCAAGAGGTGTATAACCCCACGGTTCATAATAAGACGGGAACAGAGCCAAATCATGGCCTATCAGCAAATCGTAATAGGACATGTTGAATATACCGTCATTTCCATGCAGATAACACGGAACGTACAACACCTTGACATTATCGCCGGCATTGTTGTTAAGACCGGCCCAGTCAAGTGTAGCCACTATCCTATCCTCGTCAAAATTATTCAACGTATGGGTAATATACGGATTTGGCAGAGCATATTCACATTTCTGTCCGTTACCAAGACGGTTGGCCAGATCTTTGCGTGCACTGTCCACCCAAGCCGGAACATTGACAAGGGCAAGGACATGGTGTCCGGTATCTGAAATATTCTCTTTCAGACTTTTCATTGCAGCAAGGAACATATCAATACCCTTGTTCCTGAATTCAAAACGGCCACCGGTAGCAATGATTGTAGTATCGTCTCCCCAATCGGTTCCGCACAAAGCATTTGCAACTTCAAGAATCCGTTTTCTTGCAGCCTGACGCTTGTTTGAAAAATCTTCCAATGCAGGCAGGAATCCATCTTCAAAGCCATTTACAGTAACAACATGTGGTTGAATATCAAGCAGTTGGGTACATTCACTTGAAGTAATTCCGCTAACTGTAGTAAAACAATCGACTCCATGAGCGGTACACTTCTCAATGGAATGTTTGGATTCCATATTCAGTTCCCTTGCCATCTGATCTCCGTTATATCCGGCAAAATACTCGTATAGATCCTTGTTGTTGCCGGCAATGGAACGCCCTATCGATGTGGCATGGGTAGTGAACACTGTTGCAATCTGGCTGTGGGTATGTTTTATGAACAGAGCTCCAAGACCTGTCATCCACTCATGTGCATGATAAACCACGTTATCACACTCATCAAGGTACAGGTCATAATATTCCGATGCCACAAGATTTGCCGCATAAGAAAACATCGATGCCTCGTCATAGTCTCCGTATGCATGCAGCGAATCGACTCCGAAAAGACTCCAGGCATCTGCGTAAATCTGATTCTTTTTAGCAAAAACAGGCACAAAATCGACCAGTATGGCAATGGGACTTCCGGGTATATCCCATATTCCCATTCTGATTCCGATACCGTATTTGTCAAGTAGTGTCTGTCTCAGTTCCGGATACAGTTCATTGTTTTCTCTAAGCAGTTCATTCTGACCGGCAGGATTAATGTCCGGGCCGATATATATCAGAGTGGCACCTGTCTGGCGCTGCAACTCTTTGGCCTGTGTGGACAGGACGGTATATATTCCGCCCACCTTGTTGCAGACCTCCCAACTTACGGAAAAAATCAGATCCGGTTTGACCATAAAAAATCAGGCGGTTAAAGAGCTGTAGAGATAAGGATTGCAACCAACAGAGATACAATAGCGTACAACTCCGGGAACACGGCAAATGTCAGTGTATTCGTAAACACATCGTGTCCCTGGCCTATTGCAGCAATACCGTTTGCGCAAACCTGGCCCTGACGCAATGCTGAGAACAGACAGACAAGACCAAGAGCAAGACCGGCTCCAAGAACGCCGCATGCCTGGAATGCTGTCATTTCAGGACTGATAACACCGCTGCATACAAAATAACCCACAAAACCATAAAGGCCCTGTGTACCGGGCATAGCGGAAAGCACCAGATAGTTACTGAACTTCTTGACTTTTTTCAATGCTCCGATTGCAGCATTACCGGCCATAGACACACCGAATGCGCTACCGATACCTGACAAGCCTACCATAAGACCGATGCCTATATAGGCAATTAATAATGTACTAGTCATATTGTTTAAATTTAAATTTATCTTTCAAACGGCCGATACTCCTCGCCTCCACCAGTGTAGCTTGTATTCTTGAAGAACTCCACAAAGATAAGACGCATAGGATGTATCATTGAACTCAAAAAATTCATAAAGATATTGATTGCATGACCGAACAGGAAAATGAGCGCCAGGCCCAAGAATGTAAGCAGGCCTTTCCATACGCTATCAGTAGAGAACACCCCTATTGCCAGATCGTCAAAGACCGATGCCAGCACTCCTCCGGACATGCCCAGTGCGAACAGACGCACATAAGAGAGCACATCGCCCAAAAGGCCCGTTGCCATGTTATATGTATCCCATAATCCTGCACCGATATTCAGCAGCAGGTTCTTTACACTCCTGTATGCAGGTTTGTCCGGGTTGCCAGCCAGGAACACCATTGCAAGACTTGCACCAACCAGGACTTTGTATGCAACTGTACCGAATCCGCTGTCAAAACCCAAAGACGGGAACAGATAAGCCGCAGCACTGCCAAGCAACAGGAGTACCCACCCTATGGTCGAAACAGCATATCTGAATCCGAACTGGATTGTCATATTGACAGCCTTAAGTATCATACTTACAACAATATGCACGCCTCCAATTATGAATGCGGTATAAAGCAGTTTCATCTGGTCCATATAGAACCACCCTTTCAGCCTGCTGATGAACGGAATATCCAGATTATAAATGTTGAAACCAAAGAAACCGCCAGTGAGCATACCGCACACAATGGTAGATACGCCAAGACATATAATGATTCCGTCGCTGAAATTCTTGTCAATCAGATGGAACAGTTTGCGGAAAACAGGCAAAGCGGCAAGCATAAGCAGTCCGTATCCTATATCTCCAAAACATAATCCGAAGAACAGCATGAAAAACGGAGCGATGTACAGCGTCAGATCCAATTCACGGTACGTTGGCAGCATATACAGTCTTGTAAACGGTTCAAACAGTTTGACAAAACGGTTGTTGTTGAGCAGAATAGGAATATCATCATCGGCAGGAGTAGGATTCTCCATATTGATATATACCCCCTCGCCCTGCAGCTGTTCCACAGCAGATTCAGCTTTTTCGGCAGGAATCCATCCGCGCAGCATGCAGATATGACCATCAGCCTCTTTTCCGGTACGATACCTGACCTGATTATATTCAAGCTCTTTCATGAGACCTTTCCTGTACTCATCAAGAGGTTCTGCAGCATCAACACACAATTGGTTCAGTTCAGCCTCCTTTTCTGCATATTCATTCTGCAATTGCTGCAGATTGTGCCGCATTTCAGACAGACTTGTACCGGGACACGTCATAAGGTCAGCGTTCACATCGGGAACTATGCCATCTTTTGTAATTGTAATGAAATATAGTTTAAGACTGTCACTGCCTATCTGTACGGCATTGTATTTTTCAACCCATTCAGGGTCCCAATTACGTCCAACAGTAGAATAGAAACCTACGTTATAACCGCTTTCAGCAAGTTTTGCTATAATGGAAGGATCAAAATCACCCCATGGTTCAAGTGCAGTTATATCTTTCTGACACTGTGCGATATTCTGCACCAAAGCCTGATTCTCCTGCACAAGACTGTTGTACATATCGGCAACATCATCAGGGTTCAGAGTTCTGCCGCTACGGGTAACACCAAGTTTCCCGGCAGCGCTGCAGCGTTCATTAACCTGCTGGATTATCTGTTCTATGCCACGGATTGCCGCAAGAGACTGCCCAAGCGCTTCATTCTCGGCATCGGCAGTACCTAACCGGCTCACATGCAATACGCCCGCAGTGCGCAACTTTTCCAGAAACGCAGAGTAAGCATTATGCCAGACCAGAAAGGTCATTTTTTTCATTTTGGTTATCATACCGCAGCAACCTCCTCATCATTATTATTACGGCGTTGTTCAAGCAGAGACTTGAGTATCTTCTGGCTTGATTTGGAAAGATTTTCCTCGTCTTCCATATAACGCTTTATTTTTCTTATTGCATCCTGATAGCCCGGAATCTGGACCTTCTCAAAAAGATTGACTTTCTGGGTTGTCTTCTTGCGGGCTTTCTCCAATAGAGCCAGCTTTGCACGGGTAAACTCGCACAGAATTGCAGTTCCGGCAAGTTTTTTCAGTATCTCTATTCCATCATAATACCACGCAGGAGTACCGAACATGGAAAATGGAGCAACCTCAAAATCTATACTGTCCAGCACCGGAATACGTGTACCGGCAATCTTTTTGATATCAAGATGCACATCTGCAACCTTAATCAGCGATGCATCAAACTCATTCCACAGGGCATTCATGGAATCGTAGCAGGAAATCTGCTGTTCCAATTCCTGTTCCAAACGGCGGGCATCGTCTTTGCAATGCTTGACCTCAATACGCAAGGCACTCTCCTTGCTCTTGATGATAGGCAAGGTGCGCACGCGTATCTTGAGCTGTTTCTCAAGCTGTTGCAGCGATGTCTTGTTATATTGGAACTTTATTGCCATCCAGTATTATTTTTCTTTAGGCCAGTATGTATCAATAATCTCTGCCTTGATGTTAACCTCCTGCGGAGTAAAATATTTTGCAAACAGACCCCATGTCACATCCAGCATCTCCGTTGTGTCCAGATTGACATCAATAGCAAGCAGTTTTTCACTGTAATCCTTTGCAAAACTGAGTGTACGTTCATCGTAATCGGTCAAATCAAAACCGTTCTCAAGTTTAGTCTTGGCATTGGCGGCATCGGCATACAGACGTACTGCAGCATTCATAACCTGCGGATGGTCCTTACGGGTCTTCTTGCCGTTAACCAGCTGTTTCAAACGTGAAAGTGAACGGAACGGGTCAACAATAACCTTACCCACGTCACTGTCGCGGCGCAGGAACAGCTGACCTTCTGTAATATAACCAGTATTGTCCGGAACGGCATGGGTAATGTCTCCGCCGGACAATGTTGTAACGGCAATAATTGTAATGGAACCGCCTGTCGGGAACTGCACCGCTTTCTCATATATCTTTGCCAGATCAGAATATAGGGAGCCTGGCATTGAGTCTTTTGAAGGAATCTGGTCCATACGGTTTGACACAATGGCCAGCGCATCGGCATACGATGTCATATCACTCAACAGCACAAGCACTTTCTCATTCTTCTGAACCGCAAAATACTCCGCAGCAGTAAGCGCCATATCAGGCACAAGCAGGCGCTCTACTGCAGGGTCTTCTGTTGTATTCATAAAACTGACAATACGGTCCAAAGCGCCGGCAGCAGAGAAAACGTTCTTGAAATACAGGTAGTCATCGTTGGTCATACCCATACCTCCAAGAATAATCTTGTCTGCCTTTGCACGCATGGCAACTGTTGCCATAACCTGGTTGAAAGGCTGGTCAGGATCTGCAAAGAAAGGAATCTTCTGACCTGACACAAGCGTATTGTTAAGGTCAATACCTGCAATACCCGTTGCAATCAGCTCGGAAGGCTGTTTTCTGCGGACAGGATTGACGGACGGACCGCCAATTTCAACCTCCTGTCCCTCTATGGGAGCACCACCGTCAATAGGGTCACCGTATGCATTGAAGAAACGCCCGGCAAGTTCGTCGCTCACCTTCAAGGAAGGAGCCTTGCCAAGAAAAACAACCTCGGCATTTGTAGGGATACCGTTTGTTCCGCGGAACACCTGCAGAGTAACCTGATTACCGGCAATCTTTACAACCTGAGCCAGACGGCCGTCAATGACGGCAAGCTCGTCATACCCTACTCCGGTAGCGTTCAGCGAACAGGTTGCCTTGGTTATCTGACTAATCTTTGTATATATCTTTTGAAACGCTTGTGCAGACATAATAGTATAAGTTAAAAGGAGTGTTCATCAGGAAATTTTACGTTCCATTACAAGAGCGTCCAACTCCTTATTGTATTTGTTGTAATTGTCAGACTCAAACTCACAATAGTTTATCTGCTTGCAGACATTTATCAGTTTCTTGAAATAATCAATAACCTCAAGGAATCCTTCAAACTTGAATTCCGCGCGGCAGATATCAATAACACGGTTGACAATAGTCTCCTGACGGCGTAATGGCGTAACGGCATCAACATCGTCAAAAGCATCCTGCTGCAGAATTGCATAATCAATCAGTTCAGACTTCCAGAAAGTTATGTGATAGTCAACCGGAACACCGTCATCACCAAGAATATTGATCTGCTCAGCAATTTCCTTGCCGCGCAGCAAACGGGTCTTCAGTTCATTAACCTTATCTATCCAATCTCCGTTGATATGTTCCTGTATATATTCATCAAACTCGGGATAATCCAGATACTTTGAATAGGAATCAATAGGATTAATGGCCGGATAGCGTTTCTTGTCTGCCCGTTCCTGTTCCAACGCATAGAAACAGCGTGCCACTTTCTTTGTATTCTCAGTAACAGGTTCCTTAAGGTTACCTCCAGCCGGAGACACAGTTCCGATAAATGTGATGGAACCTGTCTTTCCGTTATTCAGTTCAACATAACCGGCACGGCCGTAGAAGTTGGCAATGATACTTGAAATATCCATAGGGAACGCATCCGGACCAGGCAGTTCCTCCATACGGTTGGACATCTCACGCAGAGCCTGTGCCCAACGGCTGGTAGAGTCTGCCATAAGCAGAACCTTCAAACCCATGGAACGGTAATACTCGGCAATTGACATAGCTGTATAGACAGAAGCTTCGCGCGCTGCAACAGGCATGTTTGATGTATTTGCAATAATGATTGTACGTTCCATCAGCTTGCGCCCGGTATGCGGGTCATCAAGTTCAGGGAACTCTGTAAAGATTTCAACAACCTCGTTGGCACGTTCACCGCAAGCTGCAATGATAACTATGTCGGCCTCGGCCTGTTTTGAAATGGCATGCTGCAGCACTGTTTTTCCAGTACCGAACGGACCGGGAATAAATCCCGTACCACCCTCTACAATAGGGTTAAGAGTATCTATCGAGCGAACTCCAGTTTCAAGCAGTTTGAAAGGACGCGGTTTGACGGCATAATTGACCATTGGAATCTTGACCGGCCATTTCTGGATCATATTCAGATCCATGGTTTCACCCTTATCGTTTTCAAGAACGGCAATATTGTCAATTACACGGTAATCACCCTCGCCGGCAATACTCTTGATAGTCCATTCACCTTGAAGTGTAAACGGAGTCATAATTTTCAGTTTCTGGAAGTTCTCCTCAACCTCTCCAAGCCATGCGGAATGAGCCACTTTATCTCCCGCCTTGCATAACGGAACAAAATGCCACAGCTTGTCATTATCCAGCGGATAAGTATATTGGCCGCGTTTGAGAAATACACCTGTCATCTTATCCAGGTCATTCTGCAAACCATCGTAATTATGAGACAACATACCCGGACCGAGTGTAACCTCAAGCATGTGTCCTGCAAACTCAGCAGGAGCACCTACCTTAAGACCACGGGTACTTTCAAAAACCTGAACATAAACACTGTCTCCAACAACCTTGATAACCTCGCTCATCAGTTTGTCTCCACCTGTTTCTATATAACAGATTTCGTTCTGACTTACAGGGCCGTCAACCTTTAAGGTCACCATGTTGGCAATGACACCGTTTACAACACCTTTTGTAGCCATATAATAACAATTATTTTTTATTCAAAATTCTGCGGCACATTTACATCCGCCTTAAAATCCGCAATAATTGAACGCAGCATTCTGTTTCCAAGTTCAGCATCCAGTCTTATCCAGCGGTCAACAATCACAAGCTTTGAGATAAAAACAAACAAAGCCTCAACCGTAAAGTAATTGAAGAAAGAATTTTCCTCAAGCCAGTTCCACTTGAGCGTATCAATCAGTTTTTCTTTCTTTGTAAGATCCTGTTCCTGGTCAATGCGCATAACCTCATCAAAATAATCAAGTTCCATGGACAGTCCCCAATCTCTTGATCCCGATGTGCGCAACGCACGTGCAACAGCATCGTCTCCCATTATTGCGTCATCTGCCTTCAGCGCATACCTTCTGACAGTACAGGCAGAAAGCAGATTTTTCACATTCCTGTTGAACCAATACCACTCACGAACAAATCTGTTATTCACAGAGCAGGCATAGTCATAATAAAAACGGTTCAATCCATTCCTTGCATATACTCCAAGTTCTGCAGGAGTAGCATGCTGGTTCTGGGATACATATTCAAAGTATTCTGTCAGGAAAGAAAACATATACACGGGATAATCATAATCCTGTACCTCAGCACCCTTCTCCACACTTTGGACAAAGTCTTCAATATCTGTCCTGTCATAAAGCGGACACCTGTCACCGGCAATATTGCCGTTACCGGCAAGTATATCGAGAATATTCAGATTATCATACTGCAGATACGGCAATTCAAGCAGACGGCGGTCCTTTTCCGTAACAAAAGGCAGCACATCTTCCTTAAACTGCTGCACAGAATACGGAAGCTTGCTGTCTTCCATATTGATCTGCGCCAGGCCTGCTACAAGAAAGTGATAATCTTTCATAAAATCCACACCATTACACGGAATCAGCCGAACAGCATTCCTACCAGTTGTTCCCTTACAAAAGATTTGAAATAGTTTTCAAACTCCTCCTGACCAAAATTCACTTTATAGGAGCCATCTGCAGGAGCTATAGAAAAGGCTGTCTTATTACCGGCAACCTTATCAAAAGCGATGCCGCCGTCAAGCAGAGCCTTTGCATTGGCTTTGAAATATTGTTCCAGTTCCTGAGCCAAAGCACCTCCAATGACAATATTCTCTTTGGAACTCCATGCTTTTGCAATCTCCATGATAAATTTGAAGAACTGTTCCTTATTGTCTGTAAATGCAGCAACATTTTCCTTGACAACGGAATCTGTAATAACGTTGGCAATCTCGGACTTGAGAGCTCCCATAGCCTGTGCGGCGTACATTTTAAGTTCTTTGGTTGTATTCTCCTTAAAAGCCAGGGCCTGTTTCTCTGCCTGAGCCTTTATTCCTGCAGCTTCTGCTTTGGCGTCCGCCAACAGTTTCTCTGACTCCAGCTTGGCCTGGGCAACAATTCTGTCCGCTTCCTGTTGTCCTTTCACAACACCTTCGTTGTAAACAAGACTGGTCAGTTCCTGAATTTTACTTTCCATATCAATTCATTTTTGGCAAAGTTAATAATTCCGTCAAATAAAACGCCGCATCAAACTTATAAATAGTACAAAAAGTTATTAACACCGTGAAACAATTTTCCATTTTGAAAGAAAATCAAAAGAATATTTTGAGAAACAAAAATAAAGAAGTAATTTTGCGCCGCTTATTCGGGTAATAAGCATAATTCAAATCATTAACAAACAAAAAAGAGAAACAATGGCAACAAAAATCAGATTGCAGAGAAGAGGTCACAAAGACTATGCTTTCTACTCTATCGTCATTGCCGACTCAAGAGCTCCACGTGATGGAAAGTTTATTGAGAAGATTGGTACATTCAACCCTAACACCAATCCTGCAACAATAGATTTGAATTTCGAAAGAGCCTTGTATTGGGTTATGACCGGTGCAGAACCAACAGACACAGTACGCAACATTCTTTCAAGAGAAGGCGTTATGCTTATGAAACACCTTAAGGGTGGCGTTAAGAAAGGCGCATTCACAGAAGAGGCTGCACAGGCTAAGTTCGACGCATGGAAACAGCAGAAAGAGAGTGGCTTGAACGCTATCGCAAATAAAGAAGAAGCTGCAAAGAAAGCAGAGAAGAAAGCCCGCCTTGAAGCAGAGCAGAAAGTAAATGCAGAAATCGCCAAGAAAGTAGCAGAAAAGAAAGCTGCTATTGCTGCCGCCAAGGCAGAAGCAGAGGCAGCTGCAGCAGCAGAAGCATCACAGGAGGCATCTGCAGAAGCACCTGCAGAGCCGGCCGCAGAAGCTTGATTTTAAAGAAACAACTTATTTATAGCCCCTTTTCTATAAAAATAGATCAGGGGCTATATTTGCAATATGGACCATACATAAGTATTTTCTCACACGCATAACTATAATGACATTCAAAGAATTTTTAGACAAAAAAAACATCGACATCACTTTCAAACGTTATGGGATTGATGCCATGAGCGCAATGGCACAGGGCCTTTTTGCATCGTTGCTCATTGGAACCATCTTATCTACTCTTGGTTCGCTTGTTCATTTTGATGCTTTGGTAGAGATTGGAAACTTTGCCAAAGGTGTTGCCGGCCCGGCTATGGCAGTTGCAATAGGCTATGCCCTGCAGGCTCCGCCATTGGTTCTCTTCTCACTAATTGCCGTTGGTCAGGCAAGCAACGCACTTGGAGGCGCCGGCGGACCGTTGGCCGTATATTTCATAGCCATCATAGCTGCGGAATTTGGAAAGGCCGTTTCAAAAGAGACTAAATTTGACATTCTGGTAACACCTGCAGTCACCATTATTATAGGTGTACTGTTATCACAATGGTGTGCTCCCGCAATAGGCAAAGGTGCCACATCTATTGGAAACCTTATTATGTGGGCAACAACAAAGCAGCCGCTCGTAATGGGAATAATAGTTTCTGTAATTGTTGGAGTGGCACTGACTTTGCCAATCAGTTCAGCAGCAATATGTGCCGCATTCGGCCTTACCGGACTTGCAGGAGGTGCCGCAGTGGCAGGATGCTGCGCACAGATGGTAGGATTTGCATTCCTGAGTTTCAGGGAAAACCGTTGGAGCGGACTGCTCTCACAAGGAATAGGAACAAGTATGCTTCAAATGGGCAACATTGTCAGAAATCCCAAAATATGGATTGCGCCTACTGTTGCAGGTGCAATTACCGGTCCTATTGCCACATGTCTGTTCCATTTTGAAATGAATGGTCCGGCCATATCGTCCGGTATGGGAACATGCGGATTTGTAGGCCCTATCGGAGTGATTACCGGTTGGACGGAACAGATTGCAAACGGAGCGAAAGCAAGCATCACTGCAATGGACTGGACAGGTCTTATACTGATTTGCCTTGTTCTTCCAGCAATTCTTTCTGTAGCATTAGGCTGGTATCTCCGCAAAATAGGCTGGATAAAAGAAGGAGACCTGAAACTGCAGGATTGATTTAGTAAGCGTAACACACGGTGTCAAACACACACAATAAAAAAAACTCTGGGGTTCATCAAAACACCCAGAGTTTTTTTTACATCCAGACTGAATGGTATGCATCAGTAAAGGAATTCAAATTCATCAATGTAGAGCGTGCTGCCCACTCCACCGGTAAAATCATCGGCATATCGGCTGGCACAACAGCAAATCAGGACGTATGTGGGTTTACGGTTGTCTCTATATTCAAAGTTAAGATTGAATTCCTTATACTCCCCGTTCGTATCGTCAAGTTCCATCCTTGCCAGTGCAATAATACTGGGGTCTGTATCAAGATTCATAATAGTGGATTTATTGCTTGAATTGACACGGTGCGGAGCATCCCAGTCAACAAGACAGGCATATATCAGTCCCCTATCCATCTTACCTTTTTCTCCTGTATATGGAGCTTTTGCCTTATCTACAATTACCGGTTTATAATCATAATACCCATGGAAAGAGGCAGGTCTGGATGAGAATGGCCAACCTTGATCCAATATGGCATTTGTGCCCTGACGTTCAACAAAAACACCGGTATATACGTTTCCGGCAGCGAAAACGCCAATCAATGCAATAGATTCCATGTGGCAGGCTTTCCCTTTGACAACATGAGTCTCTTCTGGTTTCGTTGAACTTGGGCCTCCCAAAAGAGTAGCACCCTTATTGGCAGTATCCCAGCAGTAAGTGGAATTTCCCTCAGGATTCGGGAACCAGACCTTTCCGCTCAACCACCAGTCATCAAAATTCATATTGGGGACCTGAGCTTCAAGTTCGGTTGTAAATGATTGCAAATCTCCTTCAGTATCGCCTGCAAAAGCCACATATTCATATTTGGTATTCGGTGTCAGACCTTCAATACATGCAGACGCTTTCCCGTCTTTTATATCGATATTATCTGATACATCAATCCATTCATCCTGGCCAGCCTGACGGTATTTGAAATGCGGGCTGCCTAATGAAGGTTTGTACGAACCGGACAGGTAAGCTTTCTTTGCCCAGGCATCGGCAGCATATGTCTCAACAGGCACATCTTTATGAAGAACCTGTACAATCCAAACGGTTTCCTCTTCCTTATACCGCACTTTAAAAGACCTGGTAGAAGTAAAATCATGAACGGTTGTGGGATCCGGTTCTATTGTAGAGGTCAAAGGACCAAGTTTGGCAGACAAGACCTGAATATTGTCATACCGGGTTTCAAACGGAACATAGACAAGAACCTGATGTTCGTCTTTATTGAATACTGTACTTCCAATCTGATTTCTCACACTGAAATCATATTCAATTCCATTTTCCGCCAATATTGTCCACTCATAAATCTGGCCGGGATAAGATTCAATCTTTATTGTCAGCGGAGTTGTAAGATCCACAAGGGAATCCGGATTATTCAGTATATGGGAACCTTCGTTTACATACAGACAATAAAGCCTCACCCTTTCCAGATTCATTGTATCTGCCAGATGAAGCGTTACCGTTCTGGTCTCCATATCGATATCCGCACTTTTCATTCCTTCAACAAGGATATCGGTAATTTCCCCTTCCAGATGCGGATATGGAGTAATGTCTTTTACACATCCGGTATATATCAAAGCGAGAACAAGCAAAAGCTTATTCAAAAAGAATGGGCTGAAACTTTTCATAGGAGCAGAATATTAATACGGTAAGGCAAAGGTTATACCGATATTTATTGACAGATAATCAATGGACAGATGACCTCCCAATCCAGACAATTTGCCGTTATCCACATGATTGCGGACCTGGTCTTTGGTTGAGTAGGAAACGCCCAGCAATCCCACAGACAATTCCAATGCAGTCACATTTGTAAGAAAAAGACTTACACCGGGAGAGACGTTCAAACCATATTCCCAAGATGTAACATAAGTTCCTGTAGCGGTGTCACCACTGCCGGACAGATTGCGGCTTTGACCGAACCCGACCTCAAGCCCGGCATCGGCAAACAATGCAAAAATTCTGGAACCCTTGAAAGGAATGTATGCCCTATACGCCACCGATGCCGAATATGTGTGTTGCAACAGGTAAAACTCAGACAGAGAAAAAGACAAGTCATCTGACAGGTTCAAATCTGTTCCACCAAAATCCAGCATATTCCTCTTATAAGAGAATCTGACACCGACAGCCTGATTGTCTGCGACAGTGAAATACAGAAAAGGTGTAGCCTTCAGAGTATAGGCCTTAAGACCAAGGTCCTTCACTATTGCAATCTGATAGCTGGAAGAATTCAGATTGTGATAAGAAAAGAAACCTCCGAAAAACACACTTTTCCTGGGCATGAATACAGAGGTTTCTTTCAAAGACAGTCCTCTGTCAAAAGAAACTGCGCTTGCATTGGCACAAACCAATGCAAGCAGCAGTACTGAAAAGAATAATTTTTTAAACATCTATCAATATATGAATGAAAACTCATCCAGGTACAAAGTACTTCCTACACCTCCGGTAAAATCATCGGCATACTGGCTTGAGCAGGCGCAAACAAGTACATAAGAAGGAATTTTGTCATTGAAATATTCAATTTTCTGAGCAAATCTGGTATAATCAGTTGTTCCTTCTTCTATTACAAAATACCCAAGTCCTATTATGCTTGGATCACGCTTTGACGGGTCTTCCACACCAAGATTCATAATAGTTGACGGCTCGCTTGAATTCACCCGGTGCCGTGCAGTCCAATCCAGGAATGCCACATAAATAACTCCACGGTCCATCTTGCCCATTCTATCCTTTCTCGGATCCTGCGCCTTATCGACAGTTACAGGTTTGTAGTCATACCATCCTACAAGAGAATCAGGTCTATAGCTTGAATTCCAAGGCTGTCCCTGGTCAAGAATAGCAGAAGTTCCTTCTCTTTTAACGAATTGTCCGGTATAAATGTTACCAGATGCGAATACGCCCAGCACCGCAATAGATTTCATTTTACATGCGGCTTTACCACCAACGATATGGTCATATTCCGGTGTAGTTGAACTGTTATTCTTATTCAGTGTTGTTGCACCGGCATTGGCTGTATCCCAGAACCATACCTTATTGTCTTGTTCATTCGGATACCAGCCGCCTCCTGTCTGATCTTTAAGCCACCATGAATCAAAGCCAAAGTTATACAACTGAGGCCCGTTCTTTGTTTCGGCACGGAAAATATTATCGGTTTCCGGTTCATTTTCTGTAACCACTCTGAAATCATACTTGGTTACAGCTTTGAGTCCACTGATTGTCGCAGAAATTTTTGTGCCGTCCTTTGTAAATTCACCATTGTAATTAATCCAAATATTGGAAGAAGATTCCTTATATTGAATACCCAGTCCTGCAGGTTCCTGATCAGTATTGTATTCTGCCTCAACATAAGCAGTGTACAAATCTGGTGTAACAGAGAGAATACTTGCTTCTGAATTTGGAATAACCTTAATGGTTGCTGTCAGTTTGTCATACTGATTTTCAGAATCCGTAACAAACAACATGAAAGAATAGGTGTTTGTTGAGTTGCCTGCCAGCATAGCGCCCATGCTGACTGTAGCATGCTTCAAAGAATGCAGTTTATATACAATACCCAAGTTAGAAAGTGACTGTATCACTGCCGGAGCAGCCTTGAACAAATCAATGGTAGTAGGCACTCCAAGTTGCTGCAGTGCAACATTATTGTGACTCAGTACCAGACTTGATATTTCATTTGATACCGAAATGTCAAAAACACCCTTATCGGAAGCTTTGGACAATTGTATCTTTTCGTTGTATTCCTCAACATCATTATTATCTGCAAGAATAACAGGTATTGAAGATGCATTGAGATTTACAATGAAATCATGTGAGCGTTTGATCATGGCATCGTCTATTGCAACACTCAGCAGAGCAGAACCTTTTGTAGATTTGTCTGTAGATATATCAACTGTCAGATGATAATGATCCTTTGGCTTAACTTCGTCAATTTCACTCCAACATGGAGAATCAAAAGAATCTCCGTCTGTATTTGTAAAATGGAATTTATAAAACAATTTACCGGTACAACTCATATAACCTGCACAACTCTTTGAATTAATGGAGTCTGTTGAATAGTACAAGCTGTTTGACGATGTCGAATCATTTTTGAACTCAACATCGTACCTGGTGAAATTTTTTACTATAGTCTCGCTCATCTCAACGGTAATCTTCACATTGCTCAAAGTACATATTACTTTTGCTGTAGTATGAATACCTGGTTCAACAGTAACTTGTGTAGAACCTGAGTAGAAAGGAGAATTGAAAGCTGCTACAGAATTCTTTCCTGATGTTACTTCCACCAGATATGCACCTTTTTCAAGATGAACGGTATCCATAACATTATATTTCTCAATTTCTCTTATAACAGAATTGTCTGCCGCATTCTTAATAGTAACGTTGTATTCAATATCGGCGGTACCTGCCTTTGTTCTCACCAGTATTACACTGGGATCATAATCCAAAGCAAGGCACAAGACACCATCCTGATTTGAAGACAATACTGTAATTTCCGTATTACATGATATTGTCAGCAATAGTGTCAGAGCCAGTAATAATATTTTATTAAGCTTCAACATATCAATATGCTTTAGATTATTAGTTAACATTAATTTTAATACTTACTTCCTTAAAATTACCGTTATTGTCTGTAACCTTGAAATTCATGACATTATTGGCTTTTGGAATAAGTGAAGTGAAACCGGTTACATCAAGAGTAAATTCAGATTTACCTATAACATCGCTGCTTGTGATACCGAACAGACCACCCCAGAATTCTTCCTGGCCTGCATCCATATTACACAAATCCACATTAGGAGTTTGTCCTACATCGCTGAGCATTCCAACCAAAGCGTCAGATGGAATTGTAATTTCCAAATTCTTTATTCCATTAACTGCAGAAACAGTCATTACCATTGGAACTGTGTTTCCTTCTGAATAAGACAACGGTTCATCAATACCCGGACATGTAACAAGAATAGGTTCAACTTTATTCTCACCTGTTGTGAAAGCAATGGAAACAGAATTTTCCATAGATATATCACCATTCTTATTAAGTACCGATGCTGCAGGAACTGACAACGTATAATGAGTACTCTCTTCAAGTGTGCCAAATTCAACTGAAAGAACTTTTCCATTGACAGATGCTGAAACAGCAACATTTTCGTTATTGTCTTTCTTAAGAGAAATTGCCTGATCGGCAGCCAATGATATAGAAGATTCAAAAGTCAGAGTAATTTTTTTCTGATTGATATTAACATCGGTAGCATTGTTAGCCAATGACTGTGCTTTCAGAACAGGAGCAATTTTGTCTGCGCCTACAGGTTCTTCACTCAAACCTTCAATTTGAATCTGTTTTGATTTTTTGTTGTATGTATAATCAATATCAATAATAGAACTCATAGTACCTGTACCTGTAGCACTGATAGTAAATTCATGCCAGTCAGCAGCTGCAATTCCACTGGTAACAGAATAAATCTGCTGGATTTCTTTATTATTGGCCACATCGAGTTTTCTGAATGCCTTTACTGTAACAGAGAACGGATTGACTGTAACAAAAGCAGACTTGCCTGCGTCAAGATCTTCTTTCGAAAGAACTAATGTTTCAATTATTCCGTTAGGATTTTCAATATCACCGCTCAGAACAGTAACACTGTAATCCTTCATTTCGTCTGTAAAACTTTTTTCAAGAACAAAAGAAATCTTCACATTCTGTACAGTACAGATAAGATTCAACGGAGTTGCCGCACCTTTCTTTACTTCGAACTGTGCAGAAGCGCCATAAATAGGCTGGTCAATTGCCACCGGAAGAGTATTCTGGCTTTCAACTTTAATGTTGTATTTTCCTGGAACCAACTTTATCACAGCATCCAAACTGCCATATGTTTTACGAATAGGATCCTGAATAGATGTAGGATCGTCCAGTGAGATAGGTTCAATATTTACCAGTAATTCGTTCAAATCTTTTTGCAGTTGGCCATCATCTGCACCACCCTTCACCTCTCTATATGAATTGTCAGTAGAAAGATTCAATGCCAAACCGGATATAGAGTCGTCTATATAAGACATTTTTGATGTGCAGGAGCATAGTAAAGCTGCACCTAATAATATTGGGAAAATATTCTTTTTCATTTTATTGTTTCTTTATATCTTGAATTAATTGATTATTTGTCATATACCAAAGTTATATCGTCTATATCAAGTACACTTCCTGTATGAGAATCTTCGAACTTAGTACCATTAATATAGGTGTTCGTATTTTTCTTATATGGCGGTTCACTAAGTGTTGACGATTGAAACTTGATTTTAATTTTTGTAGCCTTTAAATCTGTTCTTGTATAGTTAAGGTTTACTGTCTGTTCAGTCCAGGAACTAATTGTATTAGTGAATTTCAGACTACCTGTTGCTATGCAGGTCTGATCGCTGAAAAGAGAAACTTCTACACTGCCCTGATCTGAATTATAACTATCATACTTTGCATAGAATTTCATTGCGGTTGGACGGTCGGAATGAGCATTTCCTTCTGCTGATGCATCTGAACTGCCTCCGGTTGCAAGCCAAAGTTTACCGCATGTATGCACAATACCGGTTGCACCAATACCTGCAGCATTAGAACCGCTACCAATTGTAACATTTCTCAATTCTGCAGCTTTTGAACCGCTGTGAGATGTTGTAGTATAATTCACACTTGGGAACTGCTTTCCATTCTGATATGCAGGAGTAGATGGATTAAAACATGTTTCTGCATTATTTGTAGCCCAATTTTTATCACTGGTCGAAGCATTTTCATTCCATGGATAATATTCAGATCTGGTATATGAAAAAGTCCATGCCTTGTAACTGATGTCTTTTTTATGGAACTCTTCAAAACCGGAATTTTTAACATTAGCAGCACCTTCTGTTATAAAACTGTTGTCAGCTTCAACAGCATGTTTGTTGTAACGTGCTCTGATTTTGTATGTTGTTCCGCTAGCAAGACTTGTAATAGAGCAAGTTTTCACATTACCTTCAACTGTTGAAGTATAGACCGGTTTACTCCACGATTTTCCATTGTCACTACTTATTTCCGGATACAGAAGATTTACGTTGCCGAGTTGTGAAACCAGTTTTACAACAGTTGAATGAGACCAGGTATCAACATCATTGACATTATTCGCCAGGATTTGCGCCGGAGTAACGGCAAATGTCCACTTAACGCCTTTGTCCGGTTTGTTTTTCTGATCTCTTACGCTGATGGAAAAACTATGTAAATTTGACTCGTTTTCAACATACTGGATATACTGACTCAGTTTTGACATTAAGAAGAATGCTTCCTCTTTGTCTTTCAAGTTTGAATTTGACTTGAAACCTATAGCGTTCAGAAATTCCAAAGCTTTGGAATCTGTTACATTTGCAAGATTGATTTCTTCAGGAATTCCCAATTCATCAACAAGATATTTTGACTTAATGGTCATAATACATTCTTCAATCTTTCCTGGAACAGTGAAAGCGACATTGGCTTTGGAATCGTCAATACCTACACCTTCAATAATATCGATTTGTGTATCAGATATAGATGAAAATTCTTCAAGACCAGAGGCAACATGTGTAGGTGCATCTTTAGGCAGCCAGCTTGAATATGGAATGGTGATAGTTTTCAAAGGAACTCTGTTAACACCATCTTCTATCACAATATTAATGCCCTGTAAATAATCAGGCATTTTTTCCGTATCAACTTCAAACACAAGGAAATCTGCCGGATTTACTTCTTCAGGAACTGACAACTTATAGAACCAATCTTCTCCGGATTTGTCTATCAGGACCAAACCAAACATTACTTTACCTGAAGGAAGATATCCTGCTTCGTTTGTCAAAGTGTCGAATATCAGACTGTCTGTAGAATATTCAATATTGTAAACATATGCCTGAACATCTTTGTATTGCTCTTTAATTACGGGACCGAATTCAACACCGATTTTCGAATTGGCAGGTTTACAGGTAATAGTTACACCAACATTCTTCTGCTGCGGTAAAACTGTAAAATCGGTTTTGCCCTCGAAATACCAAGAATCAAAACCCACACCGGTAGGATCTCCATAATAAGCACGCGCAGTAAACTGTCCTGCATTCAGTAGGAATGTGGAATCACATTGTTTAAAACGCTTGAAGGTAACTCCTTTACTGTTGATCAATTCAACGGTAAACATTTCTGGACTTAGATTTGCATCGCTCACATCTGCCTTTGTAGGAGATTGGAATGCATAATCCGCATTGACAGAAAAACGGACACTGCCCTGAGTATCCTCATCACCCACACTCACAGCCATTTTGCTGCAAGATAAGGTGAACATGGATAGCACTGAAGCAATTGTCCACAATCTAAAATTACAATTAACCATTTTTGATAAAAAATTGTTCTAATTAATAGAAACTAAAAACCAAATTCGGCCGCAAAATTACAGCAGTTGGAACAATCAAACAAGGTATATATTTAATATATTTGGTCTATTTTTTAGAATTTCAAAAAAAACGACATCTTTCATATAAGAAACACGTTCTATTTTATAGCAAGTCTTGCATGTTCAAAAAAAGCCAACCATATGTACAATATTGTCCAGACATGCATTGTTGGACTTTTTTGTACTCTCATTAGATTGTTTTATTGCTTGGCTGGACAACATATACGTAACTTCACGGCATAAACAGTTAGCTATATGAACAGATACATGCAACATTACAAAAGAACAACAGTCCACATTCCAATAATAGTAATGTTAGCAGTAAGTTTTGTTTCCTGTATTAAAGAAGGAACTATTTACGGTTCAGAAGAATTGGAAATTGCAAACCAGCAGAATCCGGTTAGCGGACAGCCTTCCGTAAAAAGTTCACAGACAGAGAATCAGGAAGCTGTGGGAGAAATCTCAATAACTATTGATGAGACTCTTAACAAGCGTACGTATGACATCTGTTTTTAAAACAATGAGACTTGACAGACTTTCAAATATTGGATTGATTATTGAATTGATATCAGGTATGATACTCCTATTGGTATATATCATTTTGTGGTTGTATAAGACATACATGTAGTAATATTCTTTTTCATCATATAGTTATATAGTTCTGGAGCATATTCGTAGTGATTACGCGTATGCTCTATTTTTTTAAGCCGTCTTGCACGACTAAAGCTGGTCGCAGTAGCTATATATCTTTTTTGAATTGGATTTCATCCACCACAGACGGAAATGGCCATCAATTACGGCCGATGTACCGTCTTCATACCCGTCTGTCAGCTGATCTACAAACAAATCAACAACATTACGTTCCTTGGACAATTCTCCAGTTGCGGAAATTGTATGGATTTTGATTTCACGTACACAATGGGCCTTATCTATGGCATAATACAGATGCAACCTGCCGTCAGCCGGATTATGGAAAAGTTTGAATCC
Source organism: Bacteroidaceae bacterium (assembly GCA_024398715.1). Lineage (GTDB taxonomy): Bacteria > Bacteroidota > Bacteroidia > Bacteroidales > Bacteroidaceae > Colenecus. The sequence goes on from JAKSIP010000015.1 coordinate 33,326, forward strand.
GCTGTTGTGTACAAGAAAATCGCCGGTGCGGGTTTCCATTGCAAGGAACGGGTCTCCGTCTTTGCCTAACAGAACTTTTCCGGACGGACTCACAAATTGGACAAAAAGACGTGAACTTAAGCTGGAATCGTCCATAAAGACAACACAACAATTACCTGTTACCGGATCTGTAACAGACAAGGCATCAAGGCGGTTTCCTATAGAACCTTTCGGATTCAGGTCTATTTCACTGGAATCAACATTGCCATCCTTGTCAAAATGTTCCATATACAAATGCAAGGAAGACCCATCAGAAGCCTTGAAAAGCACGAATGCCCCACCCTTTCCGTCAGGACTGATCTGAGCAGACAGACTGTGAGTGAAAAATTTCTCAGGCATAAGGGTACGGCGCTGGAGCAGCTTTCCGTCATTTGAGATTTTAATGATGTCACAGTAGCCATTGTACATTGTTCCTTCTATATTGGCATACAGCATAAGCAGGAACAGTTCATTATCGGGGCCAACCATCATCTGTGGGCGGTAAACATACTCTTTTTCGCCAAGGCTTCCGTTTGAATCAAACTTAAGCATATGGTAAATGTTTCCACTGGCATCTACCCTTGCCACAACCATGGAATCGGCAGAATTGCCTGCCGCAACCCATGCTCCGCCGTTATGGTCAGCTGCAACATAGCCCTCACAAGGTGGTACGGGGTTTTCATCCTGATGTTCAAGGTCCTGCTTGAAGGTATAGAATAGAATTCCGTTTCCATCCTTACCCCAGGCACGGTGTCCGTCCGATGTGATTTTCTGAACATATGGCAGTTGCGCACCCGTTTCTATGTTTTTTACATTGTAGCAGTCAATAATATTGCCATCCGATGTGATATCAAACACGGTTGTGTTGATATATTGTTCAGAAGGGAGCCTTGTAACGTGGACCCAGTCTGCCCATTTGGCATTGCCGTCGGCATCGAAACACTGGTAGCAACCGGTATACGATTCCTGTCCTGAAACAATTTCACCATCCCAGGACTCTACAACTGTCATTTTGGAATTGGCATCGGTTTTGCACAGCATGTTGTACACCCTGAACGGAGCATCGTAAACGTCAAGACGGCTGACAACAGGTTCCGGTTCATTTCCGCTACCACCGGGAATAATCACTGTCCTTGTACAGGAAACGAGTACGGCAACAAAAGGAATTGCAAAAAATATCTTTTTCATTATTTCAGTACTTATTCGTGAACCGGGCGGATGGATGCACCTACAATACGTGCCATTCCGTCTCCATACCCGATGGTAGTTATCATTGAAGGATTGAAAGTGAGGGCATCGGACTGTATGCTGTTGGAACCTCCGCAATTGGTCGATGTCCAGTAATAGCCCTCGTATCCGGGATATGAGTCGTCTGCATCGCAAAAGCCGGCAGCAGGAAAGAAAATCCATGCGTTTTCATACCCCAGCAATCTGCTGCGCGCCATATACCCCTTGACACCGTCTATGCTGCTGAATGTCCACTCGCAGTTCTTTATAAGTTCCATCAGTTCATCATATGTAGGCATGCGCCAGCCATGGCCCCATTCCAATGCTGCTACATCGTCTTCAGGCAACAGTTGGGTAAGAGAGTCTGCATACTGATACCTGGGATTGCTGCAGTACTTGGTGATATGGTTTTCATTGTCATACCATTTGTAGTTCTCGGCGGTATAACAGTCTTTCGGGGAAACTTCTCCCCATGCATAGTAATCGCCGTACCCGGATATTGTACTGGAACCTACATTGACCTTTGCCCATTTGACAGAAAGTCCAAGATCCACCCACTGATACTCAGTTTCAACCTTTTCGCAGCCGCACAACAACAGAGTTATCACGACAAGCGGCAAAAAAACGTTCTTTCCCATAGATATTTGAAAATATACGATATTTGAAAGTATACTGCAAAAATAATTGATTTTGCCAAACATGCAACTTTTCCGCACAATATTATGTAGTAATTTGGAATAAGAACAGGCATTGCTTATCTTTGGATTCAACAATTTTACTTGAATGAAGAAGATAACAATTGTTTCAATAATCATTTGTGCAATTGCAGCAGCGTGCACAAAGAGTCCCGATGACAAGACGTTTATCCGTGACATGTATGAGAAATGCCTTTATGAGGACTACACTTTCCTTGAACGGCATTGTTCAAAGAGTCTGTTGGCAAAGCTTGAAAACGGATATGACTATGAGGGAAAAGGATACGCTGTTTGGATATTCCGCAGTGCGGCACAGGATGGTCCCAGCCGTGAGCACACAATAACAGACATAGAAGACTTGGGGGGCGGATGGTACAGATACACGGCCATCGACATGGGCATCGTCTTCACAAAGAGAATCAGGCTCTCAGATAAAAAAGGAAAGAAAATCATTGAGGATATTGGTGACGGCTGCAGACTGATAGCTCCGTTGCCTTCCGGACTCGATGTGAACAACCTGCAGGGTTGCACCGTCTCCGCAGCATTTACGCCGGATGACTTCCGCTGGATGGGAGGTACCCTGGACATGACCGTATATAACCGCGATTTGTACGATGCGGTGGATATTGCAACAATGCAGGTTGGAGACACCATAATCTATGATTCAAGCCCCATGGTTATCAGCACAATTGACAATGGAAACTATGGCATTGACATCAACGGGGGCCCTGATAATGGAGGATGCCGTCTGGTTGGTTATGAGGGCGGCACTTACGTTGCAAAGCTCAGTGATGCGCGTACCGTCTACACAGAGTTGGGCAAGGCCCACTTGGCACTGGACCAGGATTTCATAATAATAGACTGCGGTGCAAGCTCCGATGCGCCTTCTGACACCATACGTTCTGCCCAAAAGCTCTACATTGAAAAGATGAATGAATGCAGGCCACAATTCACCCAGTTTGACACACGCGTAACCATAGAGAACGGCCTGATTACCATCATTGACCGCACCCCCACCCTAGTAAGTAGATGACTCCGGATTATTAACGCTTGCGGAACGAAAAGTTGATTCCTACACCGGCATTAGCCGTAACCGATTTGGTAAAACAGTCATATTGGATGCCCGATGCCAACGACACGTGCCCTAACGGGACAATGATTCCGGCTCCGGCCAAAGCGCCGCGCCCCGATAGGTCAATGACACGGGCCCACTGGTCCTGCGTATCGTGCCAATAATGGTTCACACTTGAAAAACCTGAATTGGCATATATCAACAACTTGTCAATCGGACTCCAGTATAAACCTGCAATCAAGCGGCAGCGTGTATCAGCCACGCTGCCATCGCCCCAGAAATAGCCACCGCCATTGACGGAACCATCTTTATAACAATCGTATTGTGGCTGCACGGTATGGAAATTGGACACACCGCCTATCAGCAAGCCATATTTTTTCATACCTACTGCCAATATCATTCCGTATTGGGTAACTTTGCCAAAATCAATCATCCCCATTACATGAATGCGCCATAAGTCCGACGTGCCATGCTGATTCGATTTTCCTTTCAGTTTTGTTGTCCCCTGCAATTCCGATGCACTTAATACAACGGGGTCATTCAACTTCCGTGCAAAATCATTGGTGACATAATACGGAAAAGACAAAGAATCCGGAATTGTCAGTGGCTCAACCAATGCAGAAAAATCCAGTTCTGCAATCTCCATATCAAGAGGTACAAACTTAGGTGGTTGTTGCAATATGACAGATGGTTTTGAGGCCGGTTTTGAAATGGCATCCTTCTGATTCACAGAACCATCCAATTGAGTTTGGTATCTATCCCGAATTTCAGAAAAACGTCTTTTCTGTCCGTTGGTCATAGAACCGGATGCATTCTGAAGCACAGCTCTCAATCGGGCAATTTCCTGAAGCAATGAACTGACCTTGGTTGCAGGAACCTGTACCCCGTTCTGAATATCCTCTCTAAGAGATATGCATTGGTTGCAGATTTGTTCATATCTGTCAAGTGCCTGAGTCCAGTCAGTTTGAGAAACATTCTGCGCATGCAAGTTCAATGCTCCTGCAAAAAACAGAATGAATATAATGGGAATTTTAAGGCAGAATTTTCTCATAGCCTTGCAAAAATAACGTATTTTTGCACAATTATGATTGACATCGTAGAAGATTCCGGTTTTTTCCAACAGCTGACGGCACAACAGCTGAGTTCTGATGGCAGCGTCAGACTGCTGCATGATTCCGCTGACGGATGGTCGCAGTTGTATCTGGCAGACAGACACGGAAGATTTCGCATGTTGAAAGTACTCAAACCTGAGTTTCGAGGCAATCCATTGTACGAAGAACTTCTGAAAAAGGAGTTTGAGATAGGTTATACATTGTCTCATCCGGGAATTTGCGAAATCTACGGTTTTCATGAATCAGCGGAGTTGGGGAACTGCATTGAAATGGAATGGATTGATGGAGACAGCCTGTCCAATCTGATAAGCCGGCATCGTATTACAAAGAAACTGGCAGTAAAACTTTTCAGCCAAATCTGCAATGCGGTTCAATACATCCACTCCCGCCAGATTGTCCACAGGGATTTGAAACCATCCAACATAATGGTCACCCATAATGGTCAGAACATCAAAATAATTGACTTTGGACTTTCCGACAGTGACAGTTTTTCCATACTTAAGGCCCCAGCCGGAACCACGAACTTTGCTGCGCCCGAACTGCTTCAAGGAAAGGAATGTGACCATCGGATTGACATCTATTCTTTAGGCAAAATACTTGATTTGCTTGGCATAAAGTGCCCCCGGACAGTTACCAAATGCATAAAAACAAATCCAAAGGACCGGTTTACAGAGCCGATAAATATTTTGCAAAGCCTTAAACTGGAAATCATCTATCGTAAACTTTTTATTACATCACTGTCAGCCATCTTGATAGTTGGCACAGTCTGCATTCTGAAGAACATCAATACGCCATTTGTTCATTCCAATGTCAATCCAACCAATCCAGTTGCATATATAGAAACTGATTCAATTCCGCCAAAGGATTCATCAATTACATCGGTACCGGATACAGAAATGATTTACAGTACAGAACTTATTGATGAACTATTCCGCCAGGCAACAGATATGGTTGTTTCGACCCAAGAACAGAATTAGAATCTATTTGGATTTTATTTCCGGCCTGATAATCTCAATATTGCTGATGCCGTTGGATCTTCCAGCCACATAAGACTGCAAAATCTGACCTGCGCGTTCAACTTTGCCCACATATAGCGGATGCCCAAGCAGTACCGATGAAAATTCCAGCACATCACCTTCATGCAGTTTGGAATGGACTGATTCCACCACAGCAAATTTAGACTGCCCCAAATATACAAGTGTGACCAGACGGTCCGGTTGCCAGCCTAACTGGATTTTAGTACCGGTTTCAAGTTCCGATGCGAACACCTTGTCAGTAGAAAAGAAACTTGATGACTGTCTAAGTTCAAGGCACAGTTGTCTGAAATCCTCCCGCCCAACAAAACGGCACAGTATATCCAGCGTGGACATACGCGGTTTCGGTGCTAAAGTTACGTACCCCCAAAGTCTCTTCAATGTAGAGACAGAGATAGGCTCTTTCAATTCCTCCTCTATAGTATTTGACAATCTCTCAAAATCCGATGACGTTTCAATGGGCGCACCGTACGTTTGGGCAATCAGCTGTTTCAAGTATTCAATTTCAGTCATATTTGGGATAATTACACAATTCAGTCACAATAAACAATCTTCACACAGTCAGGTTTGGTTATTGTATTAATTACCTGATGTCTGGATATTATTATAGTTTCAAGTCTATTGCAACCTGTCAAGTCCACAGCATCAATGAAGGGACATTTTGAAAAATCAACACTCTTTATATTTGTGTTGTTCAAGTCAACGTAACGCAGTTTTCTGTTATTGAATATGACCTCTTCCAAATCAGGATTATGTTCTATGTGCAGTTCATCCAAATTGTCAAGACCAGAGAAATCAAGTTCTTCAAACTGGTTTTCAGCAATATCTATGTAATTCACATTCTTCAGACATGAGACATCAATTGTGCGGAGCAGACACCTTCTTGCCGCAAATCTATTCAGTTGTCTGCCCACATAACTTAAATTGAGCGTTTCAATGCTACAATAATAGAAAAGGAGTTCTGTCAGACTTGTCCATCCTTTGGAAAGGTCAATTGAACTCAACGGTCCGCGCACAGCACTTTCACGACTTGCCTCAATATTAAGATGGTTCAGATTTGGAAGTTGTTCCAAGCCCTTGGCACTTGATACGTTATCTCCGTTGAAGGCCAGATGCCTGACATCTCCAACTTCCTGTACAGAAATCTGCCCATCATTGTCATTATCATATCTGGACAAGAACCACCTGTCGATAAACTCACACTCAAAGTCAATAAAGCCCGGCTGTTCCGGTTCCTGAGGTTCCTCTGGCTCTTCCGGTTCCTGAGGCTCTTCAGGCTGTTCCGGCTCTTGAGGCTCTCCAGGCTGTTCCGGTTCCTGAGGCTCTTCCGGCTCTTCCGGCTCTTCCGGTTCCTGAGGTTGTTCCGGCTCTTCCGGTTCCTGAGGTTCTTCAGGCTCTTCCGGTTCCTGAGGTTCCTCTGGCTCTTCCGGTTCCTGAGGCTCTTCAGGCTGTTCCGGCTCTTGAGGCTCTCCAGGCTGTTCCGGTTCCTGAGGCTCTTCCGGCTCTTCCGGCTCTTCCGGTTCCTGAGGTTGTTCCGGCTCTTCCGCTAAAGTAGTGAATTTTATCTTTGTACTCCTTACAATATCGCTAACGCCATTAAAAATGACAGCCTGAACATAATATGTTGTATTTGGACCCAGTCCACCAATAAACGACCGAATAGTATCTCCTTTAACACTAGCCAAAATAACAATATCGTAAGATTTGTCATCGGTTATAGTATATTCAACTCTATCAAACCGGCATCCGGAATTTATCAAGGCGTAAATACGCGCACTGTTGCAAGTGACCTGTTCAGTCCAAAATTCCTCAAAGCGGGGCCGTAGAGTCGGACTGTCAACACCAGTCCTACTCTCACAGCAACACATTCCAAGCAAAAGGAAAACTGCCGCCCAAACAAGTTTAGCATCAAACAACCACTTTACGTTTCTTCTCATCATCCCCAAAATCAGCAAGCGCAATTTGAGTTACAAAAATACAATTTTACCGTAAAGTTCCACACATTCTTCCCACCATTTTTCTAAAAATGAACCATTTATGAACCCCACATGAACCGAATTTGATTTGCTTTTCCCATTCGTCAAAAATAAATTTGTGTAAAAAATGATTTCAATATGATCAATGTTGTATTTACAATTCTAAAAGTTCTTCTTACAGTTTTTGGAGCCATTAGTGCTTCAGACATTGTTTATTTTATTATCTATGCGTTCGGCAATGGTAGCTGAGCCTTTACTGGCGGCATTAGCAGACCTCTGTTCGGAATGATGGAAAGGTCAATGTTTACCGGTTTCATCATAAAACTCATCGAAGCGGCGTTGACAGTAGCAGCAATCATGGTATGGATATAAGTTTATAATTTTATAATACCGCTATGAAAGTTTTCAAAGTAACCCCCAAGCGAATCAAACGCGCTATCGGGATTGTTCTTACTCCCGAAATGACAGTTGCTGTCACTATGCAGATGCACTCCACTACCCCATTCGCCAATGGAGCAAAGGAAGATGTTGATGCCTACATGAGAATATATGGCTACGATTATAAAAAGGCTTGCTGTAATGCAGGTGATTTTGATTATCAGGCTTTAGGATAAAAGCATCATGGAAATAAAGGAACTTATTTCAATATCCGAAGAATTGGGTTTCTCGGATATTTCCATTTCCCTTCAGAACATCTTTTATAGAATGGGACAAAAAGACTGCCCGATTATTCTGCCATTAATTGGAGAGTTTTCCGCTGGAAAAACGTCTTTGATAAATTCTCTTACTGACAGCAGACAGTTGGAAACTGCCACAAAACCGACTACTGCGACTATCTATGAAATTCATTTCGGAAGCGATAGTGCATATGCTGAAGTCAAAAAGGCAGACGGAACTTTTGAAAAGGTTGAAGACATCTCTTCTATCAAGAATACCGAAGTTGCCGATGCCGAGTTCGTAAAGGTTTATGATACCTCCTCTAGAATTCCCCAGACAACGCTTTTGATAGATACTCCGGGATTGTCGTCAAGCGATCCTCGCCACAAACAAGCATTAGTCTCTTTTTTACCAGAAGCTGACGGAATTCTGCTCGTAATGGATATTAATGCTCAGCTTAACCGTTCTACAATTGATTTTATTGATACCATTAGTCTTTCAAATAGGCCAGTATATCTAATTTTAACAAAATGCGACACGAAGACAGGTGAGCAGGCCCTTAACTCAATAAAGTATATCGAAGATGCTCATCAGCTTCCGTTCAAAAAGATAATCAAGGTTTCTGCTAATACACAGAATCTTGACGAAATGTATCAATTGCTTGATGAAATACAAAAAGACAAGTCTGAGATTCTAAAACAGGTGTTTGATCAAAGAATAAAAGACTTGAAGAAAATAATGCTCGAACGCATTACTACAATTATCGAATCCTCAAAAGATGATTCTAGTATTCAAGAAGCCATTAACAAACAGAAGTATGAACTTCATAGGATAACTGACAAGATTAATAGAATATTTCAAGATGTCGAATCTGATATTGTCGTATGTAAGCAGACTGTGAAAAAACAATTTGAAGATGGCGTTTTCACGAAACTTGATTCTCTTGTTGTTAACAAAAGTTCAAATTTTGATGCTGATGCGATCTCAATAATCAACAACACTTCCACCATAGCACAAAATAATCTTAGGGCACAAATTAAATCAATCTTATCCAATGCTGTCAAACAAGCAGAATGCACGAATGTGTCCTTATCTGAGCTGACAGTGTTTGATATGTCTGAATATGCTGTGGAAGGAATTAGCTACAATCTTAACCTTGATGAAGTTGGCCATGAGTATGACAAGAAAATATCCGGCGGATTAAAAATCGCTGCCGCTGTTGGAGCCGTTGTAGCAACTGCTGGTGCTGCATCAGGTGCTGTTGGAAGTGCAGCTGCTGGGGAAGCCATAGGTGGCGCAACGATGCTGAAGGCCGTGGACACTGTCACTGATATAGCGGATACGGTATCAGACGTTCAAAGTATAGTATCGAACAAAAATAGTGTAGAAAGAATAGAAGGCCTGATAAGTCAGACTCAGGGTAAACTTGATTACATTGACCAGACAGAGATGGGAGTAAGCCAAAGAATAGGAGCCGATAAGGGTATTGTTGAATCACTTGTTGGATTTGTTACAGATTCTGCTTTTGGTAAACCCCAGCGCAGACGTGCGATTCATGAATACATAGATATGACTTTGCTTCCTACATTCAATTCCGAACTGGACAGGATTGCATCTGATTTATTGGGGCATATTCATGAAATAGTGAATTGTGCTCTGGGATCAGGAACTATCGAGATGACACAAGCATTAGAAGGACTTCTACAAGAAAGGAAACAGCAAAAGGAAGAATATCAATCCAGAATATCAAGATTGAAAACAATCCAAAATGAATTAATAAATTAAGAATATGGGTGTTATTGAATTTTTTGCCGGCCTGGTAGTTGGTGCTGGCGGTATGGTTGCAAAAGATAAATATATTGGCAAGAACGATGATTCACAGATTAATATCTTGAGGCAAGAAGCAAATAAGTTGAGCGATGAAAATGAACGTCTCCGTAAAAGAGCAAGTGAAACGGAAAGTCAGGTGGAAGAGCTCATCGCCGAGAATGACAAACTGCGCAGACGGGCAAAAGATATAGACAATGATTCCGAAGATCTTCAAGATGACTTGACTGCTGCAAAAAAGGAAATTCGGAAGTTGCAAGTACAAAATGAAGAACTGAATAGAACTATCCAGGACTATAAAGCTGTCTGTGCCAATTATGAGGAACAAATTGCTAAATTAAAGAAACAATGAATACTATATTATTGATAATTGTGGCGGTTTTGGCCGCGGCTATTGGTGCTGGAGTAGTATTCTTCGTCAAGAAAGGAAATACTAAAGATGATTCCAGTAGTGTCAAAGAGCAGACCGATTTTTTGAAGGCAGATTTCGAACGACAAACAGAAGTATTAAAGACAAAATACGAAAGCCTTCTTCAAGAATCAAAAAATAAAGTTAGCGAGCTTGATAGCCAACTTTCTTTGGCCCTTAATGGAAAATTCGATGATGTCACCAAAGAAAAATTGGCAGAGGTTGACTCTCTAAAACAGAAAATCAAAAAGCTCGAGGTAGAAATTGATGATTTGGAAGATGATCTTGACGATGAGAAGAAGAAGTTCAGTAAGAAAAACACAGAATGCAGCGAACTCCAGGACGCAATAATCGCGGCTCAACGAGAATCAAAGCAATTAAAAGCAGATGTCGATTCTTTGAAAAATGAGCTTGACGACAAAATTCAGGTTCTTAATTTGAAAGAGGAGTCTTTGTCATTTGTGCAGGAGGTACTCTCAGCAAAGGATGCATCTGATGATTCCACACAACAACTTTATTCACAGGTTTCAGATGTTGTAGATTTTATCAGAGTTGATTTACGCGATAACGTGAAGGAAATTTATGATACGTCGCAGTCCTTTGATGATGGCGCTTTTGGATATGGACTATATGGTTGGGCTGCGCGCAGAAAAAAAAGTTGGGTATCCGGCAAAACATCTATAGCCTTTGTAGGTGAATTTTCTGCCGGTAAGACATCTATTGTGAACCGAATTCTTTCACAGGACGATCCGTCCGTCCCGTTGTTACCTGTCAGCACAAAGGCAACAACAGCTATTCCCACGTACATTTCTGGTGCTCCAGGAGCATTATATCAGTTTGTCACTCCTGACAATTCATTGAAATGTATATCTGAAGACACATTTAAGAAGGTTAATAAAGAGGTACTAGATCAGATTCATGGAGTTTCTTCTCTCATTAAGTATTTTGTAATTGGGTACAAGAATCCAAATCTTGATAATTTAAGCATTTTGGATACGCCTGGTTTTAATTCAAACGATCCGGAAGATGCGGATCGCACAATTGAAGTAATTAACGAGTGTGATGCTTTGTTCTGGGTGTTTGACGTAAATGCTGGAACAGTGAATAGGTCGTCTCTTAATCTTATTAAAGAAAACCTTACCAAGCCTTTGTATATCGTGATAAATAAGGTGGATACAAAACCTGAATCAGAGGTTGATAAGGTTGAAAAACTTATCACCAGCACTTTGCAATCTGCTGAAATTAATTTTGAGAAAATTATCCGTTTTTCTAGCAAAGCAACTCTGTCTGATATCATGGATCCTATTTCTCAAATTAATCGTGATACAAATCAAGATAACTACCTCGCAGCCCTCAAGGATGTCATTGCCCAATGGGTTAAGGAATTGAATGATGATGTTCTTGAACAAAAACGTAATTCCGACAGCTTGTCAAAGAAGATAGATTCTATATGTGACAAGTATAACAAGGCCAACGCTGCATTAGAGAATGATTGTGAAGCCGCTGCTGATATTCCACAATATAAATCCGGATTCCTGGGCATTGGCGAAGGATATAAGATGAATTCAGATCAATACAATAATATGATCAACATTTTGAATAGAATCTGTACTACCCGTGTTAATACCTGTGTGGATCTCTTCAATGAGATGATGAATGTAGCTATGGAATATAGTTCAGCATATGACAGCCATTTGAAAGCTAAAGCAAATTGGCAATTGTTGAATGAATCATATGAAAAATTAAACAGAATCACTAAAGGATTGAACTAATATGGACAATATATTTGAAGAACTGAAAGGAAAAAAGGAAGCCCTTATCGGTAAGGTTTCGAAAGCTCATGAATTCGGATGGATTGACGAAACTCGATATAAAGAAATCATTGATAAGATAAACAATGACATTCTTACGATTGGTGTAATCGGGCAAATGAAATGCGGAAAATCCACATTTTTGAATTCTTTTGTGTTCGAAGATGAAGTTTTGCCGTCAGCGACCACCCCTATGACAGCTGCTCTTTCCGTTATTACTTATGGAGAAAGTAAAAAAATAGTCGCTGAGTTCTATAATGAGGATGAGTGGGAGGAAATGAAGGCGCAGGCATCTAGAAATCTTGATGAAGTGTCCGGAAACACTCTTCAAGAGTCAAAAGTAAAAGCCGCAAAGGAGTTAGTTGAAAAATCCACCAAACTCGGTTCTTCAATTAATGATTTACTAAACAAAGGCAAGCAGGAAGATTCTTTCGAACATTTAATTGAGTATGTGGGAGCTGAGGGCAAATATGTTGCTATTACTAAATCTGTAGTCATATATTACCCCAAAGAATACTTAAAGGGTGTAGAGATTGTTGACACTCCGGGGTTTAATGACCCTATCGTTTCTCGAGAAGAAAGGACTAACGAATTCTTAAAAAAAGCTGATGTTGTCATAATGATGCTCTATGCCGGGCGTCCATTTGATTCTACTGACCGAGATATTATTTTTACAAATGTAAGGCAGTGCGGAATAGGTAAAGTAATCATTGGCATTAACAAGTACGACATTCCTTATGAAAATGGCGAAACCGAGGACGAAATCAAAGAATATGTAAAGTCCGAATTAAAGAAGGCCTGCAAACTGTGCGATGACAGCACACTTGTTGAAATTCTTGACGAAACAGAACCAATTCCTATTTCGGCGGAAATGGCCCTTCTTTCTGAGCTACCAATGGCCAAGATTAATTCTGAGGAGCATTTGGACTTCAGTTGGAAACGATCCTGTGACACTTTTGAAATTAGCAATCAAAAGGAGATGCGCGATAAAAGTCATATCACTGATTTGATAAACGCAGTTAAATTGCTATTAGAAAAGGAAAAGGATGAAATTCTTTTCAAGAAACCTATTAACGCCATATTGGCGGCAGGCCACGAAAAGAAAGATGCAATTGAAAAGTCATTGAGAGAATCCGAAATTTTGCTATCAAATCTTAGCAAACCTAACGACGAACTCGAGGAGTGCCTTGATAATCTTAATCGAGCGAAGCGACGTCTTGACAACAAGATTGAGGCACTTGATGACGATATGAATGACAAGTTTAAGAATTTGGTCAGAACCGGGAAAAACAACCTAGAGGATATCGTTGATGCTTCGTGCAACAGGATGGAGAGCATTATTAACAATTGGTCCAAGGTGAAGTCGGTTGATGTAATTAAACCGGATCTTGAAAAAGAGACCCAGCGTCTTATGACCAGAGATATTAAGCGCGCCATCGAAGAAATGAGTTCTTCTGCTGAAAGAAACACAAAAATTGCGGTTCAGGACTTTATGACAGAGGCCGAAGAGATATTAATGAAATATTTGCCCGAAGTCGATTCTGATGATGTTGTACGAAGTGTATCATCTAAGATAGATCTAGAAATCCAGAACTATGACTTATTTTCTTACGGTGGAGGCGATGCTCAAAATAAGAATGGTATTTATGGAGCGCTGGCAAATGGCGCCATTATGGTATTAGGCGGGGCAGTCGGTATCGGTATAAAAGAAGGCTTAAAAGCAGGATATCATGCAATAACTCACGAAAAAAAGAGAGAAGAACTTCTTGGGCACTTGATGGAATTAAGGAATATGGATATGACACCATATTTGGATACGGTCTTCTCAAGAAAGAACGAGTTAATAGGTATAATCAAGAAAGCATTTATCACTGATTTGGTTGAGCCTATTGAAGAACAGGTTCAGGAAATATTGTCCAATACCAAGCAAAGGGAAGACGAAAAGAAAAAGACCGAAGAGACTGTATCAAATCTTCATGGTGAATTGGCAAAGGTGTCTCAAGAATTGGATGAGCTTTCTTAAGCGGATGTACCTTCCATAAAGACGTATGTCGTTCATTTTATGAAAAGCAGTTCTCCATTCTTTCATCCTTGGGTCGGCCCCAACTACTCTTCCGGAGGTATTTTCGGCAAGCGCATTATGGTGCTCGGTGACAGCCATTACTGCGGGACACCGTGCGGAAAGTGCGGAGTGAATCCCAATCCGAAATGCAACAGGCTGACGTCTGATGTTATCGAATGGTGTCTTGACCCAAAGATTGAACGGGAAGGGTGGATGAACACCTACCTGAAATTCGAGAGGTCGCTCGTTGGCCACGAAACAACTCCTGAGGAAAGCCGGAATATATGGGACTCCATTATTTTCTATAATTTCCTGCAAGTGGCTCTTCACGGACCGCGTGAAGCTGGTACACCGGAGCAGCATCAGGCATCAATCGCGCCGTTCTTCAATGTTCTCAACACCTACCAGCCTGACCTGCTGATAGCATGGGGCAAACGCCTGTGGAGCAATCTTCCGAGCGAAAACTGGATTGACGGTTCAGAAGTTCAGGTTGATGGATACTATGTAGATAATGGTTATTATCGGTTGGACAATGGTAAGAAAGTGCGTGCAATCTGCGTATACCATCCTTCCGTTGGGTACAGTTGGGACTTTTGGAATCGCGTCATCGTGAATTTCCATTGAAAATCCTTTGACAAATAGTTTGTAATACGATGCATAACACACTTATCTTCATAATCATAATTGCTGCTTCTGTGGCAATCATGGTGACAGTGTTTTTTGTCGCAAAAAAGATGATTTCATCAAATCGCAGAAGATTAGAGAGAAGAGTACGGGATGAAATAATGATTCCTTTGCCAGACAACACAATCGACAGTTTTGCAGAGGAAAGACTTACGCGGACTTTTTTGAAAAAAATGTCAAACTTGGCAAGCAATGTCCAAAACCTGACATCGGCTGAAGACAGTTTGAAATTAAAGAAGGAAATTGCAGCTCAAAAGTTGGAATTCATGTATATGGTTCCTTTTTTGGCAAGTGCGAGGAATTCATCGGACTCAATTCAAGAGATTCAAAATATTTTTGCCACATATCGAGAATCCGGCAACATAAATTTAATGCGCCATGACAAGTCCGAATCTAAAATTCTAGCAGGTGAGATTACGGAAGAAGAACGAGAGATAGATGGATACTCTTCTGACATCGAAAGAATTAAAAGGGCTGCCTATTCGGACACACTGAAGGAGATAAAGGGGAATGGTACGAAGATTCTGTTCATGCAAAGTTTGATACGGAATAAGATTAGGGAAGGTAATTTACGAGATCTTTCCAATCAGGTAAGGGGAGATTTCGCCAAAATGCAACAACTAGGCAAAAGAGCGAACGAAATTCTGCAATATGTAAGGTACGTTGCATTCAGAAACATATATTTGGGGGTAGAGTTATTAGGCTTCATAAGAAATAATGTAGGTGGGCAGAGCCTTAATACAGAAAATGGTTCATTGAATATAGACTTGCCATTAGAGAGCCACGGGTCATCGCTACAAATTGCAAGCACTAACATTTCAAATTTGTTTGATTCATTGTTTCGTAATTTTTCAAACACTGCTCAAACTCTGAGCGGATTTAAAATTGAATCAAGAAAAGCGGTGATGTATGCTGCGATAGCATCACTGCTAGACTCTTTGAACGAAATACGGACAAAGAAAATACAAAACTCAGCAAAACGTCAAGAAGCATACTTGAAGGATCTTGAAAGGAATGTTCCTAAACTTGAAATCGAAAAAGCGGCATTCTTGCGGGCCATCGAAATAATAAAAGCAATAATTGAAACTAATAAAGGTTTTATCTCAATTTACGCTCCTTTGAGAGATAAAGTGTTTATTGAAGAAAGTCAGCAAAATATATCATTGCAAGATATAAACATGTTGGCACAAGCCGTTTCAGAATACAATAAAATAAGTCATTCAAAAATATAATATGGATAATCAAATTTCTATTAAGCAGACTATTGCATCTTTAATAAACAGCCATCCTCAAGAGTCATTGGCAGTTATCCAAGATGCTAAAGAATTCTACCTCCAGTGCAAACAAATGGATTTGGTGGCGAAACAATCAGATGAGAGATTAGCTGCCATTGCCATGAAGTATAAAATTTGTGAGGATTTTTTAGAAAAGACTTTTGGCGAACGCGAAAAAGCTTTAAGTAATGATTATGCAGTACTAAACAAGGCAATTGAAACAAATGATAGGGAACTTATAATTCAGGCAATGAAAAATATTAGTAGCATTGTCGTTAAATCTCCTCTTGAAGATTTTGAGAGTTTTGTTCAGCTTTTCAATGATGAGTCAAAACCATTACTTGATTTTTAATCATAAAAATTATGTCACTTTACAGAGTAAGAACCAAGCGGCGCAAATGCTGCAACGGCGTAAACATTGAGGCAGGAATGGAGGTCCAGGTCGTGACCCCTGTAAATCAAACAGTACAGGTCAACAACTGGCAGTATGTTGAAGATGCGTACATGCGTATGTTCGGCATCTCGCTACGTAAGGCAAATTGCTTGAACACCAGTGATCTTGAAATCACGAAGTTGAAGTAATAGTGATCCCCAAAGTAGTCACAGGGAAGCGACAAACTCACCAAAGCGCAAGATTTTGGTGGCGTTTTTGGATCACATTTTTGTGCGTTGATGTGTGATGTTTCACTGCTTGAAGAACTTAACTGTTAATCTGTCTGACCTTTCACCGTCATTGAAAGCCCACCCGGCAGTCCGAGCCTGTCCGGTGGCGGATGCGTTCGTGCTCGCAGTTTTCTACGAGTGACTTCAGGTCGATGTGCTTTCTGCTGTCCAGAATGTCATCGACAATGCGCTTGCGTGCGATATTCTCTATCTGACCTCCGCTGAAGTCAAATTTGCTGGCCAATATCAACGCATCACCTTCCTTCAGGTCCGGAAGCATGGACATCCAGATGTGCTTGCGTTCTTCGGGAGAAGGTTTCTCGAACTCAATCTTGTAGAGGAAGCGGCGGTCAAAGGCATCGTCCAGCGAGCCGGTCAGATTTGTCGTGGCTATCATGATGCCTTCAAGATTCTCCATTTCCTGCAGAATGATGTTCTGCATGGCGTTTTCCATCTTGTCCACTGCATAGAGGCCACATTCGTTCCGTAAGCACCCGGTGAAGCACGTATTTCCAGCCTGCCCCTCACTTTATATCTTTGC
>JAKSIP010000016.1 GCA_024398715.1 Bacteroidaceae bacterium
CTGAAATGGATAAACGTGCACAGATGAAATGTGCATTGCGTAAAGCTACCGAACAGGGCTTGGCCGAAGGTCGCGCCCAAGGCTTTGAACAAGGCCACTCAGATGGACTTGAACAAGGCCGTGCAGAAGGCCGTGCCCAAGGTCGTGCAGAAGGCCGTGCAGAAGGACTGGAGCAAGGTAAACTTGAAACTGCACGCAAAATGAAGGCAGATGGCTTGAATACTGATGTTATTTGCAAATACACAGGTCTGACAAAGGAACAGGCTGCAGCTTTGTAACAGACAGCAATCATTCACCAACCAATACAAAAACTCCAGTCTGCTGGTTGCTATGGGCGCCGCGGCTGGAGTTTTCTATTATAAGATGTTCCCCCTATGTCACCAATGCCGCCGTACGCCAACACCAGATGTTGTCGTGTGTTAGTGGACGGTGTTGAAAAATGCAGGTAAAGACAACACGGTCCCCCACATAAACTGCAAAACACCGTAGACGGTGCGGTGTTTTGCGCTGAATCGCAACACGGTCGGGGTCATCTCACGTGAGCAGGTGACGGGTTCCGTTCACCGTATTTGGTTCACTGGGTGCTCCCCGCTGCTTATTCGGTGAGTGTAATCACCTCTTTCTGCAAATCACATTCTCTTGAACTGTTCCCGTAGAATATCTGGTATTCTCCCGGCATAACGGCAAGGTTGTTGACCTCTGGAGCGAATGTCTCAAAGGCATCCGGCTGGAGTGTTATTTCAACATTCTTTGTTTCTCCGGCTTTGAGCTCTACACGTTTGAACGCTTTGAGAGATCTGATTGGGCCATCCTGGTCTGCAGTACGTTTTATGTAAATCTGAACAACTTCCGCACCTGCGCGTTTGCCTGTGTTTGTTACCGGAACGGTAATGGTCAGGCTCTGATTGTCTGTTATGCTCTTTCTGTCAAATGTGGCATTCCCTATCTGGAACGTTGTATAGCTCAGACCGTAACCGAATGCGAACAACGGCTCGCCGTTGAAGTAACGGTATGTGCGGCCGCGCATTGAATAGTCTTTGAAATCAGGCAACTGGGCATCGTTTCTATAGAATGTAACCGGCAACTTGCCTCCCGGATTATAATCTCCGAACAGAACGTCGGCAATAGGAATGCCGCCTTCCTGACCTGCGTACCATGCCTGGAGTATTGCGTCGCAATATTCTGTTTCAGGCTCAAGAGCAATTGCGGAACCGGAACAGTTTACAAGAATGACCTTCTTGCCGGCCTCTTTCAGAGCCTTGAGAAATTCACGCTGAACCTTAGGCATCTCAATGGAAGTGCGGTCTCCGCCGGCAAAACCTTCTATCTCTACAGGCATCTCCTCTCCCTCGAGAGACGGAGCAATACCGCCTGCGAACACTACAGTTCCAATACCTTTGAGTCTGTTGATTATTTCCTGATAGTCAATCTCTTTTTCTGTACCTATATTGAAATACAGGTTGGCGTTATAGGTTGGAATATGTGCATACGAAAGCTCAATGTGGTATTCTTTTCCGGCCTCAACATCAAGATAAATGTTCTTCTTGTCATTACGCCAGGTGTTGTTTCTGTACAGGACTTTTCCGTTGACGGCAATCTGATAGTTGCTGCAGCCATTGTACTGTATTACAACAGTCTGTGTCTTTGTGGGACGGAAATAAGTCTCGTAGTATGCCGAGAATTCAGTCAGATTCACGCCGGGAGCAAACGGATAGTTGCCGAATGTTGATACGTTGAGCGGTTTTGTTACCTGCAATGTGGCAACAGGGTTGCCTTGACGGCGTGTATTGTTCCAGAATGTGCCTTTCAGTCCGGTGCTGCCATCTATTGAACATTGGCTGTATAACGATGTTACTACCTTGTTGTCAACATAGTCACATCCCTGCATATATACAACACGGCTCTTTCCAATCTTTTCCTCAACAGCTTTCAGAATGGATTTTGAATATTTGGGAGTTCCGTTGTAGTTTCCCCAAAGCATAATCTGGTTGTCTGCATTGGGACCGATAAGGGCTATCTTGTCCTTTTTGCTGAGCGGCAGAGTATTGTTATTGTTCTGCAACAGAGTCATGGCCTGACGTCCCATCTCAACTGCAAGTGCACGGTGTTCCTTGCAGGAGACCTCGCTGAAAGGAATCTTTGACCATTCCACCAGTTCCGGGTCATCCATCTCTCCAAGAGAAAAACGTCCTTCAAGCAGTTTGACAATGCGTTTGTCAACCTCTTCTTCGGAAATGAGGTGGTTCTTCACTGCCTCCGGAACAGCCTCGTAGGCATAATCGTATCCGCATTCAACATCTGTTCCGGCAAGAACGCCAACGGCGGCGGCATGGCGTTCGTCGCTTGACGATTTGTGGGTCTGCCAGAAATCAGATATGGCGCTGCAGTCTGATACTATAAGGTATTTGAATCCCCAGTCATTACGCAGTATCTGCTGCAACAGACGGTTGCTGCCGCAACATGGCTCGTCTTCAAGACGCTGGTAGGCGCACATGACTTCTCTTACCTGGCCCTCCTGAACGGTAGCCTTGAATGCCGGAAGGTAAGTCTCGAACAGGTCACGCGGATCTACGTTGGTAATGTTGTCTGTATGACGGCTGCTCTCAGGACCGCTGTGAACGGCAAAGTGCTTTGCGCATGCAAGCAGCTTGCGGTATTTGGCATCTTCCGGCCCCTGCAGACCCTTTACAACAGCCACACCCATGCGGCTAGTCAGGAAAGGATCTTCTCCGTATGTCTCCTGACCGCGGCCCCAACGCGGGTCACGGAAAATATTTACGTTCGGGGTCCATACCGACAGACCAAGAAAACGGCGGTCCGGTACATTGTTGCGGCGGTTCTCGTGATATGTTGCGCGCATCTCGTCGCTGGTTGCACTGAATACCTTATATACCAGTTCGTCATTGAACGATGCCGCCATTCCAATAGGCTCCGGATAAACGGTAATGTCATTCTGGTTGGCTACTCCGTGCAGAGCCTCGCTCCACCAGTAGAATGGTTTGATGCCAAGACGGTCAATGCCCTGGGACTGGTCAAGCATAAGAATTGCCTTCTCTTCAAGAGTAAGTCTTGAACAAAGGTCCTGCGCCCTTTCCAGCGGAGAAAGCTCTGGATTCTGATAAGGAAACTTTTCCTGTGCCGTTGCATTGCCTGCATTCACCAGTAATGCCAGTGCCAATGCCGGGATTTGTTTGATAGAATTTAATCTCATTGCGTATTTTTTTGTTTTATGCCGTAAAGATAAACCTATTTTCATTGTTTTTAATAGTTTTTTCTGAATATTGTTTGTTTTTTCACAATTATTAGGTACCTTTGATATGTGTAAGAAACCAATTTAAAAGATAAGAATATGAAACTTGAAAAAATTAAACTTTCATTGTCATTAGTACTGGCATTCGGTCTTCTGACCGCCGGTGTAACAAGTGTTTATGCTGCCAAAGAAAAGGCTCCAAAGAAAAAAGGAGTTGAAATAATAATTCCGGAAGGAGACCGTGCAGTGTTCACAGCCGGAGAAACACTTTCAACAATCACTTTCCCAGACCAGCTTACAGACGAGGAGAAAATCGGTGCTTATGCAACAGACATACCGGGCTATATGAGAAGTATAGGCCATAATATGTCACAGAACGGTACAGATGTCAACGGTATCAGCATCCAGTACTATGTACACAACTCAAAGGAGTGGCTGTTCAAAGGTGATTGGGCAAATCCGGAGCAGATCCGTATTGAGGCTATCAAAGAAATCAAATTCAGCAACCGTTCAGATTATTTGCGCAATATTGTGCAGTATATGCCTCTTAAAACGGCCAATAAGGAGACAAAGGCAAATCAGTCATTCCAGGACGAGATAAACTTTGGCTCAAACAAGTATTATCTGTTTGAAATAGTAATCAGAGACGATTACCGCAAGTAATAATGGTCAAGACCTATCTCTTTACCGGGTTGCAATCACTTGGTCAGGAGTTTATAGACAAATGCATCTGCTTTTTCCCCGAATGGAGGAGAGAGCAGATGCTTTCTTTTAAGTTTTTACAGGGAAAAATAGAAAATGCGGTTGCATATCTGTTGCTTGTAAAGGCTTTGAAAGATCTTGGAATGCTGGCCGGAATGCCTCTGTTTGAGTATAACGCACACGGCAAACCTTTCCTTAAAGACTATCCCGGTCTTTTTTTCAGTCTGAGCCATTGCAAAAGGGGTGTTGTTTGTGTTGTTTCAGACTCTAATGTGGGTGTGGATATTGAATGCGTGGAGCGTAATGCCGATGAGAAACTGATACGTTACGTCTGCAACGCGCAGGAGTGCAATGCCATATTCTCCTCTGCTGATCCTGCCCTGTCCTTTATGGAGTACTGGACAAAAAAAGAAGCTGTTGTCAAATATCTTGGAACCGGTATCGATACCGGAACAATAAAAGAAATCCTATCAGATAACAGCGTAAGATGCACCACGCATATTGTTGACGGTTGTGTTGTTTCAACGTGCCTTCCTCTCTGATTTTACCTGTTCAAGCTTGAACATTTCATCGCGGTATTGTGCTGCTGTAAGGAAATCCATCTTTTTGGAAGCATCGAGCATAAGACGTCTTGTACGTTCTATGGCACGTTCCAGCTGGTCCGCATTCATGCTGCGCACAACTGGATCCTGAAAAACATTCTCTGCCGGATTCTGTGCAATTTTATATTCTTGGGGCTCTTTCTTGCCGTAACCTGCGGGTAATACCGATGCCGTAATGGCTTTGCTGATCTGCGTAGGAGTGATGCCATGTTCTTTATTGTATGCCATCTGTTTTGTCCGGCGGCGCTCTGTTTCCTTAATGGTCAGACTCATGCTTTCCGTAACCTTGTCCGCATAAAGAATAACTTTTCCGTTTACGTTTCTTGCCGCACGTCCAGCAGTTTGTGTCAGAGAACGGCGGTCGCGCAGAAAACCTTCCTTGTCGGCATCGAGTATGGCAACCAGCGATACCTCAGGCAGGTCAAGACCCTCACGCAACAGGTTCACACCTACCAGAACATCGAATGCTCCGGCACGCAGGTCTGTCATAATCTGTACGCGTTCCATTGTTTCCACATCGGAATGGATGTAGTTGCAGCGAATCCCGTTATTGGTAAGGTAGGTGGTCAGTTCCTCTGCCATGCGCTTGGTCAGAGTGGTTACCAGAGTACGCTCGTCATGTTCAGCACGCAATGTGATTTCTTCCATAAGGTCATCTACCTGATTCTTGCTTGGACGCACTTCTATTACAGGGTCAAGCAGTCCGGTAGGGCGTATTACCTGATCTACAATAATACCTCCTGATTCCTGCAGCTCGTAGTCTGCCGGAGTGGCGCTTACATAAATGACCTTATTGGTAAGGGCGGTGAATTCTTCAAATTTGAGAGGACGGTTGTCCATTGCCGCGGGCAAGCGGAATCCGTATTCAACCAGATTGACCTTCCGTGCGCGGTCTCCACCATACATGGCACGTATCTGCGGCACGCTTACGTGACTCTCGTCTATTACCAGCAGATAGTCTTTGGGAAAGAAATCCAGCAGACAGTATGGCCTTGAACCCGGTTCACGGCCGTCAAAATACCGTGAGTAATTCTCAATTCCGGAGCAGTGCCCAAGTTCTTTGATCATTTCCAGATCATATTCCACGCGCTCCTGCAGGCGCTTGGCTTCGAGCGGTTTGCCTATTTCCTGAAAATATGCAACGCGTTCCACAAGATCATCCTGTATTTTTTTTACGGCATCAATCTGGCTCTGCTGGGTTGTCATGAACAGGTTAGCCGGATAAATCTTGTATGAGTCATATGTGTTCAGGGTAAACCCGGTCTCAGGATCGAACTCTTCTATACGTTCAATCTCGTTGTCCCAGAAATCAATACGTATTGCTGAATCGGCGTATGCCAGGTTTATTTCAACGGAGTCTCCGCGAACGCGGAATGTTCCGCGTGTCAGTTCCAGGTCGTTGCGGGTGTACAGGCTGGCAACAAGGCGCAGCAGCAGGGCATCGCGGTTAATCTTCATTCCAAGGTCAACATCGATCACATTGTTGTAGAAATCGGACGGATTGCCCATGCCGTAGATGCAGCTTACGGAAGATACTACTATCACATCGTTTCTGCCTGAAAGCAAAGCCGATGTGGCCGCAAGACGCAGCTTGTCTATTTCCTGGTTTATGGCAAGGTCTTTCTCTATGTATGTGTCCGATTGCGGAATGTAGGCCTCGGGCTGATAGTAATCATAATAGGAGACATAATACTCTACGGCATTATGTGGAAAGAACGATTTGAATTCGCTGTACAGCTGGGCAGCCAGAGTCTTGTTGTGGCTCAGCACAAGGGTGGGGCGCCCGTAATTTTTGATGACATTGGCAATTGTGAAGGTCTTGCCGGAACCGGTGACTCCCAACAGAGTCTGGGCGGGAACACCAGCCTGCAACCCGGCGGTCAGCTCTTTGATGGCCTGAGGCTGATCTCCTGTAGGACTGAATGGCGATTCAAGCTTAAAATCCATGCACGGACATGCGCGTTCAATCACGCAGGCGGAATGAATCTCTTATTATTGCAGCCTCTGCATTGCATACGCCGCGAAAAGCCATAGCATTCAGAACCATTGCAAGAATAGGGAACAGAGTACCCCATGTTATGGTATATTCGGCATCGTTATTTATGCAGAGTATATAGATAAGGTACATCACGTAGTAACCGCCAAGTAGAATTGTGCTCAAAACCAGACTCCTTTTCTGGAGCGTGAAATTCTGGAATCCGGAAAGCAGAAGTTCGAACAGGACAACCAGTGCGGTGCATATCAGTATTGCTCCAAGTGCCCAGAAAGCCGCATTGGTATTGCCGTCGGCCCATATCATTCTGAAATTGGTGAGCTCCAGAAATTCTCCTTCCTGATTGCTCAGAACGGCTATCGGCAGGAACAGATCAATCACAATAAGGGCCAGTGCTGCCAGAAGCCAAAGCTGGTGCAGATATGTTTTCATGTGCCTTACGGATTTTTAGAACTGGTCTTTCTCCTTGGCAGGATTACGGAAATATACCTGATTGTCTTTGAATTCCTGGGTTGCTATCAGTGTCGGTTTTGGAAGACGCTCGTAGTAGCGTGAAATTTCAATCTGTTCGCGATTCTCGAAAATCTCTTCCAGATTGTCCGATGTTGAACTGAATTCTTCGAGTTTTGATTTGAGCTCATCTTTCATTTCAACAGCAATCTGATTGGCGCGGCGGCCGATAATGGCAACACTTTCGTAGATATTGCCTGTTTCCTGTACAAAGTTCACCAAATCCTGTGTGGTTGTGTTTGTAGGTGCGTTAGTTTTCTTAAAATCCATATTGTTTGATATATATCAGTTGTTTACATATTTGTTTGCACTCTTGAATATCTTGTCCGCTTCCTGACGGAATTTGCTGTCAGGAAAATCGTTGATAAAAGAGTAATATTCATCAATTGCAGCCCTGTAACGGTCCAGCTTCTTTTCAATAACACTTTCCTGAGCCATTTTGAACTGTGATTTCAAAATGAGAATGGAAAGTTCTTCCCTATATTTTGTGTATGGGTACTCAATCAGGGCGTTACGTGCCACCATAATGCTTGACTGGTAGTTGTTGCCCATATAATTACCCAAATTGTAGTACAGCTGGGCAGAGCGGTATTCCTTCTCAACCAGGCGGTCATACATCTCGTATATCATGTCTCCAGCCTCTTTGGCATGTTTGCCGTAGGGGTATGTATCCAGAAAATTCTGGAACTCGGCAATTGCCGTGCGTGTACTTGTCTGGTCAAGTCTTGGATCCGGCGTGTCCAGATAAAGGCTTTTTCCTGACATGAACATTGCAAATTCAGCCTGGTTCTCGTTTGGGAAAGAACGGTAGTAGTTCCTGAAATAGTGGGCTGCCGATACGTAATCTCCCATGTTGTAGTAGCAGTTTGCCAGAAGAAATATGGCCTGAGCAGCATTGGCTTTACCGTTATACATTGTCAGACTCTCTTCAAGCAGACTTGCGGCTGTACTGTTTCTGCCTTCAATGAACAGAGATTTGGCCATCTCGTATTTGTATTCGTGGTCTGCGGAACGCAATATTCTATTATAGCCGGCACATCCTGTTAAAAAACAAGACAACAGACTGATAATCATAATATTAACCAAATTCTTGCCCATCTGTTGCAGATTGTGGATGCAAAAGTACACTTTATTATTGGTGTTAGCAAATTTTTTTGTTCTCCGTCAACGGATTAAATCTATTGTCCAGCCTAACTTGGCAATAATGCTGCTGTTGGCGGAACGTGCAAATGGATCGCTCTTTTTATTGCCGAATACATCGGACAATCCGTAATAGTAACGGCCTTCAAGAGAAAACGATCCGGCGCGTGTCTTGAGTTCTATTCCAAGTCCGCCGGCAATACCGTATTCAAAGGTTTTCTCGAACTTTTTTCCGTATGTGTATCCCGAACTGGCCGGACGACCTGACAAATCTGTCCAGTTTCCGGATTTGATTTCTTTGTCCGAGAGCAGAAATCCAATCTGCGGACCAATGTTCAGAAACCCCTGTACTCCGTAAAATTCCCTGCCGATGCCAAGATGACACAGAAAAGGAATCTCCACATAACTGACCTGGCGGCTGTACTCATCTCCGGTCCCGTCTTCAATCAGCTCTTTCCAACCGCGTTCAACGTAGTTGGCCTCGAGCTGCGCTCCGCAAATCAGGAAAAAATATTTCTCCGAGGTATAACGCAGGGTGGCTCCGAATGTCTTTCCCATGTTGAAGGTCTGGCGCAGTGACGGGACGATGTCCATCCGGCTTAAAGATACGCCTCCGTTTGCGCCTATGCTCAAAGTACTGCGAAGATTGCCAACCTGAGCGTTTGCTAAGGTGGAGACAAACAGGAATACCAATAGAACTATCTCTCTTCCGCGCCTCATTTCCTGTCAAAGTCTATGGTTTCAATGGTGTAATTTTTGCCGTAGTGGATAAAGAACACCTTGTTGTTTATCATTCCGCCCCACGGGCTTATACGCTCGAATCTGAAACCTACATGCAGAGGATTGTAACCAACGTTGTCAGAGTGAAGACCGAGCTGGTTGCCATATTGTCTGAATGCGTTCACAAACCAGTTGACAATGTCGTATCCGTACATGGCGTAGCTTGGAAAACTGATCATCATCTGTTTCATGAAAGACCTTCTGAACTTATCGTGGAAAGCCATAGTGCGCGCTGCAGACAAATCGCTGTAGAACCATGAGAAGAAATATATGTTGGCCTCGTGGAACTGGTCAATGAGGTTGTTGCGTGCGTACGCCTGATATTCGCGGTAACCGAACAGGCTTGTCTCGGTAAACGGATGCTTGTTGCGGTTGATAATCTGAAGCATGGGCAGGAATGTTGTAAGCGGTCCCTCTTTGGACGAGTTTATTACAAACACATTGTTCATGACCCTTTCCGGGTTGACGGTATCTGTAAACAGAGTATCGTTGAACCTGTAGACAGGCGTGTCAATCACCATTGTCAGGTAAGGTATTCTGTTGCGTTCCAGAACAGGTTTCAGGTTCAGTGTGAAATCGTTGTCAACGGAATCGGCAGGCAGATTCAGGAATATGACCTGTGTGCTGTCGGTTGAACAGAACTGCTGAATGAAATTGTCATAGATGTTGGATTGCCAGAAAGACTGCGGAGTGTTGAGCTGGAAAAGGTATGGATTATTGTAAACCTGCTCAACGTCTGATGTAAGCGGCAGTATGGTAATAATCCTGTTTTCTCTGGCAAAATCTGCCACAGCCTTGATGTGCTTGTGATACTTGGGCCCTATTATGAAATCGGATCTGAGGAATGCAGGGTCTTCAAGAATATGCGTTATGTCTGTTGTGTCATTGCCTGTGTCGAACACGTTGAGCTCTACGGATATTCCGCTGGATTTGAGCGTGTCAAGCGCAAGCAGTGTTCCCTGATAGAATTCCACCATTTTCTTGCGTTCGTCAGATATTGAATCGTCAAGTTCGAAAGGCAGAAGCAGCGCAATGTGAATCATGTCCGGAATATCTTCCATCAGTGCGGAGCGGCCTGCATTTATCAGAGCGCTGTTGTCCATATTGTTCAGCTGCTGTTCTATCTTCTCCATTGAATTCCTTTTCTCTTTCAGCTCCTGAGAAGAAAATGGAATGTTCAGCTTCTGGCCTGCACTGAGTTTTGAAGAATTTCCCAATGCCGGATTGGCCGCAATCAGTTCATTCTGTGATATGTCATACATGCGGCATATCCTGGATATGTTTTCTTTTGACCTGACGGTATGTACGGTTTTGTATTTGAGTGTGTCTTTCAGTTCTTTGGCCTCTGCAAGTCCGGTCTGGTCTACAGCCAGAAATGCCTGTGATTTGCCTTCCTTGGCCTCCTGCTTTTTTTCAACAGGAATGAGAATGACCTCTCCGGCACGGAAGTTGTCTGCTGAAAGACCGGGGTTGGCATCGCATATGTCCTTAATGGAAACCTTGTAGTTGACGGAAAGGCGGTACAGGGTTTCTCCAGCCATAATCGTATGGTAAACCCGGTTGCTTTCCTCTTTTGTTCCTGACTGTTGTGGAATGCGCAGGGATTGGCCGGCGCGAATCATGATCCCGCTTCCGGGATTCATGCTGATAATGGTATCCTGAGTTACTCCGTACATTTTTGCTATGGAGTACATTGTCTGACCTTTCGATACCGTATGTATGAAAAATCCGTTCTGACTGTAAGCGGAAAGTGTTCCGCACAATGCCATAACGAGCAGAATGTGTCTGTAATGTTTCATTATAGTTCTGTTATGCATGCAAAAGTACATATTTTTTTTGTATTTTCGCACTTTGATTTGTTTGAACCTGTTTCCAAAAACTGAACTTCTGTTTTTATGTCTCTTTCTAAAGTAAAATATACTGCCGCGGGCATAATGTTAACTCTTCTGGTGCTCTGTTGTCCGGTCTGCCTGTCACAGCCTGTTGCAAAACCGTACCTTGTTCTCTGCAGTCAGAACGGGGAAACGGATACGCTGTATGCCGGAGACCAGGCTCCGCTGCCTTTCCAGGCTCCGCTGACAGTACATTTTTTTGCCGGATTCCAGAATCAGGAAACGGCGTCCATGCGCTCCGAATGGCGGGTGGTACGCTCGTGGCAGGAAGAAGACGGTGACTCCGGAACAGAAGAATATCTTGTCAGAAAGACAGGACAGACAGACTATGTGTTCAACGATTACGGCAGCTTTTCGGTGAATTTTTCCTATTCGTACAGCTACCCGGGAGATCCGGACTACACTGAGGGCGATAATCCGGACGCATTCGTTTTTTCCATAGACAATTCCACACTGACAATGCCCAATGCCTTTTCTCCCAACGGAGACGGAATAAACGATATCTTTATCATAAAGACAAAATCCATTGTCTCGATATCAGTGTCCATATTTGACCGTTACGGCAGAGTAATCAGAACAGCAGACCAGAACAGTATGCCTTTCAGAGACGATGCCAACGGCGGGTATTACGAGTGCTGGGACGGAACATCGGGCGGCAGGCAGGTGCAGGATGGCGTGTATTACATAAACGTACGTGCTACCGGTGCCGGCGGGTACAGGTATAACTTGAAAAGGGATATTAACATTCTTACCGGAACATCTGTTTCCGGGAACTGATATTATGGAGGAAAACAAGTTTGAGAACGGAAAAATAGCTGTTATCGGAGCCAGAGAAAACAATCTGAAGAACATTAATGTGGAAATACCGCATAAGTCTCTGACTGTTGTCACGGGACTGAGCGGCAGCGGAAAATCTTCTCTTGCATTCAATACCGTATACGCAGAGGGCCAGAGACGGTACATAGAAACATTCTCCCAGTATGCGCGCAACTTTATCGGGGTCATGCGCAGACCGGAGGTTGATTCCATTACCGGGTTGAGCCCTGTAGTATCAATAGAGCAGAAAACAACCAGCCATAACCCGCGGTCAACTGTCGGAACATCAACGCAGATATATGACTATCTGAGGCTTCTGTTCGCAAGGGCAGGTACAGCCTATTCCTATGTAACGGGAAAACCTATGGTAAGGTATTCCCGCCAGCAGATTATTGACAGCATAATAAAAGAACATACCGGGCACAGGGTCTTTGTCATGGCTCCGCTGGTCCGTAACCGTAAGGGACATTACCACGAACTGTTCGAGAGCATACGCCGCAAGGGCTATCTCAATGTCAGAATAGACGGAGAAATGCAGGAGATAAAGGTTGGCATGAAACTTGACCGTTACAAGAATCATACCATCGAGGTTGTGATAGAAAAACTTGTTGTGGAGGAACGCTATCTGAAACGTCTGTCAGACAGTATCGATCTTGCATTAAGAATGGGAGACGGAGTTGTTTCCCTTCTCTCTTTTGAGAATACTACCGTGCTGGGCCCTATCGATTACAGCAAGGGAGTCCTGTCCCATTACAGCAAGAATCTTATGTGTGTTGACAGCGGAATATCTTACAGGAACCCCGCTCCGCATAACTTTTCTTTCAATTCTCCTATGGGGTGCTGCCCAAAATGCAAAGGCTTGGGTCAGGTCTCTATGGTGGATATAGACAAGGTTATTCCCAACCGCAATCTTTCAATTGCAAAAGGAGCTATTGCTCCGCTCGGCGAATATCGGAACACAATCATTTTCCGTCAGATTGAAGGACTGCTCCAGAAATACGGTTTTACCATAGACACTCCTGTATCACAGCTTAACGATGAGTTCCTTGATGAACTTATGAACGGCTCTCCGGAACGCATAAAGGTGCAGCTTACCGGCATGAAAAGTCAGGAAGATACCGCGTTTGTGGATTTTGACGGTCTTGCTTCCTATGTGCACAGTCTGCAGGAACAGCCTGAGATTACTGCTGCGGAACAGAAATGGATAAACCAGTTTGCAGTCTTTGCCGTGTGTCCTGAGTGTGGCGGTTCAAGATTGAACAAAGAGGCAATGCATTTCAGGATTGGAGGTTATAACATTTTTGAACTGGCATCGATGGATATTGCCGCTCTGTATGAGTGGTGCGGCACAATAGAAGAGAAACTTGACGGGAATACACGCGCAATTGCCTGTGAAATCCTTAAAGAGATACGTACAAGGCTGAAATTCATGCTCGATGTGGGACTTGATTATCTCTCTCTGGCCAGAAGCTCGGATTCATTGTCGGGAGGTGAAAGCCAGCGCATCAGACTTACAACGCAGATAGGCTCAAAACTTGTAAATGTTCTCTATATTCTTGACGAGCCCAGTATAGGACTGCACCAGAGAGACAACGTAAGGCTGATAAATTCTCTCAAACGGCTGAGAGACAACGGCAATACCGTTCTGGTTGTTGAGCATGACCGCGATATGATGATGGCTGCTGACTGGGTCATTGACCTTGGCCCGCTGGCAGGACGCCGTGGAGGCCAGCTGGTATATCAGGGAACTCCGCAGGGAATGATAGATTGCGACACTCTCACAACGCAATATCTGAAAGGAATCAGACAAATTGAAATTCCGGCTGAAAGACGCGTTGGAAACGGCAAATTCCTGACTTTTCGCGGATGCTCGGGAAATAATCTCAAGAATATTGACGTTACTTTTCCGCTTGGCCGGTTCATATGTGTTACCGGTGTTTCCGGCAGCGGAAAATCCACTCTCATCAATGAAACGCTGCAACCTGTCCTGTCCCGGAAATTTTACGGTTCCAATACAGCTCCGTTGTCTTACGCTTCTGTAGAGGGACTGGAAAATGTTGATAAGGTTGTATGTGTTGACCAGTCTCCCATAGGGCGCACTCCAAGATCCAATCCGGCAACCTACACCGGTCTGTTTACGGATATCAGAAATCTGTTCGCATCTCTTCCCGAATCCCAGATCCGCGGATACAAATCAGGCCGTTTCTCTTTCAATATGGCTGCAGGAAGGTGCCCTGAGTGCAACGGCAACGGTTATAAGAATATTGAACTGCGTTTTATGCCCGATGTCATGGTGCCGTGCCATGTGTGCGGAGGCAAACGCTACAATCAGGAAACCCTTCAGGTCAAATACAAGGGCAAATCAATAGCCGATGTGCTTGATATGACCATCAATCAGGCTGCGGAATTTTTCAGTGCCGTTCCTGCCATTCTGCATAAACTTGAAACCTTGCAGAATGTTGGACTGGGTTATCTCAAGCTTGGACAATCATCCACAACAATTTCCGGAGGAGAAAGCCAGCGCGTGAAACTTGCTACCGAACTCTCCAAACGCGATACCGGAAATACAGTCTTTATTCTGGACGAACCTACCACCGGTCTGCATTTTGAAGATATAAATGTGCTTCTCAAAGTACTTGACCAGCTGGTTGTACGCGGAAATACCGTTATTGTGATTGAACACAATATGGATGTGATAAAGAAGGCGGACTGGATTATCGATATGGGCCCGGACGGCGGTTCAGCCGGAGGAAATGTTGTCATAACCGGAACTCCGGAACAGGTGGCGGAAAGCGGCATCGGTTTTACAGCACCTTTCCTGAAAGAAGAATTAAATCGTTTCAAAAATTTGTAATTGTAAACAATCTTTTATACTTTTACGCGTTTTTGTTCCTGAATTCACACTAATAACTTAAACATATGTTCAAAAAATTATCTATCGCGGCTGCAATGGTACTTGCTTTGGCAAGCTGTCAGCAGCAGTGTCCCGTTCTGACTATTGAGGGCGGACAGGTTCAGGGTGTTCCTACCCAGAAAAAAGGTGTTATTGTTTACAAAGGTATTCCATACGCAGCTGCTCCTATCAAGGATTTGCGCTGGAAAGCTCCACAGCCGGTAGAGGCATGGGAAGGCGTAAAGGTTTGTGACCGTTTTGCCAATCCGAGCTACCAGCATATACAGTACAAGGGCGGTTACTATACAGAGTGGGGCTACGGTGACGAGGCTCCTTTCTCAGAAGATTGTCTTTATCTGAACGTATGGACAAAAGCATCGGGCAATCCCGATGCCAAACTTCCCGTTGCAGTATGGATCCATGGTGGCGGATACCGTGAAGGTTTCGGTACCGAACCTGAATTTGACGGTCAGGAGTGGGGTGCAAAAGACGTTGTTCTTGTAACTATCAACTATCGTCTTGGCGTATTCGGCTTCCTTACACACCCGGAACTTTCAGCAGAGAGTCCTAACGGCGTATCAGGTAACTACGGTATTCTTGACCAGATTGAATCTTTGAAATGGGTAAAGAAAAATATTGCACAGTTCGGCGGTGATCCTGACAACGTAATGATATTCGGTCAGAGTGCAGGTGGCGGTTCCGTACGTACTATCTGTGAGTCTCCTCTCGCCCGCGGTCTGTTTCACAAGGCTGTCATCATGAGTGCAGGCGGTCTTACCATCCCGCAGCAGGGCGGTGCAGCTATGGGTCGCGGCGGTATGCGCGGTTTCAGTTTTGGCAATTTTGGCGGTAACAGCAACGAAAAGAAACTTGCCGCTTACAAGGCTCCAAAGGCTCCTGAGGGTCTGAACGCTCTCCAGCAGGCAGAATTCAATACTAAAGTCGTTATGGACTGGGCCGGTTACAACACACTTGCAAAGATGCGTGCTGCCGATACTGAAACAATGCATACGGTAGGTACTATCTATAACAATGCCACAGGTAACTTTGGCAGTATTACAGGTATGCCGATAGTTGACGGTTATGTATCAATGGAAAGCTTTGACGAGGCTGCTCTGGACGGAACTCTTGCCGATGTTCCTTACATGATAGGCTATACTCTCAACGATATGGGCAATATGTCCGCAGGCATTGCAGCATTCTGCCAGAACCGTCAGGAAATGTCAAAGAACGGAAGCAAGGCATGGGCATACGAATTTGCACGTCCTCTTCCTGATGACGGTTCACATCCTGAGGTTACACAGCGCCTGAAGGGAGCATTCCACTCTTCAGATCTCTGGTTTGTATTCAAGTCTCTGCAGCACTGCTGGAGACCTTGGACACAGGGAGACTGGGATCTTTCAGAGAAGATGCTTACAGCTTGGACAAACTTTGCCAAGTATTCAGATCCTAACGGCGCAAACGGCGGCGAATGGAAACCTTGCACAAAAGAAGAACCTAACTTTATGGTATTCAAACTGAACGAATCTGATCAGGAAGCCAGTTTTGTAGGAGAACCTGAAGTTGCACAAGGAGGCGGTTTTGCATTCCCTATGTAATGGGAAACGTACTATTTTTTAACAATTTAGTATTATTTATATATTTAAAAGTGGAGTTCGGAATGAATTCCACTTTTTTTTAGTAACTTTGTAAAATCAAAACTATAAGATATGAAGAAGTTGTTTCTCTTTATGGCAATGGCACTTGTGTCTTTTGGCACTTTTGCAAAGACTATGGTTGTATTGGGCGATTCATATTCCGCTCACCGTGATGTTATTCCGCAGGGTTATGCAAGTTATTACCCTGTATTTTATAGCTCCACCGGAGTCCAGACCGTTGATCAGATGTGGTACTCTCTGGTGGCCAATAAAATGAAATATACTCTTGGCTCAATCAATGCCTGGTCGGGTTCCACAATATGCAATACCGGTTACGGCGGTCAGGATTTTTCAAACCAGTCTTTCATTTCCAGAATTGACAAGCTGGGCAAGGCCGATGTAATACTCATCTTAGGCGGAACAAACGATGCCTGGGCAAATTCTCCTATAGGCAACTATAAATATGCCTCTTGGACTAAAGAGGATCTGGCAACATTCCGTCCTGCAATGGCATATCTTCTTGATGGTCTGAGAAAGAAATATCCGTCAGCCGGCATATTCTTTATACTTAACAACGATCTCAAAGATGAAATAAATGAATCTGTAAAGACCGTATGCAAAGAGTACAAGGTACCGGTAGTAGAACTTAAAGATATTGAAAAAGAGGCCGGTCACCCAACATTGACTGGAATGAAACAGATCGCAGATCAGGTGGTTAAGGTGGTTAAACGCCATAAATAAATGAATTCCTTTCTTGATTCTGTTGCACAGCATATCTTTAACAGATTTTGCTTAAAAAACGGAATAGCGGACAATAAAGCATTAACCGGAGTTACCGTGGTTTTCCCAAACCGCCGTGCCTCCGGTTTTTTCAATACCTCTTTGCTGCAGTGCAGCGATTCCCCTTT
Organism: Bacteroidaceae bacterium; assembly: GCA_024398715.1. Taxonomy (GTDB): domain Bacteria; phylum Bacteroidota; class Bacteroidia; order Bacteroidales; family Bacteroidaceae; genus Colenecus. Next base: position 17,124 of record JAKSIP010000016.1, read on the forward strand.
CTTTGCTCCTTCATATTCTACAATACAGGATCTGTTCAATTCCCTTTCCGAACTGAAACAGCTTGACGATATCCGGTTGGTATGCAGGTTGCATGAACATTATTGCAAATCTCTTGGCCGCAGCGAATCTTTGGACAGCTTCTGGCCATGGGGCGAAATCCTTTTGCGTGACTTTGATGATATTGACAGCCAGATGGTTCCCGCCGCTACACTGTTTTCAAATCTCAATGCCGTAAAAGAGCAGGCATCGGACTTGACTTATCTTACAAGTGAGCAGACAGATGTCCTGAAAAACTTCTTCCACAGTTTCAAACAACAGTCAGAGATAAAAGACAATTTTGTTAAAGTCTGGAATAAACTGTTTGACATATACAGCAGTTTTACTGACAGTCTGCTGCAAGACGGGTGCGGCTATCCGGGCATGATACAGCGCAATGTTGCCCAATCACTGAAAGACAATACCTTGTGCCGGAACAAGCGCAACCTGCTGGACAGCACGGTCTATGTCTTTGTAGGCTTCAACAAACTTGAACAATCTGAAAAAATCCTTTTTGATTATCTGAAACAGAACGGTAATGCGCTGTTCTATTGGGACTACTCAAATCACTATGTGGGCGATGCCAACAACGAGGCAGGCTGTTTCATCAAAGAGAATATGAGCCGCTATCCTGCTCCGCAAGGTTTTGAATGCACTACTCTTATACCGCAGATAAAGGTCGTTTCTACAAAGAGCAACTATAATCAGGCATCGTATATTCAGAAATGGCTTGATGAAATAGACTTTGAATCCAATCCTGCGCAGACAGACAATGCTGTTGTCCTGTGCAACAGCAACCTTCTGCTTCACGTTATCCATTCTCTTGATGCGCGGCTTGTGCCCAATACCAATATCACAATGGGGTATCCGCTTACGCAGACAGGTGCCTATACTTTTATAAGGTCTCTTCTTGAACTTCAGGAATACTACTCGCAAAAGAATGACTCTTTCCGTCTGAAATATGTGGTTTCCGTTTTGTCTGTTCCGTTCATTTCCAGCAAAATACCGGAGGCTGTTGAATTGCGGGCAAAACTTCTTAAGGAAAGGGCTTTCTATCCATCGGCTGCTGAACTGCTGGACAATTATTGCGCTCAAGAACAATATGCACCGCTCAGATGCCTGTGGCGTAAGACTGAAGGTACAAAAGACCTTCTTGAGTGGCTTATGGAATCCATTACCGTTTTTGCACCAAATAACAATGCTCTGGATTCCGAGTCTGTTTACAGAATATATACCATCATAAACAGATTGTGCGGTTTGGCAGAAACGGATCTGAAAGAACTTTCACAGGCTTCCGTGGTCAGACTTCTGGAAAAAATGATGTTTTCCGCAACTGTCCCGTTCCATGGCGACCCCATTCACGGATTGCAGATTATGGGCATGCTTGAAACCAGAAACCTGGATTTCAGAAATGTCCTGATTCTTGGGGCGAATGACAATGAACTCCCGGGATTTTCCGAGTCTCCGTCTTTTATTCCGTTCTCTCTGCGGAAGGCTTTCGGAATGAATACGTTTCTTGACAGCAATGCTATTGCCGCTTACAATTTTTACCATCTCCTTTCCCGTGCTGAGTCTGTTACCATAATGTATAACAGCAATACGGAAGGCGTTTCTCCAGGTCAGCCTTCAAGGTATCTGTTGCAGCTGCAGGTAGAATGGCAAAAAAAGATTGGGCACTATCATATTGAGTCGGAAATTATTCCCAGTGAACTGCCAGGCTATTCCGTTGTGGAACGCAGTGCTGAAATCACCCGGAAAATCATAGAACGCTTTGATAAATCGGTTTCTCCGTCTGCAATCAAGACTTATCTGAAATGTTCCATGCAGTTCTATTTCAGATTTGTGCTTGGAATATCAGAAACCCCCGATGCCGACACAGATATCAATCCGTTGCTTTCAGGAGAACTGTTTCACAAGACTATGGAGCTGATTTACGCGTCGTTCGGCATGGGCATTGTCAATAAAGACCAGATACAGTCCCTGCTGCAGAACAAATCCGTTCTGGACGGTTTCATAGATCAGGCTTTCAGGGAGATATATTTCAAAAGCAGCAAAGTGACGTATAACGGACCTCTTATGATTGAAAAGACCAAGTTAAGGCGGTTGGTTAAAAATCAGCTTGAACTGGATCTTGAGTATGCTCCGTTTGAATATATTGCCAGCGAAAAGTTCCAATGTACAGATTTTGAAATTGATAATCCCTTGTGCCCCGGCGAACCGCTTGCTGTTAAAGTAGGGGGTGTGATAGACCGCCTTGATCTCAAGGACGGTACAGTAAGAATTGTTGATTACAAGACCGGTAAACCAGGTTCTCTCAAACTCCCGGATTCCATAGAGAAACTGATAGAGGATTCAAAAAAGGCGGATAGTTCGGCAAAAGCGGAAAATATTCTTCAAATAATACTGTATGCCTACATTCTTGATAAATTGGAAACCTATCCCAATTATGACCTGTCCGGTATTCTGTTTTATCCGCTGAAACATGATAAAAAGCAACAGCTGTTCTCATTGACCGGCGAACCGGTTAAGGATATGAGGGAATACATCAGGCCTTTCAAAACCGTGCTGGGCAATATCATTTCTGAGATTTATTCCGCAAATGGCGAAGGATTCAGGGTTTGTCCGGATAAGGAACAGACTTCCAAATGCAAGTATTGCGCATATAAGGTTTTGTGTGAAAGATAAGTTTTTTTTGTAACTTTGCGCAAAATTTTGATATACTGGTTATATGGCAAGAAAACTATTCCGGATTTTTCTGATTATTCTGTTTATTCCAATAGCAGCATCGGCTCAGGAACTGTCATCCGTTACAGGTCGGGTTACTATGGAAGGTGAACCTCTTCCGGGTGCGAATGTTGTTTTGACGAATGTGGAAACCGGTGTCTTTTCCGGTACCATAGCGAATAATCAGGGCTTCTATTCTCTATCTGACCTTTATCCGGGTAAATATACCATAAAGTTCTCTTTTGTAGGGTGCGTTGACAATGTGTATGATCTTGAACTTTTTATGGGAGACAATTCACGTATCGATGTTGAAATGAACCAGAGTTCCAACACTTTGCAGCAGATTGATATTGTTGCCGAATCAACCGCTTTCAATCAGTTGCGTACAGGTCTCTCTACGGTAATAAACCATAATCTGATTGAAACCCTGCCCTCTATTGAACGCACATTGCCGGATTATGTACGTATTTCTCCGTTTGTCGGTCTTGACAACTCACTGTCCGGACGTGACGGCCGTCTGACCGGCCTTACCCTTGACGGTGTTTCCATCAATAATGCCTTTGGCAGTACGGCACAATTGCCCGGCGCAGGTTCTCCCATCTCTATTGAAGCGGTAAAAGAGGTTCAGGTTGCCATTGCTCCTTTCGATGTTTCCCAAAGCAATTTTATTGGCGGAAGTGTCAATGCAATAACCAAAGCCGGAAGCAACAGCCTGCAGGGCAGCGTTTACGGCTTCTATTCGAATCAGAATTTCAGCGGTAGCAATATTGCAGGTACAAAGGTGGCAAAAGACAACTGGAGCAAGATAGTTGGCGGTATTACTCTTGGCGGCCCTATTGTAAAGGACAGGCTGTTCTTTTTTATCAATTACGAGTACGATAACCGTCCGCAACCTGTTTCCAGGTGGAAGCTTTCCCAGGATGGCATAGCAAATTCATCCACTCTTACAAGCCGTGTCACACAGGCCGATATGGATGCTTTCTCAGCCGCATTGTCACAGTATGGCTACAATCCCGGATCGACGGATCTTTCTGATGGAGGCTCCGTAAGTCATAGGGGTATGGTGCGTCTGGACTGGAACATATCCAAGAAACATAACCTGATGGCAAGGTTCAATCTGTCTCAGAATACGCAGGCATACACACCTTCTGCCAGAACTACTTTCGGTCCCAAGACTCCAAGTGACAGAGTGGGTGCCGATGCATACGTGTTCTCCAATAACTGCTACAGGATTCACGATGGTGTATGGAGCGGCGAGATTGACTTGAAGAGTAATGTCACTCCAATGTTCTCCAACAGATTTACCTTATCTGTAAGCGATGTCTATAACGAGCGGTCCAGCAACTCATCCCAGTTCCCGCATATAGATATACTTGACGGGAACGGCAATGCTTTTATGAGTGCCGGATATGAACTCTTTTCATACAATACCGGAAACAATGTCAGAACATACAACCTGAGAGAACAGGCCAAGTTTACACTTACCAATAATATCGTTACATTAGGATTTACTGCAGAACGTCAGGAAACAAGGACAAACTATATGCAGGCCGGTCTTGGCTATTACAAATATGCAAGTCTTCAGGATTTCCAGAATCAGGCTGCTCCTGTTGCGTTCGCAATGACTTACGGGTATGGTCCGGATCTCCCTATGGCAAAGACCAATACATCTACAGCCGGCCTCTATTTTCAGGATCAGTTGACATTGGGCAGATTTGTACTGACTGCAGGACTGCGAGCCGATGCTTTCTGTTTTACCAATAAACTTATTGAGAATACTGCCGTGTCTGAAATTTCATGGCGTAACGGTTTGAAAATCAATACCGGCCAATGGCCAGCTTTTCAAATTGCTGTCTCACCGCGTGTAGGATTCAATTACGATGTCAACGGAGACAACCATTTCCTTGTTCGTGGAGGTGCAGGCATCTTTTCAGGCAGAGTACCTACAATAATATATGCAAACGTTCCTTTATACAGCGGATTGATTCAGAATACTGCGATAGCATATACCGGTACCAACGATGAACTCCTGTCAGGATTGCAGGGCAAATTCTACACTACACGTCAGGAATTGCAGACCTATCTTGCAGATAAAGGTTATCCGCAGCAGCCTACAACAACAGTGCTGCCCAGTACCGTCTGCGGTGTATATTCAAAATTCAAATTACCGCAGACAATCAAGACTTCTATCGGTACAGATTATAAATTCTATACAAAGATGCCAATGTCCATTCAGGCAGAGGTTATCTATTCAAAGGATTTGAACGCTTTCTACATCAACAATTACAACCTGAACTCGGAATACAATTTTTCCCGTTATCTGGGAGAGGATAACCGCATCAATTATTACAGTACGTTCGTTTCTGAAACTCCTTATATAAACAACAATGTCAATGCCGGAGCATGTGTTCTTGACAACACCGGAATGGGGTGGGGACTGCAAGGCTATTTCACATTCAATATGGAACCGGTCAAGAACCTTCAGCTGTCTGCTACTTATGCATACCAGCATATAATGTCTATGCAGACAAATGACGGTTCACAGATGTATTCAATATGGAGTGCCACTCCTAGTGTTGACAGCCCTAATGAACGTCTGCTGAAACGTTCCGCATTCGCAATCCCCCATAAGGTATCCGCATATTTGTCTTACAAACTCAATTATTGCAATGACCGCCTTTCCACATCGTTCGGTCTGTTCTATACGGCGCACACATCGGGCTTATACAGTTATATGTACACCAACGATATGAACGGAGATGGCAATGTGAATGACCTGATATATGTTCCTTCTACAAAAGAAGGTATAAAGTTTGTTGACACACCGGCATATACGGCGCAGGAACAGCGCGATGCATTCTGGGCGTTTGTGGAGTCTGACCCGTATCTCAGTACACGCAAAGGCAAGTATGCAGAGGCGAATGCTGCCACATTAAAATGGACACATCGTCTGGATTTCCGTTTTACACAGGACTTTATTGTTTATTCCGGAAAGAAAGAGCATACCTTGCAGCTTACATTTGATATTGTCAATCTGCCTAACCTTCTCAACAGCAACTGGGGCGTCCAGTATGGTGCGGGTGCCTGCAATTACGGACGTATCCTCAAGTACGAGGGCCAGACCGGTAATGTGCCGCAGTTCTCTTTGTGGTCCAACAGAGACGGCCTTGTATCAAAAAGCAACGAGGTTATCAAATCTGCCGAGTATTGCTGGCAGATCCAGTTCGGTCTCTCTTACAAGTTCTGATTACTCTTCTACCTGGCCAATGAGAGTGGCGGTAGTGGCGGAAAGAATGCGAACGTTGACCAAATCGCCAATCTTTTGCGTAGTAGGAGTGAAAACAACAGTATAATTCTGCTCTGTGCGGCCGTAGAACTGCTTGCTGGAACGTTTGGAATAACCTTCAACAAGCACTTCCATAACCTTGCCAACGCAGGCATTGTGGCACTGCAGAGAAAGCTCACCCTGCAACCCAATCATCTGGTTCAGACGGCGTATCTTGACATCCTCCGGGACATCGTCCGGAAGATTGCGGCTGGCGTATGTACCGGGACGCTCAGAGTATTTGAAATCAAAAGAGGCATCGAACATACACTCACGCATAAGGCTCAGAGTCTGCTCGTGGTCTTCCTCAGTTTCGGAATGGAACCCGGTGAACATATCGGTAGAAAGGCCGCAGTCAGGAATAATGGCGCGTATGGCGGCAACACGCTCAAGATACCATTCGCGCGTATATTTGCGGTTCATCAGGCGCAGAATGCGGTTGCTTCCGCTCTGAACCGGCAGGTGGATGTGACGGCACACATTCGGTTCCTCTGCAATGACATGAAGAGTGGCATCGCTCATATCTTTAGGATGCGATGTTGTGAAACGCACGCGCATGCCTGGAACGGCACGGGCAACTGTACGCAGGAGTGTAGGGAAATCTATGTCGTTGAACTTGTATGAATTGACGTTCTGTCCCAGCAGCGTAACCTCCTTGTAGCCTTTTGCCTCAAGGTCTTTCACCTCTGAAAGGATACTCTCTATGTCACGGCTACGCTCGCGCCCGCGTGTGTAAGGAACAATGCAGTAGTGGCAGAAATTGTTGCATCCGCGCATTATGGAAACAAACCCGCTGATACGGTTTCCGCCAAGGCGGCACGGTATAACATCGCGATACGTTTCAGTAAGAGACAGGTCAAGATTTGCGGATTTATGTCCAAGTTCGGCTTCCGCAATCAGTTCCGGCAGAGAAAGGTAAGCATCCGGACCGGCCACAAGATCAGTGTGGTGGTTTTCTATCAGATCCCTGCCTACACGCTCAGCCATACAGCCTAACACACCGATAATTATGGGGCGGTTCTTCTTGCGCATGGCATTCAGCGCTTCAAGACGGTTCCAGATTTTCTGTTCGGCATTATCGCGAATGGAGCATGTGTTGAGGAAGATGGCTGTAGCCTGGTCTATATCTTCTGTAACGGTGTAGCCTGCAGTCTGCATAATTGCAGCCACAACCTCGCTGTCTGCCACATTCATCTGGCATCCGTATGTTTCTATGAATAGTTTTCTCTCCACTTCTTTATTACTCTGCATCGGCCGCAAAGATACAAAAAAAATGACTACCTTTGCAAGCCGCAATATTACTTTGTTCCTGACATCATGGATATTGAAAAGATAAGACAAGACTTCCCAATACTTGGCCAGACTGTTTACAACAAGCCGCTTGTATATCTTGACAACGCTGCCACAACGCAGAAGCCGCGTCTGGTAGTTGATTCCATGCAGGAACTTTACTACACAGTCAATGCAAACGTGCACCGCGGCGTCCACTACCTGTCGGCACGTGCAACGGAATTGTTGGAGCAGGCCCGTGAACGTGTTGCCGGTTTTATCGGTGCTGAATCTCCGCAGAATATTGTGTTTACCCGCGGCACCACGGAATCCCTGAACCTTATTGCAAGTTCTTTCACCAAAGCCTTTGTAAAGCCTGGCAGCCAGATTATCATATCTGCAATGGAACATCACAGCAATATTGTTCCTTGGCAACTTGAGGCTGTTCGAGCAGGTGCTGAACTCAAGGTTATTCCGGTTGATGAAAACGGCAATTTGTTGCTGGATGAGTATAAGAAACTGTTCACGGAAAAGACCGTTCTTGTCAGCGTTACACACGTAAGCAACGTGCTTGGAACAGTGAATCCGGTTGCAGAACTGGCGCGGATTGCCCACAGCCACAATGTCCCCATTGTTATTGACGGAGCGCAGTCAACCCCTCACATGAAGATTGACGTACGGGCTACCGATGCCGATTTTTTTGTTTTCAGCGGCCACAAAATGTACGGTCCTACCGGCATTGGCGTACTGTATGGCAAACGTGAACTGTTGGAGGCCATGCCACCGTACCAGGGAGGCGGTGAGATGATCAAACATGTTTCCTTTGAAAAGACCACATACAACGAACTTCCGTACAAGTTCGAGGCCGGCACCCCGGATTATATCGCCGCCATTGCTCTTGCCCGTGCCATTGACTATATGGAAGGCATCGGCATGGAAGCCATTGAACAGCATGAAAAGGAACTGATGCAGTATGCCATGCAGCGTCTGTCCGCTATCGACGACATTCGTTTTATAGGCAATGCTGCAGAACGCAGCGGCGTCATTTCTTTTCTTGTCGGCAATATCCATCCTACCGATATGGGCGTACTGCTTGACCATCTGGGCATTGCTGTTCGTACCGGACATCATTGTGCGGAACCGCTGATGGACCGTTACGGCATACCGGGAACATTGCGTATCTCTTTTGGCCTTTACAATACTTTGACCGATGTCGATGCCCTTATGAATGCTCTTGGCCGCGTTATTCCTATGCTTTCTTGATTTATAAGATTGTAGGCGATTATGAATCTGCTGATTGATATTGGAAACACTGCATGTAAGTTTGCTGTATGCTGCAATGGCGATATTCAGTTTGTCGCTAAAACTGAATATCCTGAACAACTGTTGGATTCTATTTCCGATTTTACTACTGCTGTCTCTCTTGAAAACCTCCGTTCAAATGGATGTTCTTGTTCTGGAATACGCAAAATATTTGCCTCTGTAGTTTTATGCAGCGTTCGTAATCTAACAGATGATTTTATTTCAGAATTATCTCTTAAAAGTGATAATTTTATCCAAGTCAACGGCGATTTCATGAAACGGTGCGTTACGAGTGGTAAGCCGTATCCGGCTATATTCAATACGTTGCGTCCGGACTTCGGTGCAGACCGGATTGCTGCTGTTGTAGGAGCCCGTTCTTTATGCAATTCTCAAAAAATGCTGGTTATTGATATGGGTACTGCCGTGACCTATGATTTGATAGATGGCGATAATTATCTTGGTGGCGCCATATCCATGGGGATGAACACGCGATATCGTGCTTTAGGCTTACTTACAGACAAAATTCCTCTTTTCAATCCGTTTGACCGACTTTCAAAACTGAGTGTTGACCAGATTCCTGCTGTCGGTCACGATACCGAAGACCATTTGGCATCGGGCAATATTGTAGGTCTCAAATATGAATTGCAAGGTTTTATTGACCATTTCTGTGACTATCATGTAATCATTACCGGTGGCGATGCCCGCTTTTTTGCAGATTCTCTTAATCGCCCGGTTCAATATATACCTAACCTTACTTTTCAAGGACTTAACTACTTGTCAAACCTGTGAAATTAGAAAAATTACTATAAACTATAACAAATACATTGCTTATGAAAAAATATGTTTTAATTTCTCTCGCTGTTACAATGGTATTGTCAGCAAATGCACAGAATACCAGTTCAAATTCGGAAATTTCAGCTCCCGCTGTTTCAGCTGTTCCGGCTGTTCCAGCTGTTCCGGCTGTTTCAGCTCCGAATTCTGTTCAGACAAATCAAACTGTAAAAAGAAGACCGTCAGCTTCACATCAGCGTATGAATCCTTCCCGGCAGCCAGTTCCATCCAGGCAACCGGCACCCGCACCCGCACCGCAAGGCGTTTTGTATCCAATACCCGTTGTGCCGGATTATATAGCGCCTGCTTCTAAGGAACAGGTTGCAGAAATTGTAAGGGTAGTTAAGAAAACATCTTTTGACGATGACAAATGCGATATTGCCAAACTGTGTGTTATGCTCCGTCCTGTCTTTGCTAAAGATTTGCGTTCAATTGCAAAATTATTCTCTTTTGACAGTGCAAAAGTGGAGTTTCTGAGTTATGCATATCAGTTTTGTCCCGACAAGGAAAACTATACCATAGTGCTTGATGCTTTGTCTTTTTCTTCAAGCAAAGACAAAATCATCGACCTGATCAACAAACATTTGCGATAATCTGTCGGCTTTATTACAGCCATAGACATCTTTTTATTTGTTCTATTGATACCATTCTTTTTATCAGATATTTTACAATTATCTCCTTCTGTTCTTCATTTAGTTTATGCAGACTTTTGCATCCAAAAGTTTGTGAATAATTATCTATTATCTGGCATACATCCATATCAGACATAGAACTTGCACGCAAATCCAGCATGTCCCAATCTATATGGGCGGCGTTGGCATCGGTTATAGAAGAATTGATATCATACATAAATTTTTTGACATTGCCGTCCCATATTGCTCGCACACGTTTGGCATTTATTATTGAATCAAATGTAATCATGCCGTTTGAATCAATCTCATATTGGTTTTGCACTGAATTTTTGCCGAATATAGTCCTGCGCTTTCTATATGTTAAGTCCTTTGGCTTTTTGTGGCCGTTGTTATATTGCTGTATTATGGTATTCGATGTGATTTCATTCGCAAATAGTGAATGTGCACTGCAAAATTCGTACTGAAACGGCAATGTTGTAACATAGTGATGTGTTGAATTTCTTAGAACGTATAAAATTTTGTTTTTCAGTTCGTTGGTATTTTTAATGATGTTGTGCGATATTTTTAAAGCTTTGTTGTTGCGTAAAGAAAAATCATATTTGTGATTATAATGGAGGGCATAAGCTTGCTTGATTTTTGATTGAAATCTCAAAATGTCAGTCTCGTCAGTTGCTTCTATAATCGCATGAAAATGAGTTGACATTATAGTAAATGCCCAAATTTTTAATTTAAACGATGCCGATGCTATCGCAATTTTGTTGTGAAAATAAATGTAATCTAAGCGGTCGTGAAATAATACATTTTCGCCTTTGCTGTAAACATGAAACATTAAATCCATAGTAATTCTTTTTTTTGTTTTTCTTAATAGTAGTTATTCAATATTTTTTTTGATATTATCAGTTATCACATGGTATCACATGGTATCACATGGTAGAAGGCCTTGTAGTTTTGTTGCTCTTTCTATCTTTGTTGATGGCGTTGAACATGCGCTAAACTTCTTTGCTGAACATGCGCTAAACTTCTTTGCTGAACATGCGCTAAACCTCTTTGCTGTATGATTTTGTCCTATCATTTGTGTGACTTTCCATATATAATAGACTTCGTTTTGCTAAGGTATTTATTTATTTTCAAAAGTCTATGATTTTTTGCGAGATTTTAGAACCTGTTTTGAAATGTTCCAATTAATCTCTTATAAAATCTTTCCGGCTGGAAATTTGTTTCTTTTCAGTCACAATGGAATCCCCATTGCTCCTTCAAATAACCAAATTTTCATCTCGAAAATCTTTCATAATATTTTTAACCGAACATTTCAAAACAGGTTCTTATTCTGTTAATCTGTTTTTTTCTCTTTGAGAGTGCGGTGGTGTGCGTTGCGGCGGGAATTTGGGAACCACCGCAAGGCGCGGAATGGTGTACCCTGCCTACAGGCACTTCTGAGCGGGGTTGCAGCAGTATTCAAATGCGGTGGTGTGCATAAATGCCGAGTAATGGGAACCACCGCTGGTTTTGGAGAGCGGTGGTGTGCGTTGCGGCGGGAATTTGGGAACCACCGCAAGTTTCAAGTGGGAGAGAGTGAGGGAGAAGACAATAAAATCCAGGGTGATGCGTTTATATAATCGCGCACGTATCGTGGCGCGCGTGGAGTATGCGTGTACACGTGCACACCAGCGTCGGCGCTGGGCGCAGATAAAAGTGAAAAATGTTATTGACTTATGATAGAATATATTGTTGGAAAAATTGAAGAACTTGAACCTACACAGGCAGTGATTGAAACAAGGGGCGGCGTTGGATATGGCCTGAACATATCTCTGAATACATATTCCAGAATAAATGAAACGCAAGATCCGGATAATGTAAGACTGTATGTTGTGGAAATCATCAGAGAAGACTGCTATGCGCTGTACGGATTTTATGACAAGGTTGAACGTGAATTGTTCCTGTTACTGCTTTCAGTATCGGGCATCGGCGGAAATACTGCCCGCACAATACTGTCTGCTTTTTCTCCTGCAGAACTGCAGAGTGTTATCAGCAGTGGAAACGATGCCCAGCTCAAACGTGTAAAGGGACTTGGAACAAAAACGGCCGGCCGTATCATTGTCGATTTGAAGGATAAGGTTGCCGCCATAGGCATTGATACTGCGGACGGACTGGCTCAACAGAATCCTCAGACAAACATGCAGAATATTGACTCGTTTGTTGCAGATGGAGCCATTCAGGCTCTCGCAGTGTTGGGATATGCCCAAAATGCATCTAAGAAGGTGGTTGACAAGATTTGTGCTGAAAATCCTGATATTACCGTGGAACAGGTCATTAAGCAGGCGTTGAAGTTACTTTGAAAGTGGTGACGGAAAGATAATGGCTTTGAAGCGTATTGTATCGGTTCTGACAATTGTTGCAAGCTTCTGCATTTGCTGCGGAAGCTTTAGTACGCTTTATGCCCAGACCTCCGCCGCATCCGGTGAGAACCGTCGCCGCGATTTGCCTGAAAATGTTGAGCAGGCAGAAGAATACAATACGGCAGACAATTACTATTCCATAGGAACAAAGTTGGGCGGCAACTTTATTGAAACTCCAACAATAATGATGCCTGACGAGTATAACCGGTGGAGTATGGAACGCTCCATGAAAGAGTATTTCCGTGCAAAGAACCAGGAGACATTCCAGGAAGAGGGACATGACAAGTTTGACTTTACCAACATGCACTTTGACCTTGGACCGGCTGAGAAAATATTCGGTCCCGGTGGAGTACAGGTCAAAACGCAGGGCTCCGCAACAATCAAGATAGGCGGAGACCATAAGGTGGTGAACAATCCTGCACTCTCTCCTCAGAACAGGACAACCGGCGGCTTTGATTTTGACATGAAAATCAACATCAATGTGAACGCAAAGGTTGGAGATAAAATTGACATGACATTGAAATACAATACCGAATCCACATTCGATTTCGATGCCAAGAATATAAAACTCAAGTACGAGGGCAAGGACGATGAAATTATCCGTCTGATTGAGGCGGGAAACATATCTTTCCCAACCAATTCAAAACTGATTCAGGGCGCACAGTCACTGTTCGGTGTACGTACAGACCTGCAGTTCGGCAAGCTCAAACTGCAGATGGTGCTGTCCCAGAAAAATTCGTCAAGCAAACAGGTCTCTTCAAAAGGCGGAAACCAGATTACCGATTTTGAGATAGATGTGGCAGATTACGATGAGAACAGGCATTTCTTCCTGTCCCACTTCTTCCGCGATACATATGACCATAATATGTCCATGCTGCCCACAGTCATGAGCGGCATAACCATTACCAGAATAGAGCTGTGGGTGACTAACAAGCGAAGCAACTATTCCAGCCCAAGAAACTTTGTGGCATTCACGGACCTTGCAGAGAATCAGCATGTCAGCAACAGCCATTGGCAGGTGGAGCCAGGAGCACCCGCCATTCCTTACAACAATGTGAATGACCTGTACAGTCAGGTCACTGCGGGACCGCTCAGCGGTATAAGGGATATTGACCAGGTGGCATCGGTCCTGGAAAATGTGCTGAACGGAGACAATGATTATGAAAAGATATCCAATGCCCGCCGTCTGGAAAGCAGCGAATATACTCTGAACAGCGCTTTGGGATATGTTTCCCTGAATACCGCGCTGACTGCGGACGAGGTTCTTGCGGTTGCATATGAGTACAACTACAACGGACAGGTCTATCAGGTTGGTGAGTTTTCTACCGATGTGCCGGAGACATCGCAGTCTCTTGTGCTGAAGCTGATAAAGTCCAATTCCAATGCTCCCGGAACAGGGACATGGGACCTTATGATGAAAAACGTCTATTCTCTTGGAAGCGGCCAGTTGAGCCGGAACGGTTTCAAACTCGATGTGGCCTACCTGAATGACAGTACCGGATGTTTCATAAAATATCTGCCGGAACCGGTGCTGAAAGAGATGCCTCTGGTGGAATTTTTCGGTCTTGACCGTTTGGACCAGAAGGAAAACGCGCGAAGCGACGGTGAATTCGACTTTTTGGAGGGATATACGGTACTCTCTTCAAAAGGCCGTATCATTTTCCCTGTTGTTGAACCCTTTGGAGAGTATCTGGAGAGCAAGGCGGGCAGCAGCGCTGAAAAATACGTATTCAACGAGCTGTATGACTCTACCAAAGTGGTGGCAGGCCGTCTGGCTTCAAAAAACAAATTCGCGCTGACCGGACAGTATTCCGGCTCGGCAAGGAATGTGATATCTCTGAATGCCAGCAATATTCCCCAGGGTTCGGTGAAGGTTACAGCAGGTGGTGCCACGCTTGTTGAAAACAGCGATTACATTGTTGATTACAGCATAGGCCTGGTGACCATCATCAATCAGAATATAATAGATGCCGGAACGGCAGTCAATGTATCTCTTGAGAGCCATACCGATTACTCTATGCAGCGCAAGACAATGGCCGGCATGAATCTTATATACGATGCCACCCCGAATCTGAAACTGACCGGTACTCTGCTGCATATGAACGAAAGACCGCTGACCAGCAAGGTTGTTATGGGAAGCGAGCCGCTGGTAAATACCATGTGGGGCGCCGGCATCGACTGGAAACATCAGAGCCGCGGAATAACCAAAGTGCTGGACTGGCTGCCTTTTGTGGATGCAACGGCACCGTCGAGCATAACCTTTAACGCCGAGGTTGCGGGACTCATTTCCAAAGTGTCAGACAAAGTGCAGGGAAACGCTTCTTACATAGACGATTTTGAATCTGCGGAAAGCTCAATAGATATAAGCAATCCTACTGCATGGTCTCTGAGTTCAATACCGTATGGGGAGGATGGATATAGCCGGACAAACGATATTACTACGGGGTACCACCGTGCGCTGCTCAACTGGTTCTCTGTTGACCCGCTGTTCACGCGCAGAAACTCAATGCTTACTCCGGCGCATCTGAAAGCGGATCTGAACCAGCTGTCCAACCACTTTATCAGAGAGGTCTATGAACGGGAACTCTATCCCAACAAAGAATCCACATCGAGCGAGAGTACAACCCTGCGTGTGCTGAACCTTGCGTATTATCCTGCCGAACGCGGACCGTACAACCTGAATACCGATCTGGACAGCATAGGCCACCTGTCCCAACCGGGAATGAGCTGGGGCGGCATAATGCGCCGTCTTTCAACAACCAATTTCGAGGCCGCCAACATTGAGTACGTTGAGTTCTGGCTTATGGACCCGTTTGTGTACAGCGGCAGTGAGTCACAGGGCGGTGAACTTTATCTGGATCTTGGAGAGATCAGTGAGGATGTGCTCAAGGACGGCAAGAAATTCTTTGAGAACGGACTCCCGGTTGACCGTGACCCTTCCAAATATACGGAAACGGTCTGGGGGCGCGTGCCCACTACAACCAGTCTTGTATATGCATTCGACAATAACAACATAAACTCCAGAGAGTTGCAGGATGTTGGTCTGAACGGTCTGTCAAGCGAGGAGGAACGCCTGTTCCCAACATACGCCAGCTATCTCCAGACAATTTCCGGCAAACTGACGGCCGATGTGTACGCTGCCTTTGAGCAGGACCCGTCTGGTGACACATATCATTATTTTCTTGGCGACGATTACGATGACCTGCAACTGTCAGTGCTTGACCGTTACAAACACTATAACGGGACAGAAGGGAACTCCCCGAATTCTGACAACGTGGCATCGCGTTACAACTCGGCGGCATCGTCCGTACCCGATGTGGAAGACGCAAACTCCGATTATACGCTCGACGAGCGCGAAAAGTTCTTCCAGTACAAGGTGTCAATACGCCCCTCGGATCTGGAAATAGGTACAAACTACATAGTGGACAAGAGGGTAGTGAAAAGCAAACTGCGCAACGGGAACATGGAAGAGGTTACGTGGTTCAGATTCCGTATTCCTATAGACCAGTATACCCGCTGTGTTGGCGGAATAAGGGATTTCAGCTCAATCCGTTTTGCAAGAATATGGCTCAAGAATTTTACAGAGACTACCCATCTGCGCTTTGGAACGCTGCAGCTCAAAACTTCAAGCTGGCGTAATTACGAACAACCTCTGGCCAGCGCGGACAATAAAACTCCGCAACTGTCCGGAGAGATGACCCAGGCAAGTGTAAACATAGAGATAAATGGAGACCGCCGCCCTGTAAACTACGTTGTCCCACCCGGAGTGAAACGTATACTTGACCCTGCACAGACACAGCTTGTACAGGATAATGAACAGGCGCTCAGCCTTAAAGCCACAAATCTTGCGGCAGGTCAGTCCCGTGCCGTTTACAAAAAAATGTATCTTGATCTGCGCCGCTATGAAAGAGTGCAGATGTTCTCCCATGCCGAGTCTCTGCTTGGTGCTGCGCAAGACATACAGGACGGCGATATATCGGTATTCATACGTTTGGGTACGGACTATACCAACAACTACTACGAATATGAGATTCCGCTGAAGGTTACACAACCCGGTATTTACAATGGTGACAATGATGCGGACCGCGCCCTTGTATGGCCTGCACAGAATATGCTTGATATTCCTATCAGACTTTTGAGCGATGTGAAAACAAACCGCAACAGTTCCGGCATCAACCAGGACGGTGAGATTTATTCAGAATATGACCCTTCAAATCCGGATAACCGCATCAGCGTTGCCGGTAATCCGTCAACAGGAAA
Organism: Bacteroidaceae bacterium; assembly: GCA_024398715.1. Classification (GTDB taxonomy): domain Bacteria; phylum Bacteroidota; class Bacteroidia; order Bacteroidales; family Bacteroidaceae; genus Colenecus. The sequence continues at coordinate 33,900 of JAKSIP010000016.1, forward strand.
CATACGCGCCGTGATGATTGGTATCCGCAATAACAGCAAAAGCAAAAAAGATGCCGAAATCTGGGTGAACGAACTGCGTCTGTGCGGCTACGAGAGCAACGGCGGAATGGCGGCACAAAGCAACCTGAATATCAAACTGAGCGATGTTGCAACGGTAGATGTAAGCGGTCAGATGCACACCAACGGATTCGGAGGTCTTGAACAGAAAGTGCTGGAAAGAAGCATAGACGACTACTATACCTATTCAGTAACGACCAACGTCGATGCCGGCCGTTTTATCCCTGCCAAGGCACGCGTTTCAGTACCGGTCTATTTCTCCTATACAAAAGAAAAGTCAAGCCCGCGATACAATCCGTTCGATACCGATGTGGAACTTAAAAACAGTGCCGACTCGGTAAAAGAGATGGCATCGGCCGTAAATGAAAGAAAAAATTTCAGCATCTCGGGAGCGCGTATCAACATAGCGAGCAAAAAGCCTATGCCGTATGACCCCGCAAACTTCAGAATAGATTATTCCAGGTCTGTTGAGGATAACCATTCCAGCACGGTGGAGTATCAGCATCAGCTTGACTGGAGAGTGGGTCTCACGTACCAGTATTCTCCCAAATACAAACAATGGATGCCTTTTGCAAAAGTCATCAAAAAAACTACAGACTGGACCAGGATATTCAAGAACATCCAGGTCAACTGGCTGCCCCAGAACATAGAACTGAGCACGGATCTGCACAGAACCTACAGCGAGATTCAGGAACGCGATGTAAACACTATACTTAAAGGTGGCGGCAATGAAATACCCGTGCGTTTCTCCCAGCAGTATTATTGGAACCGCAAGATGTCCATACGCTGGGATCTGCTGCGTTCACTCAAGATGAACCTTTCCACATCTACCCAGGCAGAAGTTGAGGAACCGTACGTGGCTGTCAACAAGGCTCTTTATCCGGATGAGTACACCATGTGGAAAGACTCCGTACGCCAGAGCCTGTCAAAAATGGGAGCCCCGCTGGATTTCAAGCAGACATTCAGCGCCTCTTATCAGATACCGCTTGACAAATTCCCTGCATTCACGTGGCTCAGAAGCGATGTGAACTATAACAGCAACTACGGCTGGAAACGCGGAACAACGCAGAACAACGGCATAAATTACGGCAACTCAATAAGCAACAGCCGAACCATAGGCGCCAATGCGAGAGTTGACTTTGAAACGCTGTATGACCTTATTCCGGGTATGGACAAATTCAAGTCAGACCTGGATGCATTGGAAAAGAAACACAGTGCCGATTTTGACAGGAAACATCCGCAAAACGGCAAAACTGTAACCAAAACTGTACAGAAGGGTGCACCTGCGGTTGCTCCGAAAACCGCCCAATCCCAAAAGAAAGCTGTTGTAAGCAAACCAAAAGGATTCTCTCAGGAAATTACACTTGTCCCCGGACAGGAAATCACCGTTGAACACGGACAAAACAGTAAAAAAACTATAGTCAGTGCCGTACTTGCCGACGGTTCGGAATACAAGCTCAAATACAAGACATTGGACAACAATACGCTGGCTGTAAAATCAAAGGATTCTGCAACAATACGCGTAATGGTACGCCCCGAACCACAAAAACAGACAACCGCAAGTGACGGAACACGCCTGTTCCTTATGCATACCGCCCGTTTCCTTATGATGGTACGCCAGCTGTCAGTAACGTATAAGGACAACGCGTCTACCAATCTGCCGGGTTTTGCTCCCAAGGTTGGTGCCGTACTTGGCCAGAACAACTCGGACGGACTTGCTCCGGGACTTGCTTTCGCCTTTGGTATGACTGGTCCTGAATTCCTGCAAAAGGCCGATGAAAACGGATGGTTGGTGCGTCAGCACGATTTCAGTTACACTGCACAGATGCAGCGCAACAAGGATCTGCAGATACAGGCACAGCTTGAACCGTTCAATGATTTCCGCATTGATGTAAGTGCCGGGTGGAGCAACAATGCCAACCGCAACACTCAGATTGTTTTCAATGGCAGCAGCAATACTCGTACGGGTACAATGTCAATGACAACCGTTTCCATTGCAAGCTGCTTTGAAGGACACAGCGCCCGCAATGACTATGCGTCCAGGACCTTTGAGAAATTTGTGCACAATCTTGATGTTGTCCAGGCTCGTGTCCAGGCACAGTATGCAGGTGCCAAGTACCCCGAGCCTTTTGCCCAGGCAGGGCAAACGTTTGATCCCCAGACCTACGGTGGTGTTGACAAGTACACTGCCGATGTAATGATACCCGCATTCCTCGCTGCCTATACCGGTGCCGACGCTCACAAATATTCATTGGACATCTTCCCCAAAGTGTTCTCCATGCTTCCCAACTGGAGCGTGACCTACAGCGGACTTTCCAAACTGCCCGCATTCAAGCGTGTGTTCAAAAGTTTCAACATAAACCATGCATACAAAAGCCAGTTCAGTATAGGACAATACAGCTCATTTGCCACTTTCCAGGAATATATGAACGAACTGGGATTCATAAGCGGAGTGCAGGACGGAAATCCTATTCCAAGCAGCATGTACAATATAAATGCCGTATCCATCAACGAAAGCTTCTATCCGCTGATAGGAATCAGCTGCACATTCCTCAACAACCTCACTGCCAAAGCCGAGTACCGCAAGACACGCGTGCTCAATCTCAGCATGTCCGCACAGCAGATAATGGAGACCACATCGGACGATATAGTTTTTGGAGCGGGATACAAGATTGCCGGACTCAAAATGCTGTGGGCACGTCCGGGTGAGGGCCGCAACAAGGTAAGCAACGATCTGAACATGAATCTTGACTTTTCCTACCGTTCACAGAGCGCCCTCAACAGAAACATAGCCAATCTGTCAACCATGGCAACCAGCGGGAACAGGGCTATCAAGCTCTCTTTTACGGCAGATTATACCTGGAGCCGAATGCTTACAATGAGCCTGTACTACGATTATCAGAACAACTTCCCCCTTGTGGCTACAAACGCATTCCCAACATCTACGCACGATTTCGGTCTGTCAATCAAATTTTCTTTGGTCCGTTGATTTTTATTTCCTAATTTTGGAATCGTTTGTAACCGGTAACGCAAATCATTAACTTTTAAACATAACAGAAATGAAAAAATCATTTGTTCTTTCCCTTATGCTTATGGCTGTTCTTGCAGTCAATGCACAGGATCCCAATTTCTACATCTATCTTTGCTTTGGCCAGTCCAATATGGAGGGCAACGCACGTATCCAACCGCAGGACAAGGAAAACATTGATCCCCGTTTCCAGACCTATCAGGTTGTGGATTGCGGTGAAAACAAGGCAGGGCAGTGGCGTACAGCCGTTCCTCCATTGGTACGCTGCAACACAGGTCTCACTCCGGTTGACTACTTTGGCCGCACTCTTGTAAGCGCACTTCCAAAAGAAATCAAGGTTGGTGTAGTTGTAGTTGCTGTAGGCGGTTGCTCAATTGACCTGTTTGACAAGGACAAATATCAGGAATACATTCCAAAGCAGGCCGGATGGATGCAGAACATGATTAAAGAATACGGAGGCGATGCCTACAAAGCATTCATCGATGCCGCCAAGGCTGCCCAGAAAGACGGTGTGATAAAGGGTATCCTTCTGCACCAGGGTGAAACCAATACTGCAGATCCGCAGTGGCCGCTCAACGTACGCAAAGTCTATAATGACATTCTTGAGCAGCTCAACCTTGAGCCTAACTCAGTTCCTCTCTATGCAGGAGAGGTTGTACCCGCAGACCAGAAAGGACAGTGCGCCGCACACAATGCAACAGTACGCGCTCTTCCTGCCGTAATTCCAATGGCCCGCGTGATACCGGCTTACGGCTGCGAATGCGGCTTTGACCATCTGCACTTCAGCGCTAAGGGATACCGCGAGCTTGGCCGCCGTTACGGTGCTGCCGCTCTTTCAGACCTTGGATTCTGAGAAACTGATATTCTTCTCTGATAATATGTCCTGGAACAACAGTTGCATCGTTCCAGGACTTTTTTTGTTCAAATCCGGATTTTTTTTTTGTCCTTTTAGAGTAATTTATACTATATAATTACGCGCGGTTTAAAAAATAATATTACTTTTGTAAATTATAAACCTGTCTCAAAGAAGAGCTGCAGCCAAACAGGTCCGCGGAACAAAACTCTTTCGTTTGCCGCAAGAGCTCCGCAGTACTGAACTTCCATACAGTCCGGACCTGGCGTTCCCGCACCGGAAACCGTTCCAAAAACGACCCGTAGTGCAGGAATAACTCTTTACAGGCATTGATGGTTGCCTTCGAACTGAAGACAACAGAGTTCCGACCTTCATACAAAGGTCAACTCAAGGTCGGTGGCGTCATCCTGTTGGATAAGAAGAAACAGTAATCGCACCCCCCAGCCCCCTAACCTCTAACCAAGAACCCTTCCGTATAAGAATCTTGCCCTGAGGTTCTCGAAATGAAGCAAAGCATAACAAAACAATGAAAGCAATACATATATGAAATATTCTAGAAAAAAAATAGATAGGGCAGGCAAGGTCATTACTACAAAAACGGCCAATCTGTTTGAATATGCCGAGGCAATGTCTGTTGTAGATGACTGGCGGAAGCTACACCTTCCTGTTCTTGAAGAATTGATGCAACAACTTACAGCCCTATTGGATAAAAATAGCATCAGACCGGCCTTTTCTTCGCAAAGACTGAAACGAATGATTTCCATTCAAGAGAAACTGCAAAGGACTCCAGACATGGGATTGGGTGGTGTTCAGGATATTGGCGGTGCCAGACTGGTATTTGATGATATCCCTACATTATTCTCAAGATGAGAAGGAACTTGCAAACGATATGTATGCCCGCACTGAAGGTAAAATTCAGAATAATGAAGCTGCAGTCGTTCTTGTTGCTGTGTCCAGTGTCAAAGAACTACGCGAGGCATATCCCAGCTACTTTTTGAACGCGGGGGAATTCCTGTCTGCCCTGGCCGACTTTCAGAAACGGTGCAAGGTGAATGAATATATCTAATCACTAGTGTCAAAAGAAATTTTTTGAACGATTAATATTTAAACGCAAACTAACAATATAACAAGACGCGCAAGCGCAAACAGATAAATGCAGATAATACTACTGTCAGGAGGATCAGGTAAACGCCTGTGGCCGCTGAGCAACAACGCACGAAGCAAACAGTTCCTGCCGCTTCTGGAGAGGCCGGATGGAACTTCGGATGACGCAACCGCCACCAAAAGGCTGAAACCCCCCCAGAACGCTACCCAAAGCAGCACTATGGAATCAATGGTACAGCGGGTGGTGCGGCAGATACGGGAAGCGAAGCTCGATGCCGCCATCACCCTCGCCACCAACGCCTCCCAGCGCGACATCATCGTAAATCAGCTGGGCGAAGAGATAGATATGGTGCTCGAACCCGAAAGGCGCGACACATTCCCCGCAATCGCACTTGCCGCCTCGTACCTCAGCCTCAGCAAAGACTGCAAAGACGATGAGGTGGTCATCATAATGCCTTGCGACCCCTACACCGAAGCCGGCTACTTCGAGACCATCCGCAAGATGGCGCAATGTGTCGAAACGAATGTGGCAGACCTCGTGCTGATGGGCATCAAGCCCACCTACCCGAGTGCAAAATACGGATATGTGGTACCCGCAAGTGGGAACGATGACGATAACGATGACGATGACTTTCAGCGAGTCTCCCGCTTTACCGAGAAGCCTGACGTGCCCACAGCCGAAAAGCTGCTCGCACAGGGAGCCTACTGGAACGGAGGCGTCTTCGCCTTCCGCTTGGGTTATATGATGAACATCGTGAGCAAGTACATTAATACCCACGACTTCGCAACCCTCCGCTCCCGCTACAGCGAATTCCCGAAGATCTCCTTCGACTACGAAGTGGCGGAAAAGGCAGAGTCCGTTGCTGTAGTGCCCTTCGAAGGCGAGTGGAAAGACCTCGGCACCTGGAACACCCTCACGGACGAACTCCGGCAGCACGCCATAGGCAACGCCCACCTCGGCCCGGGGAACATCAACACCCACGTCATCAACGAACTCTCCACACCCATCTTTGTCGATGGCCTGAAGGATGCAGTCGTTGCAGCCTCACCGGACGGCATCCTCGTATGCGCCAAAAGCGAAACCGAAAACATCAAAAAATACGTTGATGGACTCACCGACCGCCCTATGTACGAAGAGAGACGCTGGGGCACCTATCGCGTCATCGACTCCACCACCTACACCGATGGCTACAAGTCTCTCACCAAATCCATCACCCTTCGTGCGGGCAAGAACATCAGCTACCAGATACACGCCCATCGTGATGAAGTCTGGACCTTTGTCGATGGCAAAGGACTCCTGCTGCTCGACGACCAACTCATTTCCGTCAGCCGGGGCTATGTGGCCAACATCAAGCGAGGCCAGAAGCACGCAGTCAAAGCTCTCACCGACCTCACCTACATCGAAGTCCAGTCCGGTGAAGAACTAATAGAAGAAGACATCACCCGCCTCCAGCTCGAATGGCCAGAAGAAACAAAACGATAGTTAACACATCACAGATATAGAAAATGAAGACAGCACTCATCACAGGAGTAACCGG
>JAKSIP010000017.1 GCA_024398715.1 Bacteroidaceae bacterium
GGAACGTTGATCTGCATCATACGTCCGCCCTGATTGAACGAGAACGATACATTGATAGCCTGACGTTCTCCGGTTTCCGGATTTGTGTTCAGGCCAACCTTCTGGATGAAATCCCATGATGTCTGGGCTGCCATAGCCTGAGCTTCGATACAGGCTTTGAGCGGACCGCCAATCATGGAACTGAAAGGAATTGCCTGCAGGGCGTTGGTTGCCACCTGTGCAGGAATTTGATTTATTGCCATAATAATTAATTTTTTGTTGTTGATGCGTACTCTGTTCACCGTGAACCGTTTGTCTAAGTACTTTGCGCGCTTTATGAATTCTTCCTTTTGACCCCGGCTGCTCCCGGCACGGCTTTTCCGCTTACGCCGTGCAAACTGTTGAACGGTGCAAAGGAAATTTATGCTGTTTGTCCAGGCAAATCTGTTGTATGAAATGAAGGATTGGGTGGATAAAGGAAGGTGCTCCCGCCGGGTACAGGCAAGAGTGAAACTGAGACTGCCTGGCCGATTAAAGATTTAGGAAATATAGTATATTTCGTTTCAGGAATGTAAGGACCAACGGATTCTTTCTCTAATAATCCCATTTGGTCCTGATTTTTTATTCTGCTGATTCTCAGAATAGCGGGTGGAGCATACGAGAATCGAACTCGTCACCTCTTGACTGCCAGTCAAACGCTCTAGCCAGATGAGCTAATGCCCCGTTTCTTTTATTTTCACGGCAAAGGTAATGAATTTATTTGAATAATTTATGCACTTATGTCAAAAAGATATGTGGCATTTGGCCGAATTTTGATGTGGCATTTGGCTTATACTTATAGGTAGCAATCTAAGTCAAAAAGATAATTCAATAAGGCGTGACAGTATGCGCTTTATTCCCTGGTTAAGATAGGGGGACAGGTTGGAGGTGATGCCTGTGCGGTCAAGAACGGTAAGTCTGCTTTCCTTGATTTCATCGGGGGTTCTTCCGTTCAGAATGCGCAGCAACAGTACAAGAATGCCGCTTGCAATTACGCTTTGGCTGTAGCCCCAGTAGTGCATCGTGCCGTTACGGCATACGCCGTATATCCAGACATCGTTCTGGCACCCTTCTATAAGATTGTCCTGAGTCTTGTATTCGGCCGGCATGGGCGGAAGTGTTTTGGCCAGTTCAATCAGGTAACTGTAGCGGTTCCACCAGTCTCCTTTTGCGGCAAATTCCGCAACAATGAGCTGTTGTGCGGCTTCTATTGCTGGTTTCATCGGCAGATGCGTATGTTGATTACGCCGTCTTTCTCTTCCACTGAACTGCTGAATCCTTTGATCATGTCTATGCTGAGGCTGTCCTCGCGCCCCTGGTCTGTAAGTACAGCAGGCAAATTGCTGTCAAATTCCAGCCCGACTGTGATTTCTCTGTCATGTTCGTTGTAGTTGACAGAGAGTTCGGCTCCGGAACTCTTGCGTTCTTTGCTTCCGTTTCCTGTACTGAATAACTGCATGAGTTCTTCTACAACCGATGTGCCGCTTGTTACAAGTCTTGCAGGTATAATATGGCGTGTCATAAACTGTTCCAGTTTGTTGTACAGCTCGTAGAAGTCATATCCCTGGACAATGGAGTATTTGAATGTGCGTATTCCGCGTATGAATTTCTGTGTAAGTTCCCTGCGCGGATTTTCAAATATCTGTGCCGATGTTCCCTGCTCATATATGCCGCGCTGGTCCATGTAGAATACGCGTGAACTGATTTTCTTGGCAAACTTCATCTCGTGAGTGACAACCAGCATGGTCATGCCGCGATCCGCCAGTTCCCGTATTACGGCAAGAACCTCGGAAACCATTGTGGGGTCAAGGGCCGATGTGGGCTCGTCAAACAGTATTATTTCCGGATCCATGGAAAGGCAGCGGGCTATTGCCACACGCTGCTTCTGTCCGCCTGACAACTGGCATGGCATATTGGTTGCCTTATTCTCAAGACCGACCATGGCCAGTAGCTGCATACCGCGGATTTCGGCCTTTTCACGGCTGATTCCTTTGATTTTCATGGGGCCTACGCACAGGTTCTCCAGAACTGTCAGGTGCTCGAACAGATTGAAAGACTGGAATACCATACCCATGCGGCGGCGCAGGGCGGTGACATCGGCTTTCTTTCTGGACAGATCAAAGCCGTCCATGGTAATGTTGCCGGCGGTCAGCGTCTCAAGCTGGTTGAGACAACGCAGGAATGTACTCTTTCCTGTACCGGAGGGTCCTATTATGGATATTACCTCGCCGCGGTTGATGGTAGCGGATACACCATCAAGAACGGTGAGCGTGTTGTCAAAGACCTTCTTCAGATTTTCAACTTTAAGTATAGGCTCGCCTTTCCTGCCCTGCTGTGCGGAGCGGGTGGCAGAGACATCTTCTTCTGGTGCAATGTTGCTGATGTCCGGAACTGTTCTGCTTCCACTCTTTGGAAGAGTGTATTTCAAAAGCAGTTCCAAGAGATAGACAAACAGCCATGTCAGTATGAAATAGATTACTGCTGCGGCTATCAGCGGGAAGAAGGCATCGAATGTGCGTGAACGTACAATGTCCATGCATTTGGTAAGATCGGTAACTGCTATGTAGCCTACTATTGAAGTCCCCTTTATCAATGTGATTATCTGTCCGTTGTATATGGAAAGGGAGTTCTTGACGGCCTGGGGCAGAATGATATAATTGAAGGTTCTTGTTTTTGAAAGACCAAGGGCGTAGCCGGCCTCCCATTGTCCGCGGTCTATGCTTTGTATGGCCATGCGGAAAATCTCTCCGGCGTATGCTGCAAAGTTCAGGGCAAATGTGACTATTGAAACGGTTATGCCGTCCATACCTATCGGGGCACAGACAACATAGTACATTATCATAAGGAATATCAGTATGGGCAGGCTGCGCATGAACGATACATAGAATGCTCCTATTTTGCGTATCCCTTTTCTGCGGCTCATGTTGATGGCGCAGATGCCGCATGCCAGCAGTGTACCAAGCAGTATGCTGAAGAATGATATTATGGTTGTTACACCAAAACCTTTGAGCACAAGAAGATAACGTTTCTCTGCTATGAAGTTGTTTTTGAAACTGCTTGCAATCCCGCCAAGAAGACTCTTTCTTTCAAGCCTGATGCCGGCCTCTTTGCATTGCTGCTGTGCCAGTTCCTTGCTGTAACCTATTATTACATGGTTGGCGTTTGTGTACGGATTTGAAAAATTCACCTCTTTTGCGCGTTCCGGGGTGATGGAGAACATTGACACGCCCATATCCAATTGTCCCGTTGCTACCGCTACCAGTATGCTCAACTGGGGCATATTCAGCAGTTCTACGGGGCGGTTTACATATTTGGCAAAATTGTAGATTATGTCTATGTCAGTTCCTGACGGTTCACCTTCAAGAATGTAAGAGGTACCCTGAACGGCTATGTTGCTTGCCACTTTGATGGGCTTGCCTTCTGTAGGCCACTCGTAGTGCTTTGGTTCCGGGTCTGGAGTACCGAAAGGTCTCATCCAGTAGTCAAAAGATTCCCTGATCTGCTTTTGTGTTTCAGGCATGGCAAGCCAGACATTGAACTGGTCCCGCAATTCTTTCTGCTCTTTGTTGAAGATGGCGGCCTGCCTGCTGGTTATGACTGAATCGAATGCCACATAATATCCGGGTTTCTGGTGCATTGTGGCATAGAAATCGGGGAGATGTGCGGTGGAGTAGCTGACCTGTCCAACTTCCATGGCATGCAGAAGGCCTGCATAATCGCTCTGATAGATAACCTGGTATCCGTATTCCTTGGCATGGTCTGACAGATATATTTCTATGCTGGTTCCCTGCATTGCAGAGACTTTCAATCCGCGCAAGTCTTCAAGAGATGTTATCTTTTTGACTGGGACTTCCTGTTTGCAACTGCAGAATAGGGAGATTGTAACAGCAAGACAGAAATATAATATAGGTTTGAATTTTTTCATCCTTTTTGCATGCTTGCGGAATTGTTTATGGCAAAAGTAGAAAAAAAACGGCATATTTATATTATCTTCGTGGTCTAAAATCTTTTATTGTATGAACAAGAAACTGTCAAAAGTACTTCAGGTTGTGATTCCACTGGCAATTTCTGCCGTTATTCTATATTTCCTGTACAGGGATTTTGACTTTTCTGAGTTCTGGCAGGGCTTGTACAATATACGCCTTGGATGGTTGCTGTTTGCCTTACTGTTCAGCCAGGTAGGCCCGCTTTTGCGCGGTTTGCGCTGGAAACAGCTGCTTTATCCGCTTGGATATACCAATGTTCCCATGAAGAATATGGTATTGTCCGTCTATACGGGTTATGCCATGAATATCCTTATTCCCCGGTTCGGAGAGATTTGCCGTTGCGCCTTGCTGGAGCGTTATAACAAGGTTCCGTTCGGAAAGAGCCTGGGCTCGATGGTTGCTGAACGTGTTGTGGATTTTGTGCTTCTGGTACTGATTTGCGCAAGTATTGTTCTGGCTCAGCTTGGCGATTTCATCAAACTTATGAATCCGGCCGATGTGCAGAATGTTGGGGAGGTGGCAAAGTCACATACCGGTTTATGGATCACCATTGGAGTGATTGCGGTTTGTCTTATTGTTTTCTTTATGTTCAAGGAAAAGCTGATGAATGCTGTCAAGGATTTTGTTTCAGGTTTCTGGCAGGGTTTCCTTTCATTGAAACAGGTTGAAAACTTACCGCTGTTCCTTACTTACTCGATAGGAATCTGGATCAGTTATTTTTTTGAGTTGTATCTGGCTTTTTATGCCTTTGACTTTACGGCGGAACTTGGAATAAGCGTTGGACTGCTTGCTTTTGCCGGTTGCAGTCTTGCCGTTCTGATTCCTACCCCCAATGGTGCAGGTCCTTGGCACGGTGCAATAATAGCTGTCCTGTGCATGTTCGGTGTAACCGATGCCGACGCCCGTACATTCGCTCTTGTTGTCCATACATCGCAGACGTTCATATACCTGTTCGGCGGTCTGGTAGGCTGGGTGCTTATGCTGGCTCTCAACAGGGAGAAGAAAAAAATTTAAGAAAAATGCGCTGAAAAAGTTGCAGGTAAAAAAAAAGCTGTATCTTTGCACCGCAAATAAGAATTGGGCTATGGTGTAATGGTAACACTGCAGATTCTGGTCCTGCCTTTCCTGGTTCGAGTCCGGGTAGCCCAGCTCAAAAAAGAGGTTCTTGAAAAAGAGCCTCTTTTTTTTGCAAACACTTTATTGAACGGGGTCCTGGGCATGCTTCAGGTTCATCTCACGGATAATCCTGATGCAGTACGGGAGGGCAAGGAAGAATGTGCCCACATCTGCCAGAGCCATGGTCAGCATTACGCCGTTCAGACCTATGAACAGTGGAAGAATGATTATTATCGGGAAGAAGAATATGCCCTGACGCCCCATTGCAAGCAGTGTGGCTGGCCCTGTCCTGCGTATTGTCTGGTACAGCATGTTGGTTGGTGTGGTAATGCCCACCAGCGGGAAGGATATGCATTGGTAACGGAGCACTTTTGCGCCTACGCTGATCAGCAGCAGATCTTCCGGACGGAAAAATGCCACTATCGGGGTTGCAAAAATGAATCCTACCACAGACAGAACCAGAATGCAGATAGTTGTAACCTGCATTGTGAATATGTATGCCTTCTTGACTCTGTTGAACATGGATGCACCCCAGTTGAAACCGCATACAGGCTGGAATCCCTGACCTATACCAAGGAATATTGTCATTGCAAACATCATTATTCTGTTGACTACAGAGAATGCGGCAATAGTAGATTCTTCCGCTCCCGCTACAGAATAGTGCTTTGCCATGTGGTTCAGGGTAATTGCGGCAATGCAGCCAAGTGACTGGCGGAGCAGTGACGGCAGACCGCCGGCAATTATTTCCTTATACCAGTACCAGGATGGCTTGAATTTTGTAATTCTTATATGGACATTGCCGCCACGCCCGGTTCCGTAAACCAGTATGCACCAGGAAAAGAACTGGCTCAGAAACGTTGCCAGCGAAGCTCCGGCTACACCCATATCGAATACAAAAATCAGCAATGGATCCAATGCGCAGTTTATTACCGCGCCGCTTACCAGTCCTACCATTGCAAACATTGAGTTCCCCTGCAGACGCAGCTGGTTGTTCAGTACAGCCTGAGATATCATGAAAGGTGTTGCAATGAGGATATAGAGCAGGTAATCGTTTGACTGTTCCAGCATTCTGTCTGTTGCTCCAAGCAGAAATGAAAGCGGTGTCAGAAAAGCCAGACTGCATACTCCTATTATCAGACCGCAGATAAAAGATGAAAAGAATCCTACCGATGCCATGGTTTCCGCATTACTGTAGTCTTTCAATCCCAATGCCCGCGATATGTAATTGCCGCTACCGTGCCCGAATCCGAACCCCAGAGCCTGAATCAAAGACTGGTAGGCGAATGCAAGACCGACGGCGGCAGTGGCCTCGGTGCTGATTCTTCCAACAAAATATGCGTCGACAAGATTGTACAATCCTGTAACAACCATGCTCAGTATTGTGGGTATTGCCATTTTGACAACAAGACGGCGCACCGGTGTGGTGGTCATCATGTCAAAACGGGCCATCATCTTGTCAATATCGTTTTCCTTACTATGCATTCCAATACAAAGATATGGAAAATAAATTTTATATGTTAGCCATCTTTCAGGTTTAAAAGAAAATTATAATTTTGCGCAGATTATTAAAAAACGTCAAATTGTATGAGAAACTGCTATTTATTTTTTTCTGCGCTGCTGATTACTGCCTGCACCGGTAATGCGCAAGTGACAATAGATGTGGATGCAACCCAGCTTGGTCCTGAAATAAGTCCTGTCCATTACGGACTTTTCTATGAAGATATCAATCATGCTGCCGATGGCGGTCTTTATGCCGAACTTATCAGAAACAGGTCTTTCGAAGACAATACCATGCAGCAGGATGATCTTTCAAAGACAAAGGGTGAGTACTCCCGCATCAGCAACTGGTTTGCTGTTGGAGGAGCCCAGATGAAACTTATACAGAAGAATCTCCTGAACAAAGTACAGCATAACGCTCTGAACGTAAAGTTTACCGCGCCTGGTGACGGCGTTCGCAACGAGGGGTTCTGGGGTATGAATGCGGTTGCGGGCCGGAAGTATGAACTGAGTTTCTTTGCCAAAAGCGATAAGGGATTCAATGGCTCTCTTACGGCCAAGCTTGTTTCTGCCGGTGGGGAAAATCTTGGCAGTACATCGGTTCAGGTCAAAAACTCCGGCAAGTGGACAAAGTATTCCGCAACCATTGTTGCCAGTGGAAATGACCCCAAGGCTCAATTTGTGCTATCCTCTGACTGCGCGGGCGAGTTGCAGCTCGATGTAGTTTCACTTTTCCCTCCTACATTCAAGAACCGTCCAAACGGTATGCGCCCGGACCTTGCCCAGATGCTGGCTGACATGCATCCCAAATTCCTGCGTTTTCCGGGAGGATGCTTTGTAGAGGGTCAGGGAAGTCCCGATAATGCCTTCCGCTGGAAACGTACCATTGGTCCCATTGAGGAACGCGAGGGACATCAGAATGTCAATTGGGGATATCGTACAAGTGACGGTATAGGTTTCCATGAGTATCTGCAGCTTAGCGAGGATATCGGTGCAAAACCGCTCTATGTGGTGAATGTGGGTATCTGGCACGGCGGCTGCGATCCGTATGACAAGATTGACAGTTGGATTGAGGAATGTCTGGATGCATTGGAATATGCAAACGGTGATGTTACTACCAAATACGGCAAGTTGCGTGCACAGAACGGTCATCCTGAGCCATTCGGTCTCAAATATATTGAGATAGGTAATGAGAACTACAACTACAACATGGATAATAACTCAGATCAGTCTGACCATTATCCGGAACGCTATATCCAGTTCTACAATGCCATCAAGGCCAGGTATCCTGATGTGACCTGCATTGGAGACGTGCAGTCCTGGAGTACGGATAATCCCAGCTGGCGCAACGTTTATCCTGTTGATATGGTTGACGAACACTATTACCGCAATCCCAGCTGGTTTGCAGAACGGTTCAACAAGTATGACAGTTATCCGCGCAACTCACATAAGGTCTATGTTGGCGAGTATGCTGTTACAAGCCAGTTCGGTGCTATTGGAAACATGAATGCAGCACTTGGTGAGGCTGTTTTCATGATGGGTATGGAGAACAACTCCGATGTGGTTGCAATGAATTCCTATGCTCCTATTTTCGTCAATGAGAACGATGCCCGCTGGCGTCCTGACATGATCCGTTTCAACTCATATCAGAGCATGGGAACCCCATCGTATTATGTACAGAAACTCTTTCCCAACAATATCGGTACCCGTGTAGTCAGGACAGATTGCTCATGGACTCTGAATAAACCTGAACCTGAACAGGAGGTATATATGCCTGTCAGGGTAGGTGTAGGTTCCTGGAACACCAATGTGCATTTCCGCAATCCGCAACTTATTGTGGACGGAAAGGAAGTGCCTGTCGGTGACCTGTACCAATGGAAGGCTGCCTGTGGCAACTGGACTGTTGAGAACGGCGAACTTGTGCAGCGTTCCAAACTTGAACCTGCAATAAGTGTATGCCCTCAGCAGATTACTTCAAGAAAATATTCATACAAGGTTCAGGCCTTGAAGGAAAGCGGCATGCAGGGATTCCTGATGCTTGTGGGTTACGCCGATGAAATGAATTACCAATGGTATAACGTTGGCGGTTGGGATAATGCAATCAGCAGTGTTGAGCAGACGCTTAAAGGCAGCAAGAGCGGAATTGCTCCCCAAAAGCGTTTCAGGGTAGAGAACAACCGCTGGTACGATCTTCAGGTAGATGTGGATCAGGACAGCCTGCATTGTTATATAGATGGCAGACTTGACTTTGCCTGCAAACTCCGTAAGGGTTTCATGATGGAGGGTGTATATGCATCCACTACAATTGACGAGCCTACTAACACCATGTATGTGAAGGTTGTAAATCTTGGCGAGGGTTTTGCACCGGGTATTGTCAACCTTAAGAACTGTCAGGTTGACACCAAGACTCCGGAGTCAGTTACTCTGACAAGGTTGGCAGCTGAAAACGGCACTGACGAGAATACACTGGATAATCCCAAGTCAATTTATCCGGAGTGCATAGAAATTACACGGGGCAAATCCGCCCATAGTGTAAAGTTCGATGTTGCTCCGTTCTCAGTCAATATCCTGAAAATAGAACTGAAGTGATTATTTTTCAATAAGAGCTACGGCAAGGGCAGCCATGCCCTCGCCGCGGCCTACAAATCCCAGCTTTTCGGTTGTTGTGGCTTTGATTGAGACGCAATCCTGCGGAATACCCATTATACCGGAAAGGACGTTGCACATGTCGGGAATGTGCGGGTTTATTTTGGGCTGCTGGGCCATAACGGTCACGTCAACGTTGTTTATTCTGAATCCGCATTCCGTAATCAGTCTGACGGTTTCTGCAAGCAGCAGTTTGCTGTCAATGCCTTTGTAGCGCGGGTCTGTGTCAGGAAAGTGATAGCCTATGTCACGCAAGGCTGCTGCACCCAGGAGGGCATCGCAAAGGGCGTGTATGAGAACGTCGGCATCGGAATGCCCAAGAAGTCCCTTTTCGTAAGGAATCCTAATGCCGCCGAGCCATAACTCACGGTCTTCAACCAAACGGTGTACATCGTATCCCTGACCTATGCGTATCATAATTATCTTCTTTTATTGTTCTTTTTGAAACTTGACAGATTGAATGCCAAAGAAAAACGGAGCGTTTTGTCCAGCGGATTGCTTTGTGCCATGGAGATAAGGTATGCTATATCAATCTCAAAAACGTTCATTCTGAAACCGGCACCGATGGAGCAATACTTACGGTTACCCTTGTTCTGGTGTTCCCAATGGTATCCGCCGCGTACAAAGAACTGTTCGTTGTAGCAGTATTCAACACCTGCTCCCCAATAGATTTCCTGCAATTCCTCTTTGAAGCCGCCCGGAGCGTCGCTGAAAGACTTGAAGATACCAGATATTGAACCAATATCGTTGTACCCGGTGGATTCCAGCCATGATGCATATTCAGATGTGTACTCATAAGTGGTTTCAGTAATGTCCGGATGTTCTTCTGCCATAAATTGTGCATATGTGGGGCGTGTCGGAACCAGCAGCTTGTTGGCGTCAAAACTGAAAGATATGGTGTTGTATTCATCTATGGGCACCAGCAGAGAGAGTCCCAAACGCATGTTTGTAGGAATGAACTGCTGTGTACGGCCTCCATCGTAGGAAATCTTGGTACCTATGTTTGAAATGTTCAAACCCCATCCGAGCATGCAGTCGCGGCGTCCTATTCCTACATAATTGTTATGGAAAAGAGCAATGTCTGCCGAAAAGGCATTGCCGGGTGTTACATCGTCGGCATAATTGTACTGGAGGTCTGAACGGATATAGCGCAGTGCAACGGCTGCAGAGGTGTTTTTCCCGAGCAGACGCGAGTAGGCAAAATCCAGGCTCAACTCGTACGGACGGATTGTTCCAAGTTGGGCTATTACCTCTCCAAGAGAAAAATATGTAAGGGAAGCGCTCAATGCGGAATAATCGTCAATATGCCAGAATCCTGACAGATTGGCCAGATCAATGTCTTTTACAATTTGTCTCAGCCAAGGTGTGTAATTCAGAGATACGCCAGCCTTATTCTTGGCAAAAGGATATTTTGCAGGGTTCCAGTATTGGTTGTTGGTGTCAAAATAGGGATCTGTAGCCACACCTACATCTCCAAGTCCGGCTGCGCGGGCATCGGGAGCAATTGAAAGTGATGTTACACCGGTGTGTACCGGATTGAACATATCCTTCTGGGCATATAAACCGACCGATGCCAGTAAAAGAACGGGAAATATATATGTTTTCAATTTCATTTTCAGTCTTACAAAAATCTGTTGGTTTATAATTAACTGCAAAAGTAGGTATTTATTGCAAAAAAATAGGTATTTTTGCGGTAATAATGGGACAGAGGCTGATTGATAATATTAATTCTCCGGCAGATTTGAAGAAGTTGTCCGTCAAACAACTTACGCAGGTCTGCAGTGAACTCAGGGGCATGCTCATTGACGAGCTTTCCAGAAATCCGGGGCACTTTGCATCCAGTCTTGGCACTATAGAGCTGACGGTTGCACTGCATTATGTTTACAACCTGCCTGCTGATAAGATTCTGTGGGATGTGGGACATCAGGCATACGCGCATAAGATTCTTACCGGTCGCAGGGACCTGTTCAATACAAATAGAAAATTCGGCGGGCTCAAGCCTTTCCCGTCTCCTGAAGAAAGTCCATTTGATGCTTTTACTGCCGGTCATGCCTCCAATTCGATATCCGCCGGATTGGGAATGTCTGTTGCTGCAGATGCCCTGCAGGGAGAAAAACAGGACCGTATTGTATCGGTGATAGGCGATGGCGCAATGAGCGGCGGTCTTGCGTTTGAAGGTCTGAACAATGTTTCTTCCTGCCATAGCAATATGCTTATTATTCTGAATGACAACAACATGAGCATATCGCGCAGCGTAGGTGGAATGCGTACGTATCTTACCCATCTGCAGACTTCAAAGCAATATAACTCTCTGCGCTATACTGGTGCAAAGATTCTGAAGGCTCTGGGACTTCTGACAGAAGAAAAGAGAAAACGGCTGATACGCTTCAACAATAAGATAAAAATGCGTCTGCTGCGCCAGCAGAACATATTTGAGGGTATGGACATACGTTATTTCGGAATTGTTGACGGACACGATGTCCAGAATCTGGTCCGTGTACTGACCAATATCCGAGATATGAAAGGTCCCAAGCTTCTTCATGTAAGAACGGTCAAGGGCAAGGGTTACGAGCCTGCGGAAAAAGAGGCGGCAATATGGCACGCTCCGGGATTGTTTGACACGGCAACCGGCAAACGTATAATCAACTCGAGCGATAACCAGCCGCCGCTCTATCAGGATGTGTTCGGAAATGCGTTGGCTGAACTTATGAGAATGAACAGCAGGATTGTGGGAGTGACTCCTGCCATGCCTTTGGGATGTTCAATGAATATTGCTATGAAAGAATTTCCCGACCGTTGCTACGATGTGGGAATTGCAGAAGGTCATGCTGTAACCTTCTCTGCCGGAATGGCATCGGAAGGGCTTGTCCCATTCTGCAACATATATTCTTCTTTCCTGCAACGCGCCTACGACAATATCATTCACGATGTTGCCATAAGTAAGCATAATGTTGTGTTCTGCATAGACCGTGCCGGTCTGGTAGGGGAGGACGGTCCTACACACCATGGCGCTTTTGACCTGGCGTTTCTCAGACCTATTCCCAATATTATTGTTTCATCGCCCTACAATGAGCAGGAATTGCGTAATCTTATGTATACTGCCCAGCTGCCTGATCAGGGACCGTTCGTAATCAGGTATCCGCGCGGCCGCGGTCTGGAAAGTGATTATTTGAAGCCGTTCATGCCTATTACCATAGGTACCGGACGTGTGATAAAAGACGGAGCGGATCTGGTTATCCTGTCTCTTGGTCCTATTGGCAATATTGCCCGTATTGCAATTGAGGAATGGGAATCCTGCAACGAGGGCAAAAGCATTGCCTTATATGATATGCGTTTCCTGAAACCGATAGACAAAAAGCTGCTGGATGCTGCCGGAACCGGATTCAAACATATCATCACTATTGAAAACGGTTCAATGATTGGAGGACTGGGAAGTGCCGTAACGGAGTACATGAACCTGAATGGATACAGCGCACAGGTTCATGTTATGGGCTTGCCTGACCAGTTTGTTGAGCATGGCGCCATGCCGTTGCTTCTGAAAAAATGCAAACTGGACAAAAACGCTGTAATATCTCTTATCAATAAAATTTTGAAGTCATGAAGATAGTTATTGCTGGAGCCGGTTCCGTAGGAACCCATTTGGCCACACTGCTTTCAGGCGAATCCCAGGATATCATTCTGCTGGATGAAAGCGAGGAGAGATTGAGCTCTCTTGAATCCAACTTTGACTTGCTGACTGTGGTGGCATCGCCAACATCCATCAGAGATCTGGATACGGCCCAGGTTGGTACGGCCGATTTGTTCGTTGCCGTAACTCCCGATGAAAGCCGTAATATTCTTTCATGCCAGTTGGCGCATTACCTGGGTGCCAAAAAGACTGTGGCCAGAATTGACCACTACGAATTCCAGACAGCGAAAAACATGAATTTTTTCAAATCAACCGGTATAGATTCCCTTATTTATCCCGAACTGCTTGCAGCTTTGGAGATATTGAACTGTCTTAAGTTCAGCTGGGTGCGCCAGTGGTGGGATTTCAGCGAGGGGGCATTGGTACTGATAGGCGTTAAAATCAGGGAAAATGCAGAGCTGTGCAATATTCCGCTGTGCCATCTGGGAACAGATATCCCGTATCATATTGTTGCAATCAAAAGAGATAACGAAACTCTTATCCCGTCCGGAAATGATTCTATCGAACCGGGCGATATGGTCTATTTCATGACTACCAAGCCGCAGATCCCTTATATAAGAAAGATTGCGGGCAAGCAGCAGCACTCCGATATAAAGAATGTTATGATTATGGGTGGAAGCCCCATTGCTGTCTGTACGGCATTGGAACTTTCTTCCGCTTTGGGTATCAAGATCATTGAAATTGATCGCGAAAGGTGTATGCAGCTTACGGAGAAACTGGACGATGATGTGATGATTATCAACGGAGACGGGCGTGACCTGAGTCTTCTTGCCGCCGAGGGTCTGTCCAACACCAGTGCTTTTGTGGCTCTTACCCAGAACTCGGAAACAAATATCCTTGCCTGTCTTGCAGCAAAACGTTTCGGAGTGCCGAAAACAATAGCACAGGTAGAGAACCTGGATTATATCACTATGGCGGAACGTCTTGATATAAGCGGCGTAATCAACAAAAAGAAAATCGCCGCAAGCCATATATACCAGTTGATGCTCAATGCAGATGTTTCGAACGTGAAGTGTCTTACTTTCGCAAATGCCGATGTAGCTGAGTTTATTGTGGCCGAGGGAGCCAAGATAACCAAGAACCTGATAAAGGATGTCCGCCTGCCGCATGGTGTTACCATTGGCGGACTGATACGCGGCGATGTTGGAATGCTTGTAACGGGTGCGTCAAGAATTCAGGCCGGAGACCATGTGGTTGTTTTCTGTCTGGGAGGTATGATCAAAGGTATTGAACGTTATTTTACATAATACATTGATACATTTCAAAAGTATATATAGAATAATAGGATTCCTGCTTTTTATCGAGGCAGCTGTGCTTTTGGTTTGCGCTGCAATTCCTCTTCTGTATCGTGAGCAGGATTTTTTTGCGTTTGTATGCTCAACATTATGTACAGCCTGCGGCGGTATGGTTTTCTATATTGCAGGCAAAGGTGCCAAACATGAGTTGACCAGGCGTGACGGTTATATTGTTGTTTCCGTAATTTGGGTACTGTTTACCATATTCGGCTCATTACCTTATATAATCAGCAGAGTTGTCCCAACATATTCTGACGCTTTTTTTGAGACCATGGCCGGATTTACCACAACCGGCGGAACTGTTATGGCCGATGTTGAGTCTCTTCCGCATGGAATACTGTTCTGGCGCAGTCTTACCCAATGGATTGGCGGTTTGGGAATAATCTTCTTTACAGTAGCGGTTCTGCCTCTGTTCGGAGTGGGAAACGATGTCCAGCTGTTTGCCGCCGAAGCGGTCGGACCTACGCGTGCCAAGATTCATCCGCGAATAGGTATAAGCGGTCGCTGGATACTGTTCATATACCTGCTGCTCACAAGCTCTGCCGCAGTTGTGTACTGGATTTGCGGAATGAACCTGTTTGATGCCGTGAACCATGCGCTGACAACGTTGGCATCGGGAGGCTTTTCAACTAAGAATGCAAGTATTGGCGCATATGGTTCTCCCTTATTGGAATATGCGGTGATACTATTCATGTTCATGTCCGGAATCAACTTTACGCTTCTCTATTTTCTGTTGTTCAAGGGTAAGGTGAAGGACCTTTTCCGCGATACTGAATTCAAGTTCTACTTTCTGGCAACCGTCTCAGTTTCTTTGTTGCTGACAGTTGGTATAGCATGTACTTCCCACGAACCGTTTTTTGATTCGTTACGGGACTCCCTGTTCCATGTAACCGCAATAATTACAACAACTGGATTTGCCACCACCAATTTTACACAATGGCATCCGGCCTTTGTAATGGTACTGGGATTGCTTATGTATGTGGGCTCTTGTGCGGGATCCACTTCCGGCTCAATGAAGAGTATCCGTATTGTACTGCTGTTCAAACTGTTGCGTAATGAATTCTACAGAATACTCCATCCTAATGCTATAAAACCGGTAAAAATCAACAACAAGACAATATCGTCTTCAATAAGCCAGAGCATTATGGCTTTCACAATATTCTATGTCCTGATAATCTTTGCCGGTTGGCTTGTTTTCATTGTATTGGGAATGTCCATGAGCGATGCCTACGCAGCTACCGTATCCCTTATCGGAAACATTGGCGTAGCTACAAACGGGTTGGGAGATACAATCTCGTGGAATACGTTGACATCGGTTGCAAAAATATTCGGTTCTTTGATAATGCTTGTAGGCCGTCTTGAAATCTTCCCTGTACTTCTGCTGTTGTCAAAGGATTTCTGGAACAAAAAATAAACATTGTTACACACATTTATGCGGTTGAATATGGATAATAACAGAATCATTGCAAACAGTATTACCCGAATAGAGATCAGCTCTATGTGGGGAAAGAAACACATTGTGTGGAATCTCAGACCTGACGTCAACATATTGAGCGGCGTAAACGGTGTAGGGAAGAGCACTATTCTGAGCATGGCTGTCAAACAGTTGGAGTGTTTCAACGGCAATCTGGGAGAGACCGGTACAACTGATATAGCATTCTCTTTTGATCCGGTGAATGCGCAGTATCTCAATTACGAGGTTATTCAGAGCGTGGACCGTCCTCTAGTCAGCGGGCTTCTGAGTGAAAAAGTGACAGATTCAAAAGTAGTAACCGAATTGGATTGGCGTATATACCAGTTGCAACGGCGTTATCTTGACTATCAGGTCAATATCGGCAACAGAACAATCAAGATGCTTACCAGCGGTGATCCTCAGAAAGTAGCCATGGCTGCAAGTATGTCAGAAAACCGGATTCTGTTCTTTGATATCATTGATTCTCTGTTTGCGCATACCGGTAAAACCATTGTGCGGGACAGTAACGAGATTATGTTTGATCTTGATGGGGAAAGCATCTCTCCGTACAGTCTTTCTTCCGGTGAAAAGCAGATTCTGGTAATATTCATGACAATACTGGTTCAGGATAGTAAACCGTTCGTCCTTTTTATGGATGAACCGGACATTTCCCTTCATGTAGAATGGCAACAGCAGCTGATAAGACGTATCCTTTCACTTAACAGGAATGTTCAGATAATACTTACCACCCATTCTCCTGCTGTAATTATGGACGGCTGGATTGATGCGGTGACAGAGGTTGAAGACATTACAATCCATTGATATGAAACGTCTGGTTGAAAATATTACCAGCGGATATGTTGAGGCTGCCAACAGATTCATGCCCGGCAAACCTGTCAACAGGATTGTTGTTTATGTGGAGAGCTATGACGATATAGCGTTCTGGCGCCTTCTCCTTGAGGAATTTGAAAATGACAGCCTTCATTTTCAGGTAATGCTTCCAACCGGGAATCCGGATAGTGGCAAGTCCGCGGCCGGAGAACTTCTGCGCGGCAAAAAATCTGCTATATTCAGTTGTCTTGGCCAGATTTCGCTTGGAAAAAATCTGATAGCGTGTGTTGACAGCGATTATGATTATTTATTGCAGGATACAACCGGTACCAGCCGTCTGCTGAACAATTCGCCGTATATTGTCCAGACATACACATATTCCATTGAGAATTACCAGTGCTACGCCGGCTGTCTGCATCATATATGTGTACAAAGCACGTTGAACGATAAACGTATTATGGAATTTGTACCCTTTATGGAATCTTATTCCAGAATTGTTTATCCGTTGTTCCTGTGGAGTGTGTGGGCGTACAAATACAATATGTACAGAGATTTCAGTCTTCATGATTTCAATACTGTAGTAAAGCTTCCTTCTTTCAGTCCCGGTAATCCTTCGTCCTGTCTCAAACTTCTGTCTGCCAGAATTGGCAAGAATATCAATATGCTTGAAAACAGGTTCCCTCAGGCACTGGAACAGATAGCCGCACTGGATGCAGCGGTCAGGGAATTGGGTGTTGAACCTCAGGAAACTTACCTGTACATTCAAGGCCACAATCTGTATGAAAATGTTATATCCAGAATTCTATATCCTATCTGTGTGATTCTGCGCCGTGAACGTGAAAATGAAATAAGACAGCAGTCTGTTCACAGTGAACAGTACGATAATGAAATCCGTGCCTATGCACACAGCCAGGCAGATTTCAAGGATCTGATCCATAAGAACACCCATTACCGTGTAATGCCGCAATACCAGCGTCTGCGTGAACGTGTTTCAGGTATTGTGCAACTGTTTGCAGGTAAGGATTCTAAATGATTCTGACTCTCAACTCTGAACCCGTTTCACGGCAGTTCAGTTCAACGGATTTGCTCATGCCGCGTATCATTGATACGGACAGGGCGCAGTCTGCGGATTCAAGAATGTTTTCTGCAAGTCTTTCCGGTGTAACAATGTCCAATATCAGTTCCGAGTACTTTTCAGAGTATGACAATGTTACGGACGTACCTTTGCGGGATCCGGTTATCAGGAGACCTTCTTCTATTATATGCTCAATACTGTTTATTGTAGCATAAGACAGGTTATATTTCCAGGCAAAATTGACCATCAGACCGTTCATCCCGTAGTAATCGGGATTATCTGATCCGATTGTAAATCTGCATGTGCGTATCCGGTTGATGAAAATACGGGTCTTTTCACCCTTTGGATTGTCAAATATCTGCTCCGGAGTACCTTCTTCATAGATTCTGCCCTCTTCCATGAAGAATACACGGTTGCTGACTTCTCTGGCAAAACGCATTTCATGTGTCACAATCATCATAGTTGTACCTTTTCTGGCAAGGGCACGCATTACTCCCAGCACCTCGCTCACCATAGTGGGATCCAGTGCCGATGTGGGCTCGTCAAACAGCAGAATCTCCGGTTTCATTGCCAGAGCCCGTGCTATGGCGACACGCTGTTTCTGCCCGCCGGAAAGCTGGTCTGGAAACGCATCCGCCTTTTCTGCAAGACCTACAAGCTGCAACAGTTCCATTGCCTCGCCCACGGCCTGTCCTTTGCTTATGCCAAGTATTTTTTGCGGTGCATACGTTATGTTGTCTATAACGGAAAACTCGTTGAAAAGATTGAATGACTGGAAAACCATTCCTGTTTTCCGCCTGAGGGCCGGGACATCGGCATCGGGTGCAAGAATATCCTCTCCGTCAATCAGGATTGTTCCGCCTGATGGTTGCTCCAGCAGGTTGAGACATCGCAGAAAAGTGCTTTTCCCTGTACCGGATGGGCCTATTACAGAAATGACATCGCCACGGTGAATTTCCGCACAGACATCTTTCAGTACCTGAAGATTGTCCTGGTATGTTTTTTTCAGGTGCGTTACTTTAATTACAATATCGCTGTCTGCGTTCTGACCGCCGTTATGTGCAGGTACTTTGCTTTTCTTTGATTGCTTCAAAAACAGATAGACAGCCGCAACCCCAAGAAGCACTGCAAGCAGGCAGATATATGGCAATGCGGAATGTCTGCTGTCCGGAATATCTTTGTGAGGAACACTTTTCCTTATCAGGGCAAGTGTGGTGCTCTTGAGGTATGGTACAAGAATTACCGCTTTCTGCCGTTCGGGAGTAATGAGCATGCATGCGAATACAATATCAGATTTTCCCGAACTGATACTCGGTATCAAAGCACCGAAATTCATGATGTTGAACTCTAACGGACGGCCGACAGCACGTGCAAAACGTCTTGCAAGCTCAATCTCGTACCCGTCAAGTTTTCCATTGAGATAGAAACTGAATTGCGGAGTGCTGCCCAGTACACCAACTTTGATAGGTTGCCCTTCTGTAGGCATTTCTATGTTGCGGTGGGCTTCATTTCCGGTCAGATGATGCCACCGGTAATACATCTCTTCAGATTCTTTTGAGACCTTGAACGTATCCATAAAACACCTGAACTGATCTGCCAGTTCTGTGCTGTCAAGATTAAAGCAGGCTCCGACATCAACAACCGGAAAAGCAGTCGGTATAGTATCAAACTCCGTTTGGGCCATCAGAAGACCTATTGTAGCAAGGCGGTTCATATAGAAAGCACCCACTTTCCCTACTCTTACGGCCTCTATAGCATCGGGTTCCGTATTGAAAGAAAGCAGCCTTTCCGCCCCGAATCTGTCAAGAAGCGCAAATTCCTGCGATGTACCCTGAAGTACGCCCAATTTCATGCCGTCAAGATCCTGTTCTGTCTTTATCTCTCTGCCGTCATTATTGTCTTCTGTCTGGCACGCGGCCAACATGAATGTCAGAGTGATAATAATGGCTGCCGCTGATCTGTGTTTCTTGTGGTTGCTGACAATGAATTTAAGCAGCAATCCTATGAGCCATGCAATAAGAAAGTAAATCAAAGCAACCAGAATGAGCGGGAAAAATGCGTCAAACGTGCGCGAACGTATCAGATCCGATGCCTTTGTCATATCCATAACCGCAACATAACCAACTATGGAGGTGGATTTCAAAAGGGTGATTATTTCTCCCAGATAGACCGGTATTGAATTGCGCACGGCCGGAGGTAATACAAAATGCAGAAAAGCCTCCCTTCTGTTGAACCCCAGGGAAAGCCCGGCTTCTATCTGCCCCTTATCGATGTTTTCAATATTTGTGCGGAGTATTTCACAGATATATGCGGCGGAGTTCAAGGCAAAGGTGATTATTGCCACATACTGTCCGCTTACGCTTGAATCTGCCATAATGACGTAGAACATTATCATCAGCAGTACCAGCACCGGAGTTCCGCGCATGATATTTATGTAGGCTTTGGCAAAACCGTTTGCAAACCTGTTGCCGCTCATTCTCATCAGGCAGATCAGACCTCCCAGTATGGTTCCCGCAATGGCTGCAAATATTGTTATTACAAGAGTGGTCTTCAGGCCATCCAGAATCATCAGATACCGGTTCTCCGTTATCAGATTATTGACTACCGCATCGGTTATCCCCTGCCAGAATCCGGAAAGTATCATAATTTACTCGTTTTGTTTGCGAAAATAAGTAAATTTTTCAAATATCCGCATACATGGCTGTCCATTTCCTGTATCCGAATATAGCAATTATTACGTAAAGTCCGTACAGAATGGCCTTGAAAGGGATTCCTTTGTATATATACAGCCAACAGCTTATTATGTCAACAACAATCCACAGAATCCATTGCTCTATGTATTTGTGTGCCAATGCCCATAGGGCAATTATGCTCAATGCTGTAGTGAAACTGTCTCTAACAGGTACGGTTGAATTTGTAGCGCAGTCAAGAAATATGAACAGTCCTCCCCATAAGACTGCAAAAATGATACTGCAAGGCAGTATTTTGGAGAGTGGAAAATGCTGTATATGCAACGGCTCTTTATAGCTGCCCTTTTTTCTTGAAAATGAACCTGTTTTCCATACAATGAATCCATATACCGATGCCAGTGCGTAGTATAGCGCCATGCCGAAATCAGCATACAATCCAGCCTTGTAATATAATGCCATATCCACAAGCGGCATTATCAGAGATACTATCCAGAACCAGATATTGGCCTTGTATTCAAGTATTATGTAAATCAAGCCCAGTATTGCACCTGCAATATCCAGTAAGCGCAGCTGGTGTTCAGAAATGAAGTCAATAAAATCCTGCATGTCCTTTATTGTTAAAAATCCAATGTAAGGTGTCCCATAATGGTAATGCCCGATGCCGGCATGAAGCCTATCTGGTAGTACCTGTTGCTGTTCCCGTGTCCCGCACTGTTGCAGATGGCGGAATATACCCATCCGTTTGCGGCATAATGGGAATTGAAGACGTTGTTTACGTCAAATCCGGCATTGATGACCTTGATAGCTGATTGTTTCTTTGGAACAACAGTAATGTATGCCTCCAGATTTGAGAATGTGTATGCCGGCAGAGAACGTTCAATGCACGATGTGTTGTCCAAATACTGGCGCCCTACATATCCGGTATGCCATGACACGCAGACAGGCCCGAATGTCAAGTCTGCAAAACCGTTCAGAATGACACCTGGAGAGTATGGCAGGTCTGTATTGCTGTATCGGACCGTCTGATAACCTGTTTCAGAATTATCCCAATCTTCAACAACCTGATCAAAATCCGATATCCTGTTAATGCTGAATGCCGCATTTCCGCTCAGTGAAATCCAGTTTGAAATTCTGTACATAGCTGTCAGTTCTATTCCTGCGCGGTATGAATCCTTGACATTTGTGGTCAGAGCCTCTCCAATATTGCTGATTTCACCGGTTTGGACAAGCTGGTTTCTGTATTTCATATAATACAGATTGGCGCCTGTCTGTATCCTTTCCTTTGAAAAGTCATATCCGGCTTCAATATCTGTAAGATGTTCGCTTTCAGGAAGAGGGTGGGAACCGTTGTCTGTAAAATTGTTGCGTACAGGTTCTCTGTTACTTGCTGCAACAGACAAATATGCCTTGTGACAGTTGTTGATATAGCTGAGTCCTGCTTTGGGATTGAAGAAATGGTACCATTTTTCTATATCCAATAGCTGAACCTGGCTGTTCCCGTAGTCCTGTTCAATGAAAATGTCGTTTTCTCCGTCAATTCTGTGATAAACCATTCTGTACTGCAGATCTGCAAATATGTTGAAGTGACTGCCAGCAGTATAGTTGGCTTTTACAAATATATTGTTGTCCGCCTTGTTTCCGTTTGATTCGTAGTACCTGTAACTGTTTCCGTTTGGCATATATTGCGCAACGAGTTCCGGAATTGACATGTACGTAAGATCTCCAAAGTGATATGAACTGAAATATTGCAGGCTTATACCTCCGTTTATACTCCATCTGTTTTTCATGTATGAAATCCGGTGAACCAGTCCGGAATTGTTCTGGTCCACTCCTTTTTTTCTTATAAAGTCTGCGCGTGTATTCTGTCCCGGTCCGGTTGCTATGCTCTGTATTCCGAATTTTGATAACTTGGCATTCTCCTTGAAATCGTTGTAATATCCGTATCCGTATGTGTAGAACAGGGTAGTTGACATTTTAAGATCTGGAGATATATCATAGTCAAATGACAGCAGATTGTGGTTTTGCCAGAAATTGTCTGTTGCTTTTTCCCACAGTCCGCCATCGGACAACGTATATCTTGATGTGGTGTATTTCCCATCAGAGTCTTTGTTGAAACTATAGCTTTCCTGGTCAAAATCCAGTTTCTGGTATAGGGAATTGAAACGACCCAAGCCTGCGTTATACATGTCCTGGTAAGTCCTGATGCCTGTTTCGGCTCCGTATGTACCATCCATTATAGACAAATTGTCGTTTCCTGCGGTAACTCCGTTCCATGCCTGTCCCATACGTTCGTAATTGCCTATATGTCTGTAACGTATCCTGACAGTTTCCATAGGTATGGTGACACTTCCGTAATAGCTTCCCGAATATCCGCCGGTACCATTGAGAAAACCATCGGTGCGTGTATGGTGAAAAGATGCGTCAAGTATTACTTTATCCCATAAAATGCCTGTAGAAAAGCTGCCTCCGAAATTCGCAGTGTTATAGGAACCGAAACTGCCGTTTATCTCGATGAACGGGATTTCTGACGCAATTTTGCTGTCCATGGCAATATTGCCGCCGAATGCGCCTGTACCATTGGTTGAGGATCCCACGCCGCGCTGTATCTGAATGTCCTTGAGCATGTATGGGTAACTGTTCATATTTGCCCAGAATACGCATTGGTCTTCTGGAGAATTCAACGGCACGCCGTCCAATGTTACGTTAATCCGTTCTCCGGATGTTCCCCTGATACGCATGTTTGCAGCACCTTGTCCTATTCCGTTCTCGCTCCATGCGGTAATACCGGGTGTACGTGCAAACAGGAATGGAAGTTCCTTTCCTGTATGGGAAAACTGTTTGATCTGTTTTGTCTGTACGTTCGCCGTTGCGAAAGGCGTGTTGTCCGGAACTCGCAGAGACGTTATGTCTATCTGTTCCAGTTGATGTACAGCATCCTGTGAATAAACCTTGCCGACTATAGCTGCGGCAATGAAAGGTAAAATAAAAAATTCCTTTTTCATTTGAATAAAATTCTTTTGAAAAGGAATAACTTAACATCAGGTCTGCCCGACCTGCTCTCCCTACACCGGCATTATCCGGATCAGGTTCAATGGGTATAATCTCAGCTGTTAAGCACCCCTTTATATTTTGCGCTGCAAAGTTATACTAAAAATTCAAAATAATGTCTTTTTTATGATGTAATTTCTGTTTACCTTTGAACTATGGATCAGTTGCTGCGGTATAATGACTTCAATTCATTTATGCGCCGGACGTTTGGCATGAAAATGCAGAAAATATCGGTGGATACGGGATTTTCTTGTCCAAATAGGGATGGTACCATATCAAAAGGCGGCTGCACTTTCTGTAGTAATACCGCTTTTACACCCTCTTATTGCGACCCGTCCCTTACTGTAGCGCAACAGCTTGAAAAAGGTATCGGATTTTTCCGTCATAAATATTCGGATTGTGGATATTTGGCATATTTCCAATCAAATACAAATACATATGCGCCTTTTGACAGACTTGTCAAGGTATATGACCAGGCCCTTGATAATAAATTGATAAAAGGACTGGTTATCAGTACCAGACCTGATTGTATGCCGGATTATCTGCTGGATTATCTGTCCGGTTTGTCTGAACGTACATTTGTACTGGTTGAGTATGGTGTTGAAAGTACAAATGACACCACCTTGCGCCGAATCAATCGGGGTCATACCTTTGAACAGGCGGTGGAGGCAATTGAAAGTACTGCGGCCAGGAATGTTATGGTTGGTGCCCATATGATTGTAGGCCTGCCTGGAGAATCCTGCAGAGATGTTTTGCGGCAGGCTGAAACAATGTCTTTACTCCCTTTGACCACCATAAAGATCCACCAGCTTCAGGTTATTCGGAAAACTCCGTTGGAATGGGACTTTATTAATAATAATGATGATTTTTTGCATCTTGATGCGGACCAATATATCTCTTTATTGGCAGATTATATAGAACGTCTGAACCCTGCTTTTGTTATTGACAGGTTTGTTACGCAGTCTCCAAAAGGAATGGTATTGTGGCCAAACTGGGGTTTGAAGAGTTTCCGCTATGTGGCGATGCTTTGCAGTGAACTGCAAAGGCGCGGAACCCGTCAGGGCTCGTTCTTCAAGACTTCTTCTAAAGGACTATAAGCTTGTTTGTCTGACTGGAGTGTGTGCCGTCCTGGCATTCAACGGTTACCTTGTAAATGTATATTCCGGGACGTAATCCGATTTGGGAGAAATTCCACTCTATGGTGCAGGTTCCCAGTGTCATTGTACCGGTCAGTGTGTCCACTGGTTTCCCTGCCATATCGAATATTTCCAATCTTATGGTGTTGTTCTCTCCCTGGCGGTCATGGCTTATGTAGAATGTTGTGCTGTGTCTGGCTGGATTCGGACTGGCATCAAACCTGATAATTGACGGTTTCTGTCCGTGTTCCACTTCAAAATCAAGGTATGATGCTGACGAGTTGTTCATATTGTCCCATGCACGGAACATCAGTTTATGTTTTCCTTCAGGAAGTTCAGGCATTTTGTATATTACCTTTCCGCGTGTATAGTCTCCTGTAGCCGGTTGGTAGTATCCGTTCAGTGTGTAACTGAAATCGGGATTATTGTCCACTATGGCAACTATGCCGTGTCCTATCGATGTTCCCAGGTTAATGCCGCTTGAATCTTCAAGTTCGGCAACCAGCAGCGGTGTTGCGTGTACTGTCTGGCCGTTCTCAAAATCAGGCGTGTTCAGGTACAGCATTATTTTTGGACCTACGGAATCTCTTTTCTCGCTGCCGGCTGTTCCTTTCAGGCTGAAACTGTCTGTGTATCCCACAGCAGATCTGTTTGAACTGTTGTTTGCATATATGTATATTGCGCCCTTCTGTCCGGAATAGCTTATGTCAAGTGAAATTGGAATGAGTATGGAAATTTTTCCATTTTTCACTGAATCCGAGCCGGAAAATATTCTGTTCTTCCTGTCATAATATTTGAAAGTCGTATCGGCTGTTCCCGCATTGTTCAAACAGCTTATGTATTCTTTGCTGTCAAACAGCTGTGTTTTTACAATGCCGTTGTATGTGGTATCCTGAGTGCCGTCAAATTTTTCGATATGTGCGCAAAGACGTATTACTTCTCCGGCGCTGAACTGATCCGTATCTGCAGTTTTGCCATTTGTGTGATTCAATGAATCTATTATGATTTTTGTATCGGGAATGGCAAGACGCATGGCCGGATCTCCAAGCAGAATGTAATGGAACTTGTTCTCAGTCAGGTCTCTGTCTGCCGAATTCCCGAATACCAGCATCTCTTTGGCTTTTTTCAAAGCTTGTCCGAATGTGTTGTATTTCCCGTCTGTATCGCGGGTAATCAGATATTTTGTAAACAACCTGTTGACAGCTTTGTTCAAATGGGCATATACGGTCCTGGTGGTTGACAAAAGCGCAATGGAGCCTCCCTTGGGGTTCAGTATGGCATTTTCGCCAATATTTTCAGTACTACCGTCAAACGGAGCGATATCACACGATGCCGTAATCCAGAACGGCAGATGCCCTGTCTCCGATTCGGCAAAATCCTTTTTGTCAATAATGAGTTCGTGGGACAGGTAGTCCTGATTGCCATGTCCCGAATAGTTGACTAGCAGAACCCCGTCATTCAGGTTCTCGATCAGGTCTTTGCGTACCGATGGATAACCCAGACCTGATATTGTTGTTTCTGCCTTGTAACTGTCCCAATATATTTTTTTCTGTGACAAAGATGGAAATACGTTCCCAATATCATTTGCTATGCACTCGGCATGGGACATGTGGAGATTGTTGTCTCCGTCATCACCAAGCAAAAGGACCTTGCTGCACCATTCTCCATTATCGGCTCCGCACATATATCTGTATATCTTGTCAACAACGCCTTGTGCCTGTTCTGGGGTCGTTACCGGAATACGTCCTATCCCTATGTCCGGTGCGGTGGTCTGGAATGAACCGTTCTTTGAGTCCTGAAGATATCCGAAATAATCTTCCAATATATATGAACTTGTGTGGCTCAAAGAGTTTTCAGATTCGTAACAAAGCAGATAGTCTTTTGTGTCTTTCCTGCTCCAGTCTGAAGTGAGCATACGGTTGTCCCACGCTCCGTCTCCCAGCAACAGCAGATATTTGGGGCGTTCCTCCGCATTCCGGGCCTTGTCATAAAGCATTTTCATGAACAGACGGTAGGCGGTGGCATCGGGCGTTCCACTTGAAAATTCGTTGTAGATCATATCTGCTCTGACTACAACGGTGACAAGAGAATCAAATGTACGGTGTATTGAAGCAAGTCTTTCAGCCTGGGCTGTGAGTTTGCCGGATTGCGGAACAATAATAACCATGTCTGCCCGGTCTATACCGTGCAGGTTCTGGTTCCCAATCTCTTCATACAGGTCGGGAGTGGGGAAATTGTCAGAAGAATTGAATGCAATGAATACATCCTGACCGGCTTTTTCCGTGCTTACAGGTTTTGTTGTGAACTCTCCGCCGGTGAGCGTTCCTCCAATCATGTAATATTTGCCGTCAGCGTTTCTCTGCCAAACAGTTGTGTGTTCCGTAGCATTGCTTATTCTGAAACTTTGTGAATCCAACACGTTCTTTTTGCGAAATTCCAGGTAACTGCCGGATAGTTCCAGTTTCCCGGAGTAGTTGAACTCCAGATAATCAAGATGACCTTTTGTTCCTGCCGGAGCATTGTGCTTCAATTGGACGGCAAGGTCTTCTTTATTCGAATCCTGTATCCCATAGAGAACGCAGTTTTCTGATGCTGCGGAATTTGATGCCGTAGCAGGCATTTTCATCTCGCCCGTCTTATTTCCGTTTACCGATACGGTAACGGACGATGTCTGTGCGGCATTGTCTGAGAATGCAACATTCAGCAGGGCAGGGTCTGACTCCGATGCGTTGTTCAGATGAATGCTGTATGTTTTGGTATTGTTGGGAAGAGTGGAGAAATCTGTTCTTTCATACAGTTTGCGTCCGGAGTTT
The DNA here is from genome assembly GCA_024398715.1 of Bacteroidaceae bacterium. GTDB lineage: Bacteria > Bacteroidota > Bacteroidia > Bacteroidales > Bacteroidaceae > Colenecus. Next base: position 27,293 of record JAKSIP010000017.1, read on the forward strand.
ATCCATGCGAATTCATCTTTTTCATATAGAAAGACGGCATCGTATTTTTCTGTCACACTCTTTGCCGGACTATTTTCCCCGCCTGTTTCAAATACTGCAGTTTCGGCTTGGGAATCGGTAAGGAAATAGTACCCGTATTCCGAGTAAGGATTTGTATTGTGAACAAACACGTTCTTTTCAAGCGTCCAGGTTACTGTACCCTGTGCCCAGAATAAGAGTCTCTTTCCGGTTCTGCAGACAGGAATCTGGTCCAAATCGTCTGTGATATGTTCAATGTCCGTTTCCGGCAACATTGCTCCGCCTGCTCCGAATATGGTTACTTTTGACGGATCATTAAAGCCGAGCTGGCGTAATTTCTCGAAATCTATCTGGTAGATGCCGCTTTCCTTGATTCCTATTTTTACCCAATGCCCCGATGCCAGTTTGGAACCTGTTGCACTGCTCTTGCCGGCTTTGGTGAATACGCGGTTAATCTTTGTGCTGTCCAGTACTACCTTACAGGATCTGATTAACCGTAGTCCGTTGTCAGACTGGAATACAGGTGTGAATTGTATTATTGCATAAGATGTTCCAGACAGTTTTGAAACAGTTGTTTCCGGCTCGACCCTGTCTTTTGGCGCCTGTCTGATATTCCAAAGGGATGTGTATGAATCCGGCAATGGGACAATTTCAGGAAATTCAATATGGGCGGAATATCTGTACTGATCCGCATTGTTGCCTGTTTTGAATATTGCAGAACATACAGGGGCCGTTGAATCTCCCTCAAGAGAACATTCTATCCATTGGTGTCTTGCATAGGATGTAATGCAGACAATGAACGATGATAATATTAACGCGGTGCGTTTCAATTACTGTTTGTTTTCAACGTATGTAAAAATCCATTACAGTATTCCGGTCCAGATTGCCGCTCAGACGCATGCCAATCTCTGCTGTAAGACATTCGTGACCGGATAACTGATTTGTGGGTGTACCGATGAAAACCAGATCTCCTGTTTTTAACGTGCAGTAATTGCTGATTCGGGCAATAATCCTGTTTGCCTGCCCAATGTAGTTGCCAATACATTTTTTGCAAACCTCTTCTCCGTTGATACTGAAACTGAAATCTGTAGTACAGCTTTCTTCCAGTTCTGTAAAGTTCCCTATTGAAAGGCTCTGGTCAAAACCTGTGGCTATTGATATGTTTTCTGCACCAATAGCTGTAAATGCTGTTCCTACGGTTATTCTGCTCCAATATCTTCCGGCAAATTTCTCAGGAATACCTTTACCGAGCCGCTCAATCATAAATACAAGCCCTGGCGTGACAGTTATCCGTTCAAAATAGTCCGGAAGAAAAAAAGGTTTCCCGTTCTTTAAAATTGACGAATCAGGTCTGAAATAAACAAGCGGTTCACCTTCTTTAATAAACGTATCCGCAGGCTCATTATTGTATAAGGTGTTGCTGTTGTCAGCACATATGATTTTCATATTGCGGGTTTATTTTGTCTGTGAGTAACCCCAGGATTTCAAGAGAGACACTACGCGGTCTTTCATTTCTCCTTGAACAATAATCTGACCGTCCTTTGCACTGCCGCCCACGCCGATTGCCGTTTTGAGTCTGCGTGCCAGCTCTTTCAGTTCATTCTCCGGACCTGTGAATCCGGTTATGACGGTGGCTGTTTTACCTCCGCGGCAGTTTTTTTCTATTCTGACCCTCAACTTTTGAAGATTGTCGGGCAACAGCTCCTGTTCCTCTTCCTGCTGGTATTCGTAGTTGAAATCAGGATTTGTTGAGTAAACAACGCCTAATCTGTCTTTCCAATCGTTATCTTTCATACGGAGCGCTGGTTTATTACTATGTTGGCGTAGATTTCCAGCATTTTGGTATGAAGGAAACCATAGTCGGGATTTGGTATGTCAATCCGCTTTATCTGATTGTCAATATAGGTGCGGAATTCTTCTTTTTCTTTCTGTGTATACTTATCTGCGTATGTATCTGTATCTTTCAGAAGATCGTAGGCTATGTAATTTGTGGAAAACAGTTTGTAACCGGTAAATATGCTGTTGTCAATAATCTGTGCAATTTCCGCAAATTGCCGGTTGGCAGGCATAGTCTGGTCTATCTGTTCCAGCTGGTCAGTGATTGGAGCGGAAAAAGTAAAATCAATATGTCCCTTGAATCCCTGTATTCCGGTACTCATGCTCAGCATATCATCCTCTTTTGTTTTTTTATATTCCGGGCAGTCCCTTTTCAGTTGCAGTTCCTTTGCTTTGAGATAATCACAAGGATCGTATTCGTAATTGATGGACAGCGGTACGATATTCAAGGATTTCAATCTTTCTACAACAGAACCTTCACCGCTCATTGCTATCATCTTGAGAACGCTTTTTTGAGTGCGGTCATTGGAGTCTTTGGCACGTCCTTCCCGTTGTGCTATCCATACTGAGGTTGCATCTGAACATATGCGCATACGGATGTATTCAGACATGATGCGGCTGCTTTCAAGCAATTCTTTGGGCGGTAAGGAACGGTGTACTATAAAACTGCGGTTCAATCTTACAATATGCCGGATCCATGGCTTTATCAGAAGATTGTCTCCAATGGCAATCTCTACTCCCGTTCCGGAATGTTTGACCAACAGTACAGACAATATTGAAGGGTCAAGAATTATGTCCCTGTGGTTGGAAATGAACAGATATGAGTTCCTGTTGAAATCAATATTCTCCGCTTTCCAGGAAAGACCGCTGCCGGTATGTTTGAGTATGTGCCTGACATACGGCAGACTGACAGACTTCTGCAGTTCTTCTATTGAACGGATCTTCTTAAGTCTGTTCTTGAATACCAGGTATTTGAAACGGCCAATTGCAGAACACACGTGGTAACTGAACTCTTTATCGTTCAGCAGTTCGCAAATGGCATCTTTTACTTCATTGTCTGCGTAAGAACGGATGTTGTCAAATCTGCCTTCCATATTATTGGCACAATCCATCTTCGATTATTTCCGTTAGTACGTCTTTCAGAACAAGCCCTGCACTTTTTATTTCCTGAGGAACAAAACTTGTTTCTGTCATGCCGGGTGTGGTGTTGACTTCCAGAAGGTAAATCTTATCCTGTTCAGTAACAATATAATCGTTGCGGACAATACCTTTGCAACCCACAATTCTATATATGGCTGCAGTCAGTTTCTGCATGCGGTCTCTGAGAGAATCGGGGATGCGTGCAGGTGTTATTTCTTCAACGGCACCATTGTATTTGGCATCGTAGTCAAAAAAATCACGTTTGGGAACTACCTCCGTAATTGGCAGTGCAAATTCCCTTTTCCTGGTTTTGAAATATCCCGATGTGAATTCTTTTCCCTTGATGAACTGCTCAATTATCACCTGGTCGCTCTCGTCAAATGCGGCTTTTATGGCAGGCTGTATCTGTTCAGGGGCGGTAACTTTTGTTGTACCGAAACTTGAGCCTCCGGTACTGGGCTTTATGAAACAAGGAAGTCCTACACTGTCAATTACCTGCTGGTCTGTGACAATATCACCCTGTCTGAGCAGAATGGAGTCAGCAACATTCACTCCAAAACTTTTCAACAGATTGTTGAGCATGAATTTGTTGAATGTCAGAGCACCCGCAAGAACTCCGCATGTTGAATATGGTATATGCATCAGATCCAGATACCCTTCAAGAATACCGTTCTCACCGGGAGTGCCGTGGATAATGATGTATGCATATCCGAATTTTATTGTCTTTCCGTCTTCTGTTGTGAATCCGAATATGTTTTTGTCCAATGGATACTGTTTTGAATTGTATTCAACATTCCACTCCGTTCCGTGCAACACTGTCAGGTAAGGCTCGAATATGGTTCTGTCTATGTTGGCCATAATGGTGGCCGCACTGCGCAGAGATACTTTGTATTCGCTTGAATCTCCTCCTGCTACAATAGCTATCTGTTTCATTTTGTTATTCTGAATTTATCTGTTCTGATTTTCCGTATATTTTTCCCACATTGCCACAAGCATGCGCATATCGTTCGGCATCGGCGCTTCAAAGAACATTTCCTGTCCTGTTGTGGGGTGGACAAATCCCAGTGTTCTCGCGTGTAGCGCTTGTCTTGGGCATGCCATGAAACACTCCTCCACAAATTGCTTGTAACGGCTGAATGTTGTTCCTTTCAATATGATATTGCCTCCATATCGTTCATCGTTGAAAAGCGGATGGCCGATATGTTTCATGTGGACCCTGATCTGGTGTGTGCGGCCTGTCTCAAGCACGCATTTTACTAAAGACACATACAGATAATGGCTTATTACCGAATAGTGCGTAACTGCATGCTTGCCGACTTCCGGCTCAAAAGTAACAGCCATTTGAAGCCTGTCTTTGGGATTCCGTGTTATATTGCTTTCGATGGTTCCTTCCATGGGTTGGGGAACTCCCCATACCAGCGCATTGTATTCCCTTTTTGTGGTTTTGTTGAAAAACTGCTTTCCAAGACTTGTCTTGGCATCGGGCTTTTTGGCAATTACAAGCAATCCGGACGTATCTTTGTCAATCCGGTGAACCAGCCCTACCTGAGGATCATTGGCATCGAACTCCGGATTGTTTTTCATGTGCCACGCCACGGCGTTGATGAGTGTTCCGTGAAAATTCCCGCATCCCGGGTGAACAACCATACCCGCAGGCTTGTTCACTACCATCAGATCGCTGTCTTCGTAAACAATATCCAGCGGAATGTCTTCCGGTTCAATGGTGGAATCGTAGCGCGGACGATTCATCATAACGGTTATCACATCGTTCGGCTTGACTTTGTAGTTGCTTTTTACCGGTTTTCCGTTGGCCATAATCATACCTGCATCGGCAGCCTGCTGTATGCGGTTGCGTGATGCGTGTTCAAGATGGTCTGTCAGAAATTTATCGACACGGAGCAAAGTCTGGCCTTTGTCGGCAATAACCCTGAAATGTTCAAACAGTTGTGACTCTTCTTCTATGACAGGTTCAATGTCATCCTGGATTCCGTCAATATCAAAACAGTAACCTGCCATTTGTCTTTTTTACATAAAAAACTGAGTATCAAGAATGTCTGTGGAATCGGCATCTTCTACAACCAATTCAGGTTCTGCTCCGCCTATCACTATTGTCAGTTCCGAACCTTCAGGGACTTTTGCACCGGGTTCAAGAACCTGCCCATCGAGCAATACCTGATATACCCAGTCTTTTTCTCCATCTATGTATTGGGGATTGGTAAGTCTGAAACCCGCATTTGTCAGTTTCCTTTCAGCTGCGCGGCGCGAACTGTTGTCAGCAACATCTGGAACGGCTATCAGGGGTCTGTTGCCGGAATTGACTGTCAGGTATATATGCCTTCCTTCCTTGACATAATTGCCGCAAGCCGGAATCTGTTCTATTACATATCCAACGGGAAGATCCTCGTCATAGCGGGAGTCTGAAATCACGCCCTGCAGTTTGTTCCGTTTGAGCAGTTCCAGGGCTGTAGTATCAGAAATACCGGAAACCTGTGGAACTTCAACACTGATTCCATGCCCCGTATAGGTATCAAGCTTGTTGAAGGTATAGATAACTATGCCTATCATGACAGCTATTATGGCTGTAAGATTGAGAATTATTCTCCAAAATGCATTCATGTGCGCGAAGTTATAAAAAAAAAGTGAGAGTTTGTACAATTAACCCTCACTTACCCGAAACAGATGTAAAAACAATTCGGTTATTTCTTTAATCCGTTATATTCATCAGAAACGGTTAATTTTTTACGGCCTTTTGCGCGGCGTGCTGCCAAAACTCTGCGACCATTAGCTGTTTCCATTCTTTCGCGGAAACCATGCTTGTTCTTTCTCTTGCGGTTTGACGGCTGGAATGTTCTTTTCATTGTTCTATTATTATTTGTTGTTACTTATTTTATTGTCTTTTTTTTATCGGGCTACAAAGGTAGAGTTTTTTTTACAAACAAACAACGGTTTGCTCTTTTTTGCCAAAACATTTTTGAAATATGAGCCAAAAGTGCTAATTTTGTATGATTTTTGTAAAATGGATTATTAATAATCAAAAATTTCATTTATGATTCTTTGTCAAGACATTAAAATTGGTACATGTATCAATCTTGAAGGTCAGCTTTATTTCTGCATTGACTTTCTTCATGTTAAACCGGGTAAGGGTAATACATTTGTCCGTACCAAATTGAAAAACGTAGTAAACGGCCGTGTATTGGAGCGTACGTTCCAGATTGGTTTCAAACTGGAAGATGTACGCGTTGAGCGCCGTCCGTACCAGTATCTTTATCAGGATGAAATGGGCTATGTTTTCATGAATCAGGAAACATATGAGCAGATTACTCTTGTCAAAGACGTTATCACAGGCGTTGATTATCTGAAAGACGGAGAAATTGTTGAGGTTGTTACAAATGCCACTTCCGGTGATATTCTTTTTGCAGAAGTTCCTGTAAAGGTTGTTCTTGCTGTTACATATACAGAACCTGGTCTCAAAGGCGATACAGCAACAAATGCTACAAAACCTGCCAAGGTTGAAACAGGTGCAGAGGTACGTGTTCCGCTGTTTATCAATGAAGGTGAACTGATAGAGGTTGATACCCGCGACGGTTCTTATGTTGGACGTGTAAAGGCATAAATTTGTAAAATAATCTTTTGACATGCCGGAAAAACACAATATGCCCGTTTCTGAATGGGCTGCCGAGGATCGTCCTCGTGAACGTTTTATTGAACTTGGAGCTAGGGCTTTGTCAACGGCAGAACTTTTGGCTATACTGATACGTACAGGCAGTGGCGATGAGTCTGTAGTAAGTCTGACGCGTAGATTGTTGGCCGAAAACGGTAACAGTCTTTCGCGTTTGGCCGGTTTGAGCGTGCAACAGTTGTGTTGCTACAAGGGTATCGGAATGACAAAGGCTGTTACTATTCAGGCCGCGTTGGAAATTGCCCGCAGAAAAAATGCTGAGAAACCGGAGGACAGAAAGGAGATAAGATCTTCAAGGGACTTGTATGATTATTTCTATCCGCTGATGGCTGACCTTAATTATGAAATGTGCTACGCGCTTTTCGTCAATCAGTCAGGAAAAGCATTGGATTGCGTTTGTGTCAGTCAGGGTGGGATAGACTCTACTGTTGTGGATGTGCGTTTGATTGTGCGCGAGGCCGTGTTGCGTCATGCTGTGGCTGTTGCTATATGTCATAACCATCCGTCCGGTAATTCCCGGCCAAGTTCAGCAGACGATTCGCTGACTACAAAAATAAAGTCGGCCTGCAAAATGATGGATATTCAACTTTTGGATCATCTGATTTTTGCCGGAGACAAATATTACAGTTATACAGACAACGGCAGATTGTAAATGGATCAAGTATTCAACATAGAAGAACAGATAGTTGAGGTTCTGAAAACTGTTTATGACCCTGAGATTCCTGTCAATATCTACGATTTGGGCTTAATCTACAAAATAGATGTTGACAAGGATTTCAATGTCTCTTTGGATATGACTCTTACGGCTCCCGGTTGCTCTTTGGCCGATTTTATTGTAGAAGATGTGCGCCAGCGGGTTGAATCGGTCCCTTCTGTCAAATCTGTTTCCGTCAATCTTGTGTTCGAGCCTGAATGGGACAAGGAGATGATGAGCCAGGAAGCCAAACTTGAACTCGGTTTCATATGAAAGATGTCTATTTCATAACCGATGCCCACTTGGGTTGTCTTGCTCTTGATGACAATACTGACAGGGAACGCCTTCTTGTACGTTTTCTTGACAGCATAAAGAACTCTGCAGAGAAACTTTTCCTGTTGGGGGATATGTTTGATTTCTGGTATGAGCATCGGCTGAATGTTCCAAAAGGATATACCCGTTTCTTGGGTAAACTTGCCGAATTGTCTGATCTTGGTGTGGAAATCCATTATTTTTTGGGCAACCATGACTGGTGGTGCGGAGATTATCTCACAAAGGAATGTGGTGTAATTATACACAAGGAACCGTTCTCCATAGAAATGGGCGGAAAGCATTTTTATATGGCGCATGGTGACGGACTTGGCCGGACGCCTGTCGGATTCCGTTTCCTGAGGAGTATGTTCCACAGCCGTTTCCTGCGTTTCTGCTTTTCAACTCTCCACCCGCGAATAAGTCTTTCATTAGGACTGAAATGGGCACGCAACAGCATGAACAAACATAATGATGCCGGTGTGGATCCTTATATGGGAGAGGACAGGGAACCATTGGTGCTGTATGCAAAAGATTATCTTCTTAAAAATCCTCAGACCAATTTTATGATATTCGGGCACAGGCATATTGAATTGGATCTTATGCTGTCCCGCTCAAGCCGTGTACTTATTGTAGGGGATTGGATAACCAATTTCTCTTATTTGAAATTTGACGGTAATAATCTTACATATAATAATTATAACGAAAAATCAATATAGGTAAAATGGACTTAATGAATCAGATTGTTGCAAGAGCAAAATCTTGTAAACAGACAATTGTTCTGCCTGAAGCTACAGAAGAACGTACATTGAAGGCTGCCGACCGTGTCATTGCTGACGGTGTTGCCAATATTGTACTGATTGGTGATGCTGCAGAGGTGGCATCGCTTTCAAAACAGTGGGGATTGTCAAATATTGGTAAGGCTGTTCTTATTGACCCAAACAACAACCCCGAATATGAATTTTATACAAATATGCTTTTCGAACTGCGCAAAAAGAAAGGCATGACAATAGAAGAGGCTCAGGCAAAAGCCAAGGATCCGTTGTATCTTGGAGCTTTGCTTATCAAGAACGGCAAGGCTGACGGTATGCTTGCAGGTGCACGCAACGCCACCAGCAATGTTCTGCGCCCGGCTCTTCAGATTATCAAAACGCAGCCCGGCGTTTCCTGCGTGTCGGGTGCATTCATTATGATTACACCAAAGCAGGAATATGGAGAGAATGGTATTCTGGTATTTGCAGACTGTGCCGTTACTCCTGTACCTGATTCGGATCAGCTTGCCCAGATTGCAGTTTGCTCGGCCCAGACAGCTGTTGCCGTTGCTGGCTTCAAGGAACCGCGTGTTGCAATGCTCAGCTTCTCAACCAAAGGCTCTGCAAAGAACGAGGTTGTTGACAAGGTTATTGAGGCAACCGCAAAGGCCAAAGCCATGGCTCCCGATTTGAAAATTGACGGTGAACTGCAGGCCGATGCCGCCATTGTTCCGTTCGTTGGTGCATCAAAGGCTCCCGGTTCGGAGATTGCAGGAAAGGCCAATGTTCTTGTGTTCCCTAACCTTGAGTCAGGCAACATTTCCTACAAGCTTGTACAGCGTTTCTCCGGTGCTGATGCAATAGGACCTATCCTTCAGGGTATTGCACGTCCTGTCAACGATTTGTCACGCGGATGTTCCATTGACGATGTCTATAAGATGGTAGCTGTTACAGCCAACCAGGCTATGGCTGCCAAACAACAGAATTAAAATTTTGAAAATGAAAATATTGGTATTGAATTGCGGCAGTTCTTCCATCAAATACAAATTGTTTGATATGGCTGCCGGCGAGAGCGTGATTGCTCAGGGTGGAATTGAAAAAATAGGTATGGCCGGTTCTTTTCTGAAACTTACAGATAAGGACGGAAAGAAACAGGTTATTGAGAAAGATATTCCGGAACATACTTGCGGTGTAAAGTTCATTTTTGAGATTCTGACAGGTAAAGAATACGGAGTAGTCAAATCTTTGGACGAAATTTCTGCAGTAGGTCACCGCATGGTGCATGGAGGAGAGAAATTCAACAAGAGTGTTCTGCTTACTCCAGAAGTTCTTGAAGCTTTTGCTGCCTGCAGTGATCTTGCGCCGTTGCACAATCCTGCCAACCTGAAAGGAGTTGAGGCTGTTAAGGAACTTCTTCCAAATGTTCCTCAGATAGGTGTTTTTGATACGGCATTCCATCAGACTATGCCTGCATACGCATATCTCTATGCCATTCCTTACGAATACTATCAGAAATATGGCGTTCGCCGTTACGGCTTCCACGGAACATCGCACCGTTACGTATCTCAGGAAATCTGCAACTATCTTGGCATCAAGGCCGAGGGTTCAAAGATAATCACATGCCACATTGGTAACGGTGGCAGTATTTCTGCAGTTATGGACGGCAAGAGTGTAGATACTACAATGGGCCTTACTCCGCTCGAGGGTATTATGATGGGCACACGTAGCGGTGATATCGATGCCGGTGCCGTTACATACCTTATGGAAAAAGAGAACCTGGACGAATCACAGATAATGAATGTTCTCAACAAGAAATCAGGTTTGCTTGGCATTTCCGGAGCATCGTCCGATATGCGGGAGGTCCATGCAGCCATGGAGCAGGGTAGTGAACGTGCTGCACTTGCCAAGAAAATGTATGCTTACCGCATTAAAAAATATATAGGTGCTTTTGCTGCAGCCATGGGTGGTGTTGACGTTATTGTCTTTACCGGCGGTGTAGGAGAGAACCGTGACGAAATCCGTCAGGCTGTTTGCGAAAATATGGAATTCCTTGGAATCAAGATTGACGAAAAGATAAACGAAGGTATCAAGTTCGGTGCTGACGGCATCATCTCCACTCCCGATTCAAAGGTAAAGGTTGTTGTACTCCCTACCGACGAGGAACTTATGATTGCCCGCGATACAATGGATATCCTGAAATAAGAATCCGTACGTACGCAGATGTGACGACGGATGAAAAAACGAGGCCGACCAAAAAGTGATTTTTGGCCGGTTTCTTTGTGTATAGTGGTGTAGTCAGCTTCGCAGCAGGTGGCATAGACCATCTTCAGGACTCGCGCACTTTCGTGCGCTCGGCCCCTCCCAAGTTTCACTTCGTTCCACTTGGGCCCCTCCCCCTATACCTGTCCGGGGGTGGACAGGCCTTCAGATGGTCTATACCACCTTGTAATCGGTAACTTTGCATCCTCCATTTTCGGAAAAGTTAATTCCTCCACCTAGAGGTAAAAAAAGTATCCATAAATTTGTAATGAACCAAACTACAAAAATATGGATACTTACGAACTCACGAGTCCGGAAAGGGAACTCGTTATGTGGTGCAAATGTAAAGAATTATTTGTAAAAGGCCTATCAATTAGGCAAATTAGTAGAGAATTAGGCATTGATCGTAAAACAGTCAAGCGTTACATTCAGATGTCTCGAGAGGAGTTTAAGGCTAGTGATGTTTACCAGAGACGTTACAAGCGTATACTGGATCCTTATGAGAACTATGTTAAGACAAGTCTTGAAGCTCATCCGGAACTATCCAGCAGCCAGATATACGTGAACAGGGGACAGGTTCCGTTCATCCGTCTGTACCATTAAGTTAGACGCGCTACTAAATGTAATACGTTGTAATACAATGGGTTTACCGGCAGCTTGTGTCGTCGCAGATTTTGAAAAGGCCGAGATATCATCACATGCCCCGGCCTTTATTGAAAGCTATTCTTTCTGCTAAGTTATAACATTGATGCCATATATACCGGGACCATCAGGATTTGCTCATCTTTCCCGAAATCTTTGGTATACATTAAGTAACGGTTGCCTATTCTATCCGAATATTTCTCACAGAACAAATCCAAGGACTTGTGCGCTTTATAGCCGGAGGACTTGACTTCGATGGGACATATCTTTTGAGCTCGGGAGAGCAGAAAATCTATTTCATAGAAATGCCTGTTATTATCCGGGAAGGTATGATAGAAAAGCTTGTTTCCGGAAGCAGTCAGCATTTGGGCAATCAGATTCTCGTAAACATAGCCCAGATTGGCGGAAAGCTTGTCGGAAAGAAGTTTCTGGTAGATGATGTTTTCAGTTACGTCCTTATCGGCAAACGCGAGCGAAACAAAGAGTCCCGTGTCTC
>JAKSIP010000018.1 GCA_024398715.1 Bacteroidaceae bacterium
CCTCTTTTTGCCGCCAACCTTCGCATTTTCCCGCCTATTTGCGAAGGTTGATTTGCAGTCGCTGTTCGTACCCCGCTCACAATCCCGTCTGGCGGTGGTTTCAGGGGTATCCCCTGTAAAGTAAAGGTCTAACAGACATAAAAAGAAAGGCGCCCGTAAGCGCCTTTCTTAATAAGACCGCCACCGTGCGGTCCGCCAGCAATGTCTGGCGAGGGGTTTCAGGGGTATCCCCTGTAAGATAAAGGTCTAACAGACATAAAAAGAAAGGCGCCCGTAAGCGCCTTTCTTTTTAATGTCTGTCTTCCGGAGTAGTACCGGCATAAACACTCTTTGGAACCAGCTCCAGGTAGTCGAACTGGAATTCTGCCTGATCATTGTCAAGTACCTGACGGAATCTTACGAAATAGTCCTGATTGCAATCAAGATACTGTGTTACAAGAATACGGCGTATGGCGCCCGATGAAGAACCATCCATCTGTGTTGCATTACCCTGTTCACGCAATGTGGTGTTGCTTGATGCATAGCAGTCAGGAGCTTTCATGTAACCGCGGCTGCGCATAGCCTTGTCATATGCGGAAATCTTGTCTTCATTGTTATTCAACTCAGAGCCTGAGTCAGACAACCAACCTATTTTCGGGTCATTAGGAATAATTCTCAGATCCAAAGGAATACCGCAAGGTGCGAGACTGTTATTATCTTCTGAATCTCCAAAGTAAATCTGAACAACACCGCGGGATTTCATTGCAAAGTAACCCAGACGAACCTCGTATGTACCGCTTGTTGGAACAGGTGGCAATTTGAATGTAATGTCATAGATGCCCTTGAATGACATGTCATCGCCCTCGTATGCTGAGAAATAGTGGTTACGGTAACGTACGTAGAACTTACTTTCAGCATTGAACGAAAAGTTCTTTACAAATCCGTTTTTGAATGCCGTTGATACAGGATCGGACGAAACATACTTTCTGTTTCGGGCTCCACTGTTGATGAAATCCGGAGAAAGTGTCATGGCATCGAAACGCAAACGGGTGTTCAATGCTTTGTTTCTTGTATCCTTGTCATACATCAGCATCTTGTTGATGTAATAATATACACCATTCTTTGCAGGTTCTGGTATTGTGTCATTCATAATCATAACACCTTCAACCTCTACAGGAGCTACACCTTTTCTATTAATAAAGATGTTTGCAGGTTTTTCAGGTGTACTGATACGCATGATTGCATGTGGCAGATATGACTCGTAGAAGTCTTCAATATCTATCTCACTACGCTTTACATAGTTGCTCAGAATGTCTTCCGGTTCCTTGTTGGTAACGTTGAATTCGCCGTAAGCAATCTGCTCGGGGAGAATGTGGTATGCAACAAACTTGTAAAGAGGGTGGTTAGGATCTGTGTAGTCTGACGGATCATAATTGCCCTGAATTTCCGGGAAAGATTCTTCCATATACGGGGTAATGTAGCTTACCAGTTCATTCATGTTGTTGATGCCGTAACTGTGCATAACCTCGTCCGGTTCGGCAAATACCGTAAATTTGATGTATCTCTTGGCAGGGTATACACCTCTTTCGGTCTCACTACCTGTTGAATATTTGATACCGTCCTCGCAAGAGTCCTTCTCGTTCTCTATCTTATAATTTTCGTCAATGAACTCTCTCAACTTGAAACGCAGTCCGGTCGCATCCAATGCCTGATACAATAATGTGATTGTTGAGTCTTTGCCCATTGAATCGGAAATGTAATCATTGCTGGGAAGCACTACGTTGCTTACAACGTGAACAACACCATTCTGCATTGTATCGTTTGCGGAGATAAGGTCTGCCATGTTGTTGATCATGTAAACAGGTCTTGTGGTACCGAATTCGTCTGTTTCAGATCTGCAGGAATACAGCATGTAATAGTCCAGCAGGTTAGGGAAGGGCAGAAGGTCTCCGGAATTGACCTGCGATGTGTAGAATGTTTCTTCTACCAGATGCTGCATTGCAATTGTATCGCAATCTTTCTGTGACAACTGTTCTACACTTGTAACGCCTTTCATTGCGAATACGCTGTCCCAACCGTCATTTGTAGGAGCAAAGCAAGTGTAATGACCATACGTCTTCATGTTGTTCCAGAGCTTGGCCTGTTTCAGTACGTAGATAAAGTTGCTGAATTCCTCGGAGTTGTTCTCCAAAAAGTCTGCAACAGTCTCTCCGGTGAATGTGTAGTAATTTCCCGGAGCATACTCGCTAAGACAACTGGTCTGGAACAACGACATTACTCCGCAAACGGCAACCGTGCTGAGAAATGCCTTCAAACCTTTTTGTTTTTTCTTGTTAGCTTTCATAAAGTTTTTATGTTATTAATTATTATCTTATCAACTATAAGCCAAAATGCCATTCTTCCCCAAGTATTATTTGAGGTAAGACGGTAATATGCAATGCATAAAGTTCCGCGTTCAGGTCCCACCTTTTTTTGTAAAGGGTGTAACGTCCTTATAACAAGATTCTTACGAGCATAATTCCTGTTATAAAGAGTGTTTTGGGAAAACGTGTTGCTTTATGCAGACGTTAAGGTAATGTTTTTTTCTGTAAATAATGCACAGTTTTTTTATTTTTTTTTATTTTTTATAAAGATGATGCTTCTATCAGCCTGCGTAGGGATATATGTAAAAAATATTCTTGATTCATATACAAGTATTTTTAAAGGTATTTTAACAAAATGTTTAACATATAAAGCGGCGGATTCCAGCCCGTTTGACGGTGATTGGAAAGATATTTTTGTATATGACAACTAATCTTTGTAATTTTGCGCGCTATATGTGACATAAGCTGATAACAAAAAGACTTGTATTTTATGAAAATTTCAGAACTGCTTAAACATAAGAGGACACTTTCATTTGAGATATTTCCTCCGAAAAGAGAAGATGATACTCTGACGCTTATTCAGAGCACCATTGCAAAAATGGATGCTCTCAATCCTGATTTTATCAGTGTTACATATGGAGCTTTGGGAAATACGCTCAGCAATACGGTAGACATTGCAAAGCACATCAAAGAAAATACAAAAGCCCAGCCGCTGGCTCATCTGACCTGTGTGTCTTCCACCAGACAGGATATTGACAGAGTCTGTGACCGTCTTCAGCAGAGCGGAATTGAAAATATTCTTACTTTGCGCGGAGATATTCCGCAGAACGTTGATGCTCCGCTTTTTTCCGATTTCAAGCATGCCTCGGATCTTTCCAGTTATATTCATGCAACCAGGCCGGGCCAGTTTATGACTGCCGGAGCCTGTTATCCCGAGATTCATCCTCAGGCAGGTTCAATGAAAGAGGATATAGAGAACCTGAAAATAAAGCAGGATGCCGGAATGGAGTTTTTCACTACCCAGCTGTTTTTTGACAATCAGGTCTTTTATCAGTTTCTGATGGCGGCGCGCAAGGCCGGTGTTACCATACCTATAATTCCGGGAATAATGCCGGTGACAAACTACAACCAGCTTGACCGTATGATCCAGATAACACGTTGTATGGTACCAATCAAGCTGAGGAACTATTTTGACCGCTATAAGGACGATAAGGAAGCTCTTCAGGAGATAGGACTCATATTCACCAGTTACCAGATTCTTGATCTGATGGCGCACGATGTTGATGGAATACATATCTATTCCATGAACAAAAGCGGATTCATAGCCAAGCTTATGGGTAACGTGGAGTATGTGGCATCGCGTTTCTTTGCTCCAGGTGAATAAGATAATGTTTTGAGATGATTAGGAATATACAGCTTTTTGACGGTGCTGCCGGCACCAATCTTTCTGCCTTTCTGAAGAATGGAGCGGGTCTTGTTGAAGAACTTAATGTTACGGATCCCGATGCCGTTCTGGCTTTGCAGAAAGCATATGTTGATTCAGGTGCAGACTACATTACCACAAACACTTTCAGCGTAAATCCCGCCAAATGGGACAGCAGTGTCTGTTCATGGCAGCAGGCTGCCGATGCCGCTATTCGGATTGCCCGTACGGCAACACTTGGGACAGGGGTGAAGGTGATGTTCGACATTACTTCCACAGGACGTCTTATGGAACCGATAGGGCAGTATCTGTTTGAACAGGCTTATGACAATTACAAGGAACTGGTTGAATTTACAAAGTCCAAGGTTGACGGCTATATTCTGGAAACATTTTCAGACTTGTACGAAATAAAGGCTGCAGTTTTGGCGGTGAAGGAAAACTCTGACAAACCGGTGTTTGCCACTATGACGTTCAATCCTGATGGTCTTACTCTTACCGGCTCAAGTCCCGAGATTGTTGCATTGACTCTTTCTTCACTGAAAGTTGATGCCCTTGGAGCCAACTGTTCGAGCGGTCCGGAAAAGTTTGTGGAACTGGTTGGACGTATGCGCCGTTTTGCAAACTGCCCAATAATAGTCCAACCGAATAAGGGCCTTCCTGTCATGAAAGACGGCAAGGTTGAATATCCCTATTCAGATTCATTGTTTGCTCAGAATGCCGAACTTCTGGCACGTGCAGGAGCGGCCATTATCGGAGGCTGCTGCGGTACCGGACCATCCACTATTTCGGCAATCGGATTCCTGAAACAGGAAAAGGCACTTGAACCTGCCCCCCAGAAAGGGACATATATCTGTTCTTCTACCCGTCTTGCTGAACTTGGCAAGTGTACAGTATGTGGAGAACGTCTCAATCCGACCGGGAAAAAGAAACTTCGCCAGGCTTTGCAGGAACGTGACTGGTCTTACCTTCAGAATGAAGCTCTTGCCCAAATGCAGGCCGGTGCTGATTATCTTGATCTCAATGTGGGTGTCCCTGATTGCAATGAACCGGAACTGCTTTGCTGTGCTGTGAAAGAGGTGCAGAAAGTCTGTATGCTGCCATTGCAGTTGGACAGTTCCAATGTTGCTGCTCTTGAACAGGGAATCCGCGTTTACAACGGTGTTCCTATGATCAATTCCATAAACGGTTCCGACAAGGTCCTTGACAGACTCCTGCCTGTTATGCAGAAATATGGGACTCCGGCGGTGACGCTTACTCTGAATGACAGCGGGGTGCCGGAAACAAGCGACGGACGTTTGGATATAGCCAGATATATCATTGGCCGTGCCGCTTCTTACGGAATAAGCCCGTCAAAACTTGTGTGCGATGCTCTGGTCATGACAGTTTCTTCTGACAGCAGACATGGAGTTGTCACTCTTGAAACTTTGAGAGGCTTGAAGGAACTTGGTGTTCTTACTACCATAGGCTTGTCCAATGTTTCTTTCGGACTGCCGGACAGACCTGCCTTGAACAGAACATTTCTGACACTTGCTCTCCAGGCTGGTCTTGACATGCCGATAATGAATCCTCTTGACAGGGACACTATGGCTACATTGAAAGCGTTCCGGGCTTTGGAAGGAATGGATGCTGATTGCAGAGATTATATTGCGTTCAATACGGAATCGGAATCTCAGGACCAGATAAAGGATTTGGATTATGCCATAATGCACGGACTGTCCGATTCCGTTTGTGATTATACGCAGGAGGAACTGAATTCCAAAACTCCGATGGATGTCATAAACAATGTACTCATTCCAGCGCTTGCCAAGGTTGGAGATCTGTTTGAACAGGGCAAAATGTTCCTTCCCCAGCTTATACGCTCGGCTGAGTCTGCAAAACTTGCTTTTGCCTTTTTGTCTGATATTCAGAAAGAGAACGCTGAAAACGTGATAACCGGAAAGACGGTTGTGCTTGCTACGGTAAAGGGCGATGTCCACGATATTGGTAAAAATATTGTAAAAGTTGTACTCCAGAGCCATGGCATTAATGTGATAGATCTTGGAAAAGATGTATCAAAAGAGACATTGGTTGAATGCTGTATGAAAAATAATCCCCATGCTGTCGGTTTGAGTGCGCTTATGACAACAACGGTGGAATCTATGAAAGAAACCATTGCTTTCCTGCGTCAAAACGGCCTGATGTGCCCGGTAATAGCGGGTGGAGCAGTGCTGACAGAGCAGATTGCGCTGAATATTGGTGCAACATATTATGCTAAAGACGCCCTGTCTGCGGTTACCGTTGTAAATTCTTTGCGGTAATTAATTTTTCTGCAGTTTTTTTTGATTTTGTTAAGATTATAATTATCTTTGCAATCTCAAAACATGTAGTGATGAAAACAAAATCCAATAAACAGTCTATTAGCAAAATCTTATTTGCAGTCTCTATTGTATTTGTATGCATGTCTTCCTGTCTGGATGAATATGCTCCGGGCAGTTATTACACTTTCAGCGGAAATACAATAGCATCTTTTCTCGAGAATGAGAAGAATAACAGTTTTACTTCTTTCATCTATGTTCTGAAACGGGCCGGTTTATGGGGCGAGATGCAGACCTATGGCAGTTATACATGTATTGCGCCTACAAACTCGGCATTTGAGTCCTACTTGAGAGATAAAGCAGCTCTGAAAGGGGTTGATTCACTTCGTTTGGAAGATCTCTCGGTTGAGGAGTGCGATACAATTGCAAAGACCCACTTGCTGAGCGAACTCTATTTTACAACCGATATGATAGAGGGTTCTTTCCCTACAACCAACAGGCTTGACAGATACCTGACCTATTCATTTGGTTCGGATTCATTGGACAATAACAAACTGATCTATTTCATCAACAAGACTGCACGTATGATTGAACGTGACGATACTGTAGAAAACGGTGTTGTCCATATTGTTGATCAGGTAGTTCAGCCAAGTAGCGATTTTTTGCCGGATTTGCTTAAATCAGACCCCGATATCTCAATCTTCTATGCTGCTCTTGTAAAGACACATTTGAATGATTCCCTTATCTATTATAAAGATTTGTCATACCGTGCTCCCGGTGGGGACTCTTGTGTAACAGGTGTCAAATATCATACCGGTAATGAGTGGGAATATGCAATTTTCCCTGAGAACAGATATATAAAATTCACGGCATTTGTTGAGACGAACCAGGTCTATGCGCAGCGTGGAATCAATTCTCTTGAAGATCTGATTGAATATGCAGACAGTGTCTATCACGAGTCTTATCCGAATGACGGAACCGCTTATGATACTCTTTGGACAGACCGCAGAAATCCTTTGAACAGGTTTGTCTCTTACCATCTGCTCAAGTTCTATGGCGGCTACAGCGATTGGAATGTGAACAATGAGTCTATTGTAAGCAACAACTATCAGTCGGCAGAATGGGACCGCGAAGATTTCTTTGAGACACTGTTACCCCACTCATTCGTCAGAATAAGCACTACATCTTCCGGTAAGAGCACAGGTGTGTTCATCAATAGAAAAGGTACTCCGAAAAATATTGAGTTCCGTGGCGTCCGCCTGTTGCCTCCATCGGAAATGGCAGACAAGGAACAGAATGCTTTGAATGGCATATATCACTATATTGACGATATTCTTGATTATGGTTTTGTAACCCGTAACCAGGTATTCAACACACGTCTGCGTTATGACTGTACAACAATGTCTCCTGACTTTGTAAACAGTGGCGGACGTAATCACAAGCCTGATGAATCTGACATTTGTACCGGTATGCTTGATGGATTTACAGAGAACTGGTCATTCAGTAAGGAAACGCTGCTTTCAGTACGAAACCGTCATCAGTGGTTCTATAGTTACGAGGGAGACGAGGTTATTCTTCAGGGTATCTACGATGCTACTCTCAAACTTCCGCCTGTTCCGTTCAGCGGTACTTACGAAATCCGTATTGGCTATCCTGTTATGGATTCCCGTGGCGTTATCCAGGCATATTTCGGAGACGGACCTGAAAAACAGAATCTGGTTCCTTGCGGAATACCGTTGGATTTGCGTGTAAGCGGTCCTGATCCTAAAGTAGGTTGGAAAACAGACGATGGTTATACCGAAGAACAGGTACGAGTATTTGATAAGGCTATGCGTAACCGCGGATATATGAAAGGTGCCTTGGCATACGGCGCAAGCGGCGCGTGGTTCCGCACTGTGAATTCCATGTTGCGAAAGATTCTTACAACGCAGTACATGGATGCCGAGGGCGATTATTATCTGCGTGTACGTCAGTTGCTTGACAACAATATGGCAGAAATGGTATTTGATTATCTTGAACTTGTTCCAAAGAGCGTTTATGCAAGCGAAACAGGTGAAGACAAGTGGTAATTGATTTGACAATATATAAGGTGACCCCTCGCGCATTTGTGCAGGGGTCTTTTTTTTATTAATTTCGCAGCATGAAAATTGGAGATATAGAGTTCGGAAATAATCCGGTGTTTCTTGCACCTATGGAAGATGTTACTGATATTGCTTTCCGTATGTTGTGCAAGTCTTTCGGTGCAGACATGGTGTATTCCGAGTTTGTAAGTGCCGATGCCCTGATAAGGTATGTGAACAAGAGCATGAACAAACTGACTCTATGTGATCAGGAACGCCCGGTAGCTATTCAGATATACGGTCGTGATGTTGAATCCATGGTAAATGCCGCAAAGATTGTTCAGGATGCAAAACCCGATGTGCTTGACTTGAACTTTGGCTGTCCTGTCAAGAAGGTTGCTGGAAAAGGCGGTGGGGCAGGACTGTTGCAGAACATTCCTCTCATGCTTGAAATAACCCGTGCTGTTGTAAATGCCGTAAACATACCTGTTACAGTCAAAACGCGTCTTGGCTGGAACGATGAATCCAAGATAATTGTAGAACTTGCAGAACAATTGCAGGATTGCGGTATTTCCGCTCTTACCATTCATGGGCGTACACGTGCACAGATGTACACCGGAGAGGCAGATTGGACACTGATAGGAAAGGTTAAGGAGAATCCGCGCATGCATATTCCCATTATAGGCAATGGAGACATAACTACACCGGAGCGTGCCAAAGAATGCTTTGACCGCTATGGCGTTGATGCCATTATGATAGGACGTGCAAGTTTTGGCCGGCCGTGGATATTCAAAGAGGTGAAACACTATATTGAAACCGGAGAACATCTTGACGGCATTACTCCCCAGTGGCAGATAGATGTGCTTAAAAGTCAGGCAGAGCAGAGTATAGAGCGCTTGGGTGAGCATGGCGGTATTCTGCATATCCGCCGTCATCTTGCGGCCAGTCCTGTTTTTAAGGGCATTGCTGATTTTCGCCGTACCCGTATTGAGATGCTGCGTGCAGAACATAAAGATGAACTGTTTGGGATTCTTGACAGAATAAGTGCGATGTTATAATTTTTTGAATGATGCAAAGGTCAGATTTTGAAATAATGGCTCCTGTAGGGAGTTGGGAGTCTTTGGCGGCTGCTTTTAATGCAGGTGCAAACTCAATCTACTTTGGAGTTGAGCAGTTGAACATGCGTTCACGCTCGGCAAACCATTTTACTTTGGACGATTTGCGCAGTATAGCAACGCAGTGCAATGAACATGGCGTCAAGAGTTATCTTACTCTGAATACGGTCATGTATGGAGAGGATATCCCTTTGATCCATGAAATAGTTGACGCCGCTCTTGAAGCCGGTATCTCTGCAATCATTGCCTGCGACATTGCGGTTATGACATACTGCAACAAGGTTGGAATGGAGGTGCATCTCAGTACCCAGCTTAACATCAGTAATGTTGAGGCTCTCAAGTTCTATGCCCAGTTTGCAGATGTTGTTGTGCTTGCGCGTGAGCTGAATCTGAACCAGGTACAGGAAATTTACCGGCAGATTGGGGAACAGAATATTTGCGGTCCAAAGGGCAATCCCATAAGGATAGAGATGTTCTGTCACGGCGCTTTATGTATGGCTGTGAGCGGAAAATGCTACTTGAGTCTGAACGAACTTGGTGCCAGCGCCAATCGCGGGGCGTGTATGCAGGTGTGCCGCCGCGGCTATATTGTCCATGACAAGGAAAGTGATATTGAACTTGAAGTGGATAACCAGTATATCATGTCTCCAAAGGACCTTAAGACAATACGTTTTATGGACCGTATGATAGAGGCCGGTGTACGGGTTTTCAAGATTGAAGGCCGTGCCCGCAGTGCCGAGTATGTAAAGACTGTTGTAGAATGTTATAACCAGGCTATTTTATGTTATCTTGACGGAACAATTTCCGATGAAAAGAAGGATTGTTGGGATGAGCGTCTTGCCACTGTGTTTAACCGTGGCTTCTGGGACGGCTACTATCTTGGACAGCGTCTCGGGGAGTGGAACAGGAAATACGGCTCGTCGGCAACCGAGGTGAAAATGTATGTGGGCCGCTGCACCGATTACTTTTCCAATCTTGGTGTAGGTGAGTTTCTTATTGAGGCCGCTGAGATAGAGCAGGGAGACAAACTGCTTGTCATGGGACCTACAACAGGTGCAGAGTTTTTTACCTTGGACGATGCCCGCGTTGACCTGAAAACAGTACAGAGAGTTCCGAAAGGTGTAAAAGTCTCTTTCAAAACTCCCTGTAAGGTCCGTCGCTCGGACAAGCTCTACAAAATAGTCAAGTCCTGAGTCTTATTTTGAGTGATCCCGGTTGAACTGTTTGAGACGTTCTTCCAGGATGGGGAACTGGTCGTTACGGATGTTTGACGAACAGCCGCGTATGCCTTGGCGTGTTGAACCGGTAGTTGACAATACAATTCCGCTTATTCCGTAGTACAGCAGTTCGTGCAGGAATTCTCCGCCTTCCATATCTTCCCCATTGGGCAGCTTATAGCCGAATGTGAAGAAGAAACCGTCGCTTACCGGCTCATCCAGGTCCTTGTCATATGTGATATGGAACCCGTTCTCAAGCATGAGTTTTTTGATGATATTGGTACGGCGGGCATATTCGCGTATCTCCTCGCGGAAATTGAAAACGCCGTCGCTGGCGGCTTTCATCATGGCTGCCATGGCGCACTGTGCAGAGTGTGTCACGCCGGAAGACATGGTGTACAACATGTTGTATGCGTAACAGGCACCGAAACGTGATATGCTGTAGCGCTTCTGAAGCGTTTCATAGCTGCGCTTGAACAGTTTGTCTGCAATGCAAGCCATGGCAATACGTTCGCCGGCGTAACTGAATATCTTGGATGCGCTTAGCATCATAATGTAGTTGTCAGTATAGCGCGATACTGTCACCGGATACGGGGAGACGAACGGTGTGCCCAGCCCGTCGCGGCGGAAGTCCATTGTAAGGTATGCAAGGTCTTCAATGACAATGACATCGTACTTTGTGGCAAGTTCGCCTATTGTCTTGAGCTCGCTGTCCGTAAGACACATCCAGCTTGGGTTGTTGGGGTTGGAATATATCATACAGGCAATGTTGCCCTGGGCAAAGTAGCTCTCAAGTTTGGGCCCCAGCTTTTCTGCGCGATAGTCGCTCAAATCAAAAGAGGCTTGTTTGGCGCCTATGACCTGTGCCTGCATCTTCTGTACGGGAAATCCGGGGTCAACATACAGAATGGTATCCTTTTTGGGATCCAACTGTGTGCAGAGCAGGAAAGATGCAAATGTACCTTGCATGGCACCGCTGGTAGGGATACAGTTTTTTGCAGGAATATCGGTGTCCAGGAACGCTTTTACAAAACGCGATGCCTCTGTCTTCAAGTCTGCAATACCCTCAATATTAGGATATTTTGCGGCAACGCCTTTCTGCAAAGCTGCACATTGTGCTTCAATACCTACTTTTGCGGGAGGAATACCGGGAATACCCATCTCAAAGTGGATGAATTCCTTTCCGGTCTCTTTCTCAGCATTTGCAACTACGGCACCAACCTGACGGATTGACGCTTTGTTCAAATCGCTTATCTCAAGCTCCGCAAGAGTCTTGTCAATTATGCTTTTTTCAATAGGTGTACTCATATCACTTGCAGTTTCTTCCAAGTTCAAGTGCTTTGATGTTCATAGCAACAATGTCATCTCCCTTGCGCCCGAAAATTGTTTTTACGCTGTCACACAATTTTTCAAAACTGATGCTCTTGAGCGCCTTTGAAGCGGCACCCAGAAGAATCATGTTTACTGAGCGTGACAGGTTGTTTTCCTTTCCTACTGTATCTGTGTCAATAAGAATAAGGTTGCTTATCTGTTTCAGTTCTTTTATGATATTCTCTTCCTGTGGGTAGTTTGGAATATTGACAAACGGATTGGACGATGTGATAATCCATCCGTCTTTTGCAAGGAACTCCTTGTAGCGCAGTGCTTCCATGGGCTCCATTGCTATGATTATGTCTGCACCTCCCTGAGGAATAAGGTCACTTGCAATTTCAGTGTCGGAAATTCTGAGATTTGACTGCACGTCACCGCCGCGTTGGCTCATTCCGTGTACTTCTGCCTGTTTGATGTAAAGACCTTCTTCAAGAGCAGCCTGTCCTATGATGGTGGCAATGGAAAGTATTCCCTGACCACCTACTCCAGCCAAAATTATGTCTGTTTTCATTTCTTTGATTTTGCTTTACGTTTCAATGTTTGGATACACTCTCTGCGCGGAATGATTACTGACAAGCCTTTGTATGCAATCTCTGTGCGCAGAATGTTTGTAATCTCTTCCATGTTCTGTGGAAGCGGAACAACAACTTTAAGATGTTCCGGATCAACTCCTATACCTTGACAGATGGCTTCAAATTTGCCTGTTCCCTGTGAATCCTGACCTCCGGTCATACCTGTTGTAAGGTTGTCGGAAATGATTACGGTAATTGGTGAATTTGCATTTACTGCATCAAGCAGGCCTGTCATACCGGAGTGGGTGAATGTACTGTCACCGATAATGGCAATTGCAGGGAACAGACCTGCATCTGCGGCTCCTTTTGCCATTGTGATTGATGCACCCATATCTACCGTACTGTCAAGTGCCTGATATGGTGGTAGAGCACCAAGAGTATAACAGCCTATATCGCCGAAAACTTTGGCACCCGGAAATTCTTTTACTACAATGTTGATGGCCTCGTAAACACTGCGGTGTCCGCAACCCTGACACAAGGCGGGCGGACGGTTGACAACCGTTTCGGCCTTTTCAAGGTGTGGAAGCGGCTTCATGTTGAGAGCGGCTTTTACAATATCGGGATTAAGTTCTCCCGTACGCGGAAGAGCACCGCTCAAACGGCCTGTTATGTTGCAGTTCTTGTTGTTGGAAAGAATTCCTTTTATCTGCTCCTCAACGAAAGGCTGTCCGTCTTCAATTACAAGCAGGTTGTCACATTGTGAAGCGATACGCTCCACTGTTTCTGCAGGAATAGGGTATTGTGATAATTTCAATACCGGAAAATCTATGCCGTCGGGATAGCACTCATTAAGGTAATTGTATGTGTTGCCGCAGGCAATGGCACCCATTTGGAATCTGCCCTTGTACAATTCGCATCTGTTGAACGGGGAGTTTGTCGATTTGCTCATCAGAATATCCTGCTTTTCAATCAGACCTGCATATCTGCGGCGGGCAATTGCCGGCAGAAGAACCCAGTCTTTAGTCCCGTTTACAGGATTCAATGCATTCTGTGCCTGTTTCTCTCCCATTTCGACTACGGCACGGGAATGTGCAAGTCTTGTAACGGTTCTCATCAGTACCGGAAGTTTGAGCTCTTCTGACAGGCCGTATGCGTATCCCATCATATTGTAGGCCTCCTGCTGTGAGCTTGGCTCAAGTACCGGAATAAGAGCGAATTTTCCGTAGAAGCGTGAATCCTGTTCATCTTGCGATGAGTGCATCGAGGGATCATCTGCGACCAAAACCACAATACCGCCGTTGACGCCGGTAATGGATGAATTGATGAAGGGATCTGCTGCAACGTTCAGACCTACATGTTTCATGCAGACCAAGGCACGCTTTCCTGCAAAGGACATGCCGAGAGCGGCTTCCATAGCTGTTTTCTCGTTTGTACACCAGCGGTTGTGAATGTTTTCACCGGTGTTTTTGCAGTAGTTCTGTATGTACTCCGTAATTTCTGTTGAAGGAGTTCCAGGATATGCATATACTCCGCTGAGTCCTGCATCCAATGCTCCTTGAGCGATTGCTTCATCGCCCAATAATAGTTTCTTCATGCTGATATATAATTCTTTTTTATATAAGGTCTGCAAAGTTAATGCAATACTTTGCAAAAAACAAATCTATGTTCTCTTTTTACTGCAGCGATATCTTTTCATAAAAATAATTACTAACTTTACGGCATCAAAACTTAGAGTTATGGCTAATGACAGTTTATTCTCGCCGGAGGAAGAAAAACGCATAGACGAGGCTTTTGAAACATTGATCAATACTTATCTGCAAAGTCCGCACCGCAAGAAAGTGGATCTTATTACCAAGGCATTCAATTTTGCCCGTCAGGCTCATCACGGTGTACGCAGGCACTCGGGTGAGCCATATATCATGCATCCTATTGCCGTAGCTCAGATTGTCAGCGGAGAAATAGGGCTGGGCTCCACATCGATTTGTGCCGCCCTTTTGCACGATGTTGTGGAAGATACAGACTACACTACCGATGACATCAAAGTAGTATTCGGTCCCAAAATTGCCCAGATAGTTGACGGTCTGACAAAAATAGCCGGCGGTATATTCGGAGAAAAGGCAAGTGCACAGGCGGAGAACTTCAAGAAACTTCTCCTTACAATGTCTGACGATATACGTGTCATTCTGGTGAAAATAGCTGACCGTCTGCACAATATGCGCACTCTTGAGTACATGCAGGAACGGAAGCAGTACAAGATAGCAGGAGAAACTCTTTACCTGTATGCCCCTCTTGCATACCGTTTGGGATTGAATGGGATCAAGGCGGAACTGGAGGACCTTGCATTCCGTTATGAACATCCGCAGGAATATCGTGAAATAGCCGCCCAGCTTGAGGGAACAAAGAAACAGCGTGACAAGATGTTTGAAGAGTTCACTCAGCCTATTATCAATAAACTGAAAGCCATGGGTCTGGATTTTTCAATATCCAGCCGTACAAAAGAACCCTATTCAATCTGGAAAAAGATGAACAAGCAGGGTGTTCCTTTTGACGAGGTTTACGATATTCTTGCCGTCCGCATAGTATATAAGCCGTTGACCCCGGAAAGTGAACTTACCGACTGTTTCAACATATATCTGGCTCTGACAAATCTATACAAATCCCATCCTGACCGTTTGAGAGACTGGGTAACCCTTCCAAAGGCCAACGGATATCAGGCATTGCACGTAACTCTCATGAGTGCTTTCGGGTATTGGGTAGAGGTTCAGATCCGCAGTGAGCGTATGAACGATATTGCCGAACATGGTATTGCTGCACACTGGAAATATAAAAGCGGAGACAAGGATATAAATTACGAGGATAAGGAGACTGAACTTGGAAAGTGGTTGGAAACCATTAAAGAGATTCTGGAGGACCCGCAACCGGATTCAATGGATTTTCTTGATACCATCAAGCTGAATCTCTATTCTACTGAGATATTCATATTTACCCCTAAGGGAGAAATAATTACAATGCCGCAGGGCAGTACGGTTCTTGATTTTGCATTTGTAATCCACTCTTTCCTTGGAGACCATTGTATCGGAGCCAAAGTCAATCATAAGCTTGAGTCTCTGAATTATGAGCTCAAAAGCGGTGATCAGGTCGAAATCCTTACGTCGAAGAACCAGAAAATCCAGCCGGAATGGGTGGACTTTGCAACAACTGCAAAGGCAAAGAGCAAGATTCAGAGCGCATTGCGTAAGGAATCCAGAAACAACCGCCGTTTTGGAGAAGCCTTGTTCAATGAATTTGTACAGAAAGAGGAACTGAAAGTCAATGACCGTATTATGGATAAAATAATACAGGCTCATCATTTGCCCGATAGAGACAGCTATATGCTGGCTGTGGGTCAGAAACAGATTATCCCCGGTTCAATAGAACGTGAAATAATAAAAGATGCCAATTCAAGCGGATTCGGATTCAGCAGGCTGTGGAAGAGTGTAACGGGTGGCGATTCCCATAACCTTACCGTTCAGATTGGGCAGGAAAATTTTGCAGATACCATCAATATCAGGAAGGGTATAGTGCTGACAGACTCAAACGTTCCGTCATGTCATCTTTCAGAATGCTGTTTACCTGTGCCGGGCGATGACTGTATGGCGTTTATTGACGATCGTCAGCGTGTTTTTGTCCATCGCAGAAACTGCAGCGAGGCTACCAAGATACAGAGCGGAAAGGGCAACAGAATCACTACGGTGAAATGGGATACGCTGTCTTCAGTATTCCCAACAAATATTACTGTTTCCGGTGTTGACGGCATTGCTACCCTGCATAAGATGACCCATATTATCAGTGAGCAGCATGGTCTTAACATTACCAAACTTACAATATCAACAACAAAAGGTATGTTTGACAGTGAAATTCAGATCCTTGTCAAGAATAAAGGCTGTATTGTAAAGGTAATGAATGACTTGAAAAAACTGGTCAATGTCAAAACGGTTGCCCGTTTGGAGCGATAGCTTCAAGCCCGTTCTGAATCTCAACAAGCTGGCTTCTTATTTTTGCCAGACGACTGGCCAGTTCTGTAGTATTGACCGTTGAATTGGGGTTTTCCTTGATTCTTTTGGCGGCACCCTGCAGTGTCATTCCCTGTTCCTCAACAAGGTGAACTATCAGTTTCAACAATTCAATGTCCTGCTGAGTGTACAGTCTCACTCCGCGGTTGTTGGTTTTCGGTTTCAGTTCCGGAAAGTTTTTTTCCCAATATCTGAGTTTTGTCGCAGGCTGGTCAAACATTTGCGATACCTCTGAAATGGAGTAGTATCTCTTTAAATTTTTTTCGGAAGTCTCATCCATAATATCGGTCGAATCTGGTTAATCGAAAACTTTGCTGTATGTGCTGGCCAGATTTCTGAGTTCAACATACTGTTCAGCATTCAAGTCCTGAAAGAAGTAGTTTGACGGGTCATCGTATTTTCCCTTTACCAGGACCTCGTAATGCAGGTGCGGACCGGTACTTTTGCCGGTGGAACCGGAAAGGGCAATCACTTGTCCGCGGACTACCTTATCTCCCTTCTTGACTTTGAAGGATTCAAGGTGTGCGTATCTTGTTACATATCCGTAGCCATGATCAACTTCTACAAGATTTCCAAAACTTCCACGTTTGTCAGCATATATTACGGTCCCGTTTCCGGTGGCGTATATAGGAGTGTTCCGAACTACTGCAAAGTCAAGACCGGCATGGAATTTCTGTGTGTGGTATATGGGGTCAATACGGTATCCGTATCCGGATGCGGTACGTTTCAAATCTTTATTGTAAACCGGCATTATGGCAGGAATGGCTGCCAGGCGTTTTTCATTCTGTTTTACAAGTTCGGACAGTTCTCCGTATGATTTTGATTGGGAAAACAGCTTTGCTTCCAGCAATTCACTGCGTTTTTTCAAGACTTCTACCAGTTCTGTGTTGGTCTGGGTCAGAAAATCAATGTATGAAAATGCTGAATCTGCTTTTTCTGATGCGGCTTCGGAATGTTCTGACGGTTTGGCTCCGAGCAGAACGCGGTATATGTTGTCATCGCGTTGCTGAAGGTCTGCCAGAACGCTGTACCCATTATCTATTTTGTCTGACAGAAGAGTGTATTGGAGCATCAGTTCCTTGTTCTCTTTTTTCAGGTCTCTGATAGAAGGCCTGTTGGAACATAATATATATATTGCCACAAATAATCCTGCTGTAAAAATGCAGTAGACTGCGTTTCTGATATATGTTTTAATCCTCTGTCTGTAAGATGGGTAAACCCTTCTGTAAAGATGTTTGGCTGGATCGTATTGATAATAAACTTTATGCACTGTATTTTGCTTTTTTCTCTTTGCAAATGTACTGAAATAGAATTATCTTTGCAAACAATTTTATCCAAATATCAATAAAGATGATGACAGCTAAAGAAATCCGCCAGTCTTTCAAGGATTTTTTTGAAAGTAAGGGGCATCTGATAGTGCCTTCGGCTCCTATGGTAGTGAAAGGAGACCCTACACTGATGTTTACCAATGCAGGTATGAACCAGTTCAAGGATGTTATTCTTGGCAATGCGGCGGCAAAGTCAAAGCGTGTGGCGGATTCGCAGAAGTGTCTGCGCGTCAGCGGCAAACACAATGACCTGGAAGAGGTTGGTCACGATACATATCACCACACCATGTTTGAAATGCTTGGCAACTGGTCTTTTGGAGATTATTTCAAGAAAGAGGCTATTGACTGGGCTTGGGAATACCTGGTTGATGTTCTCAAACTGGATCCCAAGAACCTGTATGCAACAGTGTTCGAGGGTAGTGCGGAAGAGGGCATCGCCCGCGATGACGAGGCCGCTTCCTATTGGGAGAAACATCTTCCCAAAGACCATATCATCAACGGAAACAAGCATGACAATTTCTGGGAGATGGGCGATACAGGTCCGTGCGGTCCATGTTCCGAGATTCATGTTGACTCGCGTTCAGAGCAGGAAAAGGCTCAGATACCGGGTCGTGAACTTGTAAACAAGGACCATCCGCAGGTAATAGAAATCTGGAACCTTGTGTTCATGCAGTATAACCGCAAGGCAGATCACTCCCTTGAACCGCTGCCTGCCAAGGTTATTGATACAGGTATGGGCTTTGAACGTCTGGTACGTACATTGCAGGGCAAACAGTCCAATTATGATACTGACGTATTCCAGCCGATGATTACCGCTATCGGCAATCTGTCAGGCAAAAAGTATGGTGTTGACAAGGATGTTGATGTTGCAATGCGTGTAATTGCAGACCATATCCGTACAATTTCTTTTGCAATCACAGACGGCCAGCTGCCGTCCAATGCAAAGGCCGGTTATGTGATACGCCGTATCTTGCGCCGTGCGGTACGCTATGCTTATACGTTCCTTGGCCAGAAGGAAGCATTCCTTTACAAGCTGCTGCCTACACTGATTGAGAGTATGGGTGAAGCCTATCCTGAACTGGAGGCTCAGAAGGTTCTTGTTGAGAAAGTGATTATTGAAGAAGAAGAGGCTTTCCTGCGTACTCTTGAAACTGGTATGCGTCTTCTGGATAAGGTTATTGCCGATGCCAAATCTGCCGGAACTTCTGTTGTGAACGGTGTTTCCGCCTTTACTCTTTACGATACGTTCGGTTTTCCGCTTGATCTTACACAACTTATTCTGCGCGAGAACGGGCTTACTGTTGATACAGCCCAGTTTGACGTTGAGATGGGCAAACAGAAAGAGCGTGCACGCAATGCGGCCGCTACTGAGAACGGAGACTGGATAACGGTAAAAGAGGGAGACAGCTTCTTTGTGGGTTATGATGTTACGGAACACGACTGTTCCGTTCTGCGTTACCGTTCTGTAAAGCAGAAAGACAAAACCCAGTACCAGCTGGTGCTTGACTACACTCCTTTCTATGCTGAAATGGGTGGCCAGCTTGGTGACAGCGGTGTTCTTGTAAGCGAATTTGAAACAATTGATATTGTTGATACCAAGAAAGAAAACGGTCTTGCAATACATATCTGCAACAAACTTCCGGAACATATCGGTGCGCCTATGATGGCATGTGTCAATGTGGAGTTGCGCCGTGCTTCAGAATCAAACCATACTGCAACCCACCTTTTGGATGAGGCTTTGCGTGAAGTGCTTGGAACACATATCGAACAGAAAGGTTCCATGGTTTCTCCCAAGATGCTGCGTTTTGACTTCAGCCATTTCCAGAAAGTTACCGATCAGGAACTGCGCCAGGTAGAGGCTATGGTCAATGAAAAGATCAGAGAGAATATTTCTCTTACCGAATACCGTGACTATCCTATAGAGAAGGCACGCCAGCTTGGTGCTATTGCTCTTTTCGGAGAAAAGTACGGAGACAAGGTACGTGTAGTTCAGTTCGGCCAGTCAATAGAGTTCTGCGGTGGTGTCCATGCACATTCAACAGGACAGATAGGTATGTTCAGAATCCTGTCAGAGAGTTCAATCTCCGCAGGCGTCCGTCGTATTGAGGCTATTACAGGAAAGGCTGTAGAAGAGGCTTTCAATAATATGAGCGATACCCTTGCCGCAATCAAGGGAATGTTCAACAATGTTCCTGATGTCCAGGGTGCAATTTCCAAATTCATTGCAGAGAACAGTGACCTCAAGAAGCAGTGTGAGGAATTGCTTGCAGAGAAGAGCAAGATTGTCAAGGATTCTCTTGCAGCAAACTCTACTGTCAAGGGCGACATAAGGATTATCAGAGGTACTGCCAATATGCCGTCCGATGCCATCCGCAATATGGCATTCCAGCTGCGTGCTGAAAATCCCGTAAATACGGCAATAATCATAGGAAGTGTCCAAGCCGGGCGTCCGCAGATTACAATTGCTTTGACAGACGATTTGGTTAAGGCAGGAAAGAATGCCGGTCAGCTGATCCGTTCAGCAGCCAAACATATACAGGGAGGCGGAGGCGGCCAGCCTCATTTTGCAAGTGCCGGCGGCAAAGATGCGTCCGGGCTTGAACACGCATTGGAACAGGTTATTCAGGATCTATAGAATCAGCGGGGCAGTTTACAAGATAAACTTGCCCCGTTGCTCTTGTCAGAGCGGTATATAGCCAACGGTAATAGTCAATATCCGGTGTGGCATCCGGAGCAAGGTAACCCTGATCGATAAATACGCTGTTCCATTGTCCGCCCTGTGCCTTGTGGCAGGTTATGGCGTATCCGTATTTTACCTGTAAGGCATTGAAATACGGATTTTCTCTCAGACGCTGGTATCGTCTGGTCTTGCTTTTCAAATCTGCGTAATCTGTCATGACATTCTGAAACAGTTCCTGGCTCCGCTCTGCCGTCAAAGACGGAGAGGGGGAGTGAAGGGTTTCCAACAGAATGTTGACATCCATTTCAAAATTGTCATAATCCGGAATTTCTATGGTTACTTTTGCAAAACGGAAACCGTACATTTCCATATCCCCGCGCATTCTTCTTACGCGGACTATATCTCCGTTGGCAATAAAATTGCATGGCGCATCGGCTCCCAGCTTCTCAACCCAATAGTAATTGTTCCTGACTATCATCAGCCAGTCTCCGGAAGACAACTCTTCTTCCCTTCCCAATACGGTGTTTCTTATACCTTCATTGTAGATGCCCGCACGTTTGTTTGATCTGCATATTATCATGGTCTGTTCAATTCCGTTCCGGGAATAGGAATCGGAGATTTTTTCTATCAGTTCGGCCGAGGTTATCACCCTGATGTCCGATACCCCTTTCAATTTGTATCTGAATACAGGCAATATCTGTTGTTCGGGTCCGTATTCTGCGATGAATTCGCGCAATTTTGTTGCATTCCGTAGAATCCCGGAGTTTTCCATCTGTCTCATGACCTGTGTGAGGGTGTACTGCTCTACCTGTTTGAACATGTCTTTTGACAGCATTTTTATATCCAATGCAGGTGATTCTTTCTCTCCAACGGGCGGCAGCTGTGCGCTGTCTCCTATCAGCATCAGCCTGCAGCCCTTGCCGTTATAGACATATTCCATCAGATCGTCCAGCAACGAACCGGAGCCGAATTCGGCATCGGTTGCTTTTGATGCATATATCATCGATGCCTCGTCAACAATGAACAGGGTGTTCGAAGACTCGTTTCCGGCCAATACGAAACAGGACGGGTTGGTTATGGATTTCTGTCTGTATATGCGTTTGTGGATGGTAACGGCAGGATATCCGGAATATGAGGCCATTACATGGGCTGCTCTTCCGGTAGGTGCAAGCAGCACCGTATGCACGCCGCACTTGCGCAGAGATTTCACCAATGTTCCTACAATGGTAGTCTTGCCGGTACCGGCGTAGCCTTTAAGAACGAATATTTTGTCCGCTACATCAGGCCCGCAGCACATGAAAGAGGCCAGACTGTCAAACAGGCCGGACTGCTGGATTGTAGGTTCGTATGGAAAGTTATCTCTTAATAACTGGCAAAATGAATCTTTACCAATCATAAATGTGTAATATTTAAGAAAAATTGTGAATTGTATTGACAAATATTTTCTATTTTTGCAAAAAATAGGTTGCGAACCGGATTTTCTGACCGCTAAAGTAATAAAAAATATCAAATCATAATGAAAAAAATTATCAACATCATTCTGGCTGTTTGTATTGTTGGCTTGGTATACATTGTAACATGCAGTATTATGGGCCCTATCAAATTTGATCAGGAGAAGTCAAAAAGAGACAAAGCCGTTATCAACCGCCTTATCGATATCCGTTCGGCTCAGGTAGAGTTCCACGCACAGAACAACGGCCATTATACCGCAAGTTTTGATACACTTATCAGTTTTGTCAAGACTGCCCGTCTTCCTCTTATCAACAAGATCGGTGAACTTTCAGACAATCAGCTTGACGATGAATGGACCACTCCAAAGGTTATGAAACTTTATTATGAAGCTAAGACTGCCAAAACAAAGAAAGAGCGCGATGCCAAGTGGAAAGAGGCAGAGAAGGCCGGTTTCGTAAAGATTCTTGACAACGGAGAAATTGAATATTATTTCAACCGCGATACCACATGGGTCAATCTGCTTGATTCCATCTATCCGAAAGGCTTCAATCCTGATTCATTGCGTTATGTACCTTTCGGAAATGGTGCCCAGTTTGAAATGGCTGTAGGAATGGATACAACCAAATCCGGTTCATTCATGTATCTCTTTGAGGCAAAAGTTCCTTATGCAACTTATCTTGAAGGACTTGACAAGCAGGAGGTTTACAATATCATAAATGAGTGCGAGCAGTTGGACCGTTACCCCGGAATGAAGGTGGGTGATGCCGAAAACGGTAACAATAACGCCGGAAACTGGGAATAATTTCTACAATCCGATTTGAGGGTAATTGCCGGGAAATACAAGCACCGTCATTTTGAGGTGCCGGCAAATTTCAAAGCCCGTCCTACTACGGACTTCGCAAAAGAAAATTTGTTCAATGTGCTGACCAACCTTATTGATTTTGAGGGGGTCAGCGCATTGGATCTTTTTGCGGGTACCGGTAGCATTTCCATCGAACTTCTGTCAAGAGGAGCCGCAAAGGTTGTCAGTGTTGAGCTTGACGGCATGCACTACAGATTTATCAGAAAGGTTATGGACAGTGTCGGCGAAACTGGTTCTATTGTAGTCCATAATGACGTTTTCAGGTTCCTGCGCGGTCAACGCGCCCCATATGATTTTATTTTTGCTGATCCTCCGTATGCCTTGAAAGAAATTCCTTCAATACCTGATCTGATATTCAATAACGGCTTGCTTGCTGCCGGTGGAATATTCGTACTGGAACACGGAGAAAACCTTGATTTCAGCAAGCACACCAATTTCATGCAGCACAGAGCCTATGGCAGTGTGAATTTTTCCTTTTTTGCGAATGTTACAGAAGGGGAGACAGCAAGCGTAACAGAGACTCCTTGAATTTGCGCCGCCTGCTGCGCTTTTTCCAGTGATGGGTGTACAGGCGTTCGGAATGGCTCTGGTCTTCCAGAAATATCTTTTTTGCCTGTTCCGCAATGTTGGCATCGTACATGAACGCACCTATCTCAAAATTGTTTTCAAAACTGCGGCAATCAATATTTGTGGAACCGATGGATGTGAAATCATTGTCCATCACTATCAGTTTTGAATGCAGGAATCCAGGCTTGTAACTGTACACTTTTACTCCTGCATCCAAAAATTCCTGGATATAGGATTGTGAAACGGCATGTACAAATCTTGTATCGCACCGCTCAGGAATAATCAGTCTGACATCGCATCCTGAAAGTGCAACGTTGCAGATTACATGTCTTACAGATTCGGTGGGAATAAAATACGGAGTTTCAAGATACAGATATTCTTTGCATTGTGAGAACAGATGCAGGTATCCTTGCATTATTTCTCTCCACTGTCCTACAGGACCTGTAGTGGCAATCTGGATTTTGACATTTCCTGTTGTCCGGGTTGGTGCAATCAAAGGGAATTTTGCCGCTTTCCCGGTTTTCCCCTGCATGGCAAAATACCAGTCTGTAAGAAATGACATTTCCAATCCATAAACACCGTCTCCTTCAATTCTTATGTTGGTATCTCTCCATATTCCCCATTTCAACCCTCTTATATAACGGTCTGCAATATTCATACCTCCAACATAACCGGTATGTCCGTCAATTACAATCAGTTTGCGGTGATTGCGGTAATTGACTCTGCGTGCAATCTGCGGGTGGCGTACGGGAAGATAACTCTCCACTTCAATCCCTGCGTTCTGCATCTGTGCAAAGAAATTGCGTTTTACATTCCAGCAACCTACGCTGTCATACAGGAGCTTGATTTTTACGCCTTCTTTTGCTTTGTCTATCAGAATGTCTTTTATGAATGTCCCAATACTGTCATCAAGGAAAATGTAAAACTGGATGTGGATAATGCTTTTAGCTGAACTGATATCTTTGAGTAAGGAGAGAATGAACTCTTTTCCGGAGCATTCAAATTGTACGGAGTTATTGCCGAACAGCGATGCCTGCGGTGAAAGAGATGCCATAAGGTTAATGACCGTAGAGTATTTCTCGGGGTAATGTTCTTTGTCTATCTTGGCGTTTGACGGGATAGGGTTGTCAACAATACGTTTCAAAGCCCGTTTGCCTATCAATTTTATTTTGCGGTTATCCTGTCCAAGGAACAGATACAGAAGCAGACCTATTATTGGAAGAAATATAAGAATGAGGACCCACGTAAGTGTCTTGGGAACGCTCCTGTTTCCCAGTATTACAGCTAAAGCCACACTTGCTATTACAAGCGCGTATGTTATTTCTATTCCTATTACTAACCATTCAGGCATTGTTCTGCGGTTTTCTGATTATACAGTCCGCAAACATACGAATAAAAAAAGGATTGTGCAACATTCAGCGTCTTCCGCCGCCGCCACCGCCGCCGGGAGCAAAACCGCCACCACCGCCAGGCCTAAATCCGCCGCCGCCACCGCCACGTTGCATTCCGCCTTGAGCAAATCCGCCGCGCATGCCCTGCATTGGCATCGGTTGCTGACCGTTCTTACGCATCTGCTCCTGTTCTCTCATTTGTCTGCGAGCTTCTTTATTTCCCCAAATATTAACTCTGAGGCTGAAATGTGCCATAAAATAGCGATGAAGGTTAAGAGAACGGGTATCTCTTCGCCCTGTATTTGATACGTTGCGATCCACCTCGTCTTCCTGAGCAAGTATGTCAAAAACCTCTAATCTGAATGTTCCTGCGTTTTCTCTGAAGAAACTCATGGATGCTGACGCGTTCCAGATAAGTTCGTTTGTGTTGTTGGCCGCGTTGTCATAACCGCGGCGGCTGCGCATCTTGATGTCTGTTGATACAGTCATATTGTGCCATGGAATGTCAAAGTCGGCATCTATTCCGTAATTGATTGTATAGGTATCCATGTCTCTGTCCGGCTGCTGGTTGTTGCGTGACATGTTATATGAGAGCTGTCCGTCTGCCGTAATATAGATCCACTTGTGGCTGTAAGTCAATCTCAGACGTTCTGATGCTGTAAGAGAGTTGGTTGCGGAAAGAACGCTTTCATTCACATCGTTACCGCGTGATCTGAGATAGCTGGTACGGTGATTGAAAGATACCTGTGTCTGTGAGTTGATGCGCAGGTGTATTTTCTGTATCTGTCTCTGATACGTAAAGTTTGAGCGTGCGTTCCAGTTTGACCAGAATCCGCTCATATTGACCGGTTGGGTGATTGATACACCGGTTGTTTCATCGTATATGGTCCTGTTTGAAATGGAACGCAAGGTATTACCCCAACTGGCGTTCGCATTTAACGTACGCTGTTTTTCCTGATTGAAATCCTGAAAATCCAGATTCAGCGTAGTGTTGAACGTGGGGAGAAGATCAGGATTTCCTTTTGTAATGTTCAACGGGTCGCTGTCATCTGTCAGGTCTCTCAAATTTTCTATGGAAGGCTGGCCTGTGCTTCCGTTGAAATTAGCCTGGAGAGAACGCTGTCTTGTGAACCTGTACCGGTAACGGAATGTAGGAGACCAGTTGAATACAGTACGCTGTATGTCCTGATGTTTTCCCAGATAATCCTGCAGCATGTGGGTGTATTGCGGGCGCAGCGTTACACCAAAATTCAGGTTGCCCTTCTCTCCGTTACGGCTGAACTGTACCTGTATGTTATGGTCGCGGTACTTGTAATTTGAGTAGTTGCTCAAACTGTCATCCACATATTGTTCAAGATCATCGGGCTCGTACCAGTTGTCGCTCCAGTTTTCATAATTGTCTCCGTGAGACGGAAGCGTGTATGTCTTGCGTTTGCTGTCGTTGTTGCGGAATTGTATCTGATAGCTTAACTGCAAGTTCCACAGAGAGTCAAAAGGCTCGGTATATGCTGCCCTGAATGATATGTTGTCGTTTTTTGACGGCTGGCTGTTGAGCCTGTTCATGATAGTGTCCGGACTTGTGTTCTTGTAATAGACAAGGTCTGAATGCGAATAGCTTTTGTTCTGTCTGCGGTCCAGTGTGAAATTTGTCTGCAATGTAATGTTCCTTCCTTTGTTGCTGAGCTTGCGGCTGTATGTCAGCTGGCCTCCCAAACTGTAACCGTGATTCGCGCCTTCATTTCCACGCTTGTTGCTGTTGACGCCGGCATCGGGATATTTTGCAAGGGTATCGCGATATTGGGCCATTATATCGGTAAGTCCCAATTCTTCGGGATTCTGACTGAAGGTTACTGACTCACTTGAACTTCCGTTTGAAGATCTTGACAGCGAAAAATTCGGTCTGAAACGCAAAGTGGATGCGGTGTCAGGATTCCATTCCAGATTGACATCTGCGTTTACGCTGTTGTTCCGGTTATGATTCCTGGAAATGCTGTTGGAGAATGTATTGTTTGTAAACTGAGATGTGAAGGTCTCTGAGTACGATTCACTGGCAGAACTTGAATTTGAATTGTTGTACCGTACGTTTCCGTTGATACTGAGCGGATAGGTCCTTCTTCTTATGGGTTCTCCTATTTTTTGGTTGAAGTTGAAACCTGCGCTACCGCTTTGTGTCATACCGCCGCGGATACTGTTCTGTGCGTTACCGGTAAGGGTATAGTTGTTGTCGTGGTTGAAACGCATTACGTTCAGACGTGCGGTGTAAAGGTATTTCAATATGTCAGAGTAATCGTTTTTATCCAGCGGATATCCGGCTGCAACGTCAAGGTTGTTCATCCACCCTATACGCATATCGGCTTTTACCGAAAGGTCCATTACGGTTTCTTCCTCTCCGTCATCTATGCCGCTGAGTTCAGCCATATCGCTTTTTTTCTGGTAAGTTTTGATTTTTTTAATCATCTTGGCGGGAAGGTTTTTGATGGCAACGGACATGTCATTACCGAAAAACTCTTCTCCTTCAACCAATATGCGCGATACTTTCTTTCCGTTTACATATACAGTTCCCTCTGCAGGGTCGTAATCAATGCCCGGCATACGCTTGAGCAGGTCTTCAAGCAATGCCCCTTCCTTGACGTGAAAGGCATCTGCATTATACATCAGCGTGTCATCTACAACCTGTGTTTCTGGAATCTCGGCCTCAATCACAGCTTCTTCCAGTTCTATTGAAGATGGTACAATGGCAATGTTGCCTATGTCATTCTGGCGCGTTCCTTTTTTCAGTGATATGTTTTTGTTCAGAGTGGTGTATCCAAGAAATGCAAAACGTGCAATGTAATCTCCTGCTCCCAAATTGGGAATTGTGAAAAATCCGCTTCTGTCCGAAGTGGCGCCTGTTATGAATATTGAATCGGGTACGGAATATAGCTGGATTGTGGCCTGCTCTACGGTCTCCTGTGTCTCGGCATCGAAAATCTTTCCGGAAAGGATCAGATTGCCTTGGGCATTCTTCCTGATTCTTGCAGTGTCAATTTTTGCAGTGTCCGCAGCGGTAACAGCATTCCTGTTGTTCCTTTGGGCGAACAACAGAGTACTCCCCGATTGTACAATCAGGAATATTACAAGTGCTAATATTACTCTTGCTGTTTTTTTGCGCATAAAACGTCTTTTTTGACGGAATGAGGCGTGCAAGGTTTAACTCAATACAAAAAAAAATGGATTTTGTTGCGAATGTACTATTAATAATCTATATTTGCAGTTACATTTTGAAAAAACAATACAAACAGATATGAAAAAAATTTTGATGATGGTCTGCCTTGCTGTTGCACTTGTTGCAATGCCGGCATGTAAAGGTGGTCAGAAGAAGACTATGTTGCCTACAAAAGGAAATGTTACGGAAATTGTTGATTCAATCAAGAATCAGGCTATGGATCTGTTTGCAAAGATCAGATCCGAGCAGAGTAATATTATCAGAGATGTAAAAGTTCTTCCGGAAAATATCCGTGTTGTCCCTGCACGTTTCTTTATGCCTCTGGAGGCTTCTCAGAATGCTGTCACTCTGGCACAGCAATGCGCTTTGATAGGTGTTTATTCTGTTGACAACCAGTATGACAAATTGGCTTACGGCACAAAAGACGTGTCCAAAAGAGACAATGTTATAGCAAAAATGACTACAATGGCCAATCTTTCAGGCGATGCCCAGGGCGAGATTGACCGTTTGAAAAAACTCAATCAGGAAGATTTCAACGCCGAGGTTGACAAAATCGCTATTGAGAGATTCGAGCAGGCATTGGAAGATAACGATGCAGACTGCTATCTGATAATCCTTCTCTATTCAATTGTTGAGTCTGCACTTAACCAGGAGGCTATTTTTGAGCTAAAGAACGGTTATGTTGACGATGAACAGATTGTTGATGACCTTATGCCGTTCAAATCTGCAATCATCAATGTAGTTGACCTGGTAGAGCTTCTCAAGCCTTATTATTCAACTCTCAACATTGTTGCTCCTATGGTTGACAAGCTCAAAGCCGTTCTCACAGCCAACAATGAAGACAATAAGACTATTGCCGTTCTCAATGCTTTCAATTACGTGAAAGAGATGAGAGGCAAACTGAATGTTTCTGTTAATGCCGACTAAAAATTCTGTAATTTGAACGATTTGGTAATTGCGGCACTGCTGAACCTGTTCGCGCTGTTCAGCAGTGTATCGCATATAAAAAGAGACAAAGCCAGGGAGTTGGTATATAACTACCTGGTTTGTTTTTATGGTATCCACAATGTTGATGAATACCTCTCCCTGTTTGACAATCTGAGCGATGTCTACAGTATGGAGGATTTGGATACGGAGACCATACTGACAACCGTATGCTCCAAATTGCAGCAGAAGATTCCTGTTCAGGAACAGGCTCTTCTGGTATTGCGTTTTATGGAGTTTTCGGCTGTAAATCCGGAGTCTTACAAAGAGAACTTCAAGCTCTTTGAATGTGCTGCCGCCAATCTTGGCGTTTCGGACAGTATGTTCAAAGATTTTGCCGATTATATCGATGGTATCCCCGGTGAACATATTGCAGTTTCGGATTGCCAGGGCATTGAAGGTTCCATAAAGATTCTGCGCGTAAACGAATTCAACAGGACTCTGCTTACATATACCGGCCCAGAGCAGTTGTATCTGAGCGAGATGCCTATCCGCAGCGGTGTCTATGTCATCTGGGAAAAGAACGGTATAATCAAGAGCCATAAGATTGCTCCCGTCTATTACAGTTTTGCAGATACGCTCCTTGGAAAAGTCAACCAGGACAAAGAGGTGACACTCTGCGGCCGCAACGTTGATTACCGTTTCTCCAACAACCCAAAGATGGGACTGCACAATTTCACCTTCGATCTTCACAGCGGCGAACTTGTTGCTGTCATGGGTGGCAGCGGTGTAGGCAAATCAACACTGTTGGGTATTCTGAACGGATCGCAACCTCCCGCAAGCGGCGAGATTCTTGTCAATGGACATTCTCTGTATGGTGAACCTGATAAAGTCAAGCATCTTATAGGTTTTGTTCCGCAGGATGATCTTCTTATTGAAGAACTGACTGTAAGGGAGAACCTTCTATATACGGCCCGTTTCTGTTTTGACGGTATGTCAGACAAGGAACTTTCTGCCAAAGTGGAGAAAATCCTTTCTGATCTGGATCTGCTGTATATTGCAGACCTGAAGGTGGGCTCACCGTTGAACAAGACCATCAGCGGCGGTCAGCGCAAGCGTTTGAATATTGCGCTTGAACTTATTCGCGAGCCTGCAATCCTTTTCCTTGACGAACCTACCAGCGGTTTGTCTTCTGCCGATTCTGAAAAGGTTGTCCATCTGCTTAAAGAACAGACTTTCCTTGGCAAACTGATTATTGTCAACATTCACCAGCCATCCAGCGATATTTACAAGATGTTTGACCGTCTGTGGTTGCTGGACAAAGGCGGATATCCTATTTATGACGGTAACCCTATTGAGGCTGTATCCACATTCAAGAAAGCAGCCAACTATGCCGATGCGGAGGTCAGTCTGTGCAAGGCTTGCGGTAATATCAACCCCGAAACCATTCTTGATATTGTAGATGCCAAGGCTCTCAATAACAACGGCGAAATTACTACCGAACGCAAAATTTCTCCTGAGGAATGGAACAGGATGTATCTTGACAGAGCTGAAAAGTTTCAGACTCCCAAAGTTCTTGACATTCCTTTTACGGAACAGAAGAAACCAAATGCTCTCAAGCAGTTCGCCATTTATCTGAGCCGTGCTATCAGAACAAAACTGACAGACAGGCAGTTCCTGCTTGTAGCTTTGCTCGAGGCCCCAGCACTTGCGGTAATATCGGCTGTTCTTACCCATTACAAAGGAGACAACGGATATACTCTTCTTGACAACAAGAACCTGCTGTCATACTTCTTTATGGCTATAATTGTTGCCATATTCATGGGTATGAGCATAACTGCAGAGGAGATATTCAAGGACCGCGCCCTGCTCAAACGTGAAAAATTCCTGTGCTTGAGTTACGGCAGTTACATCTCTTCAAAAATTGTTCTTACCGCAATAATTGCCGCAGTCCAGACATTGCTGTTCATTCTTGTGGGCAATGCCCTTGCCGGCATTCATGACCTGTTCTGGGTATGGTGGCTTATATTGTTCACAAGCGCATTCCTTGCCGGATTGACCGGATTGTTCCTGTCTCAGGCTTTGGGATCCATTGTGACCATATACATTACAATTCCGCTGCTGCTTATTCCGCAGATTCTGTTGTGCGGACTTGTAGTGCCGTTCAGCGATTTGAACCAGCATTCAAAAACCAACAATGTTCCTGTTATCGGAGATTTGATACCGTCACGCTGGTCATACGAGGCATTGGCGGTGACATCGTACACAAGCAACAGGTACAACGCAAAGTTCTTTGATTATGAATGCGGACAATATGTTCTTCAGATGGAGAATGCCGGTGTGCTGCATCAGGTTAAGGTCTCTTTGAATCAGGCATACCAGAGCAAACGTATGCGTGAGAATGATTTTGACAAGGATTTCCCAATGATCCGTAGTGAGATTGAACGCATGACAGAAAAGTGGGAACTGGATCCGTGCACTTGTTTGGATAAGCTCAATGCCGCAGATTTTGATACTGTTGTTTACAGCAAATTAGCGGACTGGATAGAGAAGTCCGGCAAGGTATTGAACCGTATGAGCCGTCAGTGGACAAAGGCTCTTGATGCTGAAAAAACGGCTTATCTTGAAGAATACGGTTCTGAAATACTTGTAAAGGAACAAAGCAGGTATTGCAATACAAAACTGCAGGAGACTGTCCTCAATGTGGGACAGGACAATATGGTCAAGGTGGAGCAGGGTGTAGTAGTAGCCCAGGTAGGAGCCATTTATATTGATCCTGTCAGCAAAAACGGTCGTGCTCCGTTCTACAGCCATGTAAAGCAGATAGGAAACATACAGATACCTACTTTGTGGTTCAATATGGGAATACTGTGGCTTATGGCTGTAATAGTTGCTGTTCTGCTCTATACAGACCGTCCTGCAAGATATATGAGAGGAAAATAAATGATAGATATGGAAAATAAACTGAGTATATACAACACTCTTACCAGAAGAAAGGAATTGTTCCGTCCGCTGCACTCACCCAATGTGGGACTGTATGTGTGCGGTCCTACGGTATATGGTGATCCGCATCTGGGTCACGCACGTCCTGCAATAACGTTTGACATACTGTTCCGTTACCTGCAGCACCTGGGCTACAAGGTACGTTATGTACGCAACATTACAGACGTTGGCCATTTGGAGCACGATGCCGATGAGGGTGAGGACAAGATAGCAAAGAAAGCCCGTCTGGAACAGTTGGAGCCTATGGAGGTTGTGCAGTACTATACTCTGCGCTACCATAAAGCCATGGAGGTTCTGAATGTTCTGCCTCCATCAATAGAGCCGCATGCATCGGGGCATATCATTGAACAGATACAGCTTGTTCAGGAGATACTGGACAACGGTTTTGCATACGAAAGTCAGGGCTCCATCTATTTTGATGTTGAAAAATACAACAAAAAATACCATTACGGCAAACTCTCCGGCCGCAATCTTGACGATGTACTCAACACAACGCGCGCTCTTGACGGTCAGGAAGAGAAACATAATCCTGCAGACTTTGCGC
Source organism: Bacteroidaceae bacterium (assembly GCA_024398715.1). Classification (GTDB taxonomy): domain Bacteria; phylum Bacteroidota; class Bacteroidia; order Bacteroidales; family Bacteroidaceae; genus Colenecus. The sequence continues at coordinate 32,343 of JAKSIP010000018.1, forward strand.
TGTGGAAGAAAGCGCAGCCGGAACACATCATGCGCTGGCCGTCGCCATGGAGTGACGGATTCCCGGGCTGGCACTGCGAGTGTACTGCAATGGGGCGCAAGTATCTGGGCTCACAGTTTGACATACACGGCGGTGGAATGGATCTGATATTCCCGCATCATGAGTGCGAGATTGCTCAGGCAGTAGCAGCTCAGGGTACCGAAATGGTCAAGTATTGGATGCACAACAATCTGCTTACCATTAACGGAACCAAAATGGGCAAGTCCTTGGGTAACTTTATCACCCTGAATGAATTTTTCAACGGAAGTCATAAGAATAACAAAGGTGAGGAGATGCTTGCACAGCCGTACAACGGCATGACAATACGTTTCTTTATTCTTATGGCGCATTATCGCGGAACGGTCGATTTCAGCAACGAGGCACTGCAGGCTGCAGAGAAGGCTCTTGCCAGACTGACCGATGCCTATGCTTCCCTTGACAGAATACAGCCGTCGGCTCAGGGCGGATGCCAGGCTGATATTGATGCCATCAAAGACAAGTGCTATCAGGCTATGAACGATGACCTGAATACACCTATTGTAATAAGCAATCTGTTCGATGCCGCCAAGATGATAAATCAGGCTTTGGATGGTAAATTATCTATGAACTCCCAGGAAATTGATTCAATGCGTGCATTGTTTGATACGTTCCTGTTTGAGATACTTGGTATAAACAGAAATATTATTGCCGGAGGTGCCGGTCAGGACAATGCAGGCCGTGAACAGGCATTTGCCCGTGTGGTTGATATGCTGCTTGAGCAGCGTGCAAAGGCTAAAGCCAATAAAGACTGGGCTACCAGCGATATGATCCGCAACGAACTGACTGCTCTTGGTTTTGAGATTAAGGATACCAAAGACGGAGCAACCTGGAAACTGAACAAATGAACCGTTTTGGAAAGACTGCATTGCTGTTTGCAATAGCTTTAATGACTCTCCCGTCCTGCAAGGGCAGGAGAGTTGTTTCAATAAATACGGTCGGAACCGGATACACCGCAAACTCTGCATATGTATTCAATGCCGACAGTGCTTACAGTTTCATTGCTGCTCAGACTGCATTCGGTCCCCGTGTTCCCGGAACACGGGCTCAGCTTGACTGCCGTGACTGGCTTGTGAATACACTGAAACGTTTGGGTGCAGAGGTGAGTGTCCATGAATTTGACTGTCAGACATTTGACAAAAAGAATCTGAAGGGTTATAATATTACGGGACGGATAAATCCTGAACTGGGAGACCGCATAATGCTTTGTTCACATTGGGACAGCCGTCCCTGGGCGGATAATGATTCCAATAAGAAAAACTGGACCAAGCCGATAGACGGGGCCAACGACGGAGCAAGCGGCGTGGGAGTCATTCTTGAGATTTTCCGTATTCTTGCTTCAAATCCCCATGTTGGCATAGATTGCGTGTTCTTTGATATTGAAGACTGGGGCCCGGGTCCGGATTTTGAAAAGGAGGACAGTAAAAAACTGTATTGGTGTCTTGGATCGCAGGCATGGTCATACATGGCCAGAAACAATGGCTACAAGGTCCGCTATGCAGTGCTTCTTGATATGGTAGGCGCATCGGATGCAACCTTTTACAAAGAGGGCGTTTCTATGAAATATGCCGCCTCTGTTGTAGACAAATACTGGAAAGCGGCTGCCGATATGGGATACGGAAAGGTGTTCGTCAACAAAGACGGCGGTGCTGTTACCGATGACCACTATCCTGTCAATGCCATTACAGGTATTCCTGCAATAGATATTATCCCTTATTCCAACTCTTTGATTGGCAGCAGTTTCGGTTCCACGTGGCACACCCTTGACGATAACCTGCAACATATAGACAGAGCAACGTTAAATGCGGTAGGCACTGTTCTGACAAATGTTCTTCTTAAAGATTTTGAATGATTATGGCAACTATTGACGATATCCAACAGGAGATTATTGAAGAATTCAGCGTTTTTGACGACTGGATGGACCGCTATCAGCTTATTATAGACATGTCTGCAGATTTACCTCTGATAGATGCTGGACATAAGACAGATAAATATATCATTGACGGATGTCAGAGCCGTGTGTGGCTCTATGCCGAGTGCCGTGACGGCCGTATGTGGCTTACAGCGGACAGCGATGCCATCATAACCAAGGGGCTTGTGTGGTTGCTGGTGCGTATCTGGAACGGTCAGACTCCGGCCGATATCCTGGCATCGGATCCCTATTTCATTCAGGAAATTGGACTTTCACAGCATCTTTCCCCTACACGCAGCAACGGCTTGCTTGCCATGATCAGACAGATCAGACTCTACGCTGCCGCCTTCTCCCGCCTGTAAGTGACGGTTGCACGTCAAAATCATTCTTGTTAAAGGAAACAAGCCAAATATTTGTTGCCGGAAGCGGTGAGCATCTGAGCAATAACGTTCTCATATAGATATCCGAGATTTGTCGATAGCTTGTCATTAAGCAGTTTTTCGTAAATGACATTCTCCGTGAAGGCCTTGTCCTTGAAGGCAAGCGTCACGAAAAGGCCGGTATCTCCGACAAACATCTTGTACTGCATCAGTTCTTCTGTACTGCCAAGTCCGACATTAGGATCGTCGCTGTGATGTGAGATGTTGACGGTCTTTGTCTTTTCCATCTCTGATATGAGCTCGATGAAGTCTTCTGCATGTGATTTGGATTTCAAAGTTGTTGGACTCCAGATAAGCATCAACGGCCTGAGGCATTCCGCCCACCAGCATATATAACCGGAAGTCCCGCATCAGTTTGCGGTGAGCTTCTTTCAAAGGCTGAGGATGCTCCCAGACAGAACGAAGGATCGGGATAGTGGCTGTATCTCCCAAAGCCCAACGGAATTCTTCATAGTCCATTGGATACATGCTAATCCGCTCCTCCTCACTAGGAATCAGGATATTCTGCGTGTTCTTGCGGATGGAGATCAAGGAACCAGTTTCTATATAATCGTAGCGGTGGTCCTCCACAAATGACTTGATGGCTTGCCTGGCCAGAGGCTGGAATTGCACCTCATCGAATACAATGAGGGATTTGCGTTCCACTAGCTGCACTCCATAAATGAGCTGAAGCCGGAGGAAAATATAGTTGAGATCTGAAACATCGTTGAACAAGTCCTTCACCTCCTGAGAGCATTTGGTGAAATCAATGAAGATATACGATGTGTATTCATTCCGAGCAAAGGCATCAACGATGGTGGACTTGCCGATTCGGCGAGCGCCCTCAATGAGTAGGGCACTCTTACCGTTACTCCTCAAAATTTTTTCTGGGTTTTTTCGCAATTTCCTCAAAATCTTTTTAGCCACTTTTCGCAATTTCCTCAAAATGTTGGCCAGCCATTTATTCGGTTTATGCCTAATGAAATCGGAAAAACAACAATATAAGTTGGGAGAAAATTTGCTGCGATGAAATAATTTGCTATTTTTGTCCCCACTAATAAATTGTGTTATGCAAATAGAAAAGGAACTTGAATCACTGCTGCTTCAATATAAGGCATTGGGAATCGACAGTCAGATAGACTACGAAAAATTCTATCTGTATTCCATCATCACCCATTCCACTGCCATAGAGGGTTCAACAATAACAGAAATAGAGAACCAGTTGTTGTTCGACCAGGGAATAAGCGCTGGAGGCAGGACTTTGACGGAACAGTATATGAATCTTGATTTGAAGGCTGCGTATGACAAATGCCTGTTTTACGCCGGGAAACATTCGCCTATTACCATTGAACTCCTTAAAGAATTGTCATCCATTACGATGAAAAATACAGGGAAGGTTTACAATACCGCTCTCGGGGAATTTTCATCGGCAAATGGAGACATCAGGCTCCTGAATGTTACTGCTGGCACGGGAGGTAAATCCTATATGAGTTTCAACAAAGTTCCATCGAGGTTGAAAGAATTCTGTGAAGAATTGAATCTCAAACGCAAGGACGTTGGGAGAAAAACTCTCATTGACCAGTACCTTCTAAGTTTTGACGCCCATTACGATCTTGTCACCATTCACCCCTGGGCTGACGGAAATGGCAGAATGGCCCGATTACTGATGAATATGATTCAGTTTGAATTCGGTCTGATTCCCGCCAAGATTCTCAAGGAGGATAAGGAACACTATATCAAAGCTTTGGTGGAAACAAGAGAAGCCGATGACAAGACAATCTTCCGGGATTATATGCATAATGTGATGATAAAGAATCTCAAGGCGGATATTATGGCATACGTTCAATCCACAGGAGAATCTGTAATTACCATCAATAGCAGAGAGAAAAGTAGGGAGAAAATAATAAGATTGTTGGGAGAAAACGGCAACATGACAACTGCTACTCTTGCCCAGGCTGTCGGTATCAGTACGAAAGCAATCGAAAAACACCTTTCAAAACTGAAATCCGAGGGAATCATTTCAAGAGTAGGTCCCGACAAAGGCGGCCATTGGGAGGTTAACATGAACAAGTAGTGAATATCTTGCTACTCATTGAATCCTTCCTAAGACATATTTGTTTTCAGCAGACAAAAAAATATGTTTTATGGTCCAAATTTGATTTTTGGGCAATAATCGGTGTTGCAAATTGCAACGCTAGGGTAATTCGCTTATTGATAGGCAATTAGAATTTCGTTGGTTTCTTGTGAAATGTTGCCTATGAATGGATGGCTCAAGAAATACAAGACGATTGAAAAAGTCCGGTCGAAAGCAGATTCGCTTTCGACCGGACTATAAATGTGGTGTAGCGCGTTAAAGTGCGTTTATTTCTTCTACCGAGAGACCTGAGCACTGACTTATCAGTTCAATGTCTGTTCCTGCAAACTTTAATTTTCTAGCCATTTCAAGTTTTCCTTGTTCCCGACCTTGTTCCCGACCTTGTTCCAGTCCTTGCTCTAGTCCTTCTGCACGACCTTGGGCACGGCCTTCTGCACGGCCTTGTTCAAGTCCATCTGAGTGGCCTTGTTCAAAGCCTTGGGCGCGACCTGCGGCCAAGCCTTGTTCGGTAGCTTTACGTAATGCACATTTCATCTGTGCACGTTTATCCATTT